>JAGXAB010000010.1 GCA_018971775.1 Cyanobacteria bacterium REEB67 | reverse complement strand
AAGCCCTTCAGCGGCGTCAATGGTAGCGGTAAGCACAACAACTGGTCCATGGCCGACGATCAGGGCAATAACTTGCTCGAGCCCGGCAACACACCGCAGGATAACGTACAATTTCTCGTGGTACTGTCGGCGGTGATTCGCGCCGTCAACAAATATGGTCACTTGCTGCGTGCTTCAATTGCCTCGGCCGGTAACGATCACCGTCTCGGTGCCAATGAAGCTCCGCCCGCGATCATGAGCGTCTACCTCGGCGACAAACTCACCCAGGTCGTCAATGCTCTGATTTCCGGTAAAAAAGAAATCCCCGGCGGCTCCGGTGTCAAATTGCAGTTTGGCGTAAGCACCTTGCCCGATCTGCCGCGCGATGATTCCGACCGCAACCGCACCTCGCCTTTTGCTTTTACCGGCAACAAGTTTGAGTTTCGTGCCGTCGGCTCCAGTCAGTCGATTGCCTGGCCCAACACCGTTTTGAACACGATGGTGGCCGAATCTCTCGACTATATTGCGACCGAAATCGAAAAAGAGTTGAAGGTTGATCACGACATCGACGCTGCCGCTGAAAAAGTCACCCGCAAAGTATTGAGCGAAAATTCGCGCATTCTCTTCAACGGTGATAACTATTCGCAGGAATGGCACGATGAAGCAGCCAAGCGTGGCCTGCCCAATCTCCGTCACACCGTCGAAGCTCTGCCGGTGATGATCGACAAAGAAGTCAAAGATCTTTTCCAGAAGTATGGTGTATTGCAGGAAGACGAGCTCGTCAGCCGCTACAACATCAACCTGGAAAATTACATCAAGACCGTCAACATCGAATCTTTGATTACGGCAAACATGGCCAAGACAATGATTTTGCCTACCGCTCTCGAATATCTGCATCGCATCGCCCAGACAATCGCCACTACCAAGGCGGCTGTTACCGGCCTGTCGCTGCCGGAACCCGAGAAGCTCGTAGTCGAGTTGGCTGAGAAAGCCGGCAACCTGCAAATCGCCATCGAAAAGCTGGAAACACTTAGCCGCGAAGCAGCCGGCGAAGATACCGAAGAGTCGGATCATCTCTCCAAGGCTAAGTTGTATCAGAGCAAGATCATCCCGGCCATGAATCATGTACGCGCTATCGCCGACGATCTCGAAACGATTGTCGATGATTCTCTCTGGCCCTTGCCCAAATTCCGTGAGATGCTTTACATCTACTAGTCTGCAATAGAGGCTACCGTCCAGCGGTTGCAAGCAGATTGGTGCACAGTCAAGACTGTCAGCACGGAAAAAGAAAAAGCCTGAAGCAAAAACTGAAAAGCCCGGGATCTTCACTAGATGGTCTCGGGCTTTTCGCTTGCCGGTTTGCAGATTTGCAGGTTTGCCGGTTTGCAGATTTGCAGATTTGCAGATTTGCAGGATTGATGGATTGATGGTTTGCAGATTTGATGATTGAGCCTGGTGGCCAGGTAATATAATGGTCTGGGCGCAGATTCAGCAATTTCGGAGTGGATAGCAACATTGGCTGGTGAACCCCTCGCAAACGATACTAGCGAAGAGAAAATCGATCCTTCTCTGCGTGCCACTGCGGCCGAATCATCGCCGGTGACAGCCGAGGAGCCTGCTCCGGTCAGGCCCAGTCGTGTGCTGGCCGGGCCGCCACCCGATGATATGCTCGGGACGATTTATGTCGGTCGTTACGAGCTTACGTCGATCATCGGCTCTGGTGGCATGGGTGTGATTTATCAGGGCAAGCAAATCTTTCTCGGTCGTACTGTCGCGATCAAAATGCTCAAAAATAACCTGGCCTCGGTGAAAGCTCGCATGCGCTTCCACCAGGAGGCAAAAGCGGCCAGTGCACTTAATCATCCCGGTATTGTCGCGATCAGTGATTTTGGCGTTGATGAAAAAGACCGCCCCTACATGGTCATGGAACATGTCGAGGGTTGCACTTTTTCCGACATGCTGCGCGAGCGGCAAACCCTTACTTTTGGCGAGCTGCTGCCGGTTTTCCTGGAAATTTGCGATGCTCTCTCCGAGGCCCACAGCAAGGGCATCGTTCATCGTGATTTGAAACCAAGCAACATTATGCTAGTCTCGGATGCGGACGGTCAGGTGCACATAAAGTTGCTTGATTTTGGCATAGCCAAGATGCACGATCTGCAGGAAAATACGCTGCAGGACTTGACTAAAACCGGTGAGGCTCTCGGTACTCCACTCTATATGAGTCCGGAGCAAATCATGAGTAAGAAAGTCACCGCCCGCAGTGACCTCTATTCGCTTGGCTGCATGATGTACGCCTGCCTGACCGGTGCTCCTCCCTTCATTGGTCAAAATAAGCTGGATACGATGGAAAAGCATTGTAGCGAAGCTCCTGTGCCTCTAGCGGAAGCAGCTCCGGATCTCGATTTTCCCAGCGGTCTCGATCCTATCGTCATGTCTTTGCTTGAAAAAAGTCCGGAGGATCGTTTCGCCAGCGTCGATCAGTTGAAGGATGCGATCATAGATTTGGCTGTCCGTAACAAACTTATGCCCCGCCTGGGCAGTCAAACCGTTGCCCCTGGCCAGCTATATAAGACTGGTGTGATTCCGGCCATGCCGCGCGCGATAGCGGATATGGTGCCGGTCAATCAGGCGACGATTGGCGATCACCTTCTGCCCGAAGAGGATCTTGCTGACGGAGCTGCTCTGACGAGTACGTCAGGCACCGGTGTACTGACGAGGGGCGAGCGCACTTCGACCAGCACGGCTCGCTATGCCAGATCGGCTCCGACCAAAAACAAGGGTGGCGTCGGTGCCGGCAGAGGACGCATGTTGATAATTTCTCTGAGCGCCATTTTTGTCCTGCTCGCTGTCAGTGTTGCTTTCAATTTCCTTAAATCCAGGCAGGGTTCCGTTATTTCTCAATCGGCCCATCCAGTCGAGGTCGCAGTTGTCGGTGAAGAGACAAAATCAAAAAGCAGCTATGTTAGCTGTGACGAGCGCATTCACGAGATGCTCTTGAAAGATCCAAATACCATGCACGTCGACATTATAGATACGGCCGGCATGACGCCCAGGTGCCTTGAATACTTGAAAGCTTTCAAAAATTTGAAGATGCTGCGATTTTCCAAGTCGCCGATCAGAGACTCTGAGCTGAAATGCTTTTCTGTTTTGCCTATTGAAATTCTCGTCTTGCAATATTGTCCCAATATATCCAATTTTAGTATCAGTACAATTGCAAAATTTCCCAGCCTGAAAGCTGTTGATCTGACCGGCACCAAGATTGACGATCGCGGACTGAAGGAGCTGGGCAAATATCCAAATCTGGATTCATTTGTGCTGGACGACAATCTGCAGATTACATCCACCGGTGTGAAAAATCTGCTCAGTGCAGGAAGTCCGATAAAGTTGTTAAGCTTTGACGGTTGCCGCATCGACGATTCATGCGCAGAGGCCCTGGCCGCAGATACCGAGCTGCGTTCGCTCGATATCTCGCGAAATACCGGGGTTTCGGTCGAATTTTTACGGCGCCTGCGACCGATCGCCGCCCAGATGGAAGAACTTTATCTGTCACAGGATTTTATGAATATGTATCCTGATCATGTTCTCGCACCATTTAAAAGGCTGCGTTTGCTGGATGTTTCTTTCAGACCTCTATGCCGTGAGGCTATCGAGGATATTTGCGCGATGAAACTCCTCAAATCGGTGAGCGTTTTTCGCTGCCAATTGACACCTGAAGACTATGCCAGGCTCAAGCGCTCTCAAGAAGCACATCGAGGTCAGGTTTGGAACGAGGGCCCCTATCGCTCGGTTCTGGGCGAGAGCTGGCTGTGAAAAGTGTCTGGCCTGGGTCTGATAATTTCACTTTCCTCCTTTGCGAGTTTAAACTTTCTCTCGGCCGTGTACTGTAAATAAGGTATGCAAAATAGCTAGCGGTTATTTGATTGTCCATGAGTTCCGTTAACCTCCGCAAGTCGGTCCAATTTCTGGCCATCGCCTTCGGCTTGATGGCTTTGACTTCCCTGGCCACGCTGATGGGCTTCGGCCAGGCGCGCAGCGACCGTTATCTCGAGAGTCATCTCACCGCCATAAACGAACTTCAAGGGCTGCGTGAATCGCTCAAGGATGTGCTGCTCACCTCGCAGCGCTATCTTATGACCGGTGAAAAGTTGCAATTTGCCACTTTCAATGAATCCGTCGATTCTGCCAAGCAGCATCTTTTTACTCTAAAGGCCATAGATGGCGGCCAGTACGGCAATAGTGAACGATTCCGGGCGATGGCCAATCAACTCGGTTTGACCCTCGACCAGCTCGTCATGGACGCTCGCCTGCTTCAGGAAAAAGGCCAAAACTCGAGCAAAGAATTGCTTCTAACGACGCGGGAGTTGCGTGACGCTTCGCTGCTTTCGCGCAACTTGCTGGCTATGGAGCAGGAAGAGGCGAGCACGGTGCGCGCCTATATCAGCGGCGACAGTAAAGCACGCGGCAACGCTTTGCCTATGATTGTTTTACTGCTGTCGGCCTGTTCCGGTATCTACGCCCTGTTTCTCTATACAGGTGGCACTGCAGGCGGTGGCGTTGGTGACAGCTATCTCGAAGAAGGGGAGCGCGAACGAGAAAAAGAAGGAGAAAGAGAAAAAGAAAAAGAGCGGCTGAGAAACTCCGGAGCATCATCCGGCCCCAGTAAAGTGGCTCGAAGCACCTACAGTGGCTTGGCCGCAGCGGCTCTGGCATCGGCATCTGCATCATCTTCTTCTTCCTCCGTCAGCAGCGACGGTCTCGCTTCCGCCAGCGAAAGTGCCTTGCGTCGCGAATTGGAGCTGGCCAAAGAGCAGCTGGAACGTCTGGCCAATGTCGATTATTTAACCGAGGTGCTCAACTTGCGCGGACTGGAGCAGATGCTTCTGGCCGAGGATAATCGCGCTCATCGCTCGGGCGGCCATCTGATTGCTATGATCGTCAACTGCGATAACTTCAAAAAAGTGAACGATGCCTGCGGCCATGTGACTGGAGACATCATCCTTAAGGAAGTGGCGAGACGCATCAAGGGTACGCTCAGGCCCTCCGACCATGTCGCCCGCGTCGGCTCCGATGAATTTATCGTGCTTCTGCCCGAAACCCAGCTTGCTTATGGCATGCGTGTAGCAGAGCGCATCCGTCTGGCTATCGCCGATCATCCGATGCGCGGGCCGCAAGATCCTTTGAGCATTACCGCCAGTATCGGTGTGGCCAATTTGCCGGCCAAGATCTCTTCTGTCGTCGAGGTCATTGCCCTGACTCGCAACGCTCTCAAAAAGAGCAAAACTTCCGGCAAAAATAAGGTGACATTGGCCCGTGAGGCGCCATCGGCATCAGGTGAATACGAGGCGCTGACGCCGCGCAGCATCGTCGAGCAGCTGACCGACGTCACTTCATTTCGGACTGTGTATCAACCGATCATAGATCTGTCCAGTGAGGAAATCACCGGTTACGAGGCCTTGACCCGTGGTCCCGATGGTGCTTTTGAAAGTCCCGGAGATTTCTTCCGCCTTTGCATAGAAAACGACATCCTCACGACCGTCGATTTGCAATGTCTGAAGCTCAGTCTGGCTGACATTCCCACGATGGCCGGTCCAATGCGTTTCCACGTCAATTTGTTTCCCTCCACTTTGCTTGAGACGCCAATTGCCAATCTGATCAAGCTCTTTCCTGAAGATCGTTCCAGGACGACTTTTTGCATCGAAATTAGCGAACAGCAATTTATTTCCGAGCCGGCCTTCTTGCGAGACCAGGTGAATGCTTTGCGCCAGGCCGGCATTCTTGTGGCGATCGATGATGTCGGATTTGGACGCAGTTCACTAGAGACCTTGATTTTGCTCGAGCCGGATCTGGTTAAAGTCGATCGCAAATACGTTTCCGGACTGTCTACCGAGCCGGCTAAGGCCAGATTATTGCGACGTTTGACAAATGTGGCCAAGTCACTGGGAGCGGAGATTGTCGCTGAAGGCATTGAGGACCGTAAGGACCTGCCGCTTTTAAAAGATATGGGCGTGCATTATGGCCAGGGATTTCTCTGGGGTGAGTTATTGCAAATTTTGCCAAATAGTGAGGTGTCCAGTTAATGTTTCGTAGTTTGAATTCTAAGTCCAACCATTTTGCTCTGTGCCTTTCTCTAGTGGCCTGGGCGCCGGTATTTTCACTTTCACCGCTGCTTGCTTCGGTTGCCATCGCTGACGATGGCAGTAGCAGCGTCAGTGGCAGTAATGCTGCGGCCGCCGGTGCTACGCTGCAAGGTGGCGTGGCTACTACCGTGGCCAATGCCGAGGCCACGCTTACCGAGCTCGAACAAACTGTTAAACACGTTCGGCAATCAGCCGAGGATGCATTTTACGAAGCACAGCGTCCGGACATGCTCTATGCGGGCGGACCAAACGTCGTCGGCAGCGTTGTAATCAATCCGGTCGGTATCGGCGGCTATCTTCCTACCGGCGGATATTTGCCGGTGCGCAAGAAGTGGATCGATTATTTTTCGATGCATGTTGCTTATCTGGCGCCGATTCTCAAGCAAGAGCTGGAGTCGTTTGTCTTGCCGCCTGGTGTCTCCAGCGATACCACGACTGATTATGAGGAATACAAAAAAATTGGTTCGCGCCTGCCGGATATGTGCGAGAAGATGATTGCTTCTTGCCAGGGGCCCAAATATGACAATATGACAATCGGCATGGCTGCGGGAACGCTCAACGAAGAGTTGAAGCGTTTTGATAAGCAGCGCAAAGAGCTTCTCAAGGATATCAAGGAAGACTACAAACATCTGGAGAAGGAAAGCGCTAGCGATAAGAAATAGCGAAGCTTGGTTCGGGGCTATGTCGCAATCCGACTCCGACTCCGACTCCGACTCCGACTCCGACTCCGACTCCGACATGACATCATTAGCGCAGATCTGTTTCCGGTTCGTTATTCTGAAGCAGATTCTGGTTGAGGCCATCTCCCATAAAAATCCGCACACCAGTCAGGGCTGCTTTGACGCGGTTTCGTGTGAGCGGATCGAAAACATCTTTGGGTCCACCGAGATGTAGTTTTTTAAGGTGTTTGAAAGTCTGGAGCAGCTTCAATGTTTCGGCATTTAGAGGCAGCTTTTTACTTGCGTAGAGTTCGTAAAGTGCGGGTGCCTCAGCCAGGGCACGGATTTGATCGGTCTGGTCCAGATTCTCTTCAAGCTCCAGTTTGATCAACGACGGTATTTTCGCCAGTGAAGAGAGGCCGGCTTTGCTTATCCCGCATCGCGTCGCTTTCAATTCGCGCAGGTTGGTCGAACTGCTCAGTTTCTCGAAGATCGAATCAGTATCAGCGTAGTCTTTTAAAGCCAAGTTGTTAAGGTTCTTCAAAAACGGCATGTTGACTAATACTAACGGCGAGATACACTCCTGATTGCATGAAAATTTTCGCAGATTCGTAAGCGTTGAAAGAATTCTTTCGCTATCGACAGTCAGTCGTTCTGGTTGATTGATTTTGAAATCAGTCAAACTTTTGTAATTGGGAAGTTGGGTCAGAGCTTGAAACATCTTATTGATTTCGGCCGGTCGATCCAAGATGATTTCTGATATTTCGCCTGCTCTGAAGCGCTTGAAATAGCGAGGATAGGTGGTCAGCATCGGACCGGGGGCAAATTTGATTTTTTGCTCGGCCAGTATTTTGATCGAGCCGATTGCCGGCACCATGTCCTTGTCAGGATAAACTCCAATGCCACCTAATTTGGTATCGGTTGGAAAGTTAAAAATAAGATAATTGGTTTGACCGATACGGCTCACTCGTGAATATGGTTCGCTTTCCGCATAGGACTTAGGTCCGGGGGCGCTGCTGTCAGGCTCAGCGCCCTGTATTTCTTTGCCGATTTCTCTAAAGAGGCTGCCCCCGCTATCTTCTATATTGCCGCGCATTCCCTGAGTTCGCGCTTTTGCCGTGCTGCGGATTTTTTCCAGCGGCAGTCGGTTCGCCACTCCAAAACTATTCTGGATTTCACTCTCGATTACCTGATCTGTCATGCGGCCGCTTTTGAGATCCGAATCAGCGACTGCAGCTAGAACCGTTTTCTTGAGTTTAGGCAAAGGTTTTATCATTGTATAGGCAAAACCGAGTCCGGCTGCCAGAACGACACCGAGCCCAGCAGCAAAAAGCTTTTCTTTGGCGGATCGTCGGGCGCTAGCGGTCGTTCCGTTGACAGTGTCGGTTTCGTTGGACTCTGCGGTACTGCTCCTGGTGCGGCTCATATAAAAGGGCTGGACTGTTTCTCCCCGCGCCACACGCTCGAGATCGCCGCGAAGTTCGGTCAGCGTTTGATAGCGCTCGACCGGATTTTTGCGCAGCAACTTTGCCATGACTACGTCCATCGAGTCTGGTACGGTCTTAGAACCAAGAATACTGGCGAGAGTAGGCGGAGCTGATTCCTGATGATTGAGGACAATTGCTGCGGCTAATATGTCATTGAATGGAGGACGACCGGTCAAACATTCGAAGAGGGTGCAACCGAGCGAATAAATGTCGGAGCGATTGTCCACTTTTTCGCCGGCGCATTGTTCTGGGCTCATATAAAATGGGCTGCCGAAAATCTCGCCTATTGATGTAAGGCTCTGTTTTTCGCGGTCCTGTTGGTTGATCTTGGCGAGACCAAAGTCGAGCACTTTTACAATTAATTTACCGTTCGCTGCTTGCGACACCATGATGTTGGCCGGCTTCAGATCGCGGTGCACAACGCCTGCTTTGTGCGCGTCGTGGACGCCGTCGCAGATCTGCATGAAAATCTCGATAGCCGTTTTGACGGGCATGGGCCCGTAACGTGCGAGCATGTCCGAGAGGGTTTCGCCTTCGATATACTCCATCGCATAAAATGGAAGGCAACCTTCGTGGATGCCCAGATCCGAAACCTTTACCAGATTGATGTGCTCCAGTTTAGCGATAGCGCGCGCCTCTTGCTGGAAGCGCCGCCAGCCAAGCTCAGTCACTTGATCGGGAGGGATCAATTTGAGCGCACACCGTTTGCCCAGAGTGATGTGTTCGGCCAGGTAGACCTCACCCATACCTCCTCGTCCGATCAAATTCAATATTCGATAGGCACCACCAATGATGGCGCCGCTGGCCAGGTTGATCGTCGTCGCTTTCGACTGGGTATCGTCCAGGTGCTGGTCTAAGTGGTCTTTTGAGGTTGATTTGTTGAAAGTCTTACCGGACTCTCGCTTTTTCAAGTTCCAAAATTTGCCGGTCATCGCCCCGGGGGCAAAGTCTGCTTCCGATAGGCATTTGCAGCGTACGTCCTGGAACAGATAGCCGGTCAGTGAGCCGGGTAACGACTGGTTTTTTGCTTTCAAACCGCAGCGCGGGCAAAAGTCGTCGTTATCGCCTGGAGCGGCGCTTGGCTCGGCTGCCGAGCGCTTCGCTGCGGCCGGCACGGGACGGCGCACAAGCGTTTTGTCGCAGGAGCAGAAGTTATCCTGAAGCAGGTGGGCGACAAGGTCACCGCGGTTTTCGCGGCTTGCTCTGGGCTTGCCGCATTTTTTGCAGGTTAAAGGGGCTTCCGGGGATTGTTTCATCGAAGTCTTTACGTGCGGCTCTGATCAAGATTATAAAGGAACAAAGCTGGACCCGGACCATCTAAAATATGTAAGCGTCAGGGATGGCCGTGGCTTGTCAAGGTCAGGCGGCGGTATTCGGAGATCTGGCTGTCCCCTTTAGCCCGCAAAATGTGTCTTTGCTTTTTTCGTCAAGTCGGAACCCGAGGTAGTGATCATGCAGTCCGTTAAGGTTTTAGGTGGTAAGGGCGCAGGCCTTTTGGCCGCATCTCTCCTTCTGACGGGGGGTGCTTTCTCCCCCGTTTTAGCTCTTCAAAATTTGGCCGGTCTGAGCAGCGCAGTGGTGGCCGTTTATGACATCGACGGTCGTCAGGGCGATATTCACGAGCGCTTGCGCGATGCTATGGAGTCGGGGCGTTTGACCGACGTCAAGTTGCATGCGCTCAAGGATGAATTGCAAAAGGTGGCTGACGAGGAGGCTGGATATAAGGCTAAAAATGGTGAGCTGTCGGGCTGGCAAACGATGCATTTGCAATTTGCGCTCGATAAAATTTCCAAAGAGTTGGAGGCCGACCTTACCGATCGCAAGGGCGGACCTGTAGATGTTGCCGCCGAGAGTCAGAAAGCGCGTCAGAGGTTGGATGATTCGCTGGCCGCTAAAAAGCTTACTCAGCAAGAATACGATCAGTTCAAAAGCGATCTCGATGCAATCAATCGTCGCATCGATGCCGCCCGTGGTGCTGATGGACAGCTTCCCACGAACGATCAGGTACGCATTGCCCTCGATCTCGACAATTTCAGTCAGCGCTTCACCGCCGGTGAGCATCAACGTCAAGCTGATATGTCGGCCATCGACCAGCGTAAAGATGAGCTTCGGCAGATGATTCGCAACGGTGTGGCCACCGGGCGTTTAACCGAAGATGAAGTTGACGATTTGCGCCAGCAACTCTACAACTACGATGCCAAAGAAGCCCGCCTGGTCAAACTTGGTCGACCGCTAACCAGTGACGAGCAGCTGGCTATGGCCCTCGAGCTGGAGCGCTTTGGCGCCGAAGTGCGGGCGCGCATGGACAATGGTGTTGATAGCAAAATAACCGACCGAACGATCGTTTATCGTAAAGCGGCACTCGATCAATCTTTTGCCAATGCTTTGTTTGCCGGTGATATCACGATGGCTGAAGCACGAGACTTTAAAGGCGACCTTGACAAGATTACCGCTGACGAGGCGTCGATTCGGTCGGCTAATAACAATCAGCTAACTCAAGAGCAGATCGAGGCGCTGCTGATCAGTGTCGAAAAATTGAAGGGCAAATTCAGCCGCCTTACATACAACCGCAACCGTGTCTGGGTCGGCGTCGATGGCATGGTGACGGAAATCCGTCAAAAGATTGCCGACGCTTTTGCGGCGAAACGTTTAAGCGAAGAAGAAAATGACGCTTTGCAATCCGAAATCGCTAATGTCCTTGTGGCCAAGAGCAATGAGCGCAACTCCGGCGGTTTCGTCACGACAAATGCTGCTCTCAAGCTGGCGGCTGAAATAACCGTACTGTCCGAGCAGGTATCGAAAAAACTTTCAGATCGTAAGGTGAGTGATCTGCCGGATCTAAACCAGCGCAAAGCTGAAATTGATAAAAGCATCGCGGCCGGTGTGATCACCGGTAAATTAAGTGCTGCTCAGGGTGCTGATTTGCTTGCTCAGTTGAAAAATTTGAATTTTTCTGCTCCGACCCCGTCCGCTACCGACACGCGCAGCAAAATCAGCGAAGCGATTGCTCTCGAAAGACTCTCGACCGCTGTTTTGAAAACGCAGCATGATAATAGCGCTGCATCACTTCCAGTAGTTTCGGCTGCTCAGCTCGAGCAAGATGTCGATGGTCAGATCGCGCACGGCACGCTTACGGGAAAATTGACCGCCCGCGAAGTGCAAGCATTGCGTGATCAATATCACAGTGTAACCGGCGCCATCAAATCCGGCAGTGGTGTCAATACCTCTGCCCTTGATAATCTGGACGCGGCGAGGAGCATCGCTCTGGTCAATGATTTAAACAAGCTACTGGCCGAGACGAAAAGTGTCGCCGAGAATGGTATCACCGCCATGCCGGACGTCGATAAACGTGAAGCCGAACTGAAGCAGCGCATCATTGATGGCGTCATGCAAGGTCGGCTCTCCCAGGTTGAAGCCGATCAATTGCAGCAGGAATTGATTCGTATCGAGGCGATGGAAACAAAGTATCGCTCGCAGGGCGGCTTCAGTCTTGGTGAGCAGGCGAGCTTGACTCTCGATCTGGAAAAGACGGCCCACGCCATTGAAGCAAAGATGCACGACGAGCAGCTTGCGCAACCCGATGTCGACCAAGGACGTGGTCGTGTCGACACTCTTCTTGCCGAGGCGGTCGACAGCGGTGCCCTGACTGTCACCGACTGCGCACCTTTTGCTCAGGAGCTGGACAACATTTCACGCGGCGAGGCCTCCTACAGATTCTCGGGAAACGGTCTCAGCTACACGGAGAGCCTCACCTTGCAGGCCGAAATCGATAAATTGATCGAGGCCATCCACGATAAAATCGCTTCCAAAAAAAGTGGCGGCTCGCTTTCGGTTAGTCTCGATAGCCGCATCAAAGAGGCCGCCGATAAAGTCAATGCCGCCGCCGCAGCCAGAAAAATTGATGGAGAGGTGCGGGCACGTTTGCAGCGTGAAGTTGAGCGCATCATCGAAGAGAAAAAGGCGTTCTCCGCCTCGGCCGGTTCTTTAAGTCTGACTGAGGTATCATCCGTGATTAGAGACCTCGACCGCTTGAACAGTAATCTTTCCGGCCGGCTTGGCACCGGACGCAACTTTGCCTGGACCGATATCGACTCGCGCCCCCTGCGCCTCGAAGGGATCATCAATCGCGGATTGGCTACCGGTAAAATCAAGCCGGCCGTGGCCGCTAAGGCTCGTCGTGAGCTGGCTATCTTCAAGCAGATGAAAGCACAGATGAAAGTCCCGAGTCGAGACCAGTCGAAGGACCTGTCAAAAGATCAGAACAAAGACCAGGGCCGGATTGGCCGTGAAGCTCTAAGCTATCCGCAACAGATTACCCTCGCCCAGCAACTCGACAAGGTGGCCCAGATTCTCGGCCTGCCCAGCCAGAGGACGGGCGAACATACTCCTGATAGCAAAGCGTCTGCCACCGCCAGCAATGGCGTCAGCCACTGAGTAGTTGACTTCAAATAGTCCATAGCAAAAGGAGGCCCGTGAGGACCTCCTTTTTGATTTTCTTGCCCCTGGCAGAGCGGCCGATTTAACGGTGCTCTCTAGCGACGGTTGATCTGCCGCTTGCGCATGCGCACCGACTGCGGTGTCACTTCCAGAAGTTCATCATCTTCGATGTATTCCAGGCATTTTTCCAGATTCATTTCTCTGGGAGCCTGAAGTGGCACTGTCGCATCACTCGAGGAGGCACGCATATTGGTCAGCTTTTTCATTTTGCAGACGTTGATGTCGAGATCCTGTGAGCGGTTATGTTCGCCAACGATCATGCCCGAGTAGACTTTGACGCCGGGGCTGATGAAGTAAACTCCACGGTCTTCGGCCTGAGCGAGAGCGTAAGCGGTGACGTTGCCTTCTTCCCAGGCGATCAAAGCGCCGTTGCGTTGTCTGGCGATGTCGCCGCACCACGGGCGATACTCGAGGAAGGAGTGGTTCATGACGCCATTGCCTTTGGTGAGGCGGAGGAATTCTCCACGAAATCCGATCAAACCGCGGGTCGGTACGACGAATTCGAGCAGGGCCTGGTTGCCTTCGACAGTCATATTCTGCAGTTCGGCCTTTCTCGGTCCGAGTTCGTTCATGACCGCACCGGTGTAATCATCGGGCACGTCGATGAACATTCTTTCGAAGGGTTCCATGGTTTGACCGTCAACTACTTTGACGATTACTTCCGGTCTCGAAACTTGAAACTCATAGCCTTCACGACGCATGGTTTCGATCAAGATACCGAGGTGGAGTTCACCGCGACCGCTGACGATAAATGTGTCGGTGCTGTCGGTCTCGTCGACGCGCATGCTGACGTTGGTTTCCAGTTCGTGGAAAAGGCGGCTGCGCAGTTGGCGGGAGGTAACGAATTTACCTTCCTGGCCGGCGAAGGGGCTGTCGTTGACGAGGAAGGCCATTTTCATGGTCGGCTCGTCCACTTTGATGCGGTCGCGGGCAATCGGAGAGTCGACGCTGGCGATGGTATCGCCGACGTTGGCACCGGTAAAGCCTGCAATGGCGGCGATTTCACC
This sequence comes from Cyanobacteria bacterium REEB67, assembly GCA_018971775.1. Lineage (GTDB taxonomy): Bacteria > Cyanobacteriota > Vampirovibrionia > Obscuribacterales > Obscuribacteraceae > REEB67. Next base: position 103,298 of record JAGXAB010000010.1, on the reverse strand, counting down.
GGCGTGCACTTCGTCTACTTCCACCTTTTTCAGGCCATGGAAGGTGAAGAGCTTGGTGATCTTGGATTTTACGATCGACCCGTCTTCCTTTATAAGGCAAACTTGCTCACCATTTTTGACCTTGCCGTTGTAGACACGGCCAACACCGATTCTGCCAATGTAGTCAGAGTAGTCGAGGATGCTGATCTGCATCTGCAAAGGCGCTTCAGTGCTGCCTTCGGGGGCGGGACAGTGACTGAGGATCAAATCGAGCAAAGGCATCAGGTCGGTGCCTTCGGTCTTGGGATCGAGCATGGCCACGCCTTTGACGCCGGAGGCAAAAAGGTAGGGGAAATCGAGTTGTTCGGCACTGGCGCCGAGCTCGACGAACAAATCGAATACTTTATCGACGGCCAGGTGCGGATCGATATTAGGGCGATCTACTTTATTGATGACGACGATCGGACGCAGACCGCGCTCGAGGGCTTTACGCAAAACGAAACGGGTCTGGGGCATCGGGCCTTCGCCGCAGTCGACGACGAGCAAGCAGCTGTCGACCATACCGAGGATGCGCTCGACTTCTCCGCCGAAGTCGGCGTGGCCAGGGGTGTCGACGATATTGACCAGGTGATCTTTGTATTTGACGGCGGTTGTCTTAGCGAGAATGGTGATGCCGCGCTCGCGCTCGAGATCGTTGCTGTCCATGACGCAATCGACTACTTCCTGGTTATCGCGAAAGACGCCGGTTTGTTTCAAGAAACCATCTACGAGTGTCGTTTTGCCATGGTCGACGTGAGCGATGATGGCGATATTGCGGATGTGTGTGAGTTCTTTGTCTGTCGCCACTGTTTCGTTACCACTAAAAATATCTTCGTTCACGGCAAAGGTTACGTCGGTTGTTTCCTGGGGACTCATTGTTAAGGTGCTCATTAAGGGGCCTGCGGTTATTGTGTGGAGTTCGTCCCGAGAGATATTCTCGGTGTATTCTAGGTAAGGATCACTCTTGCCTGGGATTTCATTGTCTTATAACGTCGGGACCGTCTTAAGAAGCCATGCCGGAGGATATCTGGTGCATCTTCCTCAATACTCGGAGGAGGGTGTGGAAGATGTGGTGCTCTTTTGTCAGGCCCGTGGAAGGCTGAAGAAACAAAAGGTGGCCATTCTCACCGGGGACCGGGTCGATCTCGATGAGATCAATTTGCCGGAGCGGACAGCCGTAATAGTCCAGCAGCGTGAGCGCAAAACTTTCATCGACAGACCACCGCTGGCCAACATTGACCAGGTCATCATTGTACAAGCAGTGCGTCAACCCGATTTTAGCCCCCTCTGGATGGATCGCTACCTGGTGCACTTTCAGCTCGCAGTGCCGTTTACAAGGCCAATAATTTGCCTGAATAAGTGCGATTTAGAAGACCATTCTGGCCTGCTTCGTTTAAGAAGTATTTATGAACCTCTTGGATACTTCGTCATATTTGTCTCGGCCGTAACCGGTGTTGGCCTCGAAGAACTGGCCAGGGTCCTGCATGGCAAGGTTTCGGTCTTCAGCGGCCCATCCGGTGTGGGCAAGTCCAGTTTGCTCAATAAGCTGTCCCCGGGTCTCGACATAAAAGTCGGTCGGATGGAAAACTCCTTTGGCGTCGGCCGCCATACAACTACCTATAGCGAGCTTTATAAGCTCAATCTGGAGAATTTTGTCGGTGTTTCGGCAAAAACTTCGGGGTCGGTGAATTCGGCTGCGCTTACGTTAGAAGATGCTCAAGAAAGGCAATTTTCATGGGTTGCCGATACTCCCGGCTTCAATGTGATGGAATTTACCCACTCCCAACCGCGGGAAGTGGCCGCTCAATTTCCGGAGATTGCCGAGCTCGGTTTGCAATGCAAATTTGCCGATTGTCTCCATACTGTCGAGGCCGACTGTGCAGTGCTGGCCGATCTGGCTAAAACACTCGGCCATGACGAAGACGAAGACGACGGAGAACAGCAGGAAGACGGCGAAGATGAAGACGAAGCTGTTGATGAAGTCGATCCGGGCGAAGAAGAGGGAGACGATGACGGCGAGGCTAGCGAGGCCGAAAATGTCGAGCCCGGGATAATCGTGCCCTCTCGTTACGAAAGTTACTATCTGATCGTGGCTGAAGCCCAGGAAATGCAGCAGGCAGCCAAATCAACCTCCAGTAAAAAGGAAGCGAATTTCAAACTTGCCGGCGGCAATATCCAGAAAGACGGCAAAGCAAAATTCATTCCAAAATTGCATGGGCGTTACCGTGCCGCGGCGCGCAATACGGCTAAGCAAAAAGTGCAAAATGAAGATTTCGAAGATGTTGATGGCGACCCCAACATAGAGGTCGGTGCTGATCTCAAAAGCGAGCCTGAACCTTACGCCGAATTTGAAAGCGACACTTGAAGCGAAGTTTATTGAAGCTAAATCTACGGAAGCGAAGCTTACTCGCCTGGTTTATCGGCTGAGCTAACTGCGTCGTTTGATTGCTTCAGTAGCCTGTTGTAGTGTGCGAAGCTTAGTACGGTCACGAGCACAGCCCATAAAAAGAATGGTTGGATTTTCAACAATACTTGTATGAAGGGCAGAAGCATGAACAGTGGCCAGCCGATGATCGGGAAAAGCAAAATCAATTGCTTCAATATTTTGTCTGATTTGCTCACAGTGTTGTTGGAAAATCTGTCGAGTTCAAACCAGAGCCAGTAACAGGGCACGACCAGGGCGAGATAATCCTGTGTATGGCAGTGCGGACTACTAATCAGCATCAAGAGAGTGCTGATCGCTGCCAGTACGCGGAAATGGCGCTCTTTGATCAAGGGCGCAGCAGTGTCTTTTTTATACTGCCACCACAAGAGGAGCAAGGCGAGCAAGGTGGTGGCAAACGCCAGAAGCGATAGCACCGGCACGACCGGATTGTCCGCTCCGAGAAAGAGAGTGAGGTTGCCCCGCAGATTTTGCATCTGATCAGCGGCGACACCTGTGACGTCCTTGCCGCTCTCGCCGCTGAGCAGGGCGTGCGGGAAGCGCATGATATTGTCCGCGCCGACGATAAGATAACTGAGGGCTGTGAGGGCGCAGCCGATTGTCAAAAAGCCCAGCAAGTAGTGCCCGGTGCCGAGGATAAAGCCAATCATGAAGATGGGCGGCAGGTATTGCAATTTGACCAGTGCTACGCCGGATGCCAGGCCGGCCAGGAAGTAACGTTTGCGGCGACAGGCCAACCAGAATGCCACCAGACCGGGTACCAGCAAGAGCGATGTTTGTCCGAGGCGGACGCTCACCCAGGCTGGATAAGAGGCGAGCGTGGCGATCAGCAAAAAAGCGAAGGTGAATCGATTGATTTTGGCGTCGGCACCGCCGACGGCGGCACGCATCAAATAAATGCAGCAGCCGAGCAGGGCGAGTAGACCCAGACCGCACCAGACCAGCCAGGCACCGAGCATGTCGAAAAGGGCAAGTGGGCTGACCAGCGAAAATAAAAAGGGCGGATATTGCAGATAAAAAGGATGTTCAGGCACCACCGGCGCTGTCAGCTTTGCGGCAAAAGCGGCTTGCAGTGCCGGCGAATAGATGTCGGTCTGGCCTTTTAAGCAGGCGGCGGCCAGGCAGGCGCTATTGTAGACATTGACGAAGTCGCTTACATAGGGCCGGTGTTCGGCATCGAGAGCGGCAAAAAACTGATGCAGGGCGATTTGTTGAAAGAGCCAGTTGTAGACACACATGGCCCAGAGCGTGAGGAATACTATATAAGCAAACCAGAGCTGATTTTTGAGCTTGGCTTTGGCCTCGGTCATGATTCTGCTTTCGGTTGAATTTGGGCTTTGAATTGTTCGCCGGATGGCGTTTCTCGGCCGACCATGCGCTCATGCATCATGGCCAGTATGGGCGGATTGTGCGACGAAATGCCGGTCCAGCTATTTTGATTGTGCCACCGTATGACAGGATCTGGCAAGCCACCTTCGGCAAACCACTGTTCGAAATAGTGGCGAGCGACGTAGTTTGCTACGGGAGCGGAAAGATGGTCGTAGACGATGTGATGGATCTCGTTAAAATCGAAGCGAGAAATATAAGTCATATAGCGCTGGTAAAAAAGCGAAGGCAAGGCCGGCAATTTCGTCTGTAGTCTAGTCCAGGGAGCGGCGATTAGATGAGCGGATAGATAGACGGGAAGGGCTACCAGAGCGGCCAGGACTTTGAGGAGGGGCGGACTGAGTTTGGAGGTGATGGCGATGCGCACCGGATTGACGACGCGAATCAGCCAGCGGTTGTTTTCGCGGCCATAAACCCAGACGCAGATGGTGCCATCTTTCTTGAGCTTTTTGCTCATCGAAAGAAAGCCGCTCACGGGCGAATTCATATGATGCAAAACACCGAGTGAAAAGGCCAGATCGAAGATTGGACCGAAGGGCAGATTATCTATGTCGGCTTGAATTATATTGACGTTGGGCAAATGGCCGACGTTTTGATAAGCGACTTCGACGGCGTCTCCGATATCTACTGCAAAGATCATTTTGGCTTCGCAGTCGGCGACGATCTTTGCGTGTCTACCTTTACCGCAGCCGCATTCGAGGACCATTTTATCTTTGAAAAATTGCGGATCGACTGGATCGATCCAGTCAAAAAATTGCTGGCGATAGCGCTCGTCCATGCGTGGAAAACTTTTCCAGGCTGTGGCGAAGCTCTGACCGGTTTCGATGTCGGTGTGACTGCTCTTGCTCACATCGACCAGGCGTGGGATGCCGCCGCGGATGTCGTAAGTGCGCCGGCACTCCGGACAGCTGAGCTTGCCGCTGATGATTTCTTCCGCTTCGGCATTTGACTGCGGTGCTTCGACGCATTTGAAGCCGTCTTGCAATTGCAGAAGTTTGTTGCAATGGATGCAGAGGAGATAATCGAGAGCCGATGGTTTCATTGAAAAATATTTGTCCCGAAATTAACTCTGTACTGCGCCTTGCCTGGTCTTATCGATTTCCGGTTGATTTTTGCGCCATTGGTCGAAGACGTCTTTATTGAGTGCATTGTCCGGAAGGGTTCCGGCCAGGGCTTTGAGCACGCTGTTCACCGCCAGTGCCGCCATGGCGTAGCGCGTTTCCTCTGAGGCCGAGCCGATGTGCGGCGCCAGAACGACATTGCTCGCTTTAAGCAAGGTCTCGCTGACAACCGGTTCATTATAAAAGACATCAAGACCGGCCCCTCTTATTTGACCTTTTTCCAGGGCCCGGCAAAGAGCATCTTCGTCGACAACTTTGCCGCGAGCCGTGTTGACGAAGATACAATTCTTCTTCATCAGGGCAAATTGAGGCGCGCCGATCAATTTTTCGGTGTCTTTGTTATGCGGGCAGTGCAGCGAAATAAAGTCCGAGTGTTGGAGCAAGGTTTTGAGCGAAACGCGCCTGGCGCCTAGCTCCTGTTTCCATTTTCGGTCCTTTTCATCGACGCCGGCGCTGGCTGCGATCGTCTCGTCATTGGCGTCGTCTTTGACGTCGGCGGCGCGGCAATAAACAATATCCATCGAAAAGCCTCGTGCTCTTCTGGCCATGGCCGAGCCTATTCGGCCCATACCGACGATGCCTATGGTTCGACCGGCCAGTTCGCAGCCGAGCAGCAGGTCGTTTTCAAAGCCGCGCCAGTGACCGTCTCTTACATATTTGTCGGCTTCGACGATGCGCCTGCCTGCTGTCAACAGCAGGGCAAAAGCGAGATCGGCTGTAGCATTGTCAAGTACACCCGGGGTGTTGGTGACCAGGATCGGCCGATGGAGGCAATCGTCTAAATTGATGTTGTCATAGCCGACGGCACGCTGGGCGATCATGCGTAAATTGGGGCAGGCTGCCAGAACTGCCGGGGTGATCTGAACATAGGGTTCGGTGAGAATAATATCGGCGGCGCAAGCAGCGGCGATGATATCCGCTTCGACCAGACCTTCTTTCTTGTCGAGGGAGCTGACGGCGCCGACTTCAGCCAGGCGAGCCATGAGGTCTTCTGGTAGTTTGCCAAAAACAACGATCTGGACTTGCTTGCTCATTTTAAAACCGGTGCCAGTTGCGAGGCTAAATTACGGGCCAGGGCACTGAGCTCGCCTTTCAGGCGCAACGAGTCCCAACCACACAATTCTTGCATCAATTTTGCCACCCGGGGGGCCGCATCCAGGCATTGTTCACGGTGCAAAAATCCGACGCGGATGCGGCGGCACAACACGTCTTCCAGTGAAACTGCCATTTCGTTTTCTACTATATAAAAAATCTCGGCCATTAGTGGTGGAAAATCCGGGCAGATGCGTTCGTGCAGAGCTGGATTCGCTTCGATGCGATCGAGGATGATCAGTGCGTCTTTGCCATAATTTGTCGTGATGTGATCGAGGCTGGCCGGATCCAGTCCCAGTTTGCGGGCCCTGGCCGAAATCTGGGCGGTGGTCGTCAAATAATCCTGTTTATTTTCAAAACCGCCAAGCATTATCGCTGCTTCGCCTCGTTCTGATTTTCCAGCAGAGCCGTCGCTGTTTTTGCCGTTTAGTTGGTATAGAACGAGGCGGACCGCTTCTCTGGCCACCCGGTCATAATTGGCCAGGTGACCGCCATAGGCTGTGATCACGGCATTGGCAGCGCGATAAACGGACGGCTCGCTGCCTGAGGTCGCGATTGTCAGTCCGGCCCAGGCACAGGCTATAACCGCTGTTGTCACTTTGCGGTCGAAGCGCGTGTACTGGTTGACTGCGTTCAGCAAGTAGTCGATTTCAATGACGGTTGGCAGGGGATTTTCCGGGCCCTGGTCGTGGGCGATGGCCGTGGTGCCGACCAAAAGAGCGCGTTGCCAGGGCACGACAAAGACGAAGCGATTGTTGGGCATCGGCAGAAGCAGGGCACCACCATTAGTTTCGAGGGCGGATGGCGGCAAAATGATATGAGTAGAGCGCAGTAGCTGCAGGGGTGGCTCCGGCTCGAGTTCAGAACCTGTCGCCAGGTTGGATTCTATTGATTCCAGCGTCTGAGATAGACCGCTATTCGGTTCAGTCCAGACCCCGCAGGCACTGACTACGGTTCTGGGTTTGACGACTGTTTCCCGGCCATCAATGCGGTCACGCAAAGTGATCGAGGTTACCTTGCCTTCGGCGGCGGTGACGCGGCGGGCTTCCATATAATTAATGGCAAGAGCGCCTCTGGCGCTGGCTGCCTTGATCAGTTCGATGACGAAGCGACTGTCATCGGTGAAATAGTCATGGAAGCGCAGACCACCGGTCACCATCTCCGGTGCCAGGGCCTGGGAGGCGCGCAACGTTTCTTTGCGGCTCAGGCGTTTGTGTCCGCTTGCTTTGGTCAAACGCCCGGCGCGCAGATCGTAGAGCGCGAGATAAGCCTGGGTTTGAAGGCTGAATAAAAACCGATCGCCACTGATCGGCATGAGGAAGGTGAAATCTCTCACCATATGTGGTGCTGTCCGCTGCAGGCGGGCCAGTGCTTCCGGGTCGCTAAGAGCTTTGCCGGGGCGGCCATAGCCAAATTGTCCGCTTTGCGAATAGGCAACGGCACCGGCCACCTTGCTCGAGCGACTACTCGAGCCGGCGGCAAAGTCGTCTTTATCAACGATCAGAACTGATAGACCGGCGGAGGCGGCTTCCAGTGCGATTCCCGCCCCGAGAAGGCCGCCCCCAATCACAACCAGATCTAGTTCTTTCTCATCGAGAGAGGCTAAGACTTGATCGCGTCGATTCATATTTTATTGAAATTTGTTCTTGAGAAAACCAGCGCCCAATCCGACGGCGGCTCCGAGCGCGGCGCCTTCGGCAACGCGTTTGCCCTTGCCGTGACCTTTGTTCATGGCCAGGGAAAGGCCGGCTCCACTCAGAGTACCGACGGCCATGTCCTTCATATATGGGTGAGCGGACATGGTGCGACTGCCACTGATTGCCCCGACTGTTGCGCCGGTGCCGGCTCCGATTGCCGCACCGCGGACGATTCCCTTACCGGAAATGAGGCCGACTGCTGCTCCGCCGGCGGTGCCGATGCCAGCGCCGATGGCCGCTTTACGTACTTTCGGATGGGTCTGAAAATATGTCTTGACCTTGGTGGTCGTGTGCGTGTGACTGACTGTCGAGGAGTAAGTGTCGGCCAGGGCCGCCTGGCCACTGATGGGCAGAAGCGCAGCTTGTGCTGTGGCCAGGCCGAGGGCAAGAATTAACGTGGTAGTTTTGACAGACTTTTGCATTTTTTACTCCTAAAAAATTTTGAAAGGAAAGTCTTGCCTCATCTAATTTGTAAAGCATGACTTAACGCAGCGCCACCAGAAGGCTACCATTATTTCAGGCCGCTGTGATCGCCCCGATTCAAAGCAAGGGAGCGGCTATTGCCTGTTTTATGGCGTCCGCATATCTGACACATGTCCGATGATTGGTCTCCGAGGGGGGGGAGTGCTTGGCAAGCCCCGGGCCTGAGCCGATGCTTGTTCCTGCATGGTTAAGTTAAACTTTGGGCCTTGGAGCAAATCAGCTTTCCAGGCCACTATCGTTGGCTCGAGCCAATTTGCCAAGCTTATTTTTTGCCCATGTCAGCCTAAACCTCCCTAATGCACGGGCAAAGATTCGTATTTTTGGCTATCCTTCTAGGTTGCTACCTCTTTCAGAACCCGCAGGTCTTATGAGAAAAGTTATTGCAATCGCGTGCACCGCGCTTTTGGCTAGCGCCAATATCAGCAATTTGCTGATGCCAGTTGCCGCGTCGGCCCGCGACCTCAATACCATCGCCGCCGCCGATAAGACGCAGGTCATAGACTATTCGCAGCCGGGCAATACTTTTCCTGCAAACACCCAGTATTCCGGCGACCGTTCAATTGGTCGGGAAGCGGTGATCAAAGAACTGCAGAAGCTTACTGACATTCAACAGACCCCTCAATCAATCGAGAAAATGGTTGATCTGGATAAGAAGGGCGAAGATTATTTCAAACAGCATCTCTACAGCCAGGCTCTTAGCGCCTGGCAAGAAGAGTATGGTATGTCGCTCGATCTCAAATACGCTGAAGGTCAGGGCCGCTCCCTGACCAATATGTGCCGCATTTACGTTGAGCAGGGCCAGTGGGTCAAAGCGAAATACCTTGGCGAAAACGCGGTGGAAGTCCTGGCTGCCGTGCACGATGATCGTGCTCTGGCCAGAGCACGAGTGGCACTTGGTCAAGCCTATTTTGGCCTCGATAATCCGGTTTGGGCCGTTCAGCAGATGGACGCTGCTTTGAAAGTTTTGACTGGGACGGCCCTGACTGATCCGGCTGAAGCCTGCCAGATCATGTATTTGTGTGGGCAGCTTTGTGTCAAATTCAATAAGCCCAAAGAAGCGCTCAAATTTTTCCAGCAGGGTGCGGCTTATTCGATGCAGATGAACGACTACACGCGTGTAGTTGCTGTGCGCACCGCCATTGTCGCATCGATGATCGACATGGGCTGGCTAGTCGCCGCGCTCGAGGAAGCTGAAAGTATGCTTTCACAGTGCAGAGCGATAAAAAATGATAACGAGGCCTATGTTATCCCCGCTCTTCAATGTCTCGCCAATGCTCAATATGCTGCTTGCGAATACGCCACGGCGAAGCAGACCTATGAGCAGGCCTATGCCCTACTTTCCAAGGTGCAGTCTCAGCGCTTCAGCCCTATTGCTCGCGCCAATCTTGATGAAGCTTACGCCTTTACCCTGAGCGCCACTGGCGATCTCGAGCAAGCGCGTGTCTATTTTCAAAAAGCTTTGCCTGTTTTTGCTTCCAAAACAGATTCGCTCAACCAGGCCCAGATTCTAAATGCGCTCGGTGTGCTGGAAGTAAATGATGGTCAGCCCGGTAAGGCTCTCGGTCAATTTCAGCAGGCCCTCGAATATTTGTCGCTGGTCAATCCGAAGCCGACGCGCGTAAATGCCGTTGTGCTCTCCAACATTGCCGTGGCCGAGTATCGCACCGGAGCCTTTCGCAGTGCGCGTGGACACCTCGACGGTGCCGTCACCAATCTGGCCAAAGCTGGCGATAGTGTAATGCAGGGTCGCCTGCGTCAGGCCGAGGCCGAAGTCGAATTCAAATCCGCTAATTTGACCGGTGCTCTCTCCAAAGTCACCCGTGCCATCGAGCTCTCCGACAAGATCAAGGATGACGCCTGCCTCTGGCGATCCCATACGCTTCTAGCCAAGATTCAGCTGGCTCAAAACGATGCCGTTGCCGCCAAGGAATCATTGAAAAGCGCGCTCTCTTATTTCCGATCACCGCAGGCCGGGGATTTCCCCAGCGCCGATAGTTTGCTATTCCCAGTCAGTCGCGAGGATATGGCTTTCAATCTGGTATCACTCATGGCCGGTCAGGGCATGACTGAGCAGGCCCTGCTTGCCGCCGAGCAGCTGAAAGAAGAAGGCTTCATCAATGAATGGTTGCGCCGCGGCGGCCAGGTCAAAGCCGAAGACCGCGATGTATACGGTGAGCTTGTCACCCAGCGTGTCCACATTCATGCCGCGGAAATCTCCGCCAATCCAAACAGTCTACAGAAAGATTGGAAGACCTGGCTCGAGCGCTTCAATGGCTTGCTCAAAACTAACCGTTCCCTGGCTCGCTTGATAGCGCCATTGCCAACCACACCGGATGAAATAATCACTGCTGTTCAGCGCGATAAAGCTGTCGCCCTTGAGTATCTGGTCGGGCCTGAGTCTTCGATGGTCTTCACAATCGACAGCGAAGGTCGGATCTCTTCCACTAATTTGCCAGTCAATCGGGCCCGTCTGAAGAGCCAGATATCGGCTTTGCTTGTTGGTGCCACCAAGGAAGACGAAGCAAGCACCAGCGAAATCGAAAAGCAAAATTTGCGAGCGCTCTACACCGAACTTTTACCTTCTTCGGTAAGACAGTTCCTGCCGCGTAACGCTGATCAAATGATCGTCGTTATTCCCGATGGTGTTCTTTTCAATTTGCCATTTGCCGCCCTCGTCGACGAGCAGGGCAAATTTTTCGTTGAAAATCATCTGCTCACCATGGCCTCTTCCATGTCTGTGCTCGTAGACAACGCGCCCAAATCGCCCGATGACCTCAGCGTCATTGTTGCCAGCATGGGTGGTGCCAACGATCAAGGCGAAAGCGATCAGATCGCTAGCGTGGTGGGCGCCGGTCGGATCACAACATTGAACGGCAGAGATGCCGCTATCGGCAATCTCGAAGAGCAAGCTCGCGGCAAGTCCGTGGTGCATATTTGCGCGAAACTGCCGCTCCTTGAAAATAATCCGCTGCGTTCGGTCTTGCCTATTTTTTCGGATCGCGATGACGGCACCAAAAATGTCACCGCCGGTAGATTGTTCGGGACGAGCATGCCCAGTGACCTGATCGTTTGGAGCGCCAGCTCTGTCAGTTCTAAGGATGTAAGAGGCAATGCGGTCAAGGTTTTTAGTCGAGGACTCAATTACGTAGGCGCAAGAAATGTGCTTATGAGCCTCTGGGCTCAACCTGAAGCGCAGAGAATCAACGAGCTTGTTAACTTCTATAAGGGTAAGCAGGCAGGCCTCAATCCTGCTCAGAGTTTGAGAAAAGCGCAAATGGCTGGACTTTCTCGAGATCGTTCTCCCAAATCATGGGCTGCCTATCAACTCCTCGGCCCTGGATATTGATGCCAAGAGTGAATTCTCACTGGCATTAATGAGTCTGTTGTCAGAAAATAGCAGGCAAACTGGATAAGTGAGGACTGGTAACCCGGCAGCTCTTGATAAGTCCCTCGAAGATGAGTGATCGAAGCTGCCATAAATGATGATGATTAGGCACGCAAGCAGGATTTAGTTTCGCCAATGGACAATTTTTTAAGCGCCGGCACCCCTAAGCACAATCGACGTAGCCCTGGCAAAATCGTGCGCGCAATGAGCATGTTATTGATCGCTCAGTTTTCACTGGCCAGCACGGGCTGTGTCACAAGCTTCGCCGCTTTCGCCGCCGATGACATGGCTGGCGCCGCCGACCAGAGTGCTCCATCCTGGAACGACAGCCGAAACAATGCTTCGGCAATCATCGATGGTCCGGTCAAGGCTGGCACCACTGGCAGTGACTCTGCCAGGTCGGCCGCCACTTCGCGTGCTGCGATCAAGCAAGAATCGGTCCCGAAAGCGGATGTGAAAAATTCAGCCGTGGCCGATGAGCAAGCGCAAGCAACTTCTCCCGGCCCTGAAGATTTGAAAGCGGCCGCCCGCGAAAAGGCCCTGGCTGAAGCGGCTGCACGAGCCGATGTCCGAGCCCGAGAGAAGGCCGCTGCTCTTGCCGAAGTCGAGCGCATCACCAGGGAAAGGGCCGACGCCAGAGCTAAGGAAAAAGCCGATGCCCTAGCCGCAGCCGAGCAGAAGGCCGCTGAAAAGGCGAAGGTCAAAGCCGAGGCCAGAGCTCGGGAAGAGGCCGCGCGAGTAGCAGCAGCCGAGCAAAAAAACGCCGAAAAAGCTAAGGAAGAAGCAGCCAAAGTCGCCGAAGCCGAGCAAAAGGCCGCCGAAAAGGTCAAGGATGAGGCGGCCAAAGTCGCTGCCACCAGGGAAAAGGCTGCCCATAAAGAGGCAGAGAAAGCCGACGAGCAAGTCTCTGAAAAAGAAGTCTCGGAAGAATCCGCAGGCAAAGACGGCAAAGACGGTTCAGATCAAAAGGCGGAGAAAGCCGCTGACAAAGAAACCCTTAAAGAAGTTGAAAAGAAAAGTGAAGCGAGCGTAGATGCGCCTGCCGTTGTGCACACGGCTCCAACAGCCGCTAGTCCAGCTCCGGCTGCTAGTGCAGCTCCGGTCGCCAGTGAAGCCGGCGACAGTGCAACTCAGTCGTCCGGCAAGGCTATTGCCGCTAAAGCCGCCGTTGAGGCCGTCACTACCGATAGTGCCACGATTTTGATTCCGACTCCCGACGAGACCAGCGCACCGGTCAAAGCGGCTCCGCAGGTCGGCACGCTCGGGACCGCTGATTCACTCTCTAGTGACATGCTCAAGTCACTGGGCGCTACCGTGACCGCCAATGAAGCAGTGGTTGAAGGCGATGGCACCGTGCAAGAAGGCGGTATCGTCATCGTCGACTGCGATGAAAAAGCGCAAGTCGAAGAAGAAATCAAATACGAAAATCTCGAGACCGATGAAGGCAAGACCCACATCAAAACAGGTGCTCGCTTCCCGGTCGTCGTCTCGTCGCAGATATCGTCCAAGACTGCCCACAAAGGCGATCCGATCGAAGCGCGTTTGAAATACGATCTAAAAATAGGTGATCGTTTGATCGCCCACAAAGGTGCAGAAGTGCATGGTCATATCAATTATGCTTTGAAGGCCCGCTCGGCGATGCACTCTCTGGTCAGTCCGGAGCGCTGGTACCGCAACTCCGGCGTACTTGGCGTCGAATTTGACGAAATCATCAACGAAAAAGGTGAGCATCTTCCCCTCGTCGCCAGCCCCGCCCGCACCTCTCGTATCGTCAAAAATAAGAACGAAGGTCGCGTCCTCGGTGTCAACCATCTTGGTCAGGTCACCGGTCCCTGGTCGCAGCAATTGCGCTATAAGGCCGTACGTATCGGTTTGAACGCTGCCATGGCTCCAGCCGGTGTTTTTAGTTTTGGTGCCATGCCTGTGGCGCTCGGCCTGATTGGCGCCGCCAATCCATCTTTTGCTTTTATGAAACCAGTCGGCAATAACGTCCGCCATCGTCGTCTGAAGGGATTTGCCTGGGGCTTCTTGAGCGGCGTGCCCGGCAGCTGGATCATCGAAGACACTGTAGTCAAAGGGCAGGAATCGATCATCAAGCCCGGCGATGAATTCCTCGCCGAGTTCCGTCAGGAATTCAACGGCGAGCCCGCCTCCGAAGCTCAGCTCATGCCTAATGCCAGCGTAAAAGTACACGGCGATGTGCAGCCAGCTAAGGACAAAGGCAAGAAAGATAAGTAAGCGCAGTAAAACAGTGCTTCAGGTAATAAAAAGAGAGGGGCAGTTAAGACTATCTATGGTCTTGCTACCCCCCTCTCTCTCTCTCTTCTGGACTGTGCGCTTTTAGTAGCCGTAATTGCCCTGGCTGGCAGTGGCCGGACCTGAGCCGCCGGTGAAGGTGGCTGCTTGATCGAGCTGAATCTCGAGCGGCGTGCCGGCAGCGATGTTTACGTCCTTGCCCTTACGCAAAAGCAAGCTGTCTGCCATACCGACGCCGGCACCAATTGCGGTGCCAGACCAGGCGCCCGTACCGGCTCCGTGGCCACCGCCTGCGATGGCGCCGACTGCTGTGCCGAGAGCTGCGCCGGCACCGGCACCGATACCGGTACGGATGGCGCCCTGGCCGACTTTTGTCTTCCAGGTTTCACCCTTCATTACGTCTGAGCCGTTGGCGTTGCTGTATTTGCCGATGCCGCCCACGAGGTGCGCGGAAATCGGTGTCTCTACACCGTCAGGTGTGCGCAGGCGATTAAATTTGATACCGAGTGTACCGGCACGGCCGAGCAACTTGCCGCCGCTGGCATCGGTGACGGTGCCTTCTAAAAAGGAGCCGGCTGGAATGGTGGCATCGCCGAGGACCAGAGGCTGACTGAGGCTGGCTTGAATCATGTCACCGGGGCGAGCCACTGTGGTCGATATGCCTGTGCTCAAAGTGGCATTCATCGTCATGCCGGCGGGAGCATAAGACACCCGACCCTGCCTGTAGCCACCTTGAGGAGGAGCATACTGTCCGCCGCCTGGAGGCTGTCCGTAACCGGGCGGTGGATAGTTTGGCTGAGTGGTGTAGTTGACCGGTTGTTGGTAGCTGGTCTGTACTCCACCAATTTGTCCCTGGGGCGGATAATTGTTTTGTGCTTGTTGGGGAGCCGCTTGTACTGGCGTTGCTTGAGGCGCCGGTGCGTTCGAGGCGTAATCACCGGAAAGCTGCGCTACATACGTGGCAACCGAGGCCTGGTCCTTGAGCGAATCGCGGATGGCATCGCCCCACTTTTTAGCCAGCAAGGCCGGTGTAGAATGCATCGCCTTGGCACTGGCACTATCGACGGTTACGACCTGATAGCCACCGAGCGTGATCACTGGTACGCCTTTGACGTAGGTGATGTTGACCGATGCTGGAGTCCTATCTTTAGCGGCAACGAGAGCGTTGTCCAAATTTTGCTGCACCGTTTGCGACCGTTTATCAGCGGTCAACGAACCTTCTGCGGGTACTGTAAAAATGGCCGATCCAGCCAGGCGAATGTCGCCGTCGGCAGCTAGAACAGAGGTGGGACAAAGATATATTGTTTGGCTGAGAAGCAGAGCTGAAGCTAATATTGAACGCTTAATGAAACTTGCTTTAGAAGTCATGGTAGTTCACCTTGGAAAATTTACGGCTCTGAAAGGCCGCCACTGTGCTGGGAAAACGCCGTTTGAATAACACTTTTTAAATTTAGACACGCTCTTAAAAAGACTACGAAATTTTAGCAATGTTCCCCGGCTCGGATCTGAACTTAAACTCAGCCCTGCTTGGCAAGATTTGTAATCCTTAACCAGGAGTCCTTTCTCCCCGAGTAAAACCTTGCCGGGGCAGGGATTTGATGGATTTCTCCCGATCTGCAGACAAGATCGGGAAGCGCAACTGCGCCGGATCGCATAATATAGATGGCATGAATTTGTCCAGGAATTTACGCTGGAATTTGTGCGGGAATTTGTCTTAATTTAGGGTTGGCCAAAGGCACCATGCCGGAAGTTATGGAAGATATAAGTCAAATCGTGGCTGCCAGCTGTTTTGCTCCGCAGTTGTTTAGAGGCAAACGTGTCCTCATCACCGGTGCTTCACGCGGCATTGGTCGGGCTTGTTCCCTTGCTTTTGCTCGTCTTGGCGCTGATTTGGTGCTGATCTCAAAAAATGCGCAAAACTTGAGCGCCGTGCAAAAAGAGTTGGGATTGCTTGGTTCCGGGCAAACTGTGCTGATCGAGGCGGCGGATCTGGCCGATGCGGAAGCGTTGAACGCTACTCTTAAACGGATTAAAGACAGGCTTGATGGCATCGATATATTGATCAATAACGCCGGCATCTATATTACTGAGGCTGTTGCCGATCACAGTCTGGCAAGCTGGCAGCGCACCATGGATACTAATTTGACCAGTGCCATGCTTCTCTCCTCTCAACTGGTAAGCGGTATGGTCGATCGTCGTTGGGGGCGAATCATCAATATTTCGTCCATGTCCGGGCGTAGCGGTGAAGCTTACGGAGCCGCCTATTCGGCATCGAAGTTTGCCTTAATCGGTTTGACTCAGTCTCTGGCTCTGGAAGTGGCAGTGACCGGCGTCACTGTCAATGCTGTCTGTCCGGGATGGGTGGCCACCGATATGGCTTTCGGTCAATTAACCGACCAGCGCTGGTGCGAGCTCAATCAGCTGGAAGTGGCTCATTCTGTCGATACCGCAAAATTTTCGGTGCCACAGCAAAGACTGATTGAAGCAAGCGAAGTTGCCGACCTGGTTATTTATCTGGCTACTGATGCGGCCCGTGGCATCACCGGACAAGCGATCAATATTTGTGGAGGCCTGTCGATTCATTCATGAACACACTCAAAGAAACCGATTCGCCAAGGATTCAGGCGGCCTTGAAGGCGAATGCCTGGGTTACCAATCAATTTGGTGCACTGCCTTTGCTGCAGTCACCGCTCCTTCTCGAGGAGGCGCCCAACGGTTTGCAGCATGCTTTCACTACCCGCCATGGTGGTGAAACCCCCGCACCGTACGACAGCTTCAATCTTGGTCGGCATGTCGCCGACGGTACTCTCAAAGGCGATGCTCTGGCCAATCGCGAAGTGCTCTGCGATGCGCTTTCATTCAAGCATGGTTGGATGAAAGTACCGGGGCAGGTGCACTCCGGTAATGTCGTCGAAATTGTCGATCCCCATTCCGAGCCTGACTTGAGCGGAGTCGATGCACTGGCTACCAGTTTGGTCGGTGTGCCCCTGCTTCTGCATTTTGCCGATTGCGTGCCGGTGATTGTCTATGAAAGGCAGAAAAAATTGCTAGCCATTGCCCACGCCGGTTGGCGCGGCACGGCTCAGGCGATCGTCAAAAACTCTGTCCAGGCTCTCTGCGAAATGGGCGGTAGCCCCGAGTTTATGATTGGCGCGGTCGGACCGGCAATCGGTACCTGCTGTTATCCGACTGGGCCGGACGTTGTCGAACAGTTGATGGCCACTGTCTGTGGTTCCTCCGCCGGCTCGGCTGAGGAAGATGAAGAAATCCGTCGTAATCTTGTCGTTACAGCGGTCGATCATTCAGTCCGACCAAATCTCAAGGCGATAAACGCGCTTCAGCTTTTACAGGCGGGAGTGGCCAGAGTCGATGTTTCAGACCTTTGTACGGCCTGCCATCCTGAGCTTTTCTATTCGCACAGGCAATCCGGCGGTAAAACTGGTCGACAGGGCGCTATCGCCTGCCTGATTTTTTAGGATTTGTGATTTAGGCAGTTTTGTGCGCACAATATATCTATCAAACGGCCTGAATATGGTGCAAAACGCAAATCCAGCATTGAAAAAGGCAAGAGCTGCAAAAGTAGCCCTGGCCATGGCTTTGCTGCTCTCAGTCGGTGCTTGGTTGCCGCTTGCTCCCTGTGCCGAGCCGCTTATCTCTTTTGCCTCGGCGGCGCCGGTCTTCGCCGCCAGCGGTGCTTCAAATCAGGCAATTTCCAGTGCCGTACCGCCTTTGGCTGGCGGCTCTTCCGCTTCGAGCGGTGCGGCCGACGCGTCGGGCCCGGCCGTGCTTTTGGGAAAGGACGGTCACCCGATCACTCGTGTAAACCGGCCGCGCGGTTCTGTCCCCTCTTCCCCCCCATCTTCGCCCTCTGATATCAAATTGATGCCGATGCAGCCGGTGATCGACCCGATTACTCCGCCTACTGCATCTGCTTCAGCGGCGGCCTCGCCTTCCTCTAGCGGCAATCCGGTCAATCATCCGACTCCGGTTAAAACCCCGCCCGGCGGTCCTAATCAGCCAAATAGCAACGCCATGCCTCCGGTGGCGCCGCCGCGCAATGCCGTCGGTGGGCCCGTCAGTAGTGACCCCTACCCGACTATTGGTAAACTCGAGGGCCTGACCATGGGGGCCGCCGAGCCTGCCATGCCGATTGCCGATCGATTGGCTCGCCTGGAAAAGACTGTTTTCAAAAAAGTCTATCCCGACGATTCTTTGTTCGACCGCACCGACCGACTTAAAAGTACACTGCTCGGGCCTGATACCCTGGACCCAAATTCCGCTGCCGCCCGCGATCACGATGATCTGCTGCCACTTGGACGCCCCTCCGGGTTTGGTTCAGGTTCAGGTTTGGGTGTGGGAGCGCTCGATCTTTCTTACGGCGCCGATCCATCGACGAACGTTTCTTATCTCGATGAGCTGGCCGCTCGACCAGAAAATCAAGATGCCGCTCCGGCCAACGTCCTCAATCAGTTTGCCCTCGAGTTGATCAATTACGAGCGACGCAATGCCGGTCTGGGGCCCCTCGTTTCTGATCCGATCGCCGAACGCGTCGCTGCCAGTCACATCCAGGAATTGACTGCTCGCTCCGTCCTTTCGCATTTTTCTTTGCACGGTGAAAATCCAGATCGGCGCTATACGCTAGCTGGCGGTACCGACGCCGTCGTCGAGAGCATTGCTTCGATAAAATGCGCCGAACTGGGCAATTCGAAAATATCCAAGGCAGCTCTGGCGCGTATCGTCAAATCGCTCCTCGGTCGGCAGGATGACCGTGATGCTTTGATGTCGCCCGATGCCAGTCAGCTTGGATTTTCCATTGGTCTGTCAGCTGACCGCAGCAAACTGCTCAGTGCCTTCGAAACAGTATCTCGTCACGGTGTGATCGAGACACTACCGCTCGAAGTGGCTGTCGGCGAGAAGCTAGACATAAAAGGAGCTTTGGAGAGCCCCTATGTTTTTGATCGCATTACGATCGCCTGGGAGGCTAACAATGGCGGTGCGAATGCCAGTTCGGCCGATGAGTCCGAGGATGCCCTGCCCTATTTTCCACCCCTCGACTATGTAGCTTACGCCGGCCATTCAGACCATGATTACAGCAAAGCGATTTTTGCTTTGAAAACAATCGGCGTTGTCGCCGCCATTGCCGGTGGTGTCTTCGTGCCCCCGGTCGCTTTAGCGGCGCCCTTGATCATCATGTCCGGTGGCCCCGGTGCTGAAGCCAGGCCCGTCTCCGATATACCCGTCAAGGGTGGTGTGAAAGTGGACGGGGCATCTTTCGAAGCAAAAATCCCGATGTCTAATGCCAATAAAGAAGGCCTTTACTACATCACTATCTATGGCTCGCTCGGTAGTCATTCTCAGCAGTCGGTGCCGCTCAGCCGCCGGGTTGTCGTTGCCCACCTGGCCGGAAAGGGCGAGACTCCGCAGGCGGTAAATGCGCAGACCAAGTATGATGACGAAGTCAGCGGCAAGATTGAACCGAGAGCGAATGATAAAGGCGATGCCGGTCGCACTGGTCATAAAAAAGGTGGGGATGGCAAGAAAACTAATGGTCTGAGGAGCACCACTGATGGTGCTGCTGACGATCTCGGGAAGGGGAATTCGCCTGTTTTTAGCCCCGAAAGCTCGGGTGCGCTAGCACCGCCAGCGGCTTCTTCCACCAGTACTTCTTCGAATTCTTCGAATTCTTCGGCAAATTCTTCCGCTTCTTCAACCTCTTCTTCCGTTTCTCCTGCCGACCTTGATAAAACTCCAGATAAAGGAAAGACAGATGCATCCGACGCGGCCGCAAAAAAATAGTCGGAAACGGGCGGTGTCACCGCGGCCGGTGGCATGTTGTCAGCTGCTTCGCCTAGCGTTTCCTGTTTCTGCACCTTACTTTGCCGCTCTTGCCGTTTCACTTGGGTTTGGTCTGGCCGGTTTTTTGCCGACAGCGTTAGCCGCAGATTCTTCTTCTTCTTCTTCTAGTTCTTCTCCGACGGCGGCGACAGCGCAGCCGGAAATTTATTCGCCTGTGCCCATGGCCGTTCCATCTCTGAATTCAAACCACACCCAGAGTAATGGCAGCGATTCGTCGTCAACGTCAATGCCTGCCCCGGTACCGGTGCAAGTCGCGCCCACAGCAAATCAGGGTGAGCCTCCTATCGCTCCGCAGGCGCGTAGCAAACGAATTTTCCCCTCGGCAGCATCATCATCATCATCATCTTCTTCTGGTTCAGGTTTAAGCGCCCCTCTGCGCAGCGGCACGGATGCCACTACCATGCAGATAGGTACCCAGAATACGACCCTGCAGGTGGGCACGCAAAATACCACCCTACAGGCCGGCACTGGTTCTTCACTGTTGCGTACCGGCGTCGAGCGACAGGCTGAGCAGGTAAATATACTCTTTATCGTCGACGGCTCGCGCAGCATGCTCGACGATCTCGAGCATGGTGTGCAAAAAATAGACGCGGCCAAGCAAGTTTTGCAAAATGCCCTCTCTAACATTCCTCCCGATGTAAACCTTGGTTTGCGCGTTTTTGGGCAAGGCTATTCCGGCGCCCAGGGCGGCACGGGTATGTTTGGCGGTGGCTTTGGATCGATGGCCAGTGAGTGCCGCAACACCGCTCTCTGGGTCCCTATCGGTAAAAACAATCGTGTATCGATTATCACCAAAGTACGCGGACTGAAACCCTATGGCATGACACCGCTCGCCTATTCCATCGCTCAAGCCGCTTTTTCCGATTTCCGTGGCTTGCAGGGCAGCAAAGTAATCATTTTGATCACCGATGGTGCGGACACTTGCATGGGCGATCCTTGCAAAGTCATCCGCGAACTCCTGCCCAGATACGGCATCAAAATAAAAGTGGACGTTGTCGGACTTTCTTTGCATCGCGAGCCGCAGGCACGTAACCAGCTCAACTGCATTTCGGAAAATTCTGGAGGTAAATATTACGACGCCAAAACTGCCGCCGATCTCATTGATAGCGTTTCCGCGAGCGTATCTAAAGCAATCGAAGGTCGAGTGATTATACGTCCGAGCCAGCCGGTTAACCCGCTTAATGGCCAGACACCGCAGCCGGATGACGTTCCGGTAGAAAGTGTGCCGTTACAGAACTTGCCGCGTTAGCATGCGGCGCTGCTTCTACCGCTCAAAAAAAATCCCCGATTGTTTGATTTAACAAGCGGGGATTTCGTTTTCTTTTTGCTCTGAGCAAAATCTGCTTTTTCGTTTACTCCGGCAGAGTCGTCGTCGTTGCTGTCGACGAGATTTTCTTGACTGGAGCGTTTGGTGCAAGCGGCGCGCAGGCAGTCATTCTTTGTTGAATGCTGTCGGCCAATCGGTCGGCAATCGGTGCGTAGTATCTGGTTAGCATGAGCGGATAGATACCGAGCGCCAGGATGGTGAAACAGAGTGTGTAAGCAATACCTTTTTCGATCATGGTGGCATCGCTCAAGTGATGATCCCATTTTGGCAACTGCGCGCCGTAGAAAAGGCGCTTGAGGAGCCAGAGCATGTAAGCGGCGGTGAGGACGACGCCAGTTGCGGCAAACCAGATCCAGGCCTGGACCATATGTCCGTGCAGAGTCGAGAGGGCCATCGGTGAAGTGTATGCGCCGTAGAAAACGGCAGCTTCAGCGACGAAACCGGACAGACCTGGCAGTCCAAGGTTGGCCATTGTGCCGAGCATCCAGAAATAGAAGAGGGTGGGCATCTGTTTGGCCAGGCCGCCGCCTATCTCAGTGATATTTCTTGTATGTGTGCGCTCGTAGACAGTGCCGACCAGGAAGAAGAGCAGGGCCGATATGACACCGTGGGAGAGCATCTGGAAAATGGCACCGTTAATGGCGGCAGACGAGAGCGAGGCCAGGCCAAGTAAGACAAAACCCATGTGGCTTACTGATGACAGGGCGATCACTCGCTTCATGTCTTGCTGGATGAGGCAGGCCATTGCTGCCCAGACGATGTTGAAGGCGCCGAGGGCCATGATCTGCGGGCCGTAATCGATGAAGAAGAAGGGGAAGAAGCCCATGCAGATACGGACCAGACCATACGAACCCATTTTGAGGAGCAGGCCGGCCAGAATCATTGAAATCGGAGTAGGCGCCTCGACGTGTGCGTCGGGCAACCAGGTGTGCAGCGGGAAAGAGGGCAGCTTGATGATGAAGGCGAGGAAGAAGCCGAGGCAGGCCAGGGTCTGAACGTCTTTGGGCAAGCCCGGGCAACGCTGGGCGAGAATCTGCATGTCGAAAGTGGAGAGACTTTCGGTCAGGCTGCCGCCCATTTGCGCATACATGTAAAGCAGACCGGCGAGCATCAATACGCCACCGAAGAAGGTGTATATCAAGAACTTCATGGCAGCGTAATTGCGTCTCGGGCCGCCCCAGATGGCGATCAAGAAATACATCGGTACAAGCTCGAGCTCGTACATGACAAAGAACTGGAGGAGGTCAAGAGACATGAACACACCCTGGATGGAGAAGACCAGGAGCATGAGCATTGAGTAATAAAGTCTGGGGCGATTGTCACCAATGGAGGTGCTTGCCATTACAGCCATCAATGTAATGAAGGCTGTCAGCACGACCAGAGCCAGTGACATACCGTCGACGCCGACTGCGTACTGGACGGGGAATGGCTGGTTGAACCAGACGATTTTTTCGACCATCTGAAATTCAGCGGCGCGGTCCAGGCTGAATTGACAGGTGAGCCAGGCGGCTACTGCGCACATTGCCGAACCGAACGCGATTGCCATCTTGCGGGCCACCGCCTCGGGGCTGCAGGCAATCGCCAGTGAGGCCAGCAGTGGTACTAAAAATAAAATAGTAAGTAGATGTGTTGGTTCGGACACGGACTTCTCCCCAGGATAGATCGAGTCAACACTATAAAGCGTTGATTGCGACAGTATAAATGCCCGGCCCTTTCCAATTTGGGATTGAAAAGAAAAATCTTTTCACTCTAAACCCTCCTTCATGAGAAGGCTTAGTTGGGACGTCATGAATGTATAGTTTTAGGGTTCTCTTTTTGCAAAAAATTAGGACAAGTAGTCAAGTAAGAGATTCAGGAGACGCACCTTGCTGCCGTTAACCCCAGAGCAATTGAAATGGTTTGTTGAGCACGCCGGTCTGATCGTTGCCGCGCCTTTTTTAGCCGGCTTTTTGATCATCATGGGGCTGAGGGCATCCAAGACTCTCTCCATGACAGTGTCGATTGGTGCAGTGCTCTACGGTCTCATCCACTCAATCGCTATCTTCCAGGCTTTCGCCACCAAAACTTACCCGCATCCGTTTTATCAGCAAAATATCGATTGGTTTGTCTCCTCCGCCTTCACCCTTTCGGTGGGAGTGCTGTCCGATAATCTCGCTTCCCTTATGTTGATTGTCGTCACCGCCGTCAGTTTGCTGGTGCAGATATATACACATGGCTATATGCGAGAGGACGTCGGCTACTCGCGTTTTTATGCCTATCTTTCACTTTTTACCGGTTCAATGCTTGGTCTGGTCGTCTCTACCAACCTCTTTGAAATGTTCATGTTCTGGGAACTGGTCGGCGTTTGCTCCTACTTCCTGATCGGTTTCTGGTGGTACAAAGAGTCGGCTGCTCGCGCTTGTATGAAAGCGTTTGTCGTCAACCGTATTGGTGACTTCGGTTTCTTGATGGGCATCTTGATGCTCTTAGTCTGCACCAAGGATTACTGGGCCGGCGGCGTCGTCCTCGGTTTCGTCGGTGAAAACCTGACCGATATCGGTTCGGTCATTCACCGCGCTGCCGAAGGTGGCAGTCTCACCGCCGGAATGTTGCTCACCATTGGCGTCGTCATGTTGATGGGTCCGATGGCCAAGTCCGCGCAATTCCCTCTGCACGTCTGGTTGCCTGACGCTATGGAAGGTCCTACGCCGATTTCCGCCCTCATCCACGCCGCCACAATGGTTGCCGCCGGTGTCTATCTCGTCGCCCGCGCTTATCCAATCTGGTTGACCACCGATGGTCAGGCCGGCGTCGCCCTTCATTATGTTTGCTATGTCGGTGCGATCACCGCTTTTATGGCCGCCACCATTGCTATGAGTCAGTACGACATCAAGCGTGTGCTGGCCTGGTCGACCTGTTCGCAACTCGGCTACATGTTCGTCGGTCTCGGCGCCGGTGCCTTTACCGGAGGCTTCTTCCACCTCTTCAACCACGCTTTCTTCAAAGCGATGCTCTTTCTCTGTAGTGGTGCCGTTATCCACGGTCTGCACGGTGAACAAGATATTCGTCAGATGGGCGGACTGCGCAGCAAAATGCCGCTCACGCATTTCTGCTTCCTGGTAGGTACGCTCGCTATCTCCGGTTTCCCCCTCTTCAGTGGTTTCTTCTCCAAAGACGAAATCATTTCGGCCGCTATGGGTCGCGATCCCTTTATTGGCTGGTTGATGATGGCTACTGCCGGTATGACTGCGTTCTATATGTTCCGCCTATACTTCATGACCTTTACCGGTGACTACAGAGGCAATGCTCATCCGCACGAATCACCGGCGGCGATGACCTGGCCTTTGCTCGCACTCTCTATTCCTTCCATGTTGACCGGATATCTCGGTTTCAATTTCGAAAATCTGAGCAAGGCTTTTGCCGGTGCCGGTGGTGAGCATGGCGCTCCCACTCACTTTGCTTCTTTCGTATTTGGACCGGGCGGCCCCCACTATGAAGGCGCCGACTTGAAGATGATGGGTATTTCCATTCTCTTTGCCTTGACCGGCTTTATCCTCGCCTACTTGATGTATCTCAGTCGCACGGTGCATGTGAACAAGTCCTTTGCCGAAGCACAAGATGGTTGGAAAGCAATGCTCTACAACATCTCTTTGAACAAATGGTATATCGATGATATTTATTTCGGCCTTGTAGACCGTGTCTTCCTGCCGTTTTACAAGAGCATCTGGAATTTCGTCGACATGTTTGTCGTGGAAGGCGTGGTCAATGGCGCCGGTCTTGTGACGATGAGCTTTGGCGAAGTCTTCAAATACATGCAGAATGGTCGCGGTCAGTACTATGCACTGGTGATTTTCGCCGCTGTGGCCGGTATTGCCTGGCTCGCTTATTTGCTGCCCAATCATTAAAAGTCGCTGTCAAGAGCACGGCCTTTGCTGTGAATCTTTTTTAATCGGAGTTGACCATGAGTTCAGACGATTCTCACGCTAACCCTTCATCCGGCGATCATGCCCATGATGATCACAGTGCCGGCCACGGTCACGATGACCATGCCGTTGCCACCGACGTCATTCCTGAAACCAGTGTTCAGGATATGATTCTCAAAGGTGTAACCATTCTGGGAGCCGGTTTAATCATCGGTACCTTCGGCTGGTGGTGGACGCAGCCCTACCCTGTGTCTGTCGAAGGCCATGGCGGTGCTGAAAGCACCAACCACGAGTAGGGCAGCCAATCGGGTCAGTGTGGTCGACCACTTTTTCCGGAAGGAACCGCCCACTGAGACGCCGAACATTAGTGGCCGCCAATGTTGTGCGATATGGCCGGATTTTTCTTTCAACTTTTGTTGCCCAAGATGACTAGATAAATTGTCACTCTTGCCATCATCAAAAACTTTCGTGCTATCTTATCTTCTGCGAGAAAAGCGCACTCCTATTAGGTTGTGAGCTCGCAAGCGGGTCCTTGCGGAATTCTTACCCTGGTAGTGGGCAAGATGGTCAGTGGCCGAAGGTTCTGTTATCAACTCTTTTGAGGTTTAAAGATTAGAATGCAGGAAGTCACAATCGGTATTGCTGGAGCGGCCGGAGACGGTCTAGATAAATCAGGCGATACTCTGGCACGTTCATGTGGAAGACTAGGTCTCCACGTCTATGCCTACAATTGTTATCAATCAATCATCCGTGGCGGCCATATCTGGCTCAAAGTGCGTATCGGCGCTGAAAAAGTTTATTCCCACGGTGATTCTCTCAACGTTTTAATCGCTCTCAACCAGGATTCCATCGAGCGTCATGCCGGGGAAGTAGAAGCGGGCGGTGTTGTTCTGTTTAATTCGGACAGAATCAAATGCGAACCTTATCAGGTACGTGAGGGCGTCAAAATCCTCGGTCTGCCGATGTCCAAAGTGACCGCCGATGTAGTGGCCGAGCACGGCCCGCTGCAGACGATCATGCAAAACACGGTAGCGATCGGCGCTGCTTGCTTCATCGGCAGCATCGGCCTGGAAGAGCCTACATCTGTTTTGACCGATACCTTTGGCCACAAAGGTCAAAAAGTTATCGACCTCAACGTCGCCTTGCTCAAAGCCGGTTATGAATTTGCTAAAGCTAATGTCCAGCCCATCCATAAAGAGTGGTCCTTCAGCCGCAAGCGTCGTCCTTTCTTGACCGGTAACGAAGCGATTGCTATCGGTGCCTATGCAGCCGGTTGCAAATTCTATTCCGCTTATCCGATGACACCAGCATCGACCATTCTTCACTGGATGGCCAGCCACGCTCAACAAACCGGCATCTGCGTCAAACAGTGCGAAGACGAACTTTCCGTAATCAACATGGCGATCGGCGCCGGTATCGCCGGAGCGCGCTCGATGTGCGCCACCGCCGGTGGTGGTTTCGCTTTGATGACAGAAGCTGTCGGTATGGCAGGCATCATGGAAGTACCGGTAGTCGTTGTCGAAGTACAACGCGGCGGCCCTTCGACCGGTCTGCCTACCAAAACCGAGCAAGCTGACTTGTTCCAGGTCTACGGTGCATCGCAGGGTGAATTCCCGCGCTTGATCGTCGCTCCCAAAGACATCGTCGATTGCTATAACTCGACGGTAGACGCTTTCAACTACGCTGACAAATATCAGCTGCCAGTATTGATGATG
The DNA here is from genome assembly GCA_018971775.1 of Cyanobacteria bacterium REEB67. Taxonomy (GTDB): domain Bacteria; phylum Cyanobacteriota; class Vampirovibrionia; order Obscuribacterales; family Obscuribacteraceae; genus REEB67. Next base: position 76,617 of record JAGXAB010000010.1, on the reverse strand, counting down.
ACCGACCTGCTCGTCTCCGAGCATCCTGAAACCATCGATGCTGAAGTCTTCAACTCAGACGTCAAACGCGATCGCGGCGAAGTTGTCACCGAATGGCCGGAAAACAAAGGCAAATTCAAACGCTTCAAGTTCACCGAATCTGGTATCTCACCGAGAGCTCTTCCGGGCACACCGAACACTGCTTACGTTTCTGCTACAGACGAGCAAGACGAAGAGAGCATCCTTATTTCGGACATGTACACCAACCAGGCTTTGCGTCGCAAAATCATGGAAAAGCGTGATCGTAAAGTACAGGGTCTTCTCAAAGAATTGCCCGCTCCGCAGATCGAAGGACCAGCCGATGCAGACATCACCCTTGTTTGCTGGGGCTCTTCATGGGGCGCCATGAAGGAAGCGGCTGAGATGCTCACCGCCGAAGGTATCAAGACCAATATCCTCAACATCAAATACATTGCTCCTTTCCATGTGAAAGAAGTGACCGAGATTCTGAGCAAGGCCAAGAAGAAGATTTCTGTCGAAGTCAACTTCACAAGCCAGATGGCCAGACACATCAAAATGGAAACCGGTATCTCCATGGATGCCCACGTCAACCGTTACGACGGTGAGCCGCTGGAGCCGAAATGGATAGTCGATCACGTCAAACGGATCATCGCCGGTAAGGCGCTCGATCTCGAAGTCACTGAAGTCGAAGCCAAAGAAATTGCCTACCACTATCTGCGCACTCACAACGGTGAGAAAATGCGCCCGACCAAAGCGACGCGCGAATCGGCGAATGGTCATGGTGAAGCAACCTGGAATATTGAAATCAACGAACGGGTCTCCGGCAACCCCGGTGCTCGCATGAAAGTCGGCGTGTCCACAGGATCCACTTATAGCTTTGAGAAGCTCGCTTCAGAAACTAAGTAAATCTGTGAACTAAGCCCCCTGCTATTTTAAGAGGACATTAAGGATGGCAACTGTAATCGAGCTTCCAGTCGAATTATTCAAAGGCCCAGTCGAGCCCGACTGGTGCCCTGGATGCGGCGACTTCGGCGTACTCAAAGGCGTTCAGCAGGCAGCGGCAAAACTGGGCATCAAACCGGAAAATCTCCTGGTTGTGTCTGGTATCGGCTGCTCGTCTAACTTGCCTGGTTTCATTCATGCTTATGGTATTCACAGTCTGCATGGACGTGCTGTACCTGTAGCTACCGGCGCCCACCTGGCCAATACTGATCTGACAACGATCATTACCGGCGGCGACGGCGACGGCTACGGTATCGGTGTCGGCCACTTGCTGCATGCTATGCGTCGTAATTTGAACGTCACCTATCTGGTTATGGACAATCAGATCTATGGTTTGACCACCGGCCAGACTTCACCGACTACCGGTCTTGGTCAAAAAACCAAGTCCACCCCCCAGGGTAACGTGGAAAATCCGCTCAACCCGCTTGCTCTGGCATTGACCGCCGGCGCTACTTTTGTAGCCCGCGCTTTTTCCGGCGAACCCAAACACCTGGCCGACACAATTGCTGCTGCCGTCGAGCACAAGGGTTTCTCCCTTGTCGATATCTTTAGCCCTTGCGTCACCTACAACAAGGTCAACACCTATCCCTTCTTCAAAGAGCGTGTTTACAAGCTCGAAGACGAAAACTGGGATACCAGTGATTTCCAGAAGAGCATGGCTAAGTCCTTCGAGTGGGGCGACAAAATCCCTCTAGGCTGCCTCTACAAAGTGGATAGACCTACGTACGAAGATAACGAAGTTGCGTTCAAAAAAGGCGCTCTCGTAAAACAATCCCTCGTTCCAGATGCAAAGGTCTGGCAGGAAATCATCGACGAGATGATCTAGTCAAAAAAGTTCTGGACCCGGACCATTCCGGGCTCTGGCTGGCAAATAGAGGGCGAGCACTATAGCGAAAGCTATGCCTGTGCTCGCCTTTTCTATAGGTACTTGTCTTGCTTCTGTATATATGCGATTCTATTGCCATGGCTAAAACTTTTATCAACTAGGTCGTCCCTGTTTTTTTTCGATGCTCATCGGCGCCTCATTTCACAACATTAGCGAAGTCGACGCCAGGCAACATGGGGAATTCCCGCAAAAAAAATACTATTCAAGTAGTGGAGTTGGTTGTAAGGTGAGAGCGGCAGAATCAGGGATTAAAGTGTCCAGGTAATATAGTGTCAGACTGCCTCGGCGACTGATGGGTCAATCTCCCGGGCCCGAGCTGAAACCATAATCGGCATATTCAGGCGACATAATAGGAAAAATTCAAATGTATCACCGGTCTGTAATTGTGAAACGGGCAGCTGACGCCGCCCCTGTCAGTAAAGAAAAAATCAGCACGATGAAGGCTAAGGAGCAGCGCGCTCACGACCTGAAAGAGTCAGTCGGATTTCAGCGGACATCGATCTGGGACCACCTTTCCGACCTCTGGACGATCGTTCTTTACGGTCTTCGCCCTAAAAACAAGCAGTGCATATCCTACGGTCACTCCCTGCCTGCAAGCGGTTGGGTTCAGGGTCGCAAACCAAAATGTGCTGATTGCGGAGAGGCGATCTCGGATCCCGAAGAACTGCGCAAAGCTCTTCCTCGGTAATAAGTTCCGATTGTCAACGAAATTTCGAACAGGTCGTCACTCTCGTGGCGACCTGTTTTTTAGTGCACTGAACGTGGTGCGCTTCTTATGCAGCGGTTTGAAGGCAGACGGTGAAGTGTTTCGTAAAGGCAATTTGCCTGCCGATCGACGACGATTGAGCTTTTCGATTAGGAATGGTTATCGGATAGTGGACAATTTGGTATGAATTTAACAGAGTGCTAAATAAGCTCGCCGAACCTCCGTCTTGCAGCTTGTTGCCAATCGTCTTTCGGTTCGGAACGCCTAAATTCGCAAAAGTTGGGGTGACATCGGTATTGCCAAGATGATTAACTTGAGCTATATCGTGGAGTTGTATCGTATGATCCGAAAGCTTTCGGCCCTTTTGCTGGCTCTGGTAACTATTCATCTTTGCTGTGGCCTGCCTTCTATGGCTACCGGTTTGAATGGTGACGTACTTTTACCGACTTCGCAGCAAGATGCTTCCGAGGTCTTCAAAAGCGGCGTTAAATTTGATCCTGCCTCGCATCGGTGGGTTGACCGTCATAGTGGTCGCGCTATGGACCTTGGATTGCCCGGTGTTTCAGAAAAATTTGGCGGCAGTAACGTCATATCAGCCGTAAGTTCGTCTTCCTCAAACAACGACACAACCACAACTAGTATCTTTCCCTGGAAAAAATTTCTGATTTTTTCGGCCCTCGGTCTAGGTATAGCGACCTCGATCGCCGTCCCTATTGCCTGTGGCGTCCATCATCACCACAACAATAACCAGACTAATGCCAACCACGTGGCAATCTACTATTACTTCCATAACCAGACCCTGCCGGTGCCGCATCTGATTTTGCCTCCCCCGCCGCCGGTGTTTATCCATGTGAAGCCGCCGCCGCGCTAAACGGCCACGTACGTGTTTAATCGAGACCGTCCTCCGGGGCGGTCTTTTTTTTGATTGTTTATCCGGGTGTGATTGTTGATTAGCTATTCAGACAATGCGTGCAATCGATCGCTGATCCAGGCGGGCATCCAGGCCGCGTTCTCCACGAGGACGGAGGCAGGCACCGGAAGCGATGCCAGTATTCGCTCGTCTTCTAAAGATTCAAAGCGTGCCTTCTTCATTTGCCACAGAGCCCGAACTGCGTGCCCTTCTTGCTGCTCGCCTAGATAGAGCTTTCGCTCGCATGTGCCGATCAATTGTTTGCACTCGCCGTCGTCATGTTTGAATATTTTGAATGAAGTGCTGCCGCCGCTGACGCAGAAGGGCTGGCCATCAAATTGCTTTTGGGGGATGGGTGCACGTTTTTTCTTGCCAGTCGCATCGCGTCCTCTGCTCGCCACCGGCAGGCCGAGATTTCGCGCTACGGTAGAGCCGTGTGTAGCAGTCTTCCGGCCGAAGAGAGAATTTTTGAATTGAAGTATTAGCCGGCGCGATGGCAATTTTGAGCCTTTTTTGATAAATACGCCCCAGGCGAGACGGATAATTTGTTTGGTTTTGACAAGGCTGTACGTGATGTTGTCGATTGTTTTTCGCTTGCCCAAATGAAGTAATTGCCTCGTCCCGAACATTGTATTTTTCGGTAACGCTTCGATGAAAACTCTAACGGATAAAGCTACGCTCTTCGACATTCTGCACCTCCAGGAATCTGATTCAGGGCCCTGGTATGTAAAACGTCTTAGTCGGTAATTGGTTCAAAGATTTGGTGATTAAAAGTCCTTTTCAGAGATAAATTCGAAAAGATCTCTCATTAGGGCGTTCAGAGATAATTTCGAAGAAATCTCCTGCTGGAATGGTCAGAGATAATTTCGAAGAAATCTCCCGCTGGAATGGTCAGAGATAATTTCGAAAAAATCTCCCGCTGGAATGGTCAGAGATAATTTCGAAAAAATCTCCTGCTGGAATGATCAGAGATAATTTCGAAAAAATCCCTAACCTGAGGCCGCCACGATTACACCGCCGACTCTTCCGGTCCGGCGCCTGTGCCGCTCTTCTGTCCGGGCGAAAGTTTGCCCTGCAGTCTGTCCAGATAAATGTAGAAAACCGGCGTGATGTAAAGCGTAACCAGCTGGGAGACGAGAAGTCCGCCTACTACGGTTAAACCAAGCGGCTGTCGCGATTCTGAGCCGGCTCCGATGCCAACCGCGATCGGCACCGCACCCATCAATGCGGCCATGGTGGTCATCATGATTGGTCTGAACCGTGTTATGCAAGCCTCGAAAATGGCGTCCTCTGCCGCTTTGTTATGTTCTCGTTCCGCTTCCATGGCAAAGTCAATCATCATGATGGCGTTTTTCTTGACTATACCGATTAGCATGATCAATCCCAAGAATCCATAGATATCGAGATCTTTGTGGCAGAGAATCAGAACGAGTAGTGCGCCGAGACCCGCCGACGGCAGGCCGGAAAGAATTGTGAGGGGGTGTATGAAGCTTTCGTATAAGATGCCGAGCACTATGTAGATCACAAGCACGGCGATGAGCAGGAGCACCCACATATTCTGAAACGAGTCTTCAAAAGATGATGCCGTCCCCTGGAAGCCAGTGGTCACCGACTTCGGTACGTTAGCAGCCGCCAGTTGTTTTACTTTTGCTACGGCGTCACCGAGGGATGTTCCCGGCGTGAGATTGAAGGAGATCGTCACTGCTGAGAATTGACCGAGATGATTGACCAGAAGTGGTCCGACACCGGTCTGAATATCGCAAATTGTATCGAGTGGAACGAGTTTGGTCGGTCCGGCTCGCACATAGAGCTGTTTGAGCACGGAGGGGTCACGGTAGAAGCGTGGCTCGACTTCGATGATTACCCAGTATTGATTGGTTGGGGTGTACATCGTCGAAATCTGCCGTTGGGCATAAGCGCTGTCGAGAGCGTCCTCAACTTGCTGCATCGATATGCCGAGTTCCGAACATTTATCTCTGTCCACTTGCAAGTGCACTTCCGGGTTATCGATTTGCATATCGCTGGTTACATCAATCACCCCTGGTACGTCTTTGACAAGTTCGATGAACGACTTCGCTGACTTGTAGAGGTCGTCGCGATTGGGACTGGAGAGTGTAAATTGATAAAGACTTTTTGTTACCTGTCCGCCGATAGCTATGGTTGGTGGATTTTGAAGAAAAGAGTTTATTCCCGGCACGTTGGCCAGACTCCCCTGCAGTTGATGAATGACTTCATTCACAGCGTCCTTGCGCTGATTGCGGGGTTTCAAAACGATGAGGATGCGGCCCTGATTAAGAGCCAGGTTGGGGCTGCCGTTACCGACGCCGAGGCTGGACATGTACGACTGGACGTTGGGATTTTGCACAATCAAGTCGGTCAGTTGTTTATGCAATTTCACCATCGCGTCATAGGATGTGCCCTGCTCTGCTTCAGTCATACAGACTATTTGTCCGGTATCTTCGCTGGGCATGAAACCTTTTGGCACCATTGTAAAAAGTACAGCGGTACCGATGGCCATCAGGGCAAAAAGCACTAGTACGGCTGGTTTATTCACCAGCGCAAGTTTCAGCGAGCGCTCATACAGGGAGAGGGCTTTGTTGAAAAAGTTTTCGGTAAAACGATGCGCTTTGGTTTGAGATTCTTTGCCTGGTGGACGGAGAAAACGGCTGCAGAGCATCGGTGTGAGTGAAAGTGAGATAAAGCCGGAGATCAAAATTGCCACTGAAATCGTTACGGCAAATTCATTGAAGAGGCGGCCGACTATGCCCGGCATGAGAAGCACCGGTATAAATACAGCCACTAGCGATAGTGTCATCGACAGAATCGTGAAGCCGATTTCGCGCGCACCGTTAAGAGCCGCTTCCATGGGTGGCTCGCCCATTTCCATATGACGGACTATGTTTTCGAGCATGACGATGGCGTCGTCGACGACGAAGCCGACCGACAGTGACAGGGCCATCAAAGACAGATTGTCCAGGCTGAAGCCGAGCAATTTCATCGCGGCAAAAGTTCCCACAACCGAGATAGGCAGTGCCAGGCTCGGGATTAGAGTTGCCGATAGGTTGCCGAGGAAGGCGAAGATGACGAAAATGACCAGCCCGACCGTGAGCAAAAGTGTAAATTGCACATCATCAACCGAGGCACGAATCGTCTGAGATTGGTCGTAGAGCACATCGATTTTGACGGTCATCGGTGTGAGAGCGCGGAAAGTCGGCATCAGTTTTTTGATATTGTCGACGACCTGAATTGTGTTGGCCCCCGGTTGTTTCAAGATGGCCAGGATCACCGCCGGTTTACCGTTGTACCAGCCGCCCTCTTTGTCGTTTTGTACGCTGTCGATAACGCGGCCTACATCTTTCAGTCGGATTGGCGCGTTGTTACTGTAGGCGACAATGACCGGTTTATAGTCTTCGGCATTCAATAATTGGCCGTTGGTCGACTGGATGGTGAAAGCCTGGTGCTTGCCCCAGATTGTGCCGGTAGGCTGATTCTGGTTGGCGTTGACGACGGCATTCATGACGTCATCGATGCCTAGATTGTAGGTGGCCAAGCGCTGCGGATTGACCTGCACTCGTACTGCGTATACCTGTGAGCCATTTACTTGCACCTGAGCGACACCGCTAACACGCGAAACACGCTGAGCAATGAGCGTCTCGGCATAATAGTCGACGTCGTGCAGGGGCAGGGTATCGGAGCTTACGGCGAGATAGATGACCGGTTGGCTGGCCGGATTTACTTTTGAAAAGGTGGGAGGAATGGTCATTTGCGGCGGCAATTGCTTGGAAGCCGCGGTGATTGCCGCTTGTACGTCGAGGGCCGCGCCATCCATGTTTCTCGCCTGGTCAAATTGCAAGGTAACCAGGGACTGGCCGAGCGTGCTCGTCGAGGTCATCTGAGTCAAGCCGGCAATCGTGGCGAATTGTTTTTCCAGAGGCATCGATACAGCCGAAGCCATTGTTTCGGCGCTGGCGCCGGGGAGCGTGGAGGTGACTTGCAAAGTCGGGTAGTCGACGTTGGGCAGGTCGGAGATGGGCAGATTTTGATAGCCCATGATGCCAAAGAAGAGGATGGCCACCATCACAAGCGTGGTCATAACCGGTCGCAGGATAAAAATCGAGCCCAGGTTCATCGCGTTTGCTCCCCTTTCTCCCAGAATATTTTTTTTGTCCGGTTTTGCAATTTGCCGCTCTTCAACAAGTTTTGCAGGCGGTCGAGATAGATATAAAAAACAGGAGTAATGTAGAGCGTCACCAGCTGCGACACCAGCAATCCCCCGACGATGCAGAGTCCAAGTGGTTGCCGTGATTCGGAGCCTTCTCCGATAGCAAGCGCGAGGGGGACGCTGCCGAGCAGCGCCGCCATGGTAGTCATCATGATCGGTCGGAAGCGCGTCAGGCAAGCTTTGTAAATCGCCTCTTCCGGCTTGCAGTGCTCGCCTCTTTCGATCTCGACTGCGTAGTCAATCATCATAATGGCGTTCTTCTTGACGATGCCGATTAACATGATTAGGCCAAGAAAGCCGTAGATGTCTAGCGGCATGTGAAAGAGCAGCAGGATGATCAGTGCACCGAGACCGGCCGAGGGCAAACCGGAGAGTATGGTAATCGGATGGATGAAGCTCTCGTAGAGAATTCCCAGAACAATATAGATAACCATGACCGCGATCAGCAAAAGAGTGCCGAGGTTAGACATGGAACTCTGGAAGACCTGGGCCGTGCCCTGGAAGCTGCAACTGATTGTGGGCGGGATGATCGAGTTTTTCAGTTCGTCGATTTGATTGGTGGCATCTGATAAGGCGAAGCCGGGAGCGAGGTTGAAAGAAACGGTAACCGAGGGAAACTGGCCGAGGTGGTTGATCAAGAGTGGGCCGGCGCCCCGATAAACCTTGGCCACGGTGTCGAGGGGAATCAGGTCACCGGCGGCGGTGCGCAGGCGAAACCATTTAATCATCGACGGGTCTTGATAGTATTGAGGCAATACTTCGAGAATCACCCAATACTGATTGAAGGGTGTATAGATCACAGAAATCTGCCTGGCGGCATAGGCGCTATTCAATGCCGCCTGCACCTGCTGGATGTTGATGCCCAGTTTTGAGCATTTGTCGCGGTCCACCGTCACCGATAGCTCGAGATTTTTAATCTGTAAATCGGTATTGACGTCGGCCAGAGCACGCGCGCCTTTCAAGGCCTTCTCTACCTTTGTCGCAGTGTCATACAGCACTTTTGTATCCGATCCAGATAGGGTGACCTGGTAAAGCGCCTTTGTCTGCTGTCCTCCAATTCTGATACCGCCGGCATTTTGCATAAATAAATTCATACCGGGTATGTCGCGCGTCTTTTTGCGCAACTCGTTGATCACGCCATCGACGAGCAGCTTGCGAGCCGAGCGTGGTTTTAAAAAGATGTTCAGACGCCCTTGATTGACAGCGGGACTCGGGCCGCTAACGCCAACGCTGGACATTACGCCCTGCACATTTGGATCGTTTTGAATGATGTCGGCGAAAATTTTCTGGTGCTCGACCATGGCATCGAAGGACGTGCCCTCGGCGGCAATTGTCGTCGACTGGATCTGGCCTGTGTCTTCGCTGGGCATGAAACCCTTGGGCACCAGTCCGAAAAGCACACCAGTCAAAAATAACATCAAGACGAAACTGACAAGAATGAGCGGCTTGTGATCGAGGGCGATCTTCAGAGTCCAGTCATACCAGTTTGTCAGAGTCGTAAAACTTTTTTCGGACCATTTGTGGAGGCGACCTCGGTCCTCTTCCTTTTCGACAATGAGAAAGCGACTGCAGAGCATTGGCGTCATCGTCAGTGAAATAAAGCCCGAAATCAGGATGGCTACCGAGATGGTCACGGCAAATTGGAAAAAGAGACGCCCGACCAAACCTCCCATGAGCAAGATTGGGATGAACACGGCAATCAGCGAAATAGTCATCGATATGACCGTAAATGAGATTTCGCGCGATCCGTTGACGGCGGCCAGAAGAGGCGGTTGCCCCATTTCTATGTGTCTGACGATATTTTCCAGGACGACGATGGCATCATCGACGACGAAACCTACCGACAACGTAAGCGCCATGAGCGAAATCGTATTGATGCTGAAACCGAAAAGTTTCATCGCCGCAAAGGTGCCGAGAATGGCAATCGGCAATGTGACCGAGGCGATGGCGGTGGTGCGAAAACTGCCAAGTGCGAGCATGACGACCATGACGACAAGGCCTACTGTTACGAGCAGAGTGCGTTTGACGTCATCGACCGAGCGGCGGATCGAAATCGAGCGGTCGAAGAGGATCTGAAGCTTGACTGCATTGGGAAGAATCGCTCGGAAAGTCGGTATCATCTTCTTGATGTTGTCTACGATCTCGATCGTATTCGTGCCTGGTTGTCTTTGAATGGCTAGTACGACGGCTCTTTCGCCGTTATACCAGCTCGCTACTTTATCGGTCTGGACGCTGTCCACCACTCGGCCGATATCTTTGAGGCGGATCGGGGCGCCATTTTTATACGAGACGATTAGTGGGGCGAAAGCTTCGGCGTTGAACAATTGTCCATTGGCGGTGATGTTATATGCGGTATCAGGTCCATAAAGCGTACCGCAGGGCAGATTAACGTTGGCCTGTTGCACGGCTGTCGCTACCTGGTCTATCCCAATCCCGTAGGAAGCAAGCAGGCGCGGGTCAACCTGCACATGGGGCGCGTAGATTTGCGAGCCAAAAACCATTACCTGGGCGACGCCACTTACCATAGAAATGCGTTGGGCGATGATGTTTTCGGCGTATTCGTCGACGCTGTAGAGCGGTAGGGTCTGGGAGCTCAAAGCGACAAAAAGGATCGGAATGTCGCCGGGATTGACCTTGCGAAAGGTTGGCGGGGTCGGCATATTGGCCGGCAAATACGGTCTGGCTGCGATGATCGCCGACTCAACGTCTTGAGCGGCGCCATCCACCTTACGGTCCATATTGAACTGCATCGTGATCGTCGTACTGCCTAGGGCGCTTGTCGAGTTGATGCTGTCGAGACCGGCAATGGTACTGAATTGCTTTTCCAGAGGTGTGGCCACGGCCGAAGCCATGGTCTCGGCATTGGCGCCTGGCACCGAAGCTGATACCGTAATCGACGGATAATCGACCGAGGGCAGGTCATTAACCGGCAAGGTCGAGTAGGAGATCAAGCCGAAAATGACTAGAGCTACCATTAGCAGCGTTGTCATAACCGGTCTGATGATGAACAATCGTGAAATATTCATCCTCAGTTACCGGCGCTTTTGTCCTCATCAGGGCTTTTCTGAATACGCACTTTGGCTCCCGGTGCCAGTTGAAGCTGGCCGTCGGTGACGACTGTGTCGCCCACGTTCACGCCTGACTCGACCGCGGTGAAATCGCCTGAAGTTTGCCCAGCCTTGATCTTTGTGAGTGCTACTGTTTTGTCCGCTTTGACGATGTACACGGAAGTACCCTGTTGGGTATTTTGTACGGCTCTGGTCGGGATTGTCACCGAAGGACCCTTTGGCGGCATCGAAATAATTACATCGACGAACTGGCCGGGAAAAAGGCGGAAGTCCGGATTGGCAAAGCTGGCGCGCATGGTGATCGTGCCAGTACTTGTGTTGACGGTGTTTTCCATAAAGCTGATTGTGCCGTCTACGTAGTCCGCTTTTTTGCCTTCAATCAGGGCCTGCAATTTGAGTGAGCCTTCCTGCTGAGCTCGGCGCAAATCTTTGAGATATTGTTCGGGGACGGCCACCGTAACATAGATCGGATCTACCTGAGCGATTGAAACCAGGGTCTGCATATTGGTGGCATTGACAATATTGCCTTCGTAGACGCTGAGCGAGCTCGTCCTGCCATCCATGGGAGAGCGGATTTTCGTCCAGCTCAACTGCAATCTGGCATTGTCGGCTACACCCTGATCCGCTTCTAGAGAGCCTTTCGCCGAATCGATTGCGGCTTGATCTCCTTGTACGACTGCCTGGGCATTCTCAATTGTTTTCAAGTCGGCCTGGATGGTGGCATCGGCGGTGGCGGCGTTGGTATTGTATTGATCCGATTGTTCGTGCGAGACGACACCCTGATTGACCAGCTCTGCATAGCGTCCCTTTTCCAGATTGGCATAAGAGAGCGATGCTTTGTCCTTCTTTAAGTTGGCCTGATACTGACCAATAGTGGCCTGGTCCTTAAGCAGATTGGCCTGGGCCGATTGCACCATGGCCTTGTCCTTGGCGACATTGCCTTCGGCCTGAGCGAGGGCTGCTTGATATTGTCTGGGATCTATTTCAAAGAGCAGGTCGCCTTTTTTGACAAATTGACCTTGCGTAAAATAGACCTTTTTCAATTGACCGCCCACCTGTGGGGTGATGTTGACGGTTGAAAAAGCAAGCACGTTGCCGATACTGCGTATTTCAATCGGCACAGTCTGCATACCGGCGACGGCAGCGGTGATGGGCACGATTCTTTCTTTCTTTTTGTCGGGAGTGGCGGCATCATTTTTTTTCAGCATCGACGGCGCCATATAAATGGCGGCACCGCCGACAACAAGTACGATCAGGGCCACGATCAGCTTTTTTGCCGAACCGTTGCCTTCCTCATGCCTGGCTACAGCTTTGTGGCCGTCAGGGTTGGCGTGGACCGCCGTTATTGGATGATGCTTCACAGCCGGCGATGCTTCTATGCCTTCTACCAGACCGCTTTTTTCCGTCTCTTCCATAATCTCAGATCGGTCCTCTCGTATTTTTGCTGGACGTATCCACTTTGCCACCATTGTTGTCGCTGCGATCATTCAGTTCTCGAACAGCTTGCAGTTTAAAAATTTTGTCGGCGTTGCTTGCGTTTATTTTCGTTTTACTTCGACCCTGTTTGAGCAATTTTTTTTGTTCGACGGGAAATTTCGACGGCGACTCGCTTTCATCGTCAAAATTTTCATAGACAGTGCTGAGCAAATCTTTGAGCACAGTCATTGAGCGATCGATTTGTTCGAGTTGCTCGGCCGAAAGGGCGGCGAATTGTTTCGATAGTTCATCGATGGCAAGCCGGCGCGCTCCAGTTAATTCCTGTTCTCCCGCTTCGGTGAGGTGCAAAATCAAATTGCGACGCCTGGTCGGATCGACTTCGCGAATGACCATACCGGATTTGACCAGTCGATCGATCATTGTCGAAGCGGATGGACTGGCGATGCCCAAAAACTCCGATAAATAAGTAAGTGAGCAGCCGGGGTGCTTGTAGATAAATCCAAGCACTCTAATCTGTGCTACCGAAACGTGGGTGTCGGGCCGTTCTTTTAGCTTGCTGCGGATGAAATGCATGATCACCGGTGCGCATTCCATGATCTTGTCCGCGACTTGAGCCGGAGTGAAACGAGCACTCTGACCGCTTTGTGCTGCGTTTATAGGCTCGGGGAAATGGCTGCAATCGCCATCAGATGATATTTTTGCAAAGGTCACAACGGTCGCCTCGGCGAAATCTAGCTAACTGTTAGGCATACTAACAGTTAGCTAGACCAATTTTAGCAGTTTTTGTTCCGCGGTCTAAAAAGTTTGACGGCTGCCCTGATCTCCACGGGTACGTGCTTTCGCTTCCAGTGAGAGACTATTTAGGTGATCAAAAGGCTCAACAAGCGCCTAATTTGGGTCTTCTGGAAAAATTGGGCAATCGCGCAGCGTCAGGTTGACTATCGCACCGGCGCAGGCTTTTTTCAGGTCGGCCGGACTGATGATGATTTCCTGTCCCCATTGCCCAGTGCCCACTCCAAGCGCGTCTTCATGCATGAGCGCCTGGTCGATAATGGTACGAAACCCATCTTTCTGCCAGTGGAAAGGTGGAATCGAGCCGATCGGATAACCGGTCACTTCGACCACCGTCTCCGGGCTGGCCATCTTGATATTTCTCGAGCCGAGCGCTTTCTTAAGATGTCCTGATATTGCGTTTTGATCGCCGCCCACCATAATCAGGGCCCGTTCACCCCTGTCAGTCTCGAAGATCAGAGTTTTGACCATGGCCCGCTCTGAATAACCCAGTGCGTGTGCTACGTTGGCCGCTCCCTTCTCGGTCTCAGGCGGAAAGGCCATCCTTTTATATGGGATGTTTCTCTCATCCAGAAATTTGCAGGCGGCCAGCTCAGGCCAGGAAATTTTTTGCTCAGATTCTTCTTCTTCTTCTATACTCACCTGGCGACTTCCCTTTTAGCATCAGTATGACCAGTCAGGCCAGTTACACACGTTACACCGGGCGTATCGGTCGTCCCTGTCTTGCCAGTCGTCGCGGTCGTAGCGGTCGTCGCGGTCGTCGCGGTCGTCGCGGTCGTCGCGGTCGTGGGGTCCGCCTGGCTAAAAGCGATTATAGAACCTGGTGAGAGTACTACGATGAAATCAGCGCTGGCTCTTGCGTCGAGGTTGAGACTGACTGGAAAGGTGTCCAGTTCGGCGACCGCTCCTTTGAGTTTGCCGGCCATTTCATCATCGGCCCGGTAGCTTGTTTCCACTATTTGTTCGTGGGCGCATTCGGCGCTTTCTCCTCGCTGTCGGTATTTTACCGTCAGGCCCTTCTCCAGAAAGCGTCCTTCCAGAGCCCTGGCAAGCGCTTCGCCATTGCGCGGATATTTGATAATGACTGAGAGCGGTTTGTCATTGTAAGAGGCTGCCAGAGCGGCATTGACATTATCATTGCTGACGCCGGCCGCGGCGGTCGGGTCGGTATTGTCTGCACCGGCATCGCTGACTTCGCCGGCATGTTCGGCACTGTTATCGCTGACTGTGCCCCGGCGATTGGTGACGTCGCGGACGGTGGAGCCGGTGTTGGCGGCGATTGTTGCTGTAGCAAGCGGTGCGCCGATCAGCCGATGCAATACGATGGCCGCGCTTTCCGGATCCGGCAACCAGTAGCTGCCACCGCGGATGGTGGTGGCCTGGCCTGGCAGCATCGCCGTCTGGATCTGATTCGGTTTAATATCCTTGCTAAAACCGGCCAGCCGCGCCATTTCATCGATGCTCAAGTCGGTCCGCACATAGTCGGAAGCCAGTTTGAAAAGCTCGGGCAATTTGAGCAATACTTGCGGCTCTTCCAATTTCTTTTTAACCTGGCGCATAAACCACTGCTGACGTTCGATACGACCAATGTCACCTTTGGCGTCGTGGCGGAAGCGCACGTATTCTTCCAATTTGGCCGCGTCCATATTGACTACACCGGGCTCCAGGGCTATGTCGAGGCGACCGGCCCGATCACGGTAATGCATCGGTTTTTCGACGATAACGTCGACCGGGCCAAGGACTTCAAATACCTTTTTCAAACCCTGGACATCGATCACTATGTAATGGTCGATTGGCACGCCAAAATCTTCACTGACCGTTTTGACGGCAAGCTCTGGTCCGCCCAGGGCATGGGCCGAATTTATTTTATCGATACCGTGGTTATCGGCGATACGCACCCTGGAATCGCGCGGCAAAGAAACGAGCGATACCTTGTGACTGACAGGATCGAGACTGGCTATCATCATCGTGTCCGAACGGCAGCCGGTGAAACGCTCGGTATCACGGCCGTTGCTGTCCACGCCCATGAGCAGAACGTTCATCCGGCGCTCGAGTTTGGGCCAGAGGTTGAAGTCCGAAAAATCGAGGGGATGTTTTGCCTCGGCGCCAGCGGCAAGTGGCGCGGCACCGTTCATCTTGGCCGGAGTAGAAACGCTCAGGGCCGGGTTTTGCGGCCGAGGCGCCTGGCTCTGCTTGTAATAATTTGTTAGGCCCAAGCCGATGGCCACACCGGTCAGGCTCGCGAGCAATGTTTGCCAGGTCGTCGGCAGATGGGTAGGTTTGTCCGTCAAGCTTCAGGTCCGACTGCTCATATAGTCTGTTTACAACCACTCAAAGACAATATTATCCTGCCTCCGCCCGCCGTAGATTAGCTATACTGAGTTTCTGCAAAGTTTCCGCTTAGATTTTACCGACAGTTAGCAAAGGAGCCTCAAGTGCTTTTATTCCTAGATACCGCCAATCTTGATGAAATCAGAGAAATAGCCGCCTGGGGCGTACTCGATGGTATTACCACCAACCCCACTCTGGTTGGGAAAGAGAAGCAGGATTTCAAGAAGCTCGTCCAGGAAATTTGTAAAATAGTCCCTGGTCCTGTCAGCGCCGAAGTTGTCGCCACCGATACCGAAGGTATGGTTAAGGAAGGCCGCGAAGTGGCGAAGTGGGCGCCTAACGTTATCGTCAAATGTCCGCTTACTCCCGCCGGTCTTGGCGCTTGCAGCACTCTTTCTAAAGAGGGCATCAAGGTCAACGTCACTCTCTGCTTTTCGACCAACCAGGCCCTTCTCGCCGCTCGCGCCGGCGCCTATTTTGTCAGTCCTTTTGTCGGCCGGCTCGATGATATCAACCAGGACGGCATCGGCTTGATTGAAGAAATAGCAGCGATGTTTGCGGTCCAGGCTATTGAGACCAAAGTGCTGGCCGCCAGTATCCGCAATCCGGTACATATCACCAAGGCGGCTCTGGCTGGTGCTGATATTTGCACGATGCCCTACAAAGTCTTTAAACAGTTAGTGTCCCATCCGCTCACCGACAAAGGCGTGGAAGGCTTCCTTGCTGATTGGGCCAAGGCTAAAGATTCGGTCGGCTCGATAGCTTCTAAATAGATTTTCTTCTAATATAGATTTGCCATAAGCGTTGCAATCAAACACTCGAAAATTAGCAGAGAAAATTCGCAAGGACGGTGGCGGTGCAGTCAATGACCGTATCCGATAAATCAGGCGGCAATGAGGTACAAGGGCCAACCGGTTTTCTGGAGCTCGGTGGCAATGTACTCGTTGTCGACTACGGTAATGTCTATATGGACGGTACCGAAGTCGGATATCTGTACGAAGACGGCTATCTGAAAAATCCCGGTACCGAATCGGAAGACATGGTCCAGTGGCGATTGATCGATGAAGTGGAAGGCTGTGTCTTTCGCGGTATTGATGCCAGCGGCATCGAGCTAACTTTGCCGACGAGCGAATATGGAGGCCCTACCGGCAACCTGATCTTCAACGGGTTGAAATTTACTGTCATCAACGGTCGCATCACCACCGAAGACCATCGTATCGTCGGTGAATTCGACGATGAGGGCGTTGTCCATGTGCGCGATCGTAAAACGAAAGTGGCGCGCCGCAGGCTTGACGAGAGCAATTTGCTCAGCGTCAATTTCGATGGTGTTAAAGGCAACGGCAACAAATGGCGACATGAATACTATCGTCCTCTGTACCGCAAAGATAAGCCGTACTACGAAAACGAGATCATTCGCTATTTTCAGGACTACGACAAGCTCACTGTTTTGCAGAAAAAATATGTAGTCGATAGTCTGAAGCCCTGGTCTTCGAGCGGCCTTCTTCAGGTTGTGCGCAAAAGCGAAGGTAATGCCGCCCTCGGTAACGTCAAGCATGGTGCTGCTGGAGTGACACGCGTGCGGTCGGGCATGGTTGATCTGGACGCCGAGGAATTCGAGCGCGATATCGATCTCTTCAAACGGTTCGGCGCACTGGCTGTGGTATCAACCAAATATAATCCCTACGTCGAAGTACGCGTCAATCTAGTCGTTTCTCACGAATTCGGACACCAGTTGCAGTTTTGTCTTTCGCAGGCGACACAAGATCGCGTCGCCGAGCTCTATCAAGCACGCTTGAAGCGCTCACTCAAGATGCAACCACCGCCGCCCGGCTACGAGGGCGGGTCCGAGCTGTGCCGCCCGGAAAATCTGCCCAATCGTCTTTTCATTTCCGGCTATGCAAAATCGAGCAAAGAAGAGTACTGGGCCGAATGCGTCGCCGCTTTTTCGGTGCCCGAAAGCCGAGCGCTTTTGCGCCAGATGGATCCGGGCATCTGCAAAATAATCACTGAGGTCATTTTGCAATCTGAGACTACTTTCAGTGCGGTCCTGAGCGAGCAATTACTGGACCTTCAAGCCGCGCTCCGAGTCGGGGGCGAATTTGGCGAGGAGCTTGTCTCGTGAAAAGAAGTACGCTCGTTACCTGTTTTATCCTGACTGCACTGTCCCCCTTTCTTTCTCTGGCCGCTCACTCTGCTGACGGCGAGCCGGTTCTCAAGGCAATTGATGCTTCCGCGCTCAAGCTCGATGATGGTTCCGGCGATAGCGGCTCTTTTAACAATACCCCGATTCAGGGGCGCCCACTTGGTAATAGCTTCCAGCCAATCAATCGGGAAAGCGCTCCCGGAGCCTTGATCCAGAAGTCCGGGGGCTCTCCTTCCGGTCAGCCTTTGCCCGGTCAGCCTTTGCCCGGTCAGGGGCCAGGCGGTGATCAAGGGGCCGGTTTCGGCAGCAATATCTCACCCGAAACCGACGAGCCGCTGGCCACTGCTCAGGAAGAGGAGCGAGTCAATAACCTCGAACAAAAAGCTTTTGGTACAAACTATCACGAGCACGAAGTGCCCGATAGATTGGACCACCTTGAAAAAGAAGTATTCGGCAGCGCTTCGCGCGGACCGATAGGCGATCGCATCGCCAAGCTGGAAGTGAAGCTTCTGGGGGGTAGCGGCTTTGGTGCCCCGGCCAGCAGTAGGTCAGCTTCGGCGCCAGCCGCGGCAAATAATAACGGGGATGGCTGGTTGACTCAACCAGCCGGCACTGCTGCTCAAATACCGCCGCCGCCTCAGGGTGCTTCCCAATCGGCTCTGCAACCGCCTCCTGCCATTGCCGGCCAATCGGAGTGGCAACCACCGCCGGTGCAGGCGATGATGCCGCCGCAACAGATGCCGCAGCAGATGCAACAACAAATGCCGCAGCAGATGCAACAACAGATGCCGCAACAAATGCCGCAGCAGATGCAACAACAAATGCCGCAGCAGATGCAACAACAGATGCAACAACAAATGCCGCAACAACAAATGCCGCAACAGATGCCTGCACCTTCCTATGGCCAGTCCCAGTCTCAATCCCAGTCTCAATCCCAGTCTCAATCTCAATCCCAATCACGGCCTGCTCCGCCGAGCATGGGATTGACCGCCGATGCTTCTCTCGTCGCCAATTCGCTGTTCTTCGATGTCAAAGCCGGCGATTATCTCTCTGCCATTCATCGCTTCCCCGGCCAGAACGGTCAGCCCGGGCAGAGCTATGCACACTGGCGCAGTTTCCCGGTGCGTCTGCGTCTGCCAAAGGATTCACCGGAGTCATGGCAACGAGCCCTCGAGGCGGTGGTGGCACGGTGGGATCAGTACGTGCCGGTAAAGTTGGCACTGCCGCTGGAGGCCGCTCCGGTGGAAGTGACATGGGTCAATCAATTGCCTCCCAAGACATTGGCCGTGACTCGTTTGAACGTCGCGCACGGCGAGATGCGCGTCATCGTCTATATGCTGCGACCCAGTTATTATCCGGCTGAAATTCCGGAGCGCACTCTGGGCGGTATTTTTATGCATGAACTCGGCCACGCTATCGGCTTATTTGGTCATAGCGATAAAATAACCGACCTGATGTATCCAGCGGAAATCAGTGCCGCCGCCAAGGGTAAACCAGCTCAGATTCACTTTTCACCGGTCAGCACTCGCGACATAAATACTCTCAAAAAAATCTATGAAAGCCCGGCGCTGCCCCAGGGTGTTAGCCTGGAGCAGCCGCTCGAATGGTCTTTGCAATATTGATCTCAGTGCTGTAGCGCTTGTCGGGCCGAGATTAGGGTTTCGCTACGATGGTGTAGCCGGAGGGTAGCTCGAACAAAGATGCATCGGGAGCGCCCTCGGCGTAAGCGGTCATATCGGTTTGACGAGTGGTGCCGCTGCCTCTGAAGATTGTTCGGACCATGATGTTGGTCTTCTTATCTGTCCAGGTCGATTTGATGCCGCCCTTAACGGCGCATTCGGCTCCTTTACAGATGTGGCCGTCTACGTTCGAAGTGCCGAGATCGACCAGTTCAGCACCGGTATTTGCATCTTGGTCGCCTTTCCACGGTCCTTTGGCGATCATCTTCTGAGCGGCCATGATTGTATAAACAGTCTTACTCGGATAATCGACGATGGTTACAGTTTTGCCCTGTCCGAGCGTCGTTTCTTTGCGGGTCCGACCGGTGCCGTTGGAGAGATAGCGCGAGGTCGCCGTACCGTTGTGGTTATCGACGATGGTGTAAGTGGCGTCGTAAGCTGCTGGCCATGGATTGGCGGCAAGAGCGACAGAACCACTGGCAAGGGTCGCGAGGCAGGTAGCGGCGGAGAGAAAGAGGCGATTGGCTTTCATTGGGATAATTCCTCCAGAGGGAAAGTTTGGTAAAAAGGATGGAGCGATATTCTGGTCAGTCTTATCGTTTTCGGGCTGGCTTTCGAATATCTCGCATATGCCTGAATAACCCGTCTGCCTGGAGTACTCGCGCCACGCCAGTTTACATGGCCGTGACTTTGTAGCCGCTTGTCGGCACTTTGAAGAGGGCTGGACTAGGGGCGCCCATATTCAGTGTTTTCAAATTCATCTCGCTGCTGATGCTGCCCATTTTGCTCGATTGCTTAGTCATGACTTGATCCGCTTCATCGATCCATTGCTCGGTTGTGCCGTTTTCGGTTTTATAGCTCCAGCCTTTGGACATGTGGCCGTTGATCATTTTCGAGCCCAGATCCGTTGCTTTCAGGCGTTTGGCTTCTACTGCATCCATAGGTTTTCCGCTCTCTTTCATCGCCGATTTCATAATCATTTTTTGGGCTTCCATAATCGTGTAGCAGAGATGATTCGGATAGTCGATGATCGAGACGGTTTTGCTGCCGCCTGGCATTTCGGTTTCGCTGCGCATCATGCCCTTTCCATCTGCTGCCATGTGCATTTTCATTTTCGTGCCGGCGCTTACCGAATCATAAGTGGCGTCGAAGGCCTTCTGATATTGTTCGCCGGCCAGGGCTGGGCCTACCGCGGCGGTAAGGGACAATGACAAGAGCCCGAAAGTCAACAGGCTAGTAGCTTTCATCAAAAAGATCCTCCAGAGGGGTGGTGAGAACGATGTTTCAAAGGACAATAACACCTTCCTTTGAAATTAATCATGCTCACTTCTACTTAAAAGAAGGACAATTTAGGAGTCTCTGGAGATCTTGTCATGCCTGTAACTCAAAAAGAAATTCGTATCGCTCACAGCCCTGATAGCGACGACGCTTTCATGTTTTATGCCCTGGCTAAAAACAAGCTCGACACTCACGGCCTTACCGTCACTCAGGTGATGAAGGACATTCAAACCTTAAATCAAGAAGCTTTGCAGGGACTTTATGAAGTTACTGCAATATCTTTTGCCGCTTATCCCCATGTCCGCGATAAATATAAACTGGCCAGTTGCGGCTCGAGCATGGGCGACAATTATGGTCCTAAAGTGGTCGCTCCGGCAGGCTTGACAAAGGATGATCTAAAAAACGTCACCGTGGCCGTGCCCGGCCTGATGACCACCGCTTATCTGCTCCTGCAAATCTGGTGCCCTGGGCTAAAAGTCGAAGCGGTACCCTTCGATCAAATCGTCGACCTTGTTCTTGAAGGCAAATACGGTGCTGGTCTGATTATTCACGAAGCCCAACTAACATACGGACGCGATGGATTGAAAAAAATTGTGGACCTCGGCGAATGGTGGCATTCTGAAACCGGTCTGCCTTTGCCGCTTGGCGGAAACGCCATCCGCAGGGATCTGGGCGAAGAAGGCATGCGTCAGGCCGCCGATATCTTCAAGCGCTCGGTGCTCTACTCTCTCGAACATCGTCAGGAAGCCCTCGAATACGCGATGGGCTTTGCCCGCGATATGTCTACTGAATTAGCCGATGAATTTGTCCAGATGTATGTCACTGATCGCTCGGTCGATTGCGGCGATGTCGGGCGGGAGGCCGTTCGCCGGCTCTTTGCCATGGGGTATGAAAAAGGCATCTATAAAGAGTTGATCGTGCCGGAATTCGTCTCTTAAAAGTGCTGCCATTGTCCGCCGACAAAAAATCCCGACTGTTCTTGCTTTGCCTCGGCTCTGTTGTTGCGGTATTCGGTCTTTCGGCTGTTTTTCAGATTGTGATGATACTTTCGCTCAACTGGTGCTGCGAAGCTTACGGCAAAATCAATCCAGGCGACGCTGCTGACAAAAAAGGCGCGGCCGACGATATAGCCCGGGTGATCCGCGTCTTTTCTCCAGCCCTTATTGTCGAGCAATGGGCGCGCGCCCCTTTCCTGTTTTTTGATGGGTCGCTCGATACGGCTAAGCTCGAATACGCTGCCGATGATTATCTGATCAGTTATATACAAAGTCTCGCCAGTGAGAAGGAAAATAAAGAATCTTCTCTTGCCTGGGAAGAAGATGCCGACGCCCTGGTGCCCGAATTGAGATTTTCCGCTTGCATGCGTTTGATGAGTGACCGTGCTGCTTTTTATCAATACGTCTTGCACCTGCCCTATCTCGCTGAGACCTATCAGCGTTGTGTCGTCTGGCAGTGCAGGCGAGCTCTCGATGAGCTCCGGCGCGACGTCGACCTGCAGAAATCGGCGGATCTCGGTCCGGCTGTCGAAGCCGAAGCCAATCTTCTCCTGGCCGAGCAGATCAATAATCTTGGTGATCTCTATGTCGCCCACGGCAAATATCAAATCGCCGAACGCGCTTATGCCGATGCCGTCGCCAGTGTCGAGTCGGCCTGCCGCCTCGATCCTATCGACTACAACTATGAAGTGCTGGAATCTCGATATTTGATCTGGTCTAAATATCTGGCCCGGATCAATAAAGAAGAAGAGGCTCGCCAGGTTCTTGAGCGTATGCTCACGACATTTTCCTGGGCCGGCTAGGGCGCTTCTTTTTGTCCTCTATCTGCGGAGTAGGGGGCGTCAGCGGCGTGAGGGCGTCGGCATCGAAGCTGGTCAAAAAAGCGCTGAGTTCTTTGCAAAAACCGGGGGTATCGGTCATGCCGATATTGTTGTGCTCCGCTCCGACGATCTCGTAATAGCGCTTGGGTTCTGAGGCTTCGGCGTACATCGTGCGCGAATATTGAACCGGCAAAATCTGATCGAGGCTGCCGTGGATGAGAAGCAGGGGCGGATGATGGCGTTTGACGGCGCTCAAATTGTCGAGATGAGGCGCTGGCATCATCCAGTCGGGGAAGAGTCGCAGCTGCCAGAGCCTATCCTTACCGGCCTGCACCAGGGAGGTAAATCCCGATTGCAGAATAACGGCACGCGCTTTGCGCTCAGACATGATACCGCTGGTGACACCGGTGCCAATTGATTCGCCATAGAGAATGATCTGCTCTGGTTTGTAACCGCCGGCTCCGACCAGATAATCGTAGGCCGCCAGGCCGTCCGGGGTGAGGTTGTCCAATTTCGCCTCGCCGCTCGATTCGCCATAACCTTCGTAGTCGTACAAAAAGACCGACTGTCCGGTGGCAACGAGGAAGGCGGCCAGTGCGACTCTGTAGCCCAGATTGCCGCCATTGCCATGGCTGACCAGGTAGATGTATTTGCTGCCTGGCTTCGTAATCAATAATGCGGCCAATTTTGCTTGGTGCGGGCCGGGGATAAATAACTCTTTTGTCTGCACCTTGAACTTCGCGGCCATTTCTGGCAGATAAGGTTTCCAATCGGTGTTTTTCAAAGGGAAAAGGGCCAGCTTGTCCTTCATGCAAACGACGAAGAGGCCGGCGAGAACGAAACAGAGATAACAGTTGAAGAGATAGAGCAGGGCTGATTTGACCGTGATCTTTTTTTTTTCGGATTTTTTTCGTTTGAAAAGACTCTTGACCGCACTGACCACTAAAAACCTCCAGGGGCAGGAGCCCACCGCTATAATTTCCATCAAATCATCAGCTGTAGCCATCTGATATTTTGCCCATACTCTTTGCAAAGTGTTGGTTACAGGTAAGCTACACTAGAGTAGTCTTTCCGTTAGCGAGTGGGCATGACTGACTAGGACGGACATAGAAGAGCTTTCAAGTAGGGATTTTGACCGGGATGGACGTCACGCAGGAAAGTATCGGCTGGGAAACGTACCTGAGCGCAGGTACCAAGGCCCTTTCTCTGGGACGCTACGAAGACGCTGAAAAGCTCTTCCAGAAGGCCCTGATCGAGGCGCGCAAAGAACTTCCCCAGTCCGAGGGCGGCCTGGCCCGCATCTCCGAAAGTATGGGCGAACTTTATCGCTTGCAGGGGCAATTTAAGGAAGCGGAGTCCTTTTTTAAACAGTCCATTGATTTAAATGAAAAAGTGCACGGTGGCGGCAGCAAACAGGTAGCCGAAGGTCTGGTCAAGCTCGGCGCCGTCTACCGGGCCCAGGGCAAGTACTCCGCCGTCGAGCCGCTTTTGCGCAGAGCTCTGACGATTTACGAAAGCGATGATCCAGATACCCAGGATCCACTCGAATTGGCTTCCATGCTCGAAACTCTCGCCGATTTTTTGCGTGCTCACGGTAAATATGGTCCGGCCGAACCCTTGTTTCAACGAGCTCTGGCCAAGCGCGAGTCGGTCCTTGGTCCAGAACATCCGAGCATCGGGCCCAATCTCTTCAACCTTGCCCTGCTCTATCACGCCGAGGGCAAATACGTCCTGGCGGAGCCTCTTTACGAGAGAGCCGTTCGGCTATTTGAGGAGAGCTGGGGGCTCGAGCATCCGAGCGTCGCCACTGTAATCAATTATCAAGCCGAGCTCTATCGCATGCTCGGCGATTTCCCCAAGTCCGAAACTATCCACTGGCGCGCCCTGCGCATCCGTCAAAAAGTGCTTGGCCTGCAACATCCGAGCACTGCTCAGACTTTGAGCAATCTGGCCCTGCTCTTCCATGTGCAGTGTAAATACGATCAGGCTGAGCCGCTCTATCAAAGTTTGCTCGAAATTCGTACCAAAGACTGGGGGCCCAAGCACATGCATGTGGCCGAAGTTTTGAATTCGCTCGCCGAGGTCTATCATGACCAGGGCAAGTTTGCCGAGGCCGAACCGCTTTACTGGCGCGCCGTCGAGATTATTCAAGAAAGCATGGGGCATGAGCATCCTTCCGTGGCCAAGGCGCTGCGCAGGCTCGCCCAGCTCTATGAAGAGCAGGAAAATTTCTCGGAAGCAGACCGTCTTTATCGCTGGGGTCTTGGTGTGAGCGAAAAAGCTCTCGGCGCCGAGCATCCAGAAGTCACCGAGCTGATTGAGCGTTATGCCGCCTTACAGCGCAAGCTGATCTCGGACGACGACGATACCACCGATATCCTCTGGCGCGAATAGTTTCGGCCGGTTTTTTTTCGATTTTAGCCGACCGGCACGAGCTTAGATGGCGCGTCGATTTTGATTTTCTGCTTGACGCCTTCACCGGCCAGAATGCCGCTGGTGGCCGCCTGTCCGACACCGCGCGTCCAGGAGCTGGAGTCGCCGACGATAAACAAATTGGGGATATTCGTCTCCATATTTTTGTTCAACGAGATCGAATCGGGATAGCTCTTGCATTCGGGCGCGTAGAGGAGAGTCGCTTCACCGGCCACTCCCGGGCAGATCTTATCGAGGGCATCGAGATATTCGATGATCCCTTCTAAAATGCGGTGCGGATAAGCGAGCGAAATATCGCCGCATTCCGCTTCCAGGGTAGGCTTGATCAAATTGTTGACGAGGGACTTTGTCCGTCTGCCGGCGCGCAGGTCGCCGAGGCGCTGCACGAGCGGACCTCCGCCGGCCAGCATGTTGACGATCTTGGCGATCGTCTGGGAATACATTTGCGGATCTTTGAAGGGACGAGTGAATGTTTTGGAGACGAGCACGGCGAAATTGTTGTTCTCGGATTTTTCGTACATCTTCGAATGTCCATTCACGAGCACGTATTCGCGGTGGTTTTCCGGGGTGACGAAGCCCTTCGGATTGCTGCAGAAATTACGCACCACATCTTGAGAATGTTTACTGCGGTAATAAAGCTTGGGCTCGTAGAAGCGTTTGTCGACTTCTTCGGTGAAGTAAGCGGAAGTTTCGACGCGGATGCCGATGTCGACCTGACCGGGATAAATATCGAGGGCCTTGTAAAACTCCTGCTGGGTGAGCCAGGCGGCACCACCGCGTCCGACCGAAACGATGCACATGTCGAAAATCTCTTCTTTTTCGTCACCGGGATTGCGGTAGCGGTCGAAGCTGAGAGCGAATTGTTCGGAGCGGCGCGAAACGCTCACCACTTTGGAATCCCAGTGAAAGACGATATTCGAGCCTTTGGCTTTGATTTCTTCGAGAATGCTGGTGTTGATTGCCGGGGCGTTGTCCGAGCCGCAGTGCAGGAGTTCTTGATAGTGGTAGGTCATACCGGCCATGGTGGCCCGTTTTTTGATCCATTCAAGATCTTCGGCGTTTGGCTTGACGACCGGAATTTCGCAGGGCGCGTGATCGAGAATAGTGTGCCGGACCATATCCAGGCGTTTTTGCAATTCTTGCTCGCCGATCAAATCGAAAAGACGGCCGCCAATAACCGGGGAGGCGGAAAGAATCACTTTGAAGTCATTCCAGCTGCCGGCGGATTGGCCGGGCGCGCAGTAGCTGCAGGCTTTGGGCGGGCAGACCTGGAGCTTGCCCTGGTCTATTGGGCAAGCGTAACGCTTTTCGTAGGTCGGCCCGACGTCAAAGACGTGCACTTCGACATCTGCTCCGGCTAGTTCTTTAAGGGCGAAGAGTCCAGATGCTCCCAGTCCGATTAGCGCCAGTTTTTGCATAGATGCCTTTTTCTCGAGAAACGACCAGCGGGCGACAAGCCCCAAAAGATGATATTAGCATCGTTTGAGGTGGTTGCTAAGAGAAGGTTGCGGAGCCTAAATTGAATTTCTCTTATTTATGAGCCAGGGGAATGCGTCTAAAGTCAGCTGGCCCTGATCCGGCCAGTTTTTGACTAGGCACTCTCAATCGAGATAAATCGGCGTGCGTTTTGCTTCCATTTTGACCAGCATGGTCGAAATCTGTGCCGCGATCATCTCGGTCACTTTAGCGATTGTCTCTTTCTTGTGGGTTTTATAGCCCTCGGCGTAGAGGCTCAAATCGATCGCCTCGCCGACATCGATTTGCACCTGACGCGGGCCTTTGATGCTTGGTTCGCCGCCGAGGATCTCCACTTCCAGGCGCTCGATCACATCACTAAATCTCTCCTGGGTCATATGTTCTGATACATAGCCCTGATAAATTGAAATGAAATTGACGACACGATTTAGATCCTTGTAATAGCCGCGGTAGATGCGCTGTTTCTCTTCATGCGCTTCTTGCTCGTAGGCTGATCCTTTTTTCTTCTCGTCTTGATAGATGTAATCATCTATTTTATTGCGCAGGATGCGGACATTTTCCAGCTCTTTGCCGCCGGCCGGCAACTCGACATTGAGCCTGGCGGCAAGCGTATGCAGGATGTGGACGCGCAATGCCTTGACCCGCTCATTCATCGTGGCATCGGCAGGACATTTAAATTCGTATTCTTTTTGCAGGGCGGTTAGCAGTCTTTCGCAAAGCGCAATCAAGCGTCCCTGAAAAGTGTCTTCAGGTCCGGCTTTCAGGCCTAGTTTTGCTTCGAGCGTTTTCAGTGTCTCGCGCAAAGAACTACTGATGTCGTAAGGATAAGTGTATTTGAAAGCCATTGGCTGGATGAAAATGGTCGGGCTGGCGACTATCGGTCCGCCATCACCGACGGTGCCATCTTCCTGCACGGTCGGGAGAGTGGCCGGGGCGATTTTTTGACCCTTTTCTGCCAGTCCCTTTTCCAGATCGCTCAGAGCCCAGAAGGAGAGCTGCGCCGCTCCCGACTCGAGGGTCATGAGGGTGTCGTTTTGTCTCGAGATTTCGCCTTCGGGGAAGAGCACCAATTTCTTTTTGCCTTCGACCAGGATGCGTCTTGTCGTTTTGAAAGATTCTCGGTCGGCGGCACCCCGCACTACCGAGTAGCAGCCTGCGTGTTGCAACCACCAACCATTCATGCCGTGATCGAAATCGAAAACTTCACGGGCTGCGACAAAATTGAAATACTCCTCCGCTTCACGCGAAAAGGAGAACATCACTTGCGGATCGTGTCTGTTGGAGTGATTCGGACAGACCATGGCGCGCTGGCCTTTGAGCTTCTTAAAGCGATTGAGGGCGCCCTTTTCGATTTTGATCGTGGTATCGCCGAGGGTGAGCTTCATGTAGAGCGGAAAATTGATCTTGCTCCACCAGAGGAGGAAGGGCCAATCCAGGGGCGGACGAAAATCGAGCATTGGTTTTATACTCCAGGGCGGAAAACTCTCGCGCAGTAAACGGGCCGGGTATCCGCTGCCAGTATAACCACTTAAAAACCTGATCATCTTGGCCCTGGCGATTTATCGGTCCCAGGTCATTTGATCGGTGCGAAATGATAGCCCTGCGAGTGCACCCTGTCGATAATCGTCTCGGTGGCGGTGAGGCATTGTTCGGCTATTTCCTCGCCCTCGTGCATGACGATCAAGGGGGCCACCGGCAGGCGTTTCATAATGTGCTCGACGACGGCGTCGGCGCCGATATTGCGCCAGTCCTGGGTGACGGCGCCCCAGTAGACCGCCGACATACGCCTCTCTTTGAGGAGCTTGGCGCCGCGGCCGTCGATGATGCCGTACGGCGGTCTAAAAAGGGTTGTTTTATGGCCGGTGATCGCCTCGAGCAAATCATTGGTGCTGTCGATTTCGGCGGCCATGCGCGCCCGGTTCAGTGTCGGCATAAAAGGATGACTGTATGTGTGATTACCGATGGCGTGTCCATGAGCGTGGACGAGGGCGACGAGATCGGGGTGGCGGGCGATATTCTCGCCAATAAAAAAGAAGGTAGCTTTGATACCTTCTCGATCCAGCAACTTGATTAAGCGAGGCGTTGTCGCCGGGCAGGGGCCGTCATCGTAGGTAAGGTTGAGGGGCCGGCTCGTATCGCCGGCTTTCTTGTTTGTCGTCCAGTAACCACCAGGTAGGACCGGTCTCGCCAGAGCCGTGAACACGTGCACGCTGAGGCGATGCAAGTGCAGGTTGCTCTCGGAGGCGCGGTCAGGCACTGGCTGATTCCTCGACTTCCATCATTTTTGTGGCGCTTTGAATGAGGGTATGGATGGCTCGCCTGGCTCGGTCGCCGACTTCGGGCGAGCGCCTTTGAGCAATGGACTCGATGGCGCTGGCAAAGGCGTAAAATCGCTCAATTGAGAGGTGGGTGGCCTTGGGATGAGGCAGAAGACTGCGCAAATAGCCGCGCAGATTGTTCGCCTCTTTTTCCGAAATCGGCGTCAGGATATCGAGCAACGGTTTCAAAGCTTTGATCGAAACAAGCGGCCTCTGATAGGAGAGCACTCCCCGCGACAGTGCCCGGTGAATGAGCACGCACTGAGGCAGGGGGGCTTTCTTATCGCGATCCGAGGTGGGCACGGCTTTGAGATCTTCTTCCCAGGCGCCAAAATCCTGCAAGATGTGGAGGACTGAAGCGGACGTTCGCCCGAGGGTACTGTTGACCGGCAACAAGCCGTAAATGAACGGCCGCGACTCGCACTTATCGACGTCTTTGGAAACATTGAGCATGACCGAGGCGAGATTGGTGGAGCGCACGATAATTGCCTGCTCGTTCACCTGATTGATGCGCCCGGGCGCAAAACTCACCTCTTTGATAGCAAATTCCTGACAGAGCAGCATGTCGAGCACACCATCGCCGACGACCGCGCCAAACTCGGCCGTGGCAATATTACCGGCGATGAAATAAATGGATACTTCCGGTACCTGTCTGCCAAAGCGCACGCTGAGCACACCGGTCACCCGCTCGAGGCTGAGAAATTGCATCACATTGAAGATCGTGCCTTCTCTGACTGATGTGATGTGAAAGCTGATGCCCACGCTTAGCCCCGCATTTCCTTCTTAGATTTAAATCTGCCGACGAAGACTCTAAAGGTGATTATATTCCCTTTAGTCCGCCGGTGCGCTCATGCAATGCTTTGGAAACTTCGAGGCGATCGTCGAAGTCGATGGTTTTGTCTTTGAGGATTTGATAAGTCTCGTGCCCTTTGCCGGCGATCACGACGACGTCCTGGGGAGAGGCGGCCATGACCGTATGACGGATGGCGCGAGCACGGTCCACTTCGACCGTGACTTTTTTCAGGCGTTTCAGGCCGCTCAGTATGTCGTTGATGATAAGCATCGGATCTTCGGAGCGCGGATTGTCCGAGGTGATGACGAGCTGGTCGGCCAGATCTTCGGCAATGTGACCCATTTGCGGTCGTTTAGAAGTATCGCGGTCGCCGCCGCAACCAAAAATGGCTACAAGTTTGCCGCCGACCGGAACGAGATCTCGGGCTGTATTCAAAACGTTTTGCAGACCGTCGGGGGTGTGAGCGTAGTCGACCAGGCAGAGCGGTGCACTGACCTGGGCGCTCGCTGCCGGCACCACTTCGAAGCGACCGGAAACCCCGGCAAAATCGGTAAGGGCTGCGGCGATCTCTTCTTTGCTCAGACCTTCACCCATACAGACGGCCATTGCCGCCATGACGTTATAGAGGTTGAAGTTGCCGGACAATCTGGTGGTGAAATCGATGACACCACTGGGAGTGGCAAGCTTCAGTCTGGTACCGCTGAAATCGAACTTTTTCTCGAGGACATGTAAATTGGCTTCACTGCTGAAACCATAAGTAATCAGCTCGACATCTCTGGGGACGGCTTCGATAAATTTGGAGGCGAGCGCGTCGTCGAAGTTGATCACGGCTGTGCGTTTGCCGCTGCTTTCGCCGAGCATTTCGAAGAGAATGCGCTTCGATTGCCAGTAGTGCTCCATCGTATTGTGAAAGTCGAGATGGTCCTGACTAATGTTGGTCAGGCAGGCGCTGGCGAAGTGCACCCCGAAGACGCGCTTGAGAGCGAGGGCGTGACTGGATACTTCCATGGCCACATGGCTCATGCCGTGGTGCACCATGGTGGCAAGCATCGCTTCCAGATCCGAGGCTTGCGGCGTGGTGTGTTTGATATCGATGTAAGGACCCGGTTTGTAATGCGCTTTTGCTTGATCACCTTCTAGCCGCTTCAAAAGAGGATCATTATCACTGTCGGCGATTATTGACTGGGCGCGCGAAGTCGTTTGACTGTCGCCATTTTTGCCGTTGCTATCACTGCCACTTTCGGCAGCCGGCATGCGCGCGCCAAGCGTACCGATCAAGCCGACCGGCAGGCCGGCAGTGCCGAGAATGTGTTCGATCAAATGGGTGGTAGTCGTTTTGCCGTTGGTGCCGGTGACACCGAGCAAACGTAGTTTTTGACTGGGGTAGTCGTAGATACTGCCGGCCAGGCAGGCGAGGGCCGCGCGTACGTCCGAGACGACGATGAGCGGTACGCTGTAAGGACCGCTCTGTTTTTGCGAAACCACAGCTCTGGCGCCTTTCTCTATGGCTTCGGCAATGTAGGCGTCGCCGTCCACCTTTTGTCCTTCGATCGAAACGAAGATGTCGCCGGGCTCGACTTTTTTGGAATTGTAAGTGATGCCGGTTATCGGCACCGAGGGCAGTGCCTGCTCCGGGCTGTGTCCGATTGCCGGTTCTGTATGTAGAGCAAAAGCTGCACCGCGATGGCGGTGCAGCTCACTCAATAACTGATTGAGGTCCCGAGAGGCCGGTTTATCAAACTGGGTAGACACTTACCAATTTGCGTCCTCTAGACATTTCAAATTTGACCAGGCCTACGGCTACGGCATACAGAGTATCGTCGGAGCCCTTCATCACATTTTTACCTGGATGAATGGCGGTGCCGCGCTGTCTGACAATGATATTGCCGGGGATGACCGGTGAGCCACCATAGACTTTTACACCTAGACGCTTAGGTTGGCTGTCTCTGCCGTTTCTTGTAGAGCCTGCGCCCTTCTTATGTGCCACGTTAACTAACTCCTGGATCAGTTCGAACGAATTGCTTGCGTTAGGCTTTTGCCTGATCGCTTGCCTTATTTAGAGGCTTTTTTGGCTTCAGCTTTTTTAGCTGGAGCTGCTTTTACTTCGGTCTTGGCTTCAGCTGATTTAGCTTCGGCTTTGCCGATCACTTTGCCGTCAAGTTCAATCGCATCAATCATGATGCGGGTGTACTGGGTGCGGTGACCCTGCTTCTTGCGGGTGCCTTTTTTAGGCTTCATGTGATAAACGATGATTTTGTTGGACTTGATCGTGGACTGGATGCGGCCGTGGACGGCGTTTACTTCCAGCTTGGAGATCACTTTGCCAGTCACTTTGGCGCCGGCTACGTAGGGCTGACCTACGGTCGCTTTGGTGCCATCGACAAGCATGAGCACTTGCTCAAAAACGTGGGTAGCGCCTTCTTCTTCGGCGGTCATGTCGATGTCGATGAAACGACCTGGAACCAACTCATATTGCCTACCGGAGGCTTCAACTATCGCGAACATTTTCGTCTCCAACGTCTAAATCAAGTCTGGAGTCAGCCATTTGCAGGGGGCAGAGCCAGGCAGTCTCACCGGGGAGAAACCACAAAAGCTCGAGCGGCCCGTTGCTAAGAGCGGACATGCGAAATCGAATACTACCAAAAGCTATCCACCCGGTCAAACTAATTGGGGTAAATCCCGCGATACTTCGCAAGATTCGGTAAGATTTCGGCCCCTATTCAGGTTAATTCACACTCAGAATGACTGCATGGTCCTGGCTCTGCGCCAGCCTCGCCGGCGCTTGAGGTCCGGACCGAGCAATCGGTAATATAATTTGTGTGAATGTATAAACTATATAAGTAGAAGAGTGCCGGGAGAGCCGCATATGTCCGATGCCGTCAATGAAGCCGAGCTGGGCCGCAGCAAATACAGCAATACGCCTAAAGAGCATCTCTATCACCTGTTGACGATAGGCTGGGAGCCAAACAGTCCGCTCATCCAAAAGTTTGTCGGTGAAAATGGTTTGACCAAAGATCTCAACGATTGGCTAGCCATCTACAAAAAAGCTGGTGCCGGCAAGTAGGCATGGCGCCCGTAAAAATGTGTCGGTAAATTGTGAGCTTTCCATTAAACATATAAAGGAATTAACACCGCCATCCTAAGATGGTCTGACTTGTTCCCTAACAAAACCCTTTTTGGAGTAACTATCTCTATGTTGCAAGTTGGAAAAAGAGCTCCAGATTTTGACATGCCTTCTACCAAGGACCTCAAAACCTTGAAAGAAAATGTCAAGCTATCTGATTACAAAGGCAAATGGCTCATCCTTTTCTTCTATCCTCTCGATTTCACCTTCGTTTGCCCTACAGAACTGAAGGCTTTCTCCGATAAGCATGAAGAAATCAAGAAAGCCGGCGCTGAAGTGCTCGCTATCTCTACCGACAGTGTTTTCAGCCACAGAGCCTGGATCAATACTCCTGATGCTCAAGGCGGACTGGGTCCGGTCAAATACATCCTCGCTTCCGACATCACCAAAGATGTAAGCCGCGACTACGGTGTATTGCTGGAAGACAAAGGTATCGCCCTGCGCGGTCTCTTCATCATCGACCCCGATGGTGTTCTTCAATATCAAGTCGTCCATGGTCTGAACATCGGCCGCTCCGTTGACGAGACCCTTCGTGTACTCGAAGCTCTCAAAACCGGCGGACTTTGCCAAGCAGATTGGAAGCCCGGCCAGAAGCCCCTCACCGTATAAGTGAGAGCACTGCGCTTGCAGTAAACTTAAAATCAAGGGTCGCTTTCATATGAAGGCGACCCTTATTTTTTTCAGCATCGGTATTTCAAACGAGCTAGAATTAGCATCACTAGCTGACAATTTTGTAGCGAAGATTTTTTGTGTGAGGAGGACCGATGCCGCTTCGAATGGATGCTCCCCTGCCGCCTCTTGATGGTGGTACCGATTGGTTCAATAGCGAGCCGATTAAAGCTGAAGACCTGGCCGGACATCCGGTTCTGGTGCATTTCTGGTCGATCAGTTGTGGAATCTGCAAAGAATCTCTGCCTGACATCAATCGCTGGATCGATGAATATGGCCAGGATAAGGGTTTGAAAATTGTTTCGGTGCATATGCCGCGTCAGGAATCCGACACTAACGTGCCGGAAGTTAAAAAAGCAATCGATGATTATGAAGTCAAACAGCCTGTTGTCGTCGATAACTGGCACACAATCACCGATGCTTTCGAAAATAAATATGTGCCGGCTTTTTATCTATTCGATGCCGAGCACAAGATGAGGCATTTTCAGGCCGGTGAAAAAGCCGTTAAAATGACCGAACCCGTTATTCAGAGAGTTCTGGGTATTACTCAGACCGTTTAAGCGGTCTGGCCGCGCCGCTCGTCAAGGCCGCCTAAAGCAAGGAAGATCAATTGACTACGAGTAAAGCATCCAGTAAGGGGCAAAAAGCCATGAGTGCAAATGTAGTGGCCGACAAATCCAAAGAAGACGCCGGCGATGAGCTCGGCCAGGAGAATATGAAAGATTCTGCAAAAGATGCCGCAAAATCAGGCACAAAAGCGGCAGAAAGACCCGAGGGTTTGCCCGGCAACAAAGACGATTGGAAGGAGAACTTCAAAGAGGATCACAAAGATTCTCTCAATAAGCCGCGCCTTACTGAAGAAGTCGTCCATCTCGATCACAGCAAATCGACGGCCTTGTTCAATCGTGCCAAGGAGCACATTCCCGGCGGCGTCAATTCGCCCGTGCGCTCCTGCAAAGCGGTTGGCGGCGAGCCAATCTTCATCGCCTCGGCTGACGGTCCATATATGTATGACGAAGACAAGAACGTCTACATCGATTATGTCGGTTCCTGGGGTGCGATGATACTTGGTCACAAGCATCCACGTGTCTTGCAAGCGATCGAAGACGCCGTTCAGCATGGCACCAGCTATGGTGCGCCCTGCCGTGCTGAAGTGGAGATGGCCGAGCTCATCTGTCAGCTCGTGCCCTCAGTCGAGATGGTGCGCATGGTCAATTCCGGTACTGAAGCCTGCATGTCGGCGGTACGACTGGCACGTGCCTTCACCAAGCGCAATATAATCGTCAAATTTGACGGTTGCTATCACGGCCACGCCGATTCATTCCTGGTCAAAGCCGGATCCGGACTGGCTACTCTCGGCATCGCCAGTTCGCCTGGTGTACCGGAAGAGTTCACCGCTCAAACCATGTCTCTACCCTATAACAATGTTGACGCCCTGCGCGAAGCGTTCGCTAAAAAAGGCGATCAGATCGCCGCCATCATTGTCGAGCCTGTGGTCGGAAACGCCGGCGTGATAATCCCCAGCGAAGAATTTCTCAAGTCCATGCAGGGCCTCTGCAAAGACACCGGCGCTCTCCTTATCTTCGACGAAGTGATGACCGGCTTCCGCGTTGCCCTCGGCGGCGCCCAGGAAAAATTTGGCATCAAGCCCGATCTAACCTGCTTCGGCAAAATAATCGGTGGTGGTCTGCCGGTCGGTGCTTACGGCGGCCGCAAAGAGATCATGGAGCATATTGCTCCGCTCGGACCCGTCTACCAGGCCGGCACGCTCTCGGGCAATCCCCTGGCGATGGCGGCGGGACTGGCTCAGCTGCGCTTTTTGAAGTCTGGCAAGCCCAATCAACAGCTCGCCACTATTACTGAAGAGCTGGCGGCCGGTTTGAAGGCGGTCGGTGAAAAATTGAAAGTGCCACTGCAGGTGGTATCGGTGCCGGGCATGCTCAGTGTCTTTTTCACCGATAAAGAGGTGACCGATTTCGATTTGGCTCTCAAATGTAATACCGAATTGTTCGGTAAAGTCTGGCACGGTCTAATCAAGCGCGGCATCTACTGGCCGCCTTCTCAGTATGAGGCTGCTTTCCCGTCGGCGATCCATTCGCGGGCAGAAATTAAAGCGACTCTGGCCGCTTTCGAAGCCAGCATCGAAGAAGCGGTTGGCGCTAAAGCTTAAGGATTAAGGGTTAAGGGATATGCAGTTTGTCGTAACCGGTCATGACGGCACCGATCAAGAGGCAGTGGCGAGGCGGCTCGCCAAGCGTGAAGAGCACCTCAAGGCGGCGGAAAAAATGAAGCAGGCCGGCTCGCTTAAATTTGCGACCGCTTTGCTCGATGATGACGGCAAAATGATCGGATCGATTCTTGTCGTAGATTTCCCCAACCGCCAGGAGCTCGACCAGTGGCTGAAAGTCGAGCCCTATGTGCTCGGTGATGTCTGGCGTTCGGTAGAGGTGAGACCCTGTCGCGTCGCACCGATGTTTCAAGAGTCTCAGGACTAAAAAAATGCCCGGCGACGGCGAACAGACTGGTCCGGCGGGCCACACTTTTCTGCGCTCAGAGCTGGCACCAGCGTCTCGCTTACCATTTCTCTCTGGTTAGTCTCGTCTCTTCCTTTGTCGTCACGCCAGCGCGCCCGGGCCAGTGTCAGGGCGCCGACCACTCTTGCTCCGCAGGCTGAGGCCGTGCGTGCGCACTCGTAGAGAGTGGCACCGCTCGTGACGACGTCGTCGACGATTACCACCTCGCGATCGGCGAGAATATTTTTTGTTAGATTGCCGAAATTGCCGCCGATCGGAAAATGTGCAGGGCCGGCAAAGGCACCGTCGAGATTATGGCGGCGAGCGCTGCGACTTAGACCGAATTGCGGACTGGTCGCCCTCAGCCTGCGCAGGCCTCCGCTCTCACAACGGCTCTTCAGTATTTTCGCCGCTACAGTGCCGAGTAATTCGGCTTGATTAAAGCCTCTTTCGCGCTTCTTAGTCGTATGTAGCGGCACCGGCAGAATAAGAGGTGGTTTCGTTTGATCTTGGCATTGCAAGCGGATATGCTCCGCAAGCGATACTGCCGGCGGTATCATTGCCGCTTCCATCGCCAGGGCCAGCTCCGGTCGCTTCAAATATTTGATCTGGTAGATTGCCTCCTGGATGGGCCCTTCATAAAAGCCGCCGCTGAAACAAACTAGATTCGGCAAGAGTGGATCGTCGCCCAATAGGGTTGTTTTGATCGGGCTGAGATTGGCGAAAAAATCGGCGCACAGAGGACAGAAATCTTCGGGACGCAGGCCTGCGACATTGTCGCCGCAAAGCAGGCAACGAGCCGGCTCGAGTAAAAGCTGGCCAATGAAATGGCCGACGCTCCTCAAGCTGCGTAATAGCCTCTGTCTCTGCTCTTTTTCTTTCATCTTTTTCGCCTCGCTGATTTAAAATCTGGTCATTTCGGCCGATCTCTTTTTTCGGCTCCTCTTAAGAAACGCAAAGCTGGACCGAAAAGTTCAATTTCGAGACGCTAAAATAGGGCCTCATGCAAGGAGCTCACATGGCCGTCCCGAAAACTTCGACTGACATTCTCAATCTAGAACTGATCGCCCGGGCGGAAGGACGGCTCAAAGAAGCTTTCGAGCGCATCGACGCAATTGCTCTTGTCAATCAAATGCGCGTGCTTTCCGCTTTTAAGGAGCACAAGCTCACCGAGGAATTTTTTGCCGAACATACGGGTTACGGTATCGACGACGCCGGTCGTGAGGCGATGGACCGTATCTTTGCCACGGTCTTCGGCTGTCAGGCTGCGGCTGTGCGCATGCAAATGGTTTCCGGCACGCATGCCATCGCCTGCGCTCTTTTTGGTAATCTCGGCCCTGGTGATAGATTGGTCAGCCTGACTGGACGTCCGTACGATACGCTCGAAGAAGTAATCGGTATAAAAGAAGCGGCCGCGTCGGCTACAACGGGCGGCGCAAGCGCCGAAACTAACGCAAAGAAGACAGGCTCTCTTTTTA
Source organism: Cyanobacteria bacterium REEB67 (assembly GCA_018971775.1). Taxonomy (GTDB): domain Bacteria; phylum Cyanobacteriota; class Vampirovibrionia; order Obscuribacterales; family Obscuribacteraceae; genus REEB67. The sequence continues at coordinate 39,543 of JAGXAB010000010.1, read as the reverse complement.
GCCTCGGGGTAAGTTATGTCGAGCTCGATCTAGATCCGCAGCGCCAGAGTGAAGCGACCATAATCGAGGCAATCAAAGCGGTCGGTCCGGCTAATCTTTACCACATCCAAAAATCGCGCGGCTATTCGATGGTGCGGCGCACACTCTCCAACCAGGATATCGGCAGGCTGTGCACTCTGCTGCGGCAGGTTTATCCGCAAGCACGCGTCTTTGTCGACAATTGCTATGGAGAATTTGTCGAGGACGCCGAGCCTACGGCTCACGGTGCCAATCTTATTGCCGGATCGCTCATCAAAAATCCGGGCGGTGGACTGGCTTTGACCGGTGCTTACGTGGCCGGGGACAGCGATATGGTCGAGGCGGCACTGATCCGACTGACTGCGCCAGGTATAGGTGGTCATCTTGGTGTCACTTTCAATCAAAATCGCCTCGTATTTCAGGGATTGTTCCTTGCTCCATCGGTCGTGGCCGGGGCCGTGAAAGGGGCGATGCTGGCCGCCGAAGTGATGGCCGAATTGGGCTTTAAAATTGATCCGGCCCCGCTCGAGCAGCGCTTCGACATCATCCAGGCTATAGAATTTGGCGATCGCCAGAAATTGATCAATTTTTGTCGGGCCATTCAGAGCTTTTCCCCGGTAAACGCCCACGTCTGCCCGGAGCCGAGCGGCATGCCCGGCTATGCTGACCAGGTAATCATGGCCGGCGGATCTTTTGTCGAAGGCGCCACGATTGAGCTTTCCTGTGACGGGCCTCTGCGCGAGCCGTTTGCCGCCTATTTGCAGGGGGGTCTCTCATATCTTCATGTAAAGAGCGCTCTACTGGGTGCATTAAATCTCTCAGAATCAGGCGAGGCGCGCTTCTTCTAGAGTCAAGAGCGTACTTGTCGCTAATTGGCCGGAAGCGGCGAGTATTCCCCGGGGCAATTTGTCCCTATAATTAGGCCAGTTCACTCGCCATACTCAGCTCTTTGAGGATGTACTCGTGGTAGCGCAAATGCCAGCAAGACAACAGACCGGCACCGACGCCAAGTTGGAGCTCAAGATCCTATCCGGCACAGCCAATCCGGAATTGGCCCGCGAAGTGGCGGAACATCTGGGTCTCAGTGTTACCCCGGTGAAAATCGCCCCCTTCTCGGATGGCGAAATTTACGTACAGTTGCAAGAGAGTGTGCGCGGCGTCGACTGCTTCATCATTCAGCCGACCTGTACGCCAGTCAATGAAAATTTGATGGAATTGCTTATTCTCCTCGACGCTCTTAAGCGCGCTTCGGCCGGGCGAATCACCGTCGTCATGCCCTACTACGGTTATGGCCGTCAGGACCGGAAAGCGGCCGGCCGTGAAGCAATCACGGCCAAATTGATTGCCGACCTTCTTACCACTGCCGGCGCCCAGCGCGTCGTCGCCCTCGATCTGCACGCGCCGCAGATCATGGGCTTCTTCAATATTCTTGTCGATCACCTCTACGCCAGTCCCGTCTTGCTCGATTACATCCGCTCCCTCGATTTGAACGACATCGTCCTGGTCAGTCCGGACGTGGGCGGCGTGTCGCGCACCCGTGCTTTTGCCAAAAAGCTCGACGACGCGCCAATCGCAATCATCGACAAACGTCGCACCAAGCACAATGTCGCCGAAGTAATGAGTGTTGTCGGTGACGTCAAAGGCAAAGTGGCGATCATGGTCGACGATATGGTCGACACCGCCGGTACTCTTGTCAAAGGCGCCGAGCTGCTGATCAAGGAAGGTGCCGTGCGCGTTTTTGCCTGCGCCACCCATGCCGTTCTTTCCGGTCCGGCCAACGAGAGACTGGACGCTTCGCCGATCGAAAAATTGATCGTCACCAATTCGATTCCGCACGATGCAGGCACTCTTTCGGACAAAGTGGTCATGCTTTCAGTGGCCAAGTTGCTCGGCGAAGCGATTCATCGCATTCATGATGATTCTTCGGTGAGTGAGATGTTTGCATGAGTTTGCTGATCGAGAGCTTTCCGGTCGGGCCCCTCGGCTGTAATTGCTCGATTGTGGCTTGCACCGAGACAAAAGAAGCGGCGGTTGTCGATCCCGGTGGTGATGTCGATGAAATCATCGAGAGGCTTGCCGCGCATGGTTTGACCGCCAAATATCTACTTCATACCCACGCCCATTTTGATCACATCCTGGGATCGCGCGGCATGCGCGAGAAAACCGGGGCTTTGATCTGTCTCAATAAAGAAGATCAGTTCTTATACGATAAGCTGATCATGCAAGCTTCGATGTTCGGCTTTCCGGCCGAGGATCCTCTGCCTGTGGACAAATTTTTGGATGACGAGGAGGATATGAAAATCGGAACGCTAAAAGCATCCGTTTTGCATACACCCGGCCATACACCTGGTTCGTGCTGCTTTTCGGTGGCGGATAAAGAAAGCGTGCTGTTTTCCGGCGATACGCTTTTCAATCATTCGATCGGCCGCACCGATCTCTGGGGCGGATCTTTCGAGCAGATAATCGATTCGATAGCCAAACGTTTGTTTACCCTCGATGACAGCACTCGCGTCATTCCCGGACACGGCCCCGACACTGCAATCTGGACGGAAAAGAAAGAGAATCCGTTTTTTCATTGATCTTTGTTTTTCGTTTAGCACTGCTTTCAGGATGATTGTATTGACGTCGAAGGACACTCTCGAAATCGATTTTTCGCCCTTCAACGCCGAAGGCGTATTACGCGCCCTTTGCAGTGTATTGCGCACCAGCAAAGCGCTGTCTTTCAGTTATGCCGGCGACATTCAAAGTCTGACCGATCGTATCGGCCGAGTTTTTAATGCCGATCGCTGTCTGATGTTTGTTGCTGAAGCGGGCGGCGAAGGAGAAAAAGATCGAGCCGGACGAGAGCTTCGTCTGGAAATATTCGAATACACGACCCCAGGCACCGAGCCGGTCGCCCATAAATTTGCCGGACCTTACGGACAGAGGCTGGCTGAGGAGTTGATGGCGCTCGACGGCGACATCAATGTCCTCGATAAAGACGATGCGCTGACTGCGAAGATTGCCGGACATCTCGACAGCGGTTATTTTTTGCCGCTCAAAACACGCAATGAAAATGCTCAGGTCAAAGGCGAAGGTCGGGCCGGACTCCTTTATCTGCACGAGGCGGAAAACAATCGCTGGAACAAACTAGTACTCGATAGCCTCGTCGTGATCGCCGCTCATCTGGCTCGCCTGGCCCAGGTCGAGCAGCTTTCGAGCGCTCTGCGCGAGCTGGAAAACGAAGATCGCGTCACTGGGTTTTTGCATCGCCGTTTCGCCGTTGAGGCGGTGGAAAAGGAATTATCGAAGGTCAGTCACTTCGGCGATCCTGCCACCATGTTCCTCGTCGATCTCGATCTGGGCAAGAGTCGCTCCCTCGATGTTTATAGCACCGCCCTTGGTGACTCAATTTTGAAGGCCGTCGCCTCGACAATCAACGCCAATATCCGTCGGGTCGATATTTGCGGCCGGCTTGGTATCGATGAATTTCTCGTCTTTTGCCCCCGTCTCGATCGACGCGAGGCGTCCCAGGTGGCCGATTATCTCGTCAAGCGCATCAACGAAGCTTTGATGAATTTGACTCGTCGCGGCGAGCAAAAAGTGGAGAGTGGTATCTTTGTGCCTACCACGGTAAGCATCGGTGTCGCCCATCTGGAAAAAGGCGACAATTATGACAAGCTCTTCGCCTTTGCTCAAAATGCTCTCAATGCTGCTCAGGTGAGCGGTGGCAATGTCGCGTGCGTCTACAAGGATAACGTCGAGGACTGAGCCGCGCGGCCCGTTAGAAGAAGCCGATAGCGGCTCCGGCAAATCTAAACAAGTATCTCTTGGCAATAGCCCTCTTATTGGCGTCTCGACAATAGTCGCTATAATGAAATAGAGATTTACTTCAACTGCGTCACTTAACCGTGGTGCCTGGCAGGGAAAATGAAACTGAATCAAAAGTATGTCGGCGTTTTGGCTGAGGGCTTTCTTGCTCTTTCGGCCTGTTTCGTTCTGGCCGGACCATCTCTGGCTGCTTCTTCCGAAGCGGAATTTATCATGGTCGGCGGCGGTGATAGCGAAGCTGGCGGCGTGATGGGCTCTGGCGCCGAATCGATGTCCGGTGGCGTCGCTGCAAACGGCAGCGAGACCCAGAGCGGCGGCGTTTACGGCAGCGGTGCCGAATCTGAGTCTGGTGGTGTGATGAGCAATGGTTCCGAATCTGAAACCGGTGGCGTCTCGCAGGCGGGAGCCTCTTCTCAGGCGACTCCCTATAATCCGCACTACGGTATCGTCAATTACAAATGGTAGGACGGTGTGACGAAGGACTTTTCAGTGACCAGTAACTGAGAGCAAAGTCAGCACCATTTTGGAAAGATCAAAAGGCCCGCTTGTCTTGAGACAGCGGGCTTTTCATTTGAGAATAGAGGCCGATTGTCGCTTGTTTATTTGTCCTGCGGCGCTCTGCTGTAGCCAAGTTTGGCGGCTGTTTTGGCATCTTCCATAGCCATTTTGCGATAGAGTTCGGCGCGGTTGTAATAACCAGCTCCCAGTTTGGGATCGATTTCCAGAGATTTGGAAATATCGGCCATGGCTTTATCCAATTTGTCGAGATGGACATAGGCGTGGCCACGATCTTCGTAAGCGCGAGCCATATTGGGCTCGAGGCTCAAGGCTTTATCGCAATCGGCGATCGCTTTTTCGAAATCTTTGAGGGCGATATAGGCATGGGCGCGGTTGACGTAGGCGACCGGCAGTTTATCGTCGAGGGCGATTGCTTTGTTGCTGTCTTCGAGAGCTTCCTTGGTCTTACCGAGATGGATCAGGGCATTGGAGCGATTGACCAGGGCAATGGCCATTTTAGGTGAAAGTTTCAGAGCTTCGTCGCAGGCTGCGACCGCTTTTTCGAAATGATTGAGATGCAGTTCGGCCCAGGCTTTATTGTTGTAAGCCACGTCCAGCTTGGGATTTAGCTCGATCGCTTTATCGCAATCGGCGAGGGCGCCTTTGTAGTCGCGGTTGGTCATCTTGGCGCCGGCGCGGTTGGCATAAGCCCGGGCATATTGAGGATGGGTCTTGATCGCTTCGTCAAATTTGGCCATCGCTTCTTTTGGCTTTTGAGCCTTCATCAGAGCGACGCCGTCGACGTTAGCCTGATATGCTGGATTTGCTGCCAGAACCTGCTGTGTACCGGCGATAGAAAGACACAGGGCGGTCAGTGCAATTTTGGCAATAGGTGCCATCGAGAACCTCCTCTACTAAGCTCGACCGATTAAAGTCAGGCCAATTATCTCACAGGCTGGGCGCTCTTTTGTTGCGCGGCGGCCCGGGTCAATTCATCGCTGACGACAATGTTGGCTTTTTTACGTTGCTCTCTGATCCAGTTCATTTCGGCCAATTCTTTGTTTTGAGCGCCGAGGATTTGGGCAAGGGTAGGCTTAACTTCGGCGAAGGTCAAGAGGCCAGCGGGCTGCCGCTCTGTGAGCTTGACAATATGATAGCCGAAACCAGTCTGCACCAGATTAGGTGCCACCGCCCCGACTTTCAGACCCTTGACTGCGTCGGTCAATTTTTGCTGGTCCGATTTGGCGCCATTGGGTCCTTTGATCGGTACCGAGAGGTCTATGAAGCCAAGATCCCCGCCGGCCTTGAGCGAACGCGCCTGCACATCGTCGGTGTAACGATCCGCCAGTGATTTGAAATCTTCGCCCTTCAAGGCGCGAGCCAAAATTTCGGTGGCGAGATTTTGCTGATGCACTTTCAGCACTTGCTCTTCTTTGTTGAGCTCGTCGGGGGTGAGATTGGGTTTCTGTTTCTTGATTTGAGTGCGGATCGATTCCAGAGGTGGATTATCGAAGGCCGGAGCGGCAATGACGATGTGGCTCAAGCGCAGCCGTTCGCCGTGTTTGAATTTGTCCTTATTGCTGTCATATTGTGCCTTCAAAGCCGACTCGGGCAAATTGGCCGTTTTTGCTATCTGCTCCATCATCAGAGCAATCATTTCATGATTGACGACTTCGTCTTTGATTTGTTCGGCGGTGGCATTGCTATTTTTGAGGATTTCATCGTAGCGGGGCGAATGCTTGAAGGTGATGAAGTGATTCATCGCTGTCGAATCATAATGGGCGGCGCGAGCCGCTTGCAATACGAGCTCACGGTTGATGATTTCGCTCAGGAGCTGCCCTTCGATGATTCTCGTGCCTGTTTTGAAGGCAAGGCCGAGCATCAAAACTTGTTCGTTAAACTGGGCTTCGGTAATTTTTTTGTCTTTGAGGAAATCAGCGAAGGATTTTCCTTCCAGTGCTTCCTTGTGTTTGGCCGTCTCGAGCAGGCGTTTGCGTTCGTCATCGGTCAGCTGCACGCCCATCGCTTTGGCGTCGCCGAGCAATTGATTGACTTTGCCCGGTTGAGTGGTAAGCATGTTTTGTAAGGAGACGACGGCCTCGCGAAATTCTTTTTTGAAGGCGGTCACGGTAATCGGCGTGCCGTTCACTGTGCAAATTACTGTTGTATCTTTGAGCTTGCTGAGATTGACGTCACGGACAGCGTTGAGCTGCGGCAGGTCGTCTAGCTCGGATTTGACCTCGGGGGCGGCGCCGCTCTGACCAGCGGGGGGGGCGGCCGGCTTGCTGTCGGTAGTGGTAGCAGTGCTTGTCTCCGTGCTGGTACTGCTAGTGGTGCTGCCGCTTGCGGTACCGGCGGCGGTGTCAGTACCGCTGGCTGTGGCGTCGGTTTTTTTTGCGCTGTCGCCCTTGCCGTCGCCGCCCTTATCCGCTTTAGGGGCTACGCAGGCGCTCAAGCTGAGCGAGGCGGCCACGATTAAGGTCAGAGCCTTGAGACTTGCCACTGAGCTTAGGGTTGACTTGTTCACTGAATACTCCACAAATGAGGACCACATAAATTAGTTTTTTCAGGCTTGCTTGACTTGCGAATTGGAGACAATGGCAGTCAAAAGCTCTTCGAGCAGGGTCAATTGATCTTCCGGTTCATCGCCTTGCGATTTGACCAGAATGTATGGGCTCGAGCCCTGACCTCCGGCAATACCTGGTTTGTAGACCGTGCGGTTGGCCAGATGTTTGGGCAGACGATTTTGCACCGGCAACCACTGTTGCAGGCGGAACGGTACATAGAGTCTGACGCCGGCGAGATCGGGTTTAATCGACTGGACATTAGCGTGGCTGGCGAGCAGTCTGAGGCGTACCACTTTGGTCAACTGCTCGGTTTCCTTCGGTATCTGACCAAAGCGATCTTTCCATTCGTCGACAAGTACACTGAGTTCGGTGGCGGATTTGACATCGGCCAGACGTTTGTATTCGATCAGCCTTTGACTGCCATCCTCTATATACGATTCGGGGATGTAGGCGGTGACGTTGATATCCACGGCCGCTTCCGCTTCCTGCTCGACAATTTCGCCCTTGAGCTCTGCCACCGACTCTTCGAGCAGTTTGCAATAGAGCTCGAAGCCGACCGAAATCATATGACCGTGCTGTTCGGAGCCGAGAATATTGCCAACGCCGCGGATTTCCATATCGCGCAGGGCGATTTGATAACCGGAGCCGAGCGATGTGAATTCGCGAATGGCCTTGAGTCTGCCCTGAGCTTGTTCGGAGAGGATTTTGGCCGGAGTATAGAGGCAATAAGCATAGGCCTGACAGGCGGATCGACCGACGCGACCGCGCAGCTGATACATTTGGGCCAGGCCGAGCTTGTCGGCATCATTGATGATGATCGTATTGACGTTGGTGATGTCGAGACCAGATTCGATGATAGTCGTGCAGACGAGCACATCAAATTCATGGTTGAAAAATGAGAGCATGACATTTTCCAGATCGCGTTCATTCATCTGGCCGTGGCCGATGGCGATACGCGCTTCCGGCACGAGTTGTTTGACTTCGTAAGCGATTTGCTCGATGTTTTCGACGCGGTTGTGGACAAAGTAGATTTGACCGCCGCGCTCCATCTCGTGCAGGATGGCGGTGCGCACCAGGGGCAATTTATATTCGCCGACAAAAGTCTTGATTGGCGAGCGGTTGATCGGCGCAGTATTGATCTGCGACATATCGCGCGCGCCCGAGAGCGCCATGTAGAGAGTCCTGGGGATGGGCGTGGCTGACATCGTGATCACGTCGACCATGACACGCAGCTGTTTCAATTTTTCCTTGTGAGCGACACCAAAGCGCTGCTCTTCATCGATGACGACGAGGCCGAGATCTTTGAAAGCGATGTCTTTTTGCAGCATACGATGCGTACCGACGACGACGTCGCATTCGCCGGTGGAAAGACGTCTGGCTACTTCTCTTTGTTCTTTGGCTGTGCGGAAGCGACTGAGCAAGCCGACTTTGATCGGATAGGCGGCGAAGCGCTCGGACATATTGTTGTAATGCTGCTGAGCGAGGATAGTAGTCGGCACTAGAACCGCTACTTGCTTGCCGGACATGACGGCCTTGAAAATACCGCGGATGGCCACTTCAGTTTTGCCGAAACCGACGTCTCCGCAGATCAGGCGGTCCGCCGGTTTGCTCGATTCGAGATCGGCTTTGACGTCGAGGATGGCCTGCCACTGATCTGGCGTTTCTTCAAAAGGAAAGGCTTCTTCCATCTCGTATTGCCACGGAGTATCGGGCACGCACTGGAAGCCTTCTTGTTTGGCGCGCATGGCGTAGAGATTGACCAGGTCTTCGGCCACTTGCTTGACCGATTTTTTGACTCGACGCTTGGTCGATTCCCATTCGGCTCCGCCCAATCTCGATAGCCTGGGAGCGGTGTCGCCGGCGCCGCGGTAGCGCGAGAGCAAGTTGATCTGGTCGACCGGTACATAGAGTCTATCGTCGCCGGTATATTGCACGGTCAAGTATTCGCGCATCTGTGCATCGACGGTGATGCGCTGCACGCCGACAAATTGACCGATACCATGTTTCATATGGACGACATAATCGCCCATTTTTAAATCGGCTACCGAGGTAAAACGCTCGTAGCTCTTTTCGGCAATCGGTCTTCTATAGACAGTCGGCTTGCGCTTCAGTCCGAACATCTCGGCGTCGGTGACGCAGACTAGCTCGGCATCATTCAATCTGAAACCATGGGTGAAACCATGACGGCAAACCCAAACCGGTGGCCCGCTCGATGAAGCGCCGCGGGCTGATGGAGCGGGCAACGCGCCCTCGAGATCGGCCAATCTCGCGGCCAGATCTTTGTCTTTTGCCTCTTTATCTTTAGCGGCGCTTCCCGGTCCGATCGCAGCGCCTGGATTTTTCGCGGCGCCGTTACCGGAATTATTGCCGTTTCCAGCGCCATTACCAGCACCGTCAGCGGTGCCGTTCAAATCGATATGAGTGTCCTGCGAGGTGTCGGCGCCGGACAAATATTCGGCGCCGATGTCCCATTCTTTCAAGATGCCGAGGATGCGCTGCGGTTGTTCGGTGGAAATGAGAACGTGCAGGCCTTCCTTGCGCCAGCCGCGTACTTTTTCGGCAAGTAGATCGATTTGATTGCCGAAGCGCTCGACCGGTTGGCACTCGAAATGCACGAGGGCCTGGGCGGCCAGCTCGGAGGAGAGTGTCTCCTCTTCCAGGGCAATCGGCAAAGTGGAAACAAATACGCGTTGATGTTTTTTCAGCGCGGCGGCCGTTTCTCTTCCGCTGGCGTGCAGCGAGCGCGGCAGAGGCAGCAGTCGACCGGTATCGAGGCCTTCCTTGAAAACTCCATTGAGGCGCTCTTCATAAGATTGAATGGCAGCAAAAAGAGAATCCCATTCGTCCAGAACGATCAAGCTGGAGTCGGTAATGTAATCGCAAATGGTGGCAAATTCGCTATGGACATAAGGCGCGTAGTATTCGACCGATTCGGGATAGCGACCGGCGGCAAGCGCTTCCAGATCGCTTTCCATGACAGAGCGCATCGTGTCGGCGGCCTGGTCGGGAAGTTCCTGTACGGTTTTGTCTGTCACCGCCCGCAGTGTCTCGACAAAAGCTTCTCGCTCAGCATCGTCTTTGTGCAGGGTTATCCACCAGCGTGGTGGAATCAGGCATTTGTCCTTGGTTTCGACCGAGCGCTGCGAGTCGATATTGAAGACGCGAATAGATTCGATTTCTTCGCCAAAAAGCTCGATCCGCACCGGCGGTCCAAAGGAAGGAAAAATATCGACGATGTCGCCGCGGATGCTGAACTCGCCGCGCAGGGTTACGAGCGCTTCGCGGGAATAACCGAGATTGGCCATGCGTCTGGCTAATTCGGCCGGGTCGATATTTTGCCCGACTGAAAATGTGAGGGTATTGTCGGTCAAACTTTTTGGTGAAAGCACTCTTTGGGTAAGGGCGCGGGCGCTGACGACGGCAATGAAAGGATCATTGGGACGCTCCAGGCAGTGGGTCAAGACTTCCAGCTGGGCAGCGATATTGTCGGGACTGGAGAGTACCTGCTCGTAAGGAGAAACTTCGCTGGATGGAAATAAATAGATGGGATAGCGGCTCAGGTTGGACAATTCCTGGTGATAACGCGCACCGATGTGATTATCCTGCACTACGATCATCATCGGTCTCTTCGTTTCGTGCGCCAAGACCGAGAGCACAAGTGACTTTGCCGAATCAGTCAGGCCGACGAGATTGAGCTCGGTATTGCTGCCGCGCGCCGTCCTCGACAATAGCTTGGCGTACTGCGGACAGTGGAGAAAGAGCTGGTGCAGGTTTACTGCTAAGTTGGCGTTGCGCATCTTCTTGTAAGTAAGGATTCCGATTTTTAGGGTAGTGCTGACGATTTTTAAAGGAGGCTGACAAATCTTTCTAAAAAGACGGTAAAAGACGCGGAGGCTTTAACCTTGACCCTTGACGGCGAATTGTTTATTTTATCACCCTTGATGAGCGCTCGACCATCCGTGTAAAGGGCTCTAAAGCCACCCATTCTTGTATCATGTGTGCAAGGTTAGATATTTGTGGGCTAAAAGTTGGCGAAGCGCAGACCGGCACGAAAAATATGCAATTTGGTGCCTTTCGGACCTTTCGGACCTTTCGGACCTTTCGGACGTGTCGTACGTGTCGGCCCTCTCATACCTTTTGCCGTCGGCAGTCTGACAGCGCTCTTTTGCCACACGGTCGCCTTTTTGGGGGTGGCCGAGCCTGCCCTGGCCGAGGATCGAACTTATCGTCCAGATGTGATGGCGCGTATGCTGGCTGGTATCAAGCTGTTGCGCGAGCGGAAGTGCCAGGCGGCTCGTGTCGAGTTCGACGAGGTCGTCAAGGAGCAGCCGGAGTTGCCGGACGTTTATAACAATATCGCTCTTTCGTATGCCTATGAAGGCAATAATGCCCAGGCCGAAATCTGGTATCGTAAAGCCCTGGATATAGAGCCGATCTATGGACAGGCTCTAAACAACTACGGCATTTTGCTGAGCAGCATGCATAAGCCTGCCGAGGCAATCAAACTCTTCAATCGTTGTATGGAAGTGATGCCTAGTAATCAGCCCGATCTTTACTTTTATGTTGGTAATGCACAGCGGGAGCTCGGACACCGCAGCGAAGCGCGCAAGAGCTATATTCAGGCGATCAAGCTCAAGCCTGACAGTGCCAAGGCTTACAGTGGTTTAGCGGCCATTGATCTGGATGACAATCGCATCGATGACGCTTATGACGAGCTGAAGAAAGCTCTGCAGCTCAGCCCAAATTCGGCCTTCATTTATTATCATCTGGGCTTGATCGAAGAAAAACGCGGTCATCGTGAGGCCGCTCTTTCGGCCTATTCCAATAGTCTCAAATACGAGACCAATAAAAAATACTCAGCCGAAACCAAAAACCGCATCGCTCGTTTAAAGAGCGGCGGTGGCGGCGGTCCTTTCGGATTTGGCAATCTGCTGGGCGGCGGCAATAGTGACGAAGCTCGTAACCGTGCCCACCAGGCCCTGGTCAAGCACGACTGGAGCGATGCCCGCAAGGATTTGAGCGCGCTCGTGCATGGCGCTGCCGCCGAAGATCCAATTGCCTGGAACAACTACGGACTGGCCCTGGCCGGGGACGGTCAGCAAGGCGAGGCCCTCGACGCCTACCGCAAGGCAGTGCAATTGAAGTCTGGGGGCTTCCCCGAGGCGCAATACAATCTGGGCATGGTTCTCCGCCATATGGGCGATAACCGCGGTGCGGAACAGGCTTTTCGCAAGGCGATCGAAGATTCGGCCAGACAGCATGAAACCAATCCTTGCTCCCAGAACATGCTGGGAATTATTTTGCGCGAGCGCGGCGACTTCGAAGCCGCCGACAAAGCCTTCCGCCGGGCGATCATCCAGGCCGGCAATAGTCTGCCGGTCGCCCATTACAACCTTGCCCTTTTGCTCGAACATACTGAGAACAGCCGCGATGCCGTCAGCGAATACCGCACCTATCTCAAACTTTCGCCCCAGGGCAAAAATGCGTCGGCCGCCAGGCAGCGATTGAAACGCCTTACAGGCGCTTAATTTTCAGGTAATCAAGCTTTGCGGAAAATGTCGATTTGTAGCTCAGTTGTCAATGTATATTGCCTACTTATAGTAAAATCATTGCTTATGGCCCGAGCGCAGAGAACACCATGCAGACTGTAAAGACCGATCAAACCGCAAGCAAACTGGACCAGGGCGTCAACGAAATGCCCATGCCCGATGCCGCCGCCATCGAGGCAGTCTGTCGGGTTGCATCCGCCCGTACCGTCTCAGCCGTGCCGGCGAACAAAATACGCGTAGCCGTGTTGATGAGCGGTGGTGTCGATTCCAGTGCTACTGCATTGCTCATGCAAAAGGCCGGATATGATGTCATCGGTGTGACCGGCTGGTTGATCAAATCCGGCAGCCGTTGTTGCGATACCGGCATGATTGACGCTGCTCGCGTTTGCGAGCAACTCGGCATCGAGCATCACGCCGTCGATTTGCGCGAGATGTTCAAGACCGAAATCATCGATCAGTTCCACGAGTCTTATGCCCGGGCCAAAACGCCCTTACCCTGCAGTCTTTGCAATACCCTCGTCAAATGGGGGGCATTGCTGCGCTATGGTAAGAAAATCTTGAATGCTCAATATATCGCCACCGGACATTATGCAAGAGTGGTGGAGACCGAGCAAGGCACGCGCCTGGCCAAAGCAAAAGATCCTAAAAAGGACCAGTCTTATGTACTCTGGGGTTTGACCATGGAGCAGGTCAAGTCGACGCTCTTGCCTCTTGGTGAATTCGCCAGCAAAGAAGAAATCAGAGAGATCGCCCTCGGAGGCGATCTCGTCACCGCCAATCGCCCCGACAGTCAGGATCTTTGCTTTATTCCCCGGGGCACGACGACCCAGCAATACTTGAGCAATTTTCTCTCGGTCGAGCCGGGACCGATTATTCACACCGTCACCGGTGAATTGCTCGGCGAGCATCAGGGCACTTTCAATTACACTATCGGTCAGCGCAAAGGCATCGGTATCGCTTATCCAGAGCCGCTCTATGTGACTTCAGTCGATCCGGACTTGCGTGTAGTCTATGTCGGACCGAAGGAAGCACTTTTGCGCCGCGAGCTGACTGCTTCCTTTGCCAACTGGATATTAGAGTCACCACCGGTAGAACCATTCCGTGGTCTGGCCAAGATTCGTTATAATAGTCAGGCGGCTCCAGCTCTGATTACACCATTGGCCGACAATAAAATACAGGTCCTCTTCGACGACGCTCAACCGGCAATCACCCCCGGCCAGGTGCTCGGTATATATGATGAAGGCGATCAGTATATTCTGGGCGGCGGCTGGATCGACTGATTCGTTTGATTAATTGGATCGTTTAAGCGCTGGAAGTGAGATGTCCCGTTGCTTCGGGCAAATTCTTCTTCTATAATTCTTAAGGTTCCTCTTTGTCGCGCCCGGAGTTTTACTACTTGTCCAAGCTTCCAAATTTTTCCGTTGCTCCGGTTTTGGCTCTGGCGCTTACTTTTGTCCTTGGCGGCCTGGATAGTGCCTGGGCCAGGCACAAGCACTCGACAAGTAGTCACGTTGTCTCTCATGGTGGTTCTCATAGCTCAGCCCACGGCTCAAGCTCCAGATCTTCCCGTCACGGACACAGTGCTGCGCCGATCGCAAGTAGCGGTCGCCATCATAAAGGTCATGAGGTCGCTCACCACGGGCGCCACCATAAACGTCATGAAGTCGCCCATCAGGCGCCCAGGACCAGATATGCTTATCCTCTCGGTCTTTTCATGAAGTCGCCGCCGCCCTTCGATAGTTCGCCACTTTCTCCCGAGAGCGCCGCTTCAGTGGCTCGCGCTTTTGAGCGTGGTACCGCCGATAGTTACCCGGCTCGCACCCTGGTCCGCGCCGGTGTCGTCCATTATCATCCTTTGCACGGCGGTATCTTCTGGCGCCGTGAGCCAATCAAATACATCGTCATGCACTCTACCGAAACAGGCGTACCGATTTCGGCGGTGCGTGTGATTGAGAGCTGGACCTCGATGGGCATGAGACATCCCGGCGCTCAGTATGTAGTCGAGCGTGACGGCACCATCTACCAGGCTGTCGATCCGGATCTCGCTACCGTCCACGTCAATATCTTCAAGACTTTGCCTGGTATCAACAACGATAATAGTATCGGTATCGAGATGAATCATACCGGTTCCCAGGACTATCCCCAGGTCATGCGTGACTCCGTAATTAAGCTGGTAGGCTATCTCAAGCATCGCTACAACATCGACGAAGGCAACATCATCACTCATCGCTATGCTCAGCAAGGCGATCACACCGATCCGGTGCATTTCGATTGGGACGGCTTCCTGGCCCAGGTGAACACCTTCCACAACCAGGCGATTGCCTATCGCAATTCGCGCACCGCCAGTGATGCTCAGCGCTGGCAGCGCGAGCCCGAGCCCAAAGCTAATACTTACCTCAAGCCTCACAAAGAGCTTGGCAAAAATTCCAGACCGGATCTCACTCCCCCTGCTGAGCGACCGGTCGTGCCCGAAGGCGAAAATACAACCGACATTCGCACCATGCCTGAAGAAGTGCGCGAATCGCTGGGCGTAAAAGCTAATCAAGTCGCTACTCCGTCCACCTATGACGCCCAGGAAAACGGCTGGCCTGTGCCGGGTTCGGCTCCAGCTCAAGTTCCGGCTCCAGCGCCCGGCGCCCGTCGTGAGACCAAACCGCCAGCCGCTCCGGTGATCGAATCCCCCGTGCCTGAGGCTTCCGAAGCTGACATTGACGCCAGTAATATGGCGCCGACCAAAATGAAAGTTTATCCGCCTAGAGGGGAAGCTTACCCGCCGAAAGCGCCGGTCAAAGCTCCAGTCAAAGCGACTCCTGATGATCAGAGTTCGGACGCTGCCAGAAATGAAAAACAGCACTCTGATCCAAATTTCGAGCCTATGGATCCGTCCGCCGATCCAAAATTTGAACCCGGCGCTGAGAAATAGTCGATCTTATCGATTCAAAAAATCACTACTTGCCCTTAAGGCTTTCGGCTATTTTTTCGGCAGAGATTCTTATATTTTCGAGCTTACCGTTGAAAGCATTTTTAGTGCTGTTTACTTGATGTATGCATTTTAAGCAATCTTCAACTGCTTTTTTTGCTTCGCTGTAATGTAAGTTTTTGTACTCATAACGAGCCAAATCGATCAGGGTCAGAACTTTCGAAACGTAAATGAGCTGCTCGTTTGGAGCAATTCTTATCGCTTGATCGTAGGCAATTATTGATTCGTTGAAGGTTTTAATCACCATATCCGGGTTTAACATTCCTGCTGGATTTACGCTTTGTAAATGGGCTAAATCTCCCAGAACCATACCTCTCCGTGCGTACGGAGGCCAATCTAGCCCGGCGATTTTCTGTTGGTGCTCAATTGAAGATAATGCTTTTTGATATGAGGCGCTTGCCGCCGCTTGTCCGGACAGTTTTGCCTGAAGTTTGGCCATGCTTGCATACACCGAACTCTGCCTGGAGATGGTGGTCAAATCATCCGGACTCTCCGATAGCAGCGTTTCCAGTATTTTTGCTTGCTGTTCGCAATAGCTCAGCGCTAGTTGGTCATCCCCGTCTCTCTGGGAAAACTTTCTGGCTTCTCCAAGCAAATCTACTTTATCGCGCAAGCTATCAGGATTATGCGGGGCGAGCGCGAGTAATTGTTTGCATTCACTTTGAGCCGTTTTTAACAACCTTGCCGCCGCTTTTGTCTTGTTTTGGCTCAGTTTGTCAGAGATTAAAAGAGTTTCGAGTCTCAGGCTTATTTGTCGGCCTTCTAATTGTTTCGGCTCAGCCGCGATTGCACGCCTTGCAAGCTGTAGTGCTTTAGCAGTGTCATTTTGAGCCGATTTTGTTTTGCCCATTTCCCAATCCGCCAGCGCCAGCTTGTAATAGGTATATGCTTGCTGAAAGGGGACGTTTCCGCTCGGCAATAGCTGTTCCTTCAACCCTTTAAATTCTGAAAGCGCCATTGCATAGTCTGCCCAGGCCCCTGGAGTATCGGAAAGCAATTTTTTGTCTAGGGCGCAGTCCATTAGCGCCATGCCGCGGCTGAATTTCAGGTCGCTGTCGTCAGGCGAAGCTTTGAGGGCCCGGTCGACCAGTGCCAATTCCTCTAGAAAACAATCATTTGCTTTGCTTTTCTGAGAAAGGTTCACATAGAAATTTCCTAAATTGGCTATACATCGAGATTTTTGCCAGAGGAAAAAAGTGTCGTTCGGTGATTCTGCCAGGTAGGCGTCGCAACAGTCTAAGGCCTTTTGAATAGTGCTTTCAGCGTCCTGGTATCTTGCTTTCAAGCGCTGGATGTAGCCAAGCCGGTTTAATAGATTTGCCTGGCGCTTTTTATCTAGTAAGCTTGTTGGTGCATCATGCAAATTATGCTCACATCTGGTCAGAGCCGCGAGGGTGTCGCTTTCTGCTTCGGCGTAATCACCAAGACTGATTTTTATATTGATTGCTTCGCTGGCGCTTAGAACGTCGTTTAGAGAAAGTGCGTATGATGGTCCGGGTTCGTTGAAGAATACCAGTGACAGGCACAGGCTCAAGACAATGCGACCCAACTGTGATCGAAAACATATGCCAATCACTGTTGCTTCTCCACCGTGGTTGCTGTCTTGTCCTGGATGTCAATCACCAGGGGCTGGCTATGATCTCGTAGTCCTGGCGCCGTCCGTTGATGTGGCCGCCGCTTTTCTTGTCGCTGCTGGCGCTGTTTCTGCTATTTCCGCCTGCCTTCTTGCCGCCGCCGTCATTTTGACTTCTGACAAGATGCATCTCTTCAATGTGGTGTTGAACGGGCAAAAGCTGTTGGAGTAAAGAGAGAACGGCACTGCTGCTCAGGTCGATTGCCGGGTTCAAGCGCATTATCGTTAGATGTGGGCGAAACTCGACGTAGCGCGGTTCATTTTTGTCGAAGTTGAACAGGCCTGCTCCGCCGCCGGGACCAGCATCTTTGATCCAGGCTTCGAATTCTTGTCGCAGTTCATTGCCAAGTTTGGCAAATAAGGGTGGCACTGCCGACGGTGTCGCCACGATTACTCTGGCTTTGTCTTTGCCTGGCCAGCCTTCCAGGTTATCGTAAGACACTTCGATATCCAGACGACCTTCGTCGAGCTTAGCAGATTCCAGTTCTCCGCTGTTTTCTTCTCTGAAATGCGACCCTGCCGTTTCTTGAAGTTTCTGCACCGCCGTGGCCAGCCAGCTTTTTACCGCCTCGACGTGGTCTTCCTCGACCTCGCCCAGGAACAGCCAGGTCATGTGCAATTTTGCCGGTGCAATGAAGCGGGCGTTGTGGCCTGCTGGCAGCTGTTTTTTCAGTCCCGGCAGCCAGGCTTCGGCAAAGTGACCAAGGCGTGCTGCTTCTTGATCACCTAAAAAAGAGCCGACGAACAATCTCACCATGCTGCCGTCGGCTCCTTTTTTGTTTCTATTTTCTCTTTGACTACGAACTAACCAACTAACTACCAGCGCTGATTACAGACTAACCCTGTTGTTTTTTGATTAGTTGCGATTTGACGGCCTGTTCGACACCCTTGGCTCCGCCCAGGCCCTTAACAAGGAGGGCGCCCCCGATGGCGAAAGGCAAGAACATCATGATCATCTGCAGCATGGTCAACGGTGGAAATACAACGCTCAATGTGGCCAGGAAGGAAAGAATGAGGAAGACGCAGGAAAGCGAGGTCATCACCCAGCCCCATTTGCTTTTGGGGTTGTAGAACATCATGCCGATGCCGATCATCAAAGGCAGGAAAAGCAGGGCAAAGCCGCCGGAGCCCATGCCGAGCATGGCCAACAGGCCGCTGCTCACTTTGACATGCTGGAAGACCATGACCAGACCCAGGAAGACCAGGGCCAGGCCGCCGATAAAAGCGCCGTCGGAGCGGGGAATACCGTCCGGCGCATTATTAGAATTGACCGTTGGCGTACGTCCGGTGCTGCCACCGCTAGTGGTATACATATTGGTTGATGTGGCGTGGCCCGCTGTCGTCGTCAGGTCGGTTTGCTCCTTCAATACGCTCGTCTCCAGCTCCATTAGCTTGCGCTGGATTTCTTCTTCCTTCTTATTCATAGCGCCTGATTATCCTTGACTGAATATTTTCGCTGTAGGGACGCCGGTGTCGGTTGGCTCGGGGCTTTTGTCTGTCGAATCACTGAGTCCTAGCATAGCACCGACAAATATGCCCAATATTGGCACGATTCATCACTTTTGCCATGCTGTCTGATAAAGCGGCTGGTAAAAAGGGAATATATATACTCAAAAGATTCAGATTTAAGGCCGCTAGCTTGAGCTCCCGCCTCCTCTGCGACGGCAAAAGGCCACAAATCGGGATTTCAGGCCAAAATTACTAGATTAGAATATCGACTCTGGTGGTGGCACCACCGCTATAATTCATTATCGATTTGACTCACGTAGCGAAGGGTATCCCATGCAAATCAACTTCCTCCGGTCCCTAACCAAATCTGCTGCTTACCTCTCTTCTGTAGTGGCTTTCTCTGTCTGCTTCAATAGTCAGGGCAGTCTGGCGGCCGGGCCGTCTGGTACCACGGGTGCCACTGTCCAGCTGCAACCCGGGCAAGTTAGTGGCGCCGCCGGTAGTTCCAGTAATGTCGGTATCAATCGCAGCGAGTCACGCCGTGGCCTGGCCGAAGGTCCGGGTGTCTGGATAAATATGTGGAATTATCCCTCCCAGGATTTCGAAGCTTATGCGCAAAAGCTTTATGCTTCTGGTATTCGCAATCTTTTTGCTCAGACTTCGCGTTCTAATACTGAAGCGATCGCTCATCCAGCCGAACTGGGCCAGTTGATCGACGCCTGTCATAAGTACAAAATCCGGGTGGTTGCCTGGTCCTTTGCCGAGCTCGGCAATCCTACCGCCGACGCTGATCGCCTCATTGCCGCGGCTAATTTTCGCTCGCCACTCGGAGATCGCATCGATGCCATCGCTCCGGATCTGGAAAAAAACCTCAATCCACCCCTGGTCGAAGCCTTTACCAGGCGTCTGCGCAGCGCCCTCGGGCCTGATTATCAGTTGATCGCCTGCGTCTACAGTCCTCTAAACAAGGCACCGGCCGTGGCCCAGACTCCCTGGAAATTGATCGATAAGCTCTACGACGTGATTGCGCCGATGGCCTATTGGAATGGTCGTTTGCAGACAATCGACGCCTACACTTATACGAAGCGGACGGTAGAGCGCGTGCGTGAGCTCACCGGTCGACCGGACGTGGCTGTGCACGTCATTGGTGACGGCATGGGTACCCACAGCTCTGAAATCGGTGAATTTTTACGGGCCTGCCGCAATTCCGGCGCCCACAGCGCCAGTCTCTATCCCAATCAGCGCACCACTGATGAGCAATATGTCGCCCTCTCCCATTACGCTGATTATATTCCGGCCAATTCCTCCGAGCGCTTCCTCGCCTTCTCCAATCTGCTCAAGGCCAACGTCATCTCATCGCCCCGCAACGCCGACCCGGCTAACGCGATCGGCCGCGGGGACTTCCTCCGTCTTGTTTCCCTTGGCCTCAAATTGCCCTGGCATCAAGACGCCCAGGTTGATTACAACTACTTCAAGCGCATCGGTGTAATCGACCAGATTGCCTCCGAATTTCCCGAATGGTCTCTGACCGAAGAACTTAGCGAACCTATCTCCGACAATAGCGCCCGGCGCTTCATTGCCCTGGCCAAAGTGGCGCAGGCGCGCGTCAGATCCGGCCAACCTTTTCGTGCACGGAAGCAACCGTCTGCCGTTGCCACCTCCGGGGAAGGCGAATATCTGACGATGAACCGCCCCGAGCGCTCCGACCGATTGTTTTCTCAACCGGCATTTGCTTCCGATGCTCGTGGTCAGAAGGCCGACGGTCAGGATGCTTTGAGCTATCTGGAAGCGGTTGACCTCTTCTTGAAGATTTCGCACTGAGGCAAGCTGAGCCGGCATTTTCAGCCTTTTCTCCGACCCGTGCCTGTCTTCTTGACGGCCCAGAGCCGACCTTGTCGGCACGGCGATCTGGAAAATTTGTCAAACTGTGGTTCTCAATAGTGATTAAGCCTGAAAATGCGGGTAGATGATTATCGGAACACTAAATATGTAGGCTTGTCCGATACTGATTGAAGGTTCTTTTGCAATTTTTTACGGCAGTTGAATACCGCGCAGGCAAAAGTGATTTGTCTGGACGCCGACTGTGCCATTTTTGAAAAATGCCGTTTGGCGTAACCGGGAAGCTAAGTGCTTCATAGGTTATGCGGAACAGTAATTGGCTTTGCGAGTCTAATCAGTTAAAGACAACGATTTGAGTTTTCCCTTCGTCTCGGGAGGTTTTATATGCAAGTAACCGTGACCGGCCGCAACATTGAACTCACGCCTGCGCTCAAGGAGTATTTGATTGAGAAATTGCAGAGAGCTCAAAAACACTTTGATCATCGCCTCGATTGTACGGCGCTCTTGAGTGTTGCGAAAAACCCGTCAATTGCCAAAAGTCAAAAGGCTGAAATAACAATCAAAGTAAACGGCAACGTGATCAGGGGTGAGGAGTCCACGGAAAACATGTATGCATCCATCGATCTTGTCGCTGACAAAATCGAGCGCCAACTCCGCAAGTACAAGACTAGACACTTTTCCAAAGGTACCAAGCCTCAAGTGCGCGGTGAGGACGACAGCAATGAATCCGGCGCCGGCAACGACCTGGAAATGGACTTCGAAGTCAGCGGCACTGTTGCCGTTGAGGAAGCCAGGCCCAAGATCGTGCGTTCCAAGCGCTTCCCCTTGAAGCCAATGTTGGCTGAGGAAGCATGTAAGCACATGGACCTGCTGGGGCATGACTTCTTCATGTTCATAAATTCCGAATCAGATCAGGTAAATACGGTCTATCACAGACGTGACGGCAATTATGGTCTTATCGAGCCGGAAGCCTAGTGCCTCGGCTCGTCTAAAGAGGCCTGCCCTCATTGATGTTGGTTGACAAGCCCCGGGGAGACCCGGGGTTTTCTTTTGCTTTCTTTAAATGGGTGTTTTCATACTGAAAAATCAGCGAAATTCCCATAGCTATAGAAGCCCTCAATCTGTTACAACAACTGTTGTTAGTAGCCCTTTCGCCCGGTAGTCAGGAGTATAAATGTCAAGCCTCTGGTACCCCAGCAGCTCTTCTTTACCAGTCCAAACCAAGCGCGTCCTTCTGGCGGTGATTACCGGCCTGTTCCTTGGCCAGGCCAATGGTGCTAACGCCGCCGCCGATCCTGAGATGCTAAAGCAACTCAATAATGACGCGGTCAAAGCCCTGGGCGCCCAAAATTACCAGCTGGCGATTTCAAAATTGGAGCAAGCCCTGCAGCTTGCCCCCGGCTACGCCACGGCTAAAAGCAATCTGGCCGTGGCCTACAACAACTATGGTCTGGTATTTCAAAACAATCCGACCGAAGCGATCAAATATTTCCACAAGGCCTGCCTGCTCGACGCTAATAATGCTGTTTCGGTCACAAACTTGACCGGCATTATTCAAAAAATGGGCAAAAATCCGCGTGATTTTGCCACCCGCGTCGCCCTTGGCGATGCTGCCCGCAAATCGGCTGATTTTGTCGGAGCAATCGTTGAATATCGCGAAGCATTGAAAATCAAAGACGACGCTTCTGTGCACGAGAAGCTCGGCGATGTTTTCCGCGTGCGTGACGAAAACGACAATGCCATCAAAGAATATCAAGCCGCCGCAACTTCAGGTGATAGCGCTTCGATCGAAGTGAAACTAGGGCAGGCTTGCCAGGCCAAAGGCGATCTGGCCAGCGCGATTGGCGCTTACGGCAAAGCGATCACGATGAAGTCCGATGACCCGGAAGTTTTAGAAGCGCTGGCAGCCGGTTGGGAAGCGGCTATCAAAGACAATCCGATGGCTCCGGAAAATCACATCGGCTACGGTCAAGCTTTGCAATACAAAGGCGATTTCTCTCAGGCTAAAGCCGAATATGCTCAAGCTATAAATCTTTCACCCGGCCGCCGCAACGCTGCCGCCGAGAAACTTTTGCAACTCTTGCCCCAAGTAGAAGCGGCTCGCAAAGTGAGCAAGTTTATCGACCAGGGTGTCGACTTCCAGTCCAAGAAAAATTATACGGCCGCCCTTGACGCTTACATGAACGCGCAAAAGTATGTGCTGCCATCTGACAGCAAGCAGCTTGCCGCGATCATCGTCAACATGGGTACTGTCTATCAGGCCATGGAAGACTATGGCAATGCCATCAAGTGCTATCAAAAAGCAACCTCGCTCGATCCATCCAATGCCGATGCCGCTCAGGGTCTCAAAACCGCGCAGTCCGGTCAACAGCAAAAACAAATCACTGGTCTCAGTGCCGCTGCCGATGCCCTTTTCAAAGCCGGCAATTACGACGGCGCCATTGCCAAGTACCAGGAATTGTTGAAGACCGATCCCAAGGATCCGGCCGTGCACTTCAACATTGGTGCCGCCATGCAGCTGAAAAAAGATTTCGACGGCGCCATGAGCGAATACAATATCGCCATCGGTCTCGATCCAAAAAACAAGAGCTATCAAGACTCTCTGGCCAAGGTCAAAGAACTCAAAGCGCAGCCGATTATCGATCAAGCAGTCGCTCTGCATGGACAGAAGAAATACATGGAGGCGATCAATCTCTATCAACAAGCACTATCCCTGGTGCCTCAGAATGCTTCTTTGATCTACAACATGGCCTCCGCTCAATACGCCATGCAGGATTACGCCAATGCGCGTAGCTCCTTCGGACGCGCTTTGCAGCTCGATCCCAAGCACGTCAATTGCCTCTATTTCATTGCCACCATTGATGAAAACGACGGCAAAGGCGGCCAGGCGAGAGGCGAATATCAGCAGTACATGGGTCAGGCCCCGAGCGGCACTTATTACGCTCAATCCAAATCTCGTGTCGATGCTCTCGCCGCCAACCCTGGTGCCACGATCAAAATCAAATCAGAAGCCGAACTGGCTCGTGATGCTGATGCTGCCGGTGCTTATCAAAAAGCGATCGACGCGCAAAAAGCGGGCAACTACGACGAAGCCATTGCTCAATACAACAAAGCTCTCGGTGTTGCACCACAAAATGCCGATTATAATTATGGCCTCGGTACGTGCTATCAGCAAAAAGGCGATCTGGACAACGCCGTTGCCCAGTATCAAAAAGCGCTCGCGATTCAGCCCAATAGCGCTGATTTCAAAAAAGCTGTGACCGACGCCAAGATCCTCCAGGCCGGTCCGCTCGTCAAGCAAGCCTATGACAAGCAGACCGCCGGCGACATGGCCGGAGCGATTGCACTTTATACTCAGGCCGCTCAACTCGACAGCAACAATGGCGGCATCTACATGAACCTCGGTGTTGCCTATCAGTCCACCGATGATTTCAACCATGCTAGAGACGCTTATATCAAGTCTTTCGAGCTCGATCCCAAAGGATCTGTCGATGCGCTCTATCTCGCTGCCGCTATCGACGAGAACAACAATGCCGGAGTGCAGGCGCTCAACCGCTACACAAAGTATCTACAACTGGCCCCGTCCGGCACCTACGCCGCGCAGGCCAGGGAGCGCGTCAAAGCTTTGAACGCCAATCCGACCGCTACGGTCAAACTGGCTACCCAGGCCGATACAAAGAACGCTCAGGCGGCCGCAGATGCTTACGCTAAGGCTGTGAAATTCCAGGAGTCGACGGCTTACGACCAGGCCATTCCGCTCTATCAACAAGCAATCGCCGCTCAGCCCAAGGAAGCTGCTTACGTTTACGCTCTTGCCACCTGCTATCAGGCCAAGGGTGATTTTGACAATGCTATCGCCCAGTACACCATTGCCGTAAGCAAGGCGACCGGAAAAGATCAGGCTACTTTTAAGCAGGCGCTCGAAGGTGCCAAGCTCGCTCAGATGCAGCCGATCATGGATGATGCCGTCAAGAAACACCAGGCCGGCGATCTCGATGGGGCTATCGCCCTCTACGAAAAAGCCCTCGCTCTCTATCCTAATAACCCGCATGGTTACACAAACCTGGCCGGTGCTTATCAGTCTAAAGACGATCTGGCCAACGCCCGCAAGAACTATATGAAGGCTCTCGAGCAGGATCCCAAAGGCGAATCGGACAACTGGTACTTCGTCGGCTTGATCGACGAAAGCAATCACTCTATCCCAGCAGCCATAGCCGATTACGGCAAATATGTCGCGGCCAAGCCGACCGGCTCCTATGCCGCCGACGCCAAAGCTCGCGCCGCCGCTATCAAGGCCAATCCGAACGCCGCTCAAGTGATTGCCACCCAGGCTCAGAACAAAGCTTCGGCTGCCGCATCTGGTGCTTATAACGATGCTGTCGCCTTGCAGCAAGCGAACAAATTTGACGAAGCAATTGCCAAATACAAAGAAGCAATCGCCGCCTCGCCAAACGAAGCCGCCTACTACTACAGCTTGGGGACCGCATATCAGGCCAAGGAAGACCTGGATAATGCCATGCTCAATTATGTCAAAGCCAATCAGCTCAATCCTAAAGAGCCGGCTTACGCACAGCTGATCAAGCAGCTCAAACAGGCCAAGGCGTCTCCGCTGGTCAATTCGGCCATCGAGAAGCAGACCAAGCCTGGAGTCGATGGTAAAGTCGACCTGGCCGGATCAATTGCCGATTACGAGGCCTCTCTCAAAATCTACGATGACCCCGCTACGCATGGTTATCTCGGTACCGCTTATCAGGCTCAGGGCAACAACGAAAAAGCCCGTCAGGAGTACGAGAAAGCTCTGCTTATGGACAAAACCCTTGTTGATGACTACTACTATCTCGGCACCGTATATGAAGCGCTTAAGCAACCGGCCAAAGCGATCGAGAACTATAATAAGTTCCTGCGCATGGCTCCAGCGGGCAACGCCAACACCGCCGCCGTTAAAGACAGGCTGAAGATACTGGCTCCGGGGCGGAAATAAAAAGCGCGAGACTGCCGCTGCCGGCCATGCTCCCGAAAGCGTCGCCGTGGAATTTACCTTCGACTACAATGTTGTGCCCAAATCCAAATCGACTTTGCCCAGGCACTGCGGGCGGTAGCACCAGTTGCCGCGCTCTTTACGTTCGTATTCGCTGTTGCCGAAAAAGAAAGGCTCGACTTTTGCACCCGGCTCGATCACTTTGTGAATATGGTCTGCTTCCAGCTCAGCCTTTGCATCAGAGGTTGGATGACCAACGCATGCTCGCGTTTTATAGTCTGCACCTTGCCGTCCACCGGGATAGATAGTTGAATCAAGGGCGGGATTGATAAAAACAGGGACAGAAATGCGCTGCCTGTCGATGCGGGCATTGATCACCCGGTGCGGATTGGCGACCAGTTGGCCGCCACTTTCAATTTCTAAAAGTTCTCCGGTATTGACCACTATGCTTCCCGGCAGCGGTTTAACATAATGCCAATTGCCTTCTTTGTCCTGGGCTTCCAGCCCCCCGACCTGATCTTGTATAAGCAGCGTCAACCAGCTCCAGTCGCAATGCGCCGGGACACCTGTGTGCATTGCCTCCGAAGTGTCCTGAAGTAATTCCTGCGGTAAATAGGAAATCGCCTTTAAAAGTAGATAAGGTCGGCCTTTCATTCGCTCCGTAAAAAAATCATGATTATGACCCATTTTTAGCGCGAGGGACGTGAGCAAACTACCGGACAAAGACTCGACCTGTTTCAAATAATCAGTGATTACTTGCCGGAAGGCGCCATCAGGCCATTGATTAGGCCCCCAGAGTTTCCAGTAATCGGCCTCAACTTGATTTTGGGCGATATTGCCTTTGGGCGCGCCCGCTTGGGCCTCTACGCCAACATGTATCTGTTCTCGCCAGTCACGATAATTTTTGAGCAAGCCATAGCCTCGATGATGGATCGACTTCTTTATACTCAAGCTGCTCTTCTCTTCTTGAGCGCGTGCAAAAAAAAGGCGACTTTCGTCGAGGACCTTCTCTATCAAACCGGCATCAATGTTGTGGTCGACGAGATAAAATAAGCCACCAGCTAGACAAGCCTGCCAGAGCGCTTCATCATCACCGGCTCGCACCACTGGCAGTGTCGTTGTTTCCACTTTACACCGAACAGGGTTGAGCGGATGATTTTGAATCAGGCTTTTCTTCCAGCGTATGTGTTTTTTTCTCCTGAGAGACGAGTTGGTCCACATTGAGATGGGGACTGAATACGCGCACATCCTTGTATTGAAATGCCTCTCGCGCCTCGTGCTCGGCCCAGGTGGAAACAGCCTTGAAGGCGGTGCGAATGACGTCAGACTTCTTGCAGTGCTGCGAGACAAACCACTTACGCCCCTGTTGCAATTCGCGTTGCCCGGAATAAGTATCGTCTTCGATGCCGGTTATCCAGAGATGGAAGCCCCCTGCTACTTCCTCAGTGTTAAAACTGCAATCTTTGTAGTTGACGTCTGCCAGAGCCTTTTCTATTTGACTGAGAGTGAGAGACTTCTCCAGACTTTTTACCAGTCTGATGCAATCCTTTGTCCCTTCGGCAATGTCGGTATAAACCGGAACGCCATGGCGGTCGGCCATGGCTCGCACGTATATGCGGCCGCGATTGAGATCATCTGCTTCCACAGAGTCGATTTTTGCGCCGTAAATTTCGCTGCCCGGTTTGACATCTTCCAGCACGATCGAAACAGCCTTGCGAGCTCCGATTAAATAAGCGACCTCAGCTACCGATGCCACGCCTCGTGTATCGCCGTTCATGACGAATAGCTGAACCAGGCATTCATCCTTGCGGCGCATTTCGTCGAACTGGTCGTCCTCTTTCCAGGCTCCTAACGGCATCTGAGGATTGTGATAGGTAACTCCGGCTGCTTCGAAGAGGGGAATGGCAATGTCTTTGCGCCAGGTCGTCAGACCGCATGCACCGCCGAGAAAGACTTGTTTCGGTTCTTCTTTTTTGCTCATTGCGATGCTCCTGACACTGGGTTTCCTGCGGGAATATTTTATCTCTTATCATTCGAGAATTCATTCGTAAAAGTACCACGGTCATTGAGCTGCTGGGAACGCGCTATTTTGCCCGCTTTTTGGTGCCTGATTGATTTGCATCCAGGACCAGGGTTATTCGATAAGCAGTGCCCGCCTCGGCCGGTAGCGGATTGAACGGCGCCGCCGCTTCGACGGCTTCTATAACGGATCTATCCGCCCCGTTGTCGCCTGTAACGACATCGAGGGAAATGTTCTTGACCTGGCCATTTTTCTCGATGTCAAAGGAAATTTTTTCACTCACATCTTTCGTGGATGCCTTTGTGCGCCAGGTTTGAAGAATTCTAGCTTTCACACTTTCGGTATAGGCGATCAGGTACGGTGGAATAGGATTGGACGCCAGTCTAATTTTTTCCCTTTTTGTCCATGGCGCGTCTTTTGATAATAATCTGGGACGAAAGTTGCTGGTAAACGTAAATTCAATGGAAATCTCATCAGGGTACCATTCAGGCAGAGGGGAGAATGGCGCTGAATCTTCAATGGCTTTGACTGCAGCCTCTTCTGCCATCACCTGATTTGCCGATCGCTCTTTCTGCAAGCGTTGAAATTGAGGGCTCTGCCCCAGTTCAGATTTGATCACGTAAATGTTTTTGACCTTGCCATCAGCGGTGATCGTGAAGGCGCATTTTACTAGAGAGCCCGAGTCTTTAACAGGTGCGTACCAGCAGCGCGATATTTTCTGCTGAACATCACGCATTATGGCCTTTCCGCCTTCGTCCACGGTATTCTCAGGCCTGACGATTATCCGCACCGAATTGTCGGCGAGGGCGAATTTTGCTAAGCATTGATAATTTGCTTTTCGAAGACTTATTTTTTGATACTCGGTTAGTCTGTAGGGTCTGGCTCTGAGCAGTGCATTGATTGCGATCTTGTTGATTTCTTTCTGGCCGGAAGTCCGATGTATTCGAACATTTGGTTGATTTTGGTCTTTCGAAAGTTGGCCATTTTCAAATAAATTGAAGGCAAGTACGACGTCCTTGCCATTTAAATTTTCTGGCCGATTGGTCCAGAACTTTGCAAGGCGGGTCGATGCAATTTGTGTGGCTTCTGCGTTGGGCTCAGATTTTTCGTTCTCGTTCTCGTTCTCGTTCAATGTTTCCTTCTTCTTGGCTCGCCGAGAATCGAGGACTTGCCAATCAAATGGCGGCTTGAGACTAGCCGTCGTCAGTTTCGCTTGAGTCCAAACTTTGTTTGATTGGTCACTCTGTAAGGGGATAGGTGAGAAAGCAAAGTCAATTTTGATTCTGTCTGGACTGGCTGGCGGCAGTGGGTTGTACGGCGCCGATTTTTTAATTGCATTTATCGTGTTTTCATTTGATTCGGGCGAAAGTGCTGGTTTATTAACGCGAACATCTGATACCGAGCCATCGGCGCGAATAAAGAATGTACCGGTCACTGGTCTTTCGTCTTCGGCATTCGATGATCTCAACACGAGACCAATGTCCCGCTCTACTTCGTCGAGGTAAAACCGCAGCGGCAAATAAAATAAACCGTTGATAAAAACGTCATTGTTCTCTGGATCAAACCTGGCCAGGCAGCAAAAGCTTCTACTGGCGATGCTCAATTTTTCGGCTTCAGTCATCGTAAAAGGACTGGATTTTCGCAGTACGTCAACCGCGTATTGGTCCAGAGCTGAATCGCCCGATGAATTATAGGTTTCAATGGAATTAGCGGCTATGGCTCCGTTTTTCCTCAGTGTGAACATTAAAACCAATGGCCTGGACTGCTTTGAAATTGGATGTCTCAACCATAATCTGGTTAACTTTTCCGAGCGGATTTTAACGAAGTTGCTTGGCTTTTCTGCTGGAACTGAGTCGGAAGTGGCGGCTTCAGAGCGAGGTTCACTTTCAAAGCAAAAGGCGGATTGGTTTAACGCAATAGCTGCGACCATCATTAGAGAAAGAATGCGCATACTATCAAGGCCTCTTTTCTCTGTCCTTCCAAGCGAACGTGGCAAATCGGATTAATCAATCGTATAGAACAACTGGTCGCTTGGCAACAGGCTCTCTCGGAGATATTTTCGAAAAAATCTCTCACAGAATCGAGCGCGTCCAGAACTCAGAGATATTTTCGAAAAAATCTCTCACAGAATCGAGCGCGTCCAGAACTCGGAGATATTTTCGAAAAAATCTCTCACAGAATCGAGCGCGTCCAGAACTCGGAGATATTTTCGAAAAAATCTCTCACAGAATCGAGAGCGTCCAGAACTCAGAGATATTTTCGAAAAAATCTCTCACAGAATCGAGAGCGTCCAGAACTCAGAGATATTTTCGAAAAAATCTCTCACAGTATCGAGGACGTCCAAAACTCAGAGATATTTTCGAAAAAATCTCTCTTTCCCAGCCCCCTCGCCCCTAGGGCGCCAGGTTTACCGTTGCTCTATACGACTTTCCCGCCTCGGCCGGCAGCGGTCCAAAGGGCGCTGCCAGTTCCACGGCCTCTATGGCCGCTCGGTCGGTC
Source organism: Cyanobacteria bacterium REEB67 (assembly GCA_018971775.1). Classification (GTDB taxonomy): domain Bacteria; phylum Cyanobacteriota; class Vampirovibrionia; order Obscuribacterales; family Obscuribacteraceae; genus REEB67. Next base: position 9,703 of record JAGXAB010000010.1, on the reverse strand, counting down.
TGATTGTCTCCGGTGACAATGTCCAGGCTGATGTTTTTTACTGCACCATCCTGCTGGATGTCGAATGAAATCTGTTCCGCGATTGTTTCTGCGCCGGCTGGTATTTTCCAGGCGTTCCTTATTTTGTCAATCACAAATTTGAGATATTCGAGCATATAAGCGGGCGGAGGAGGGGGCGCTGTTTTTGGTGCTTTCCATCGTCTCAATCTTTTCTGCTCTTTAAATTGCTCACCCAGGCTTTTAAATCTCAGTTCGCCCAATAGAAAAGTGAAGTTCATTTTGAATTCGTCCGGGCTATCGCTCGGCAGCGCTCCAAAGGGTGATGCTTTTTCGATAGCTTTGACTGCTGCTTCCTCAACAGCCTTTTGCTTTTCTTCATCGATGAGTATTTCAAATGAAGAAACAGGCCGCCGCGCCGGTTTTGTCCCGACGATGCGAATATCTTTTGCTTTGCCAGTAGAATCGATGATGAATGCGCTCGAAATTAGCAAAGAGGGTAAATCCGGCGAGGATAGTTCCGCCTGGATTTTTTGCTGCATCGCCAGCACGTAGGCCTGCATATTTACGGCAGGAGCAGTTGTGAGAACGGCACTCCCATTGCTTGGGTTGAACGTGGCCAGACATCGGGAATGTTTCTCTGCAAATACTTTGCTTTCGCTGTCGGTCAGTCTAAAAGGGGCAGATCTTCGCAGGCAAGAGATCGCGTACTGATCCAGATCGACATTTCCGGAGGAGTTGTAGATCTTTATCGCAGGCCGACTCTCGGGGATTTCTATTCCGCCTTTTTCGGTCAGTTTAAATTCCAACCGCACGCTTTTCCCAGTCTGGTCTTTTCGTTTAGCCCAGCGTCGGGTCAGTCCAGGCGTACATAATGCGATGGACTGATCCAGCTCTGCATAAGCCAGGTGCGACTCTGGAACATCGGCAAGAGCAGACGAAAAATCACACAGCAATGCCATGAGCGCCAAGGATCGAAAAACTGATTTAAGCCTGACCCTGGTCATCGCCGGCCATATTCACCGTGGTACCTGTGGAGGCTGGAACGTTTGTCGTCGCTACGCTCTCCGGGCCACGCTTATATGTATAGAGCATGCCGCACAGCGCGACGGCCAACATGCCGGCACTGACCAGAAGCGGCACGGGCAGACCTTTGTAGCTGGCAATCGCGTCGATTCTAATCTGCTCGATAACGATGCGGCCAAGCGAATATCCGGTGATATAAATGCACAAAAGCAGGCCGGGATATTTTGCCAGGCGCTTATAAGCGAAAAAATAGAGAAAGGCAAATAAAGCAAAATCATAAACCGACTCGTAGAGAAAAGTCGGGTGGAAAAATTTGCTATTGTGATACATCATCGGTCGGCTTTCAGGCGGGATGAAAAGCCGCAAAGGGAAGTTTTCGCTAACCGGCAGACCGTAGGCCTCCGAGTTGAAAAAATTTCCCCAACGACCGACCGACTGAGCCAGCGGTATCACGCAAGCGAGAAGGTCGAGATATTTAGGAATGGAGAGCTTTTCGCGTTTGCAGTAAATGCAGGCGGCTATGATACCGCCGACGATACCGCCATGGATTGACAGGCCGCCGTTCCATGTCGCCAGTATTTCGCCGGGATTGACCAGAAATCGGCCGATATTGAGTGAGACATAGTAGAGTCGCGCGCCGAGCACTCCAATTAAGAAGGACCAGAGGGCGAGATTGACGAATTTTTCAGCGTCTAGGCCATGTTTGTGTGCTAATTTGCGCGCCGCCATAAGTGCCAGCAAAAAGCCCGAGGCGATCATCATGCCGTACCAGCGCACGGTCAAAAAGCCTATTTTGCAGATAATTGGGCCGGGAGATTGGAATAACATGCCAAAAGTATAAGGTAGCCTGCCCGTTCGAGCGTTAAAATATTGCATGATAATGAGGTTGTAAGCTTAGATGGCCAAGACTAAAACGCGCTGGATCTGTCAGCAATGCGGCTTCACGTCCATGCGTTCCCTGGGGCGTTGCACGGATTGCGGCGGCTGGGGCACCCTGGTGGAAGAAATCACCCACGAAGATGACGGCAGCAAAAAGGGCTTTGCAGCCCGGGTGAGCCAGTTAAACACCGGTACCAGGCCGGAGTCGGACAATAAAGCTCTGCCATTGAGCGAGATAGATACAAATGAGTCCGGTCGTATATCTACCGGGCTTGAGGGACTGGATGAGATCCTCGGTGGTGGACTTGTGCCCGGTGCCGTCATCTTGATAGCCGGTGATCCGGGTATTGGAAAATCGACATTGCTCATGCAAGTGGCAAAAAATTTGGCTAAAACGGTTCGGGTTTTGTATATAACCGGTGAGGAATCGGCGGCCCAGGTGCGTCTGCGCGCCGAGCGACTGAAAGTAACATCGGACAACGTCCTTGTTGCTGCCGAGCAAAATGTCGTCAATGCCGCCGACATGCTTTATACAAATGATGTCCAGGTGGCGGTGGTCGACAGCATTCAGGCTGTCTATCATCCGGAGATAAGCTCGGCTGCAGGTTCGGTCAGCCAGGTGCGAGAGGGTACGCAGCTTTTGATTCATGCCGCCAAGGCTAAGAATATTGCCACCATTCTTGTCGGTCATGTCACCAAGGACGGCACCATAGCTGGTCCACGTGTACTAGAGCACATGGTCGATGTGGTTTTGCAATTTGAAGGAGATCGTACCCGGCAGCTTCGCGTGCTACGCGCCATAAAGAATCGCTTCGGCTCGACAACCGAGCTCGCCCTATTTGCCATGGCCGAAAGTGGTCTGGCCGAAGTTGACAATCCAAGTGCTCTCTTCCTCGGCGATCGACTCGCTAAAGTCGGCCTTAAGCAAGCTGCTTCCGGCACGGCAGTCATCGCCGGCGGTGAGGGCAGTCGCAGTCTTTTGCTCGAGGTCCAGGCTCTGACCATTTCCACCGGCAATCCAAACGTACGCAGAGTGGTCAACGGCTGGGACTACAACCGTCTTCTGCAACTCCTGGCCGTGCTTGAAAAGCGCATCGGTTTGTCTCTTTCGCGTCTGGACGTCTACGTCAACATGGTTGGTGGACTGGAATTTGAAGATCCAGCCGGAGATATGGGTATAGCTTTTGCTGTTGCCACCTCTTTCCTCGATCGATCTATAGATCCCGGCCTCGTCGCTGTTGGTGAGGTCGGTCTGACCGGTGAGATTCGCCCTGTGCATAATCTTGGCCAGCGGCTGAAAGAGGCTCAGCGTCTTGGATTTAACAAAGCAATTGTACCGAAGGTCAATTTGCCCTTACAAAATCCTCCGGCCAAAATGGAAATCATCGGTGTTGAAACACTGGCTGAAGCTTTGAGTGCGGCAATTCCTGGATTGAATTTGGGCCCAAAACCAAAAACTAATCTAGAATCTAAATCAGAGGCGACCGCTAATTCCAAGTTAGACAATAAGGCCCAGGGAGCGCAAGAAAAAGTCAGACAATGAAGGCCTACACGCCCTCTGAAACTCTCAGCAAACTGCTTGCGGCTCTGCCCGACAGCCCTGGCTGTTACATCTTCAAAGATGAAAACGGCGAGACGCTCTATATTGGCAAGGCGCTCTCTTTGAAGATGCGCGTGCGATCTTACTGGGCCGATACTTCCTGGCGGGAGCGTCCGAAGCTCGCTGTCATGGTCCCGAAGGTCGCTAGCTTCGAGACTATTTTGACAAATTCGGAGAAAGAAGCGCTTCTCCTTGAAGCTAACTTGATCCGTCAGGTCAAGCCGCGCTACAACGTGTCGCTCAAAGACGACAGGCGTTATCCCTGGCTGGCGATTACCTATGATGTTGCCTATCCAAGACTGGTGATGGTGCGCGATCCCGTACGCTTCAAAAAAGATCATCCCCGTTCAAAAGTGTTTGGACCTTATGTAGAAGCCGGTATGATGTGGGAAACGATGCGCATTTTGCGCAAGGTATTTCCGATGCGTCAGCGCAAAAATCCGCTCTTCAAAGATCGGCCCTGCATGAATTATCACATTGGGCTGTGCCTTGGTCCCTGTCAGAAGCTTGTCGATGAGCAATATTACGACCATATGGTCAAGCAAGTCGAATTGTTCCTCGCCGGTTCGCAGATGGAAGTAGTCGATCAGTTGAATCGCGAAATGGAAGGTGCTTCCGAAAAGCTCGACTTTGAGCAGGCAGCTAAAATTAGAGACCGCTTATATGCGCTCAAGACGGTGCTCGATAAGCAGCAGGTCTTTTTCCAGAATCAAAAAGTTTCGCAAGACGTTGTCGCGCAGGCCCATACCGAAAAAATGATGGCGGTGTGCATGATGAAAGTGCGGGAAGGCAAGCTCATTTCGGCTGAAACAATCACTCTGCCGCTTACCGATCGCACCCAGTGGGACGAAGCCTTCGAAGCTTTTGTCGATCAGTATTACACCGCCTGCGAAGACGTGATGTTGCCGACCGAGATCTTGTTGCAGTCCGAAGTCGGAGATATGAACGCCGTACGAGAATATGTCAGTGCCAAAGCCGATCGCATTATCAAAGTCATGGTGCCACAACGGGGTGGCAAAACCGACTTGATCGAGATGGCGCAAAAAAATGCTGACCAGGCCCTGCACCGCGAGATGAACGAACAAACGGCGGTCGATACCAAAGTCGAGCAGGTGCTCACTTCGCTCAAAGAGGGACTGGGGTTGACCAGGCTGCCTTTTCGGATCGAATGTTTCGACATATCCAATATTTCAGGCACAGATAACGTAGCCAGTATGGTCGTTTTCGAAGGCGCTCGTTCGAAAAAATCGGACTATCGCACTTTCAAGATCAAGAGCGTCGAAGGTGAACCCAATGACTTCGCTTCGATGAAGGAAGTCGTCACCCGCCGCTACAGTCGTCTCGTCGAAGAAAACAAACCCTTTCCCGATTTGATCATTATTGATGGTGGCAAAGGCCAGCTCGGCGCAGCCATGGAAGCCCTCGATACTATTGCCGCCGGTGAGAAAGGCTTGAACGGTAATCAATTCGATATCGTCGGCCTGGCTAAACGCCAGGAAGAAGTCTACTTCCCGGGTAAGTCCAATCCGGCCCTTTTGCCCAGGCGCTCCGACGCGCTCCATCTCCTCCAGCAAGTGCGCGATGAGGCGCATCGCTTTGCCATCACATATCACCGCAAGCTGCGTGCCAAACGAGTAATCACTTCGCAGCTCGATGCGCTGCCCGGCCTTGGCGCCAAGCGGCGCAAGATTCTTCTCGACCGTTTCGGTTCCTTCGATAAAATCAAAGCGGCAACGCTGGAAGAGCTGGAGAGCGTAAGCGGTATACCCAAAAAGCTGGCGGCTGAGCTTTTCGACTATCTGGCGAAAATGAGCTGAAAGCTAAAAGCCGGATTTCAAAACTAAAGGCTGAAAACTGAAGGCTAAAAGCTAAAAGCTAATAGCCGAGTTGTTTGGCCTTTTGAAAATCTGTCTGCCAATCGCTTTCCTTGCCCAGTGCTTTCATAAGTAGCGCCCGGTGATAAAAAGCCTCAGCGTAAGCGGGTCTTGCCGCGATGGCATGATCGAAATCGAGACGTGCTTTTTGGTATTGTTTCTTGGCCAGATAGACTGCACCGCGCGTGTCGTATGCTTCGACGAAATTTGGCGCAAGCGTGAGCGCTTTATTAGCATCAGCGAGTGCACCGTCAAAATCGCCTTCCGACGCCTTCAGGCAGGCTCTATTGTTGTATGCCGGCGCATAGTTGCTGTCCGAATTCAACGCTGCGCCCAGGTCCGACATAGCCTTCTCGTTATCTCCGAGAACGGCCAGCAGTGTACCTCGACGGTATAGAAATGTGGCCAGGATGTGCAGTCGATGCCTGGCCACCTCTCGTTCAATCAGGGCGATTTTTTCAGCAGAAAGTTTGCTCCTATCTATGTCTGGCTTGATGAAATCGGGGTCTTCGAGGCGGATGATTTTGTCTGTCAAATTAGGTATTTGCACCTGGGCATCGATACGCTCTTTGATATTCGAGCGCATCAAAAACAATTTGTCCTGCAGGCCGCTGGTCTCATCGGCGAGATTTGGCCCGTGCGGTGGCAAAATGGCCATGGCCGGAATAGCCATACTCAGCTCCGTGACAAGGCAAGCCAGGCATGCGATGCCAGCCATCCAGGCTCTTAAAAATCGACTGCCCTGCACCAATTATTCTCCGTGCTTTTCCTGTTGATATCCGACCGTCCGGCCTTCTATGCCTGTTTCGTTTCATCCTGACTGGCGGCAAAATCAGCGATTATTTTTCTAGCGCGTCCTCGAATCGCCTTCGCCCCTTCTATATTTCCCGTTGCTTCCTTAAGTGTAGCGACCTGCATCAAAATCTCAGATATAACGATGTTTTTTTCGCCCAGACGTTCCTTAGCCTCGTCGTAAGCGGCTGCGTAAAATTGTTCGGCCTCTTCGTATTGACGGTTTCCCTGTGCTTCCTTGCCACTTTCTAAAAGACTTCTCCAGTTGTCGGAGGAGGATTTTACTTTAGTGTTCATCAGCCTGGACAGAGGCCCTACATTCATAGTGCTACCCCCTGGGAAAATTATCTGACACATATAGCAAAATACCCTCGCAGGCCAGTCGCTAATCGCGCCCAGGTTCTGGCTTTGCCTGAAAAGCCCCGCAGGCTAATCGAGACAATTGAAAGGCTAAGGTTAATATCGGCTGAATTTTACATATTTAGTTGTCCCAGCAACAAAATAATGGCCCTGGTGGATTGGATCTAAGGCCTGTTCGTGGAATAGTATTATTAGCGGAGTCTAATCTCCAGATTTCTATTTGTGGTGGGGCATTTGGGCGTGAAAACTATGATCAGTCTGGGCCGTACGACCTCCAGGCCAAGGAAGGCGAGCGGTAATCTCTCCGAATTTGCCGTTTGCTTGCTGGTGTTTTTCCTGTTTGCGCTTTTTCCTCTGATTAATCTAGTCATGTTTGCCGCGAGCTCGGGCTCGGCGGCGCTGATCACCCGAAATGCCGCAGCCGCCGCGGCTAACTCAGCTACCTATGGCGCAGCCCTCAAAGCCTGTCAGGCTTCGGCGCTCAACGACCTCTCCGGTGGCTTTGCTAAATTCGCCAAGTTGACCGCCAATGGCGGTGGTGCCTCCTCCGGTGTCGACCTCTATGTTATTGCCACACCTTTGGCCGGCGGTACCGCCCAAACTTATGGGCCGAATGTAGGGCCCACGGTCGGAGCCGACACGACAAATTATATATATGAATATCAGGCGCGAGGCACGTTCACCTTACAACCCTTCGTCAATATGAGCAGCGTGCCTCTGATTAACACAGTGCCTGTGATTGGCGCCTCGACGCCATTCAATTACAACGCAGAGCGGGCCGTCGAAAACCCGACTGGCCTGACCAGCCCGTAGGCGTCAATGTTTGTATGATTGGCTGCATGATTGGCCTCAAAAACAAGTTTCCTCGGTCGCACATCAAGTAAAGAAGCCAGGCTGTCGTAGATAATCTGGCTTCTTTGCTTGTGTTCATCTATGAGCGCCCGGGCGCGTTTTGGGAGGGGATATTTGCTAATATGGCTGGTTAGAGCAAGCCGCCTTCGATAGTGCTGTTCTTCAGACACCGGCCGATGTTTCCAAAAGCGATCAAAATACAATGTCATTTTTTTCAAAATTTGTCCGACGTAATTTCAAACATATCGTCATCTGGTTCATGATCCTTCTCTTTCTCGGCTCGCTCGTGCCAGCCGCGTACATCGCTTTTTTAAATAACTGATTTGACTGGTACCAAACAACGACAACCGCTGGCCGAGCGTATGCGGCCCCGCACCTTAGACGAATATGTCGGTCAGGAGAAGCTGTTGTCGTCCGGTGGCGTTTTGCGTCAGATGCTCGAAGACGGGCAACTCAACTCGTTTATACTCTGGGGACCGCCGGGCGTCGGTAAGACGACTCTAGCGCGGATTGTCACCGGGCAGACTGATTGTCGCTGGATTTCATTCAGTGCCGTCACATCCGGCATCAAGGAAATCAAAGGGGTAATGAGCGAAGCGGAAGCATTTATGAACCTCGAAGGTCGGCGTACAGTGATGTTCGTCGATGAGATTCACCGCTTCAATAAGGCTCAGCAGGACGCCTTCCTGCCCTATGTCGAGGCCGGCACTATCACGCTTATTGGTGCCACCACCGAAAATCCTTCTTTTGAAATCAACTCGGCTCTATTGTCCCGTCTAAAAGTCTTTGTCCTCGAAGATCTCAGCCTGGATAATTTGCTCCAGATTATGCGCGATGCCATGCTCGATGCCGAGCGCGGCCTTGGTGAAATGGGTCTGACTGCTTCCGATGATGTGCTCAAGTTGATTGCCACATATTCCTCCGGCGACGCTCGCACTGCACTCAATAGTCTGGAGCTTGCCGCCTTGATCGCCAGGCGCCGCAATCAAAGCGAAATCACTGAGGCGGAAGTGAAATCGTCCGTGCAACAGGCCATTTTGAAATATGACAAAGATGGTGAGCACCATTACAATCTGATTTCCGCTCTGCACAAATCGATCCGCAATTCTGATGTGGACGCATCGCTTTACTGGCTGGCGCGCATGCTCGAAGCTGGTGAAGAACCTCTTTATGTGGCCAGGCGTCTGGTGCGTTTTGCGTCGGAAGATATCGGTCTGGCGTCGCCGCAAGCACTCACTCAATCGATAGCCGCCATGCAGGCTGTGGAACTCATGGGCATGCCGGAAGGCAAACTAGCTCTTGCTCAGGCTACCGTCTTTATGGCTCTGGCACCCAAGTCCAACGCTATTTACGTCGCTTACGCGCAGGCGGCCGAGGACGCACTAAATATGGTGCAGCATCCAGTACCGATGCATCTGCGCAATGCGCCTACCAAACTAATGAAAGAGCTCGGCTACTCCGACGGCTATCAATACGCTCACGACTTCGCAGGTGGAAAGGCGGAAAGCATGAAGTGCCTACCCGACGAATTGGCCGGGCGTGAGTACTTCAAGCCGTCTCCGCGTGGTTTCGAAGGCAAGATCAAAGCGGCCTGGGATAAGAAAAAGGTCTGAAGCCTGCTCTGAAAATAGAAACCCGCAAGCAGGTCGTCCGGAAAAAGCTCCAAAGAGGAAATCCTGGCCGTGGGGCCAGGATTTCCTCTACTCGTTCCGAACACACATAATTGAGCGAGCTTAAGCCTGTTTTTTGGCCGGCCAGAACATATGCCACCAGCGGCGAGCCTTGAGCTCTTCCATTTCACTGCGGGTGGCCTTGAGGATGTTGGCCAGTCTAGTATTCTCGTCTTCGCAAGTATTGAGAATGTCTTCCAGGTAATCGCGTTCGACTTTGACTTTCGCCAGAGCGTCCATCAAGTAGCGGCGCTCTTTGATGGCGCTTTCTTTTTCGTATTCGACTACTTTGAGAGCTTTGACTTGTTCTTCGAGGAAAGGTATGCGCTGAATGGCCCAGTATTGACTGACCATGATTTGCTTGACAGCGGCGTTTTCCTCGGTCATCTCCTGCAGCTTTTGCAGCAGGGCGATAACGCGTCTTTGCAGATAAGCGACCTCGTCCTGGTTTTTGGCCACGACTTTTTGTTCGCGGTATTGCTGGACTACTTCGAGCACCTGACGGCGGACTCTTTTTTCCCTGGCTTGGCGGACTCTTTCGTCCTCTCCTTCTGACACCACATCTGATGCCCATTTGAAGAGATGCTCAAGACCTTCGACAGAGACCGACTGAGCGTGCTCTTGAAGCGGTGCTTGACTATTAGTAAGGTCTG
>JAGXAB010000060.1 GCA_018971775.1 Cyanobacteria bacterium REEB67 | reverse complement strand
TCGACACTGCCGAAGCCGTTTTGCACGGCCCAGGCGATCAATTGCTCGCGGGTTTCCAGGCTGAGCTTAAGCAGCAATGTCTCGCATTGTTTCCGCGCTGTGGCCACTGATGTCATTCGTTGTTCGGCGATTTCGTGGTATTTCATGCCCTTTCCAAGCATGCTCAATACTTCCATCTCGGCGCGCGTCATTTTCTTTGCAGTCTTTGTTACTTCGGGCGAAATGATGCTGGTTTTGCCTTCCATAACCTGTCGAATCGTCTCGGCGACGGTGGACACACGCTCCGATTTGAGCAGGTAGGCGGCCACACCCATAGCCATTACAGATTGGATGAAAGCCATACGCGCTTCGGAAGAAAAAATTATCAGTCGCGTTTTGTCGCCGGCCAGGGTGCGGAACGCTTCGATCGTGGCCCGGGGACTGAGCGAGCCGGGAAGATGCAAATCCAATACAATGATATCTGGATGCTTTTCGCGGGCAAGAGAGAGTCCACTGTCGCTCGTCGCGGCGGTGCCAACCACCTCAAAGTCCGGCTGGGCAGCCAGACCCATGGTCAGGCCATCCATCGTAGCGTGGTGATCTTCCACGATCAAAATGCTGACAGGTTGTGCCATAGGTCCAATCGGAGGCGGGGCGGGGATATCGGACAAATTCTAGTCGGCCTCTAATGCTTACTTACCCGTAAACGCTGCAAAGGCATGCATTCAATTGACTATTTTTGGACGCCAAGTGAGGATGGTAGGGAAATTTTATTGCAGAGTTTTAAGGCCCTGTGTGGCATTATATATAGGATGAATGACTTTCTATTAACCGGTGGGCTCGCGCCCGGTTAGAGTCGGTGTTTCGGTGGGAACACAATGGAAGAGACGACCAACATTCGGAACTTCATTTTAAGGTAGACCGAGGGAAACTGTAGCTTTGGATTTTTTCAAGAAAAACAACACTAGCCGATACCCCACAGACATTTTGATCGGGGAGCTATTCGTCAAAGCTGGCATCATTACCCAGAAGCAGCTTGATGATACGGTGCGATCCGCTGGGGCCAAACATCTGCACATTGGTCAGATGCTTGTCATGTCCGGCTTCATCAAACAACAAAATTTGCAGTCAGCGGTCGATTTGCAGTCGCTCATCCGTGACAAGTCAATTGATATGGCCGTTGCCGGACGTTGTCTGAAAATCGCCGTCAAGACCGGGGCCGATATCCTCGAGCTGGTGCGCGAGGAACAAAATCAGGGCAAGAACAACAATCAAACAAATCGCCTTGGTGAGCTTCTGCTCGAGTCTGGTCTGATAAATAAAGGTCAGCTTTCGGCGGCGATGCAGAGGAGTGTTTCGACTGGTTTGCCGCTTGGTCGTATTCTCGTTTTGAATAACTCCATTGCTGATTCTCTTTTGCGTTTCGCGCTCGATTTGCAGGTGCGCGTCCGCGACGAAATGATGGATCGCGCCGAGGCCATCGAAAGTCTTCGCACTGAAGCTACCCGACTTGGTATGAAGGTCGGCTATTACGATATCAATCCGAGCGACTCTGCTGTCAATCTCAGACCACTCAAGCAGAAAAAGGTAAAACTCGGTGAATTGCTTGTCGCCGCGCAGTTTTTGAACGAAACCGATGTGATGAGTTGTCTTGAGCTCGGCTTGCTGACTGAGAGACCGATCGGTGAAATCATGGTCGAGCAGGGCTATGTTTCTGCCGAAATGTTGAATGTGGCGCTGGTCGTCCAGCAGATGGTGGAAGACGAAGTCTATACCAAAGAACAGGGCGCACAGGTCCTCTCCGATGTGCGTGAAACCAATGTCGTACCTGCTCAAGTGCAGGATCGCATCGACGGTGTTGTCGACACGGGCAATTATTCCACGGCTCCTGAATTGCCGCTCGGAGACTACGAGCACAGCTATGATGAGCAAGCGGAAACCATTGCCCCAGGCTCTATTTCTCGTCAGGATTACGATCTTAGCGCCGACCTGCAAGAATTTAACGACGTGATCAGCGCGCCTAAAACCGGCCGCCACTCTTCCTCTCGCCATAATGTCAGGGCGCAGTCTCAAGATGCAGAAGCGATTGTCACGGCGCCGCCGAGTGCACCGCCCCCCGTGCCGGCCTCCAATTTTGAAGAGGCGCCCTCGCTCGAATCTCTCATGGCCGGCTTTAATACCGCTACCGGACAGCACGATGCCGTCGACGCCGATCAATTGTTCGGTGATGCTACTTTTAACCAGCAGCCTTATGATGGCGGTAATGGCTCGAGCGAGACCGTGGTATCTCAGGCGGTGGCGGAGCAATCCACCACAGCCGATCAACCCGGTCTGGCGGCCCAGCTGAATGTCACTCCAAAACTAAGTCCAGTGCCCGCTCATCCTTTTGAATCACTGTTGATCAACGCGCACGTTGTGTCGGTCAAAGATATCGAGCATGCTTTTGAGCAGGCTCGCACCAATCCCTTGCTCATGGCTGAAGTGCTCCAGCAAACCGGTTTTTTAACAGAAGTCGGACGTACTGCTGCTCTTGATTGTCATAATTTGATCAAGAGCGGGCATTTCGACTCGGTGCAGGGCATCGAGATTCTGGACCATTGTATAAATCAGGGGCGCTTACGCAATCTCACTCTGGAAGAGTCCATGGTCGAGCTTGGGCTGCCCCTGCCAAATAGCTTGACGGATGGTCAGGTTATCACTGCTGAGACCCTTGCTGTCAGTGTGCCGATTTCCGCAGATGCCGCCGCTAACATTGTCGATTCGCTCATTTCGGATCTTGAAGAATCGGCAGTCGAAACCCAGGCCGCTCCCAACGCCGAAGACCTTTTGCGCGAGCTTGGCTTGACCGATACCGCTACGAGTGCTTCTGACGAAGTCCTGGCCAAGAGTGCTCTCACCGGTGCCGCCGCAGAGTCGCTTGTCGCTTCCCTTGTCGGTGAAGCGCCGGAAGACATGGCGATGAAAGAAGCGGAAAGGGCCAGGCCCGATGCTTTCCAGACGACTGCCGTTTTCAAATCGATTACCGACGAAGAGCTGGACCGCGCTTCGGCTGTCGTCGGAGATGCCGTCCTCGGCGATGAGGGCGCCTCCCTCGATAATCTGTTGCAGCGCCTCGAAGGTGGAGGAGATGCCTCTTCCGAGCCATCGCTGACTGATTTCAACAGTGACAATGCGTTGGCCGCCGAGCTCAAAGACGCAGCCGCAGCTGCTGCTTCGGCCGACGCCGTACTGGCTAAGAGTGCCGGTACCAACGGTCATAAGCCAAGCGAAGAGCCTGAAAAATTGATGGGCGAGCTGGACGAACCTGATGCATTGATCGCACGTTTGAATGTCCTGGATGCTACCGGCGGCACCGACAATCTGATTGAAGACTCGAATAAGAAGGTCGCTGAAGAAGTAGACCTGCGTTCACTTTTCTCCAGTCTATCGGTCGAATCACCGGCCAAAGCCGCGGCAAAGGCTGCTGCAGCTAAAGTTGAATCTGACAAGACGGAAGCGGTTGAAGCGGCGAAAATAGCTGCTGCCAAGACAGAATCTGACAAAGCGGATGCTGCCCAAGCAGCGAAGATTGCAGCTGCCAAAGCAGAAGCTGAAGCTGCAGAAGCCGCCAAGATTGCTGCGGCCCGAGCCGAGGCCGAAAAAGCGGAGGCTGAGAAAGCAGCAGCAGCCAGGGCGGAAGCTGACAAGGCCGAAGCTGCCAGAGCGGAAGCTGCTGCTAAAGAAGCCGCTGCCAAAGCGGAGGCGGAAAAAGCCGAAGCGGCCAGAATCGAAGCTGCTAAAGCCGCCGTCACTGCTCCTGTTTCTGATTCTGCAAATACTGCTAATACTGCTAGTCTTGCTAGTCCGGTCGCAGCTGCAGCCGATCCGGCCATCGCCAAAACAAAATCTCTGGCATCCGTTTCCAATTCTAAATTGCCGACGATGAGCGAAGCCGAGCTTTATGCCGCCAAAACCGCTCAGATTTCAGCCATGGCCACCGCGCTGACCAAAATGGCCGAGATGCATTACGAGCAAGCCAATTACGCCGAGGCTCAGAAGGCCTATGAGCGCATCCTCTCCTGGCGGCAGGGTGAGCTTGGTGCGCATCATATCGACCTCGTCGACGATTTGAACAATCTTGCCGGTGTGATGTGCGTGCAGGAACTTTTTGATCAGGCCGAACCGATGATTCGCCGTGCTGTGGACATCCTCGAAAGAGCCGAAAAACCGGAACCATTGCGCCTGGCCGAAAACCTTACTTCACTTGCCGGCTTGCAATTTCGCCTCGGTGTTTTTGCCCAGGCCGAACCTCTGCTGGCCAAATCGCTCAACTTGCGCGAACAAGAATTTGGTCCGGATAGTACAGAGCTGGCCGATCCTTTGCGCGATTACGCCAAATTGCTCAAGAAATTGGGCAAGCTGGAAGAGGCTGAGCAATATTACAGCCGCGCCAAAGTACTGCTGGCGCGCCGTAAGGCCGAAGCAGCCGAAAACTAAAAGTAGGATCGACAACAGATCGAGAGCAAAGCGCCACTACTGGTAGTGGTATGTCTTGCTCGCTGATTGATCTCTGGTATATAAGCCATACTTTGACCCTGGCATGCAATTGCCCGGTCGTTTTTTTGAACTATTTCTCCGGCGCAGCGTTTCATCTTATGTGAAACACTCTGGAGGTTTACCCATGAAAAAGAAAATCGCAATCGCGACCGCTCTGCTCGGCTGTCAGCTCTTCACCCTGGCGGCCGGCGCTGTTGCTCCTGGTAATGACGATAAAGGCCATAAATACGCCGATCAAAGGATAAACGCACTCTTACTGGCTCCGCTTTCAAAAATCGCCCAGGGCGAGCCAGGCGGGATGGTACCTAACGGCCTGCCGTATGTACCGCCCGATCAATCCCAGGCCTCCGGCGGGCCATCCTCGAAGCGTCACGGCGCTGGTCGCGGTCGCCATTCCTCGAGCCGTAAGCACGGCTCGAGCGGCCACCGGAAGCGCTCCATCAGTAGCGGTATGAGCCGAGGCGGAGAGGCCGCACCGTCTGCCAGTGAAAATACCTGCTGCGCTCCCAGTGCGGGCGGCATGTAGATGCGCCGGTCAAAGTGCCGCAGGCGTAAGCCGCGGCACTTTGTGCCGCTCTGGGGCCGCCGGTTTGCTGCCGACCCTGGCCTGGGCCCAAAATACTCGCAATCATTTGTCCTGACTGGGAACAAAACGCTTTCGCCGCCCTCATTTTGGGTGGTAGGGTCTATCGATAGTTTTTAAATAGGTCGGTAAAGCCGGCGCTGCCTGGGGTGGGAAATGCAACAACTTAGTACTGCGGCGCAAATAACCTCTCTGTTTTATCGTCTTTCCGGGGCTTCCGATGACGACAAGGCTACCGCTCTGCTCGAGCTCAGGCCCGGGCAGGAAGTGCATTTCCAGATGGATGCGGACCGTTTCATCGCCAAGCCTTTTCCTTCGGCGGTGGAAGCTTTCAGTTGGCTAAAAAAGAATGAAAGAGATTTGCGTTGGAGTGTCGCTGACTACCTCAATAAACACGTGGTTATGGAATGGAATTTAGGGCCTTCCCTGGACCTCTGTAAGTTTCAAGAAAGCATCTATCTTCATTCGGTATATTTGAGGGCAGACCTGTCCTGGGAGCTTTACTACGAGGACGGCGGTGCCTTCGGCGGCCAGATCGTAGTAGCGGAGACCGATTCGGACGGCGCGCTGACAAAAATCTATCTCGCCGCCTAGAAATTTTTAAAGAAACCACGGTTGCCAAGCCCGGCTTTTAGAGCCTGTTTCAAGTCGCTTGTAAATAATTTGTAAGAGCTGAAGAGTGCGCTGGCGCGGGCGCCCGCGGAATTTGGTGCGCCTCTTGAAAAGCCTCTAGGGGCGCCGTTTTTGCCGTGGCTTGCTAGCTGTAAGGTTGGTGTAAATGTCGCCTTGTAATCTGTATAACAGACGCTCTTTGCGTTCTGGAGCCCTTCATTGCCATAGAGGATCTGTACCGTGGATTTTTCTCCCGCCGCCACTCAAGCCAAGCCTGACGATGAGTCAGTAACCGGAGCCGCTCTTCTTTCAGAAGAAGAACTGCTCGCACTTGAGACGGTAGTCTGCTCGCATGGAGACACTGTTCACTATGCCGAGAAACCAAAATTTTTCGACACCTGCAACGGTAGCTATCTATACGATGGCGACAAGACGCCTTACCTCGACCTGCAGATGTGGTACTCGGCGGTAAATCTTGGCTACAACAATAAGCGTGTCAATGACGCCCTGAAAAATCAGATCGATAAACTTCCGCAGCTGGCCTGCCAGTATTTGCATAAAGAAAAAGTCTTGCTGGCCGACATTCTGGTCAAAGGCATCAAGCGCAATCTCGGCGAAACCGGTCGCGTCCATTTCAACGTCGGCGGCGCCCAGGCTGTCGAAGATGCTCTTAAACTGGTGCGTAAGACAACCGGCAAGAGCAAGATGCTCGCATTCGAAGGTGGTTACCATGGCCGCACACTCGGTGCATCAGCGATCACTTCTTCTTATCGTTATCGCGAAGCTTATGGCGAGTTTGGCGATCGCGCCGAGTTTGTGCCTTTCCCCTATTGCTTCCGCTGCCCTTACGACAAAAAAGTAGAAACCTGCGAGCTTTATTGCGTCAAGCAGATCGAGAAGAAATTCGACCACGAGTACACCGGCACCTGGAATCCCAAAACTAAAAAGGCAGAGTTCGGCGCCTTTTTCTTTGAAGTAGTTCAAGGAACAGGCGGCTACATTGCCCCTCCGCCCGGTTATTTCGAATATCTGGCTAAAATCTGCAAAGATCACGGCATCATGCTGGTCGATGATGAGATTCAGATGGGCTTCTTCCGCACCGGCAAGCTCTGGGCGATCGAAAACTTCGACTTCACTCCCGACATCATCGTCTTCGGTAAAGCGCTCACCAATGGCATGAATCCTCTCTCCGGCATCTGGGCCAAGGAAGAATATATTTCACCCGATAAATTCGGTCCCGGATCTACTCACTCGACATTCTCGTCCAATACTCTGGGCACGGCTGTAGGCCTCGAAGTCATGCGTATTTTCGAAGAAGGCAACTACGAAGCCAAACTTGCTGAGAAGAGCAAATATTTTCTCAATCTTCTCGAAGATTTGAAGAAAAAGCACAAAGAAATTGGCGATGTCGGCGCGATGGGAATGGCTCTGCGCATGGAAATGTGCGAGGCCGACAGCTATACGCCCAGTCGCCGTCTGGCTGATGCCATGTTCCAGCGCGGTCTGGAAGGCGACCTTGTTTCCAAAGGCAAGAAGGTCGGCTTGATCCTCGATATTGGCGGCTACTGGAAAAACGTAGTCACACTGGCGCCCTCGCTGGAAATTAGTTTCGAAGAAATGGACCAGGCCCATGAGCTTTTGGACCAGGTCATCACTGAGTGCAAGAAAACCCTCTAAATATCGCTATTTTTCTTAGGACCGACCCGAGAAGGAAACACCATGAGCTCACTAATTGACGTCTACTGCGATTTTGACGGAACGATCACCGTCTATGACACCATTGACGTTTTGCTTGAAAAGCTGGCCGATCCTAGCTGGCAGGATATCGAAGAGCGCTGGGTAAACGGCGAGATCGGTTCGAGAGAATGTATGGCTCTGCAAGTGCCTTTGATTCGCGGCGGTTGGCCGGCGGTGGCGGAAGTATTGCAGGACGTAAAAATCGACCGCACCTTCGTCAATTTCGCTAAATTTTGCCGAGCCAATGGCGTCCCCCTGCGTATCGTCAGCGACGGCATGGATAGAGTCATTCATACCGTGCTCAAGCGTGAAGGCATCCACGTCGACAACGTTATCGCCAATCACCTTTATGAAGATGAAGACGGCACCTTGCGTCTCTCCTTCCCTTATGCTCCACAAAAATTAGCTTGCGGCTCAGGCGTCTGCAAATGTCTGGTCCTCGAGCGCGGACCGGAAAGACCGATCAAAGCCGTGATCGGCGATGGTCGCAGTGATTTTTGCTGGGCTCAGGAAGCCGATATGCTCTTCGCCAAGAACAAACTCTTGAAGCACTGTCGCGAAAGCAAAATCAACTGTGTGCCTTACGAAGATTTCAATAATATCAAGCGTGTTATGGAATCGGTCCTCGCCGAAAAACCATCTTCTGTGGCACAGCTTCAACCTTACTTCGCGTAATAGCCTTCAGCGAGTATTCGCTACCGTCGTGCTGCTATCTACAGCCTGGCTTGTGATGTCCGTGTCTGACTGGATATTGGAAAGTTTCTGGGCCTGGGCTTTGAGCTCGCCAGTGCCGACCGTTGTTGCCCTGTGTGCCGTCGGGTGCCCTGAGGCTTGTGCTTGCCCGTGTGCGACTGGGTGAGTCGGAGTATGCGTCGGTGCGTGCCCGGTCAAATGAACTGGGGCATGCGTCGGTGAATGAGCCAGGGAGTGTGCGGGGCCTGCAGCTGGCGTTGTAAAGTTGTGGGCTCCGTCCACGTGCAGATGTTGGCCCGGATGAATGATGTCCGGATTGGCGCCGATCACAGTTTCATTGCCCTGGTAGAGCTGATGCCAGTGCTCACCGCCGCCAAGGTTGTCTTTGGAAATATCCCAGAGATTATCGCCGGAGTGGACCGTGTAATTTGTCGGCGGCGCTTCGCCCGTTTGATTGACTTCTTGCACTTTGTCGATACTAGCGTCACCGCCAGTGGTGCCGTGGTCCTGTCCTAACTGGTGTTGTCCTAACTGGTGTTGTCCTAACTGGTGTTGTCCTGACTGGTGTTGTCCGAGAGCACTATGATCATCTGGCTGATGCTCGGCCGTAGGGGAATGGCTACTGCCGTGGTCGGTCACATCACGGCCAAAGTCGCCCCGGCTGTGATTGAGAGCGCTTTTGTCGAAACTACTAAAAGGATTGTGACTACTAAGTGAATTGTGCGGCATCGAGGGTGTTAACTGTGGGTGCACCACCGTTGGTGGCGGTATTGGCGGTGGTATTGGTGGTGGTGTCGGCGAGGTGAAATTGCCGACTGTCCCTCCCAGTCCGTTATTTGGCTCCATCGCCAGGTAGTTATTGTTTGCGCCCTCGAAGCCGAGGCCATTGCCGTTGTCGCTCATCTCGAAGATTGGGCTGGCAGGTCCGCCGCCGACTTCGAGCTTAGGTGACTGGGCGAAGGAATCTCGCAGATGATGATCTGAGTTGAAATTCAATTCGTGGCCATGGACATGCAGGCTCTGACCGGCGTCGGTTGCGCCGCTTGCTAGGCCTTCGGCGGACGTGCTGCTGAGCTGGTCAAAGATAGGAGCATCGGTGGGCAGCAAGTTGAGCTCGACAGCGAGATGGTCGCCGGCGGCGTCCATGCCATGTTCGAGCCCGTGCGCGACGGCGTCGGCAGCGGCACCAGCGTGTTCGAAGAGCCCGGCGATATCCAGACCGCCGGCGACATGACCGATCGCTTCCATGGCCGGGGCAAAAAAGGCGCCGAGAGCCTCGAAAAAGGAGCTGGCCAGACCTATATGACCGGGCATTTTCATGATCATATTGATCAAGGGCGAGATCGGTTCCGCTCCGGGCATGGCTCCAGGTCCTGCCAGACCAGCAATATCACCGCCAGGCGCGGGCGCTGCCAGGCCGTGCGTCTCGAGGCCGGTCATGGGCGGTGCGGCAAAATGACCGCTCGGGTTCATCGTCCCGATCTCGATGTGATTGGGGCCGACATTGCCCAATAATAAAAAATGCTCGCCGCCGGTCGGCTTGAAAAACTGATTGGCGCTTGCTATGTCGTGCGGTTGACTGAGCTGTGCTTGAAGGTCCGGTCCGACTCTATCCCCGATCGCATGGAAGGACTCTACATGACGTAGAGACTCTGGGTTTCCTTCTGCCGCTAAAGGGGTTTCAAATGGCATCGGTTGTTTTAGTAGAAAAGAAGAAAGCTTAACGCGGTCTCACATTATTTCGCTAAATGGGCGAAGTTGCCAAGTAGCGATTCGTGGCCACCAATCCCCATGGCATGGCGCTTTTTTAATCAGTGCCTGTAGTGGGATGAACCCCACCATCAACCTTGTAAAGGGATCGGATTTGATCACAATTGAGATCTACTCTGATTAAGTCGGCGCTTGGTTTACGAGGAATCTGGCCATGAAAAGCAAGAGATTATCAGTTGAAATCGGGATTACTGCACGCGACCCGATGCGCGAACAGCCCTGGGAGCCAGTTCCGGCCTCTAAGCGCAACACTGCTGATATGCTCAAGGAATATTCGGCCGGCGTTTTGATCAAAGGCTATCGCGCCTATCTTCGCGGAGATTATGTCGACAGCCGCCGCTTCGCTCAATTTATGGAGCGCACAAAGGAAAAACGCGGGCAATCCCTCGAAGGAGAATTTGCTCAGTACAAAAACGGTCATGGCGTCACCCGCCTGCGCCGACTCGAAGGTCGCTTCAACTGGGCTTTGAGTTTGCGTGAAAATATTTCCGCTTTTGTTTTGCATTTATTCGGATTGAAAGGTAATTGCCGCCTGCGTAAAGTCGACAATCGAGTTCAGCAGGGTTCTGGTCAAACGCGCGAAGTCCAGCGCGTCTAATTGAGCGTATCTAATTCAGCGTATCTAATTCAGCTTCAGCCGCCTAAAAAGCCAGGTTGAAGGCTTTCCACATACTGTTTTGCTGGAAACTCGTCGTCGGAGAGAGCCAGGGTCCGGTGGCGAAAGTGCCGGAAGCAGAGCCGAAATTTGTTTGTGTGTTGCCGCCCGGGCCAGGCTCTATCGGCGCACCTGTGGCCGGATCGTTGCTGATGAAAGTGGCTGAATTGCCGGCGGTAGTATAGCCCACGCCCAGTGGCATGCCGCCGTAAGGCCAGCCGCCATATGGGTAGCCGCCATAGGGATTGCCGCCATAAGGCGCATAGGGTGCTCCGTAGCCATTGAAAGGATTGTTGAAAGGCGAGCCGTAGCCGCCAAACCCAGCTCCTCCATACGGGCTGTAGCCGGTCGAGGCGCCGTAAAGTCCAGCTCCGGCACCGGCCAGAGCCGCTCCCAGCAAGCCTTGCAAGCGGTTGCCCGGGGCATATCCGAAAGGCGAGTAGCCGGAGGGGCTGCCGAAACCCGGATAACCGAAAGGTCGCCCATAACCGGGCACGCCGTAACCATAACCGGGCACGCCGTAACCATAGCCCGGCATTCCATAGCCCGGCATTCCATACCCCGGTAATCCATAGCCCGGCAATCCATAACCGGGCATTCCATATACATATGGCATCGTTGTCGATGTCTCGATGTGATTATAAAAAGGCTTGACGCCACTAGCCGCCCAGGGATCATTGACGCTGTCTTTGAGGGGGACGATATTGCCGTGTGGGTCCACCGAGACGCCGACGCGGCTGAGATCGATAGGCACCGGCTTTGGTTTGGGCTTTGGTTTGCCGGTGACCACCTCTTCCATAAATGGGTTGCCGTTCATGTCGTCGAGGGCGATGCCGCCTCCGTCTTCCTGTGCTTTCGCTGGGGTGAGAGTGAGGGCAAAAATGGCAAGGACTGCGGCGCTGAGAAAGGTTTTTTGCATATTAATTGGCAGGCTCGGTCGGGGCTGTTTGTTTCACGTCACTGACATGGTCGGCGGCATCGGTGATTTTATCCATAGCGCTCGCGCTTTGCGCCGTCTCTTTTAGCATGGCATCGATTGATGCTGCTGCCGTCGGTGCTGCTTCGATTGTACGTGTTACAGGCACAAGGCCATTGCCGGCCATGTTTTGATCCTGTTCGAAAAGACTTTTTACTTGCGAAACTATTCCGAGCACAGGCAGGTAGATGAGATCAGGCACGGGTGCAGACACCGACTGGGTAAAGCCAAATTTGCGACCGGTGACTAAAGCGACAGGGCGCTGAGCTTCGTCCAGTTTAAGCGAGGAGTTGACGATGTTGATCCAGACTGTGGCGTGCACTTTCAGGCCGGTGATGTTGGCCAGGATGATCTCGCCGCCATCGCCTTGCAGCAAATCAAAAGCCAGGTTTTTTTCCAGACCGATCTGATTGACTCCCTTGGAACCTACGTCTTTGATGATATCGTCGGGAAAAGTGAAGGCGATATGATGACCCTTGTCAGTTTTGGCGACGCTTACCTTGTCCGGATGAAACTTGTCGCAAGCGGCCTTTGCTATGGGCCCGAGATCATTCAAGTCGACGCGGCGATAGTTTGCGCTCAACTCTTTGCAGTCGCGGTCGAGCTCGCTATCTTGAGCTGCGCAAGCGCTTAGCGCTTTTGCTTTTTGAAAAAAATCGCTGGCGCTTTCATAATTCTTTTGCTTGAGAGCCGATTCACCCAGGTGGCGGAAGGCAGACTCGGTCTGCATATCAACGGCGTTGCCATTGTTGTTATTGTCGTTATCTCGACGATTTTTCTCGCCGATTTGATCGAGGCGAGTGAGCACTCGACTCCAGAACATATCGGCCTTTTTATAATCGCCTTGATCAAAGGCTGTCTGAGCAACCTTGTCCAATTTGGCGGCTTGACCGTCCGCGGCCTGGGCCGCACCGATATTGCCACCGATGGCGAGCGTGAGCGCCACGGCCAGACTGAACCTCGCCTGTTTGATTCGCCCTGTTCGCCTGCCGGCCATTATGTGCATTCGCTTGGCTTCTCTGCGACCCATCTAAGTAACTATCGTTAGCTTACCTCATGCGAGAATGACTGGCATCACCCCCAGCCCTGGTGTTTTCTGACTTCTCAAGAGCCACTAGCCGAACCCGCCCCTGCTGCCTCCGGCATGGTTCTACAGCGCAAGGAAATCGCCGCCTGGGCGATGTTCGACTTTGCCAATTCCTGCTACACGACAGTCGTGACGACGGCGATTTTCAACGCTTACTTCGTCAAAACGGTCGGCCACAATCTCAGTCTGCAAGATGCTACTTTTGCCCTCACCGCCGCCGTCGCTGCTGCCAACTTCCTCGTGGTGGCGACTGCTCCCGTCTTTGGCGCCATCGCTGACGCTTACGTGGCCAAGAAACGATTCCTGCTGGCCGCTACTGTCGTTTGTGTGCTTTGCACAGCACTCCTCTCCACCGTTCACGAAGGCGATGTCGCCCTGGGCATGATCTTGCTGACGCTTTCCACTTTTGCCTTCGGCACCTCTGAAAATATCATCGCCGCCTTTTTGCCCGAAATCGCCCCCGCCGAAAAAATGGGGCGAATCTCGGCCCTTGGTTGGACGGTCGGTTATCTCGGTGGTCTATCCTGTCTGGCCTGTTGTCTCGCTTACGTATCCTACGCCCAGAAGTTGGGTCAGTCAGCGCAACAATTTGTGCCTGTGACCATGCTTTTTGTGGCGGCCGTCTTTGCTCTGGCCAGCCTGCCATCCTTTTTCTGGTTAAAAGAAAGAGCGGTCCGCTCTGCTGCCCAAACCGAAGTCGGTCCTCTCAAGGTGGCCGCCCGCGCCTTTCATCACGTCTGGGAAACAATCAAAGCCGCCAGCCAATATCGCGACCTCTTTATCTTCCTCGGCTCACTGTTTGCATACACCTGTGGCACCACGACCGTAGTAGTCCTGGCCGCTGTTTATGCCGAGCAGGTTATGGGTTTCAAGACAAACGACTCGATCGTTTTGATTATGGTGGTCAATATAACGGCAGCAATTGGGGCTTTCAGCTTTGGTTTCATTCAAGACAAAATCGGCTCGGTGAAAGGCCTGGGTCTGAGTCTGATACTGTGGGTGGTGGCTATAATTTTGGCTTATCTGGCTCACAGTAAAGCAGAATTCTGGTTGGCTGCTACCACTATGGGGATTTCCATGGGCGCAAGTGCGTCGGCGGCGCGGGCCCTGGTCGGACAGCTATCCCCGACAAAGCGCTCGGCCGAATTTTTTGGCTTGTGGGGGCAGACGGCCAAACTGGCGGCCATTTTGGGGCCGCTCACCTACAGTGCCGTCACCTACCTATCCGGCGGCAACTATCGCACCGCTTTACTCTCCACGCTCTTATTCTTTATACTTGGCCTGATTATTTTGTGTTTCGTTCGGGAAGGTCGCGGTCGCAAAAATGCCGAGGCCGCAAATAGGGAGGCCAGCAAGAACGATGTTTTGTCAGCCTGAAAATACGCATCTGACAAGATCCAGCCATAATAAAGCTCTTGCCCTGCCGCTGGCTGTGCTTACCCTCTTTGCCTCCGCAGCGCCAGTGCTTGCCGTTGATAGTCCATCGACTTTGTCTCTGCCAACGCGCAGCCCGGTTGAACAGGGCGCGCTCGATCTGGCCGCAAAAAACAAGGGCACTCTTTCCCTTACCGGTCGCGATATCGCCGAGCAAATCGGTGTAGTCAGTCTGATCAACGAAATTATCGACACCAAAGCTCAGCTGCGTGAAAATCCCTCACTTGCTTTGAAGCATCTGGAGCTCAAGCAAAAATTGTTGCAGCAGATATTGATTGCCAGTCTTATGGTGCGCGACACCACCGCTCGCATCGATCGCGAAATCGCCGACATGAATAGACAGTCCGGGGTTTTGCAGGACAAGCGTGACAGGGCGATCAAGACTAACTCGGTGGCTAATATTTTTGGTGCCGGTGCCATAAACGAGATCGGTCAAGCCGGTGAAATGAAAAGTAATGAAATCCCCGGTGAAATCGTCGAGCTCGTTGGTGGCGGTATGATAATGGCTCTGGGCGGGCTTTCTCTTTATCAACAATCAGGATCGAAGCAGCCGATGCATGCGCGGCCGAACATGCTGGCCGAGGTCCTCAACTGCCCGACCGACCGGGAAACGCTCTACCCGGCAATTGTTTGGAATTACTTGAATCGCGCTCCGGCCGGTGCTGGTAGCATCAAAACGCGTCTGGAGCTGCTCGTCGAGCAGTGGCAAAAGTACGGCACGATCGGCCCGCTCAAAAATGCTAAAAATCGCAAACGCTTCGGCGCTCTGAGCAATACGATGCAATCCGGCCGTCTGACCCTCGATCTGCTCGGTGATCGTATGGACATGCTTGCCGATGTGAAAGCGGAAGTTTTTCAGCTGGACCGAGATCTGCTCGAGTTATTGCTCAACGTGCAAAATCTTTAGAGCGGATCAAAAGTTGGCGCCCGAAAGGAAGAGGCCACCTGTGGCGGCCTCTTCTTGTTTTATTTCTTGTTTTATTTCTTGTTTTATTTCTTGTAATTTCTAAAGCAAATATCAGTGTGAAAATCTAAATCGATTTTAAAAAGTTATCTATGTGTTTTTCGGCTTCTTCTTTCGTATGCCCATAGGTCTTTTGCAAGCGGCCGGAAAGCTCCTCGCGTTTGCCGTTAATCTGGGTCATATCGTCGTCGGTAAGTTTGCCCCACTGGCTTTTCATTTTGCCCATGTGCGCTTTCCAATCGCCTTTTATTTCGTCCCAGTTCATATGTTCTCCTTAATGGTGCAAAGTGGCAATATAGTGCAACTTAGAATAGTGATTTATCTCTTAAACGGCTCTCCGTCCGGTGATCACATTGAACAAAAAGATCGCCACGGCCAGGACCAGCAAAGTGTGGATGAAAGATCCACCAATGTGAGCTACCAGACCGACAATCCAGAAAAATACGAGTAGTGAAATCAACGTGTAAATCATGATGTCGGACCTCAAAAGTGATATGGGGTAAGAGTGACCGGGGGACCGATTAGTTCCCGGGTCGCTTTTAGCGCCTTTTAAGGTGCTAATTTTTGGGTGAGAAAGCCGGTCAATTCATCCGGTCAAAAGTGCAGGTCAGGCGCCCACGGGTGATTGCCAGCCCCGGTAGGGTTTCGCTCAGGGCCTGGCGGGTCAGTGAAACGCTGGGGTCCCATTTTGTTTTAAGGGCAAATAATTGAAAAATATAGTGATGAGTGCCGTGGCCTGGCATAGCTTTTGGCCCCTGGTAGCCCAATTTTGCGGTCGTGCCCCGGCCGAATCGCAGTTTGAGAGCGCTACCCGCATCTTCGTTCAGCTCGCCTTCGTTGAACTGCTCGAGTTGAGGGTTAATGCCAGCGGCAATCATGTGCATGAACGGTACCGGAATCGGTGCGTCAGGGTCTTCCATGACGATCACGAGCTCTTGCGCATCCGACGGCACGCCTGTCCAGGTCAAGATGGGCGAAATGTTCTCTCCCACGCCCTGGCCGCAATGTTTGAGCGGAGAGCGACCGTTTTCCTCGAAGGCCGGGCTGGTCAGTTTAATCGACTCGGGACAGTTCGCCAGGCCTGGCAGATTGTAGATAATCTTGTTTTCGCCGGCGCGGTAGTTAGCGAAGAGTTTTCCGAGTATTGCGGCCATGATGCACCTGAGCTTGGGGGCGTAAAAGAACGGCCCCCTATTCTACTTGGTCGCAAGCTCTCTTGCTTGGGCGTAGATTTTTTCCGCTTCCACTGGTCTGCCTGAGTCATTGAGCATCTGGCCATAACTCTGCAAGGCAACTTTCATATCTTGAGCGTCCGGGTGTGGACTCGATTTAAGGATCACCAGGGCTTTCTTGTAAAAGCCTTCCGCTTTGCCATATTGTTTTTGTTCCCCGGCTAGCCTGGCTAGATCTATGATCTGAGATGCGAGTTCGGGATCGTTACGATCTAGATTATTGGTTTTGATCTGATAGGCCTCTTCCGAAAGTTTCTCAGCCATCCCGTAGTGTTTGGTGCGTTCGAGATCAAAGGCGGTTTTATTCAGCTTCTCCGCCATTTCCAGGCACTGGCGTTTACGTTCCTGATCGCCTAAATCGGAGATTGTCTGATCTATATTTTTTGTTGTTGCAAGCAAAATGGTGCGCTTCTGCGGAAATTTTTCCACCAGGTGTTTCAGCTTGCGTGCATTTTCAAGGCCCACCTGATAAGAGTCGTGCCTTTGTGTAATGGCTCTCAGAGTGATTGTAATCTCGCCAACCAGCAGTTTGTCGTTGTTAGTTTGACCGGCCCAGTCTGCCAGGCTGAGCATTTTTTCGACGCAGTCTATGTCATGCAATTTGGGGCTGATCTTCAGGAGCGCCTCTATTTCTTTCTTGCCGTTTAGAGCGTTTATTTTGTCCAGAACTGTTTTGTATTGGGACGTGAAAAGAAAATTGTCTTGCCATGCGTCCGCTAAATAATCAAGAAAAAGCGTGCGATCTTTATCCGGCATTACTTCGAAGATGGCTGTAACAGCTTCTTTGTTGAGTGCTCCAGCCTGGTGCAAATTCAAATTGCTTTGCTTCCTGGAGAATTTTTCAAATCGCTGCGCGAAATCAGTGTTGTTCTCTTTGTTGGGATATGGCGCGGCGTATCGTTCGAACAAAGAGATTGCGTGGTCAGCGCAGCCTGCCTTGATGTTGATTCTAATCAAGGCGGAAAGTATGGCACCAGCCCTTTGAGAGCTCATCAG
This sequence comes from Cyanobacteria bacterium REEB67, assembly GCA_018971775.1. Lineage (GTDB taxonomy): Bacteria > Cyanobacteriota > Vampirovibrionia > Obscuribacterales > Obscuribacteraceae > REEB67. The sequence continues at coordinate 23,132 of JAGXAB010000060.1, read as the reverse complement.
TGGGAGGAGTTTTGGCTCAACTGCTGAGGCTATTTCTGGAAATTCTAATAGCAGGCTGGCCGTGTACGTTCGAGCGCGGTCATCGAATGGTAAGGGTATAAGCAAATACCTAAATGCCTCTAGCGGGCGATTTAGTTTTTTCTCCAATTCGGCAATGAGAATCAAATCGTCTATTGCAGCTGCTCTATGAAGGCTTTTTCTTGCTTCCAGGGCCCGCCAGAAAAGATCTCTTACGGATTCAAGCTCACCTGGAGAAAGAGTTGTTTGCTGGATCGCCGTCACCAGGTGGTCGGTTTCAGTCGGCAAGGAGATGTTGTCCGGGTTTTTATATTCTCTGGCAGCCCAGAGACGAATTTTTGTCCTGGCCACTCCTTCCAGGCATTCAGCAGTCTCGATTTCGTCCGACGCGAGCGGATCAAGTTTATTCATTGACCATAAATAGATTTTATTCGCTTCGCTAATTTTGCCAGCTTGTTCTAATGCTCTGGCCGACCTCAAATCCGCATTGCTTAACGGCGCTTCGTGGGGCTTCATCAGATCTATGGCGTCACGGTCGATCTCGATTGGCATTCCATCGACCACCTTAAAAGCTGGCGCGCTGATTGCGTAAGCATTTGCGCGTCTCTGCTTCCATGAACCATCGTCGCCGCTCGACTTCAGATAAGCTTGACCTTCTTTCAATACTTTTGCTTTTTGGGGCAGGTCATGGCACATCGGCTCTTCATTTGCTCTCGCCGGTGCACTCGCTGGAGCACTCGCTGGAGCACTCGCTGGAGCACTCACGCACAATTGTGAAATCGCCAGGCTGAGCACAACGAAAGCGCGAATGAAATTAAAAAGAGTGGCTGTTCGTTTCAGTTGGTCACCGCCATTTTGCTTGTTCGATAATTTCGCTGTTTTTTCAGGATGTTTTTAGCCCTTGTTCGATAATTTCGCTGTTTTTTTAGGGTATTTTCAGGCCTTGTTCGATACTTCTTGCCTCCCAAGGTGCCGTTTTCAGGCGATATTCCACGAAGTATCGAACAATTTCTCGCCGTCAGCCATGAGAAGCACGGATCGTACGAAGCTCAGCCCATCTAGCCGCCTTAAAGCTATTATTGATCGGCCACGCCGGGTACGACCAGGTAATATAGGTAAGTGATTGTCGTTGAGGTTAAATAGCTTGGGTTTGCGCACCAAATTATTGCTAGCGTTTGTAGTGCCTGTTCTATTGGCGCAGAGTGCCATGGCTGGCGGCGAGTATGCAGCCGCTCTCGACCTCTACAACAAGAAACAATACCCTGCTGCTGCCTCTTATTTTGAGGCGGCTTCTCTGGCTAATCCGTCTAACGTTTCTGCTACATACTATGCTGGTTATAGTTTCTATCTGGCCGGTCGCAAGGCTGAAGCTATAAAAAGTTTCTGGCGCCTGGCCAATGCTTATCCAACCAGGCGTGAAGGCATTCAGGCCAGAGATTTTCTCAAGCGCCTCGATCCTGATTTTGCAAAAAATGATGGAGCCGCTGCCCAGCCTGCTGCTGCAGTGACTGCGAGTGCTCCGGCCAAAAAAGTAACGGCACGTGCGGTAGTCGATGCCCTGGTGCAGGTCAAGCCCGGCACTGGCAAACTGGCCAATTGCACCCCCGAATTTGTGGCAAAAATCAAAGAAATGCTCGTCGCCATGCCCTTGCCTATTTTGAAATTTTGGCTGGCACAGGGTGGCAGCGTACTGATCGCACCGTCCGTGGTTGAGCATGATATGCGCATTCAAAATACTATGCCGCGCGGTTGGGGGGATGGTTATGACTGGAAAAATTCTCCGGCTCTCACTCACGGCACTCAGGTAGTGATCGGGCAATATCGACTCGACAGTCGTACGAACGAATACGTTGATACGTCGGAAGAGATTGGTGTGATCAGGCATGAAGCCGGCCATGCCATCGATCACTGTCTCGGCGATTACACCGAAAGTGGAGACTTCAAGCACGCTTATCTTCTCGATGTGGCAAAAGTGCCCGATGAATATCGGCAAAGATTAGACTACTTTCTGCAAAAGGCCGACTCCGGACCTTCCGAAACTTTTGCTGAACTTTTTTGTTTTCACATGGGTGGCGAAACTGCTAATCGCGTCGAAATTTGCGAGCTGGCCCACAAGTACTTTCCCCTTGCTGACAAAGAAGTGCAGAAGCAACTGGCGAAGTTTTAAAAGATCAATCAGGATTTTCTGTCGCCGTCGCCGTCGCCGTCGCCGTTGTTGTCGTTGTCTACGGGAAAGAGAAAACGACTGTCCTGCCAGCTCGCCCACATGAACCACAGGGCCAGAGGCAAAATGACCACGCGCTGTAGAGGGTTTAAGTATTCATATAAACCATTCAAAAGCACTGCTAATAAGCCTGCGCTGAGTAGCACAGCAATTCGTCTCGTGCTAAATATGTGCGGAGGGAATGACCATTTTGATGGAGGCATTTTGCTGCCGCAATCAGCCAATTTGGACGCCAGTTTTTTCATTGTCGGCATAATCGGCCCTCTGTAGCGATTATATACCTGCTTCAATGGCCTTGCGCGTCTTTGCCAGAGGTGCTTTATCGTCGAAGGCAATCTTACCGTCGACTCGCTTTATACCAAGCTCTTGCCAGATTTTTGTCAGGTCTGGTGTCACCGGTTTATCCTTCATTGTCAGATAGAGATTTTCCAGGATTTTCGAATTCGGACCAATTCCTTTGTCACCGAGCTTTAGCGCATCTTCGACTTCGAGATCTGATGTGATATCGCCCTCGGTGCTATCGATTTTTTGCAAGGCCTGTTGCAAACCCTTCTTATCGCCTGTCTCTTTGCGGATCTTCAGATCGGCGAGGAAGCAAAATAATGCTCCGCCCCAGTATGTGCGTCCCCAACTTCCCGTGTCGTTAAGGCCGTGATCACCATCTTCCGGAAGGCCTTTGGGGAGTTCGTCGACGAGATCGCCCCACATCTTTTCCGGGGGCAAATAACCAGCCTGCAGGCGAGCGATCGGTTCTATGTAGGTCGCCATGCCTTCGGCCAGCCAGCGGTGTTTGGGATAGACGAGCGGGAAGGCGAGGTGCACCATTTCATGAGTCAGTACCCAGTCGCGCTGGAGTTGGACCTCGGTCGTATTGTGGCCAACCGGGATGATAATCAAGCCGTGATCGTCTTCGCTGTCGGTCGTGGCGAAACCAGTACCGCGCCCGTAAAATGGCATCACGCGTATGGTTGCGCGCTCGGTTGGGAAGTGACCGTAGTAATGCGAGACTGAATTTGCCGAGCGCTGTATCCAGTCGATCACGCTAGACCGGGGCAAGGCGAGTGGACCAGGGCCAAACTCTACTTTTATACTGCTGCCGCCGACAGTTAGTTTATCTGGTTTATATTGGACCGGCGCCGCAGCTTGCGCCCTGAGTGACTTAGAGCTAAGGCGGCCGGCCCCCGGCTTGAGGAAAAATATTGCTGCTGCCAGGACGATGAGCAGGGTGGCCGCGGTTGTCGTAAGAGCGGCCTGCGATGATAGTTTTGAATCACCAGTCTTCATGGATTGATGATGCGATGGGCGTGCGAAAAACTTTTGAAATACCAGCTATCTTTATCAAAAGGTCGGATATGCACCCCCGACGGTATTGTCGTGCCATTACAGTCGTGGTGGCTGGAGCCGGTGCAGTCCATGATCAGCGGCGTGCCGTCCGGTGACTGACCAATCGGGCCGAGCCACATGATCACATGGCTAATTTCGCCCGATTTGTTTTTTATATAAAGAAGGTCACCGGTCTTCAGTTTCTTCGTCAATTCTTGATAGTTTCCATTGCTGTCGATGCGCGTAATTGCTAATTCGCCTTCGCCAGCAGGGTTTTCCACCGATTCGGCGGCCGCTTGTTTGTGCACATCCGTCCGCAGTTTGATGCCGAGGCCGTAGTTGTAGAGCCAGCCGGTAAAGTTGCTACAATCCAGCCCCTTGGATTGATGGCCGCAAGACACTTCTTTCCAGGGCCAGTCGGCGGGCGGATCCCAGTCAGGTATGTGGTGATGTTGATAGGCCAGGCCGATCAGCTTTTCGCCGACTGCAGCGAGCCGCTGCCGCAGCCAATCTTGATCGGCTTTATCCAAACTTTCAAAAGGAGCAGGGAAGCGGGCCGGCTCGGGCCCCCAGGCGCCAAAGCGGGCTTTGACCCTGGCGCTGTACCAGCTCCTATACGGAGTGCTGGACTCGCCCTCGACGCTGCTTCGGCGCCCTACGGCGTCCGGCGCCAGCAATTTTTCGAGAGGGATCGTATATTGGAGCTTGTACGGTGATTGATAGGCGCTATCCGTGGCTACTGCCGGGGCAGCGAGTATGTTGAGTGTGGCGAAGGCTGCCAGAGCCAGATTATGCACTTTCATAAAGTTATGCTATCACCGCGCCCTGTTCGTCGCCTATGCCCCGCCAGGGCTGGCCGCGCACTTGGAAAGGCCTGTGTTCAGGGCTTTCAGGGATGATTGGAGGCAAAGCCGGGGTAAATGAGCAAATTTTCCATTCATAGTTAATTTCAAGTGATTGGAATTCGCCGGGTAAGGGCGTACCCTTTAAGTGGTTCCCTTGCCTGAAACGCAGGATTAATGGACTTTTTAATCATATACATGCGCGGTCATACAACACATAGCTGTGAAGGGCTTGGATAAACATGTGCGGCGTCATTGCAGTTTCAGGAACGGTAAGTTCGGCATACGAAGTGTTCTTCGGTTTGATGAACCTCCAGCATCGCGGTCAGGACGGCGCCGGTATTCTTGCCGTTGATGCCAGTAAAAAAGACCGTTTCCACATGCAAAAAGGTAGTGGTCTGGTCGAAAACGTTTTTTCCGAACGCAGCTTTCAAAATTTGCACGGCATGGCCGCTCTTGGTCACACTCGCTATGCTACGGTCGGTCGCAAAGATCCCAACATGCTGCAGCCTTTCCTCGATTTCGAGGCCGGTCTGGCCCTTGCTCACAATGGCAATATCGTCAATTATTATGATTTGCGCTCAGAGCTGAAAACCGAAGGCGAGGGCAAAGTCAGCTGTCTTTCCGATTCGGAGCTGATGCTGCGGGTGATAGTTAATGCCTTGGCCGGTCGCAAAAATACTTCCGAAAATATTTTCGATGCCTTGTCGATTGCTGCCAAGAAACTCGTCGGCAGCTACTCCGCTGTTTGTGTGACTGAAGCGGGCGATATGTTCGGCTTCCGTGATCCGAACGGCATCCGTCCTCTCGTTTTTGGTGAGAAGCACCATGATAACGGCCAGAACGAGTACGCCTTCGCCAGTGAGAGCGTTGCTCTGGAATTTCTTGGTTTCCAAAATGTAAGTGAAGTGAGCGCCGGCGAAGCTGTTTTTGTCACCCATGACGGTGTCGTCTCTCGCAAAATTATCGCGCCGCCTGATTTTCGCCCCTGTATGTTCGAGTGGGTTTATTTTGCCCGCGTCGAAAGCGAAATCAGCAATGTCATGGTTTATAAGGCTCGCTTCCAGCTTGGCTTGTTGCTCGCGCAGCAAATCAAGGACCTCGGTATCGAAGCTGATGTCGTCGTGCCCGTGCCCGAAACAAGCCGCATCGCCGGTGGTGCCGTGGCCGAGGCGCTCGATCTGCCTTTCCGCGAATTGCTGATCAAAAACCGTTATGTCAACCGCACTTTCATCCTCGATGATCAACAATCGAGGCAGGAAGCGATTCGCCGTAAGCTTTTCCCGATCAGTGCCGAATTTAGAGATAAGCGCTGTTTGATCGTCGACGACAGTATCGTGCGCGGCAACACCGCCATGCAAATAGTCAAATTGATCAAGCAGGCCGGTGCCAAAGAAGTCATTCTCGTTTCTACCTGTCCGCCCATTGCGCATCCTTGCTATTACGGCGTCGACTTCCCCAGTGAAGCCGAGCTCATCGCCAGCACGCGCAATGAGCAGGAAGTCGCAGCCGAGCTCGGCGCCGATCGTGTCATCTTTCAGACGATCGAGGGGCTGAAGGAAGCGCTTACGCAGAAGCAGTTGTGCACCGGTTGCCTGACCGGTGAATATCCGACCAACGTCTCATTTGGTGCTGAGTTTCAACGACAGCGCCTCAAGGACAGGCACGGCACGACCGAGATCTTGTGTTAGGAGAAAGCAATGACTGTGGCTGCGCGCAAAAAACCGGCAAATCTGATTTATCAGGGCTCTGTAAAAAACGTGTGGCAATCCCCCGAGGGTGATGACAGGCTTTGGTTTGAATTTACTGATGATTATTCGGTTTTTGACTGGGGCAAGATGCCCGATACGATCGCCCGCAAGGGTGCCAGTCTTACCTTGCTCGGTTCGTTTTTCTTCGAGCTTCTCGGTCGCCCGGAGTTCTGGCAGAAGCTGCAACAATCCCCCGCACTCAAGCAATTCGATCAAGAGTGGCTGGCAGAGCGCTTCAAGCATGCCGCCTTCAGTGGAGAAAATGGTCTTATCGTAAGCGGTCTGCCCTCGCATTATGTGCGATTGACCGATGGATCGCTCAATCCTCTTACTTTGCATAAGCTGACACCGGAAGAATTGAGCGGCGATGAACCGCTCTATCTCGACGTCAAAGAAGCGAAGGTCGGTCATCCTACTTTGCATTCAATCCTCGGTAAGGAAATTTACTTCTATCCGATCTCTTCGATTGTCAAAGACTCTTCATCCGGCCTCGCCCTCATTCCCCTAGAGATCGTCTTCCGCTTCGGCATGCCGCAGGGCAGCTCGCTCAAATCGCGCCTGGAGAAAAATCCCGCTTATCTGACCGAGCTCGGTCTGACCGATATGCCCAAAGAAGGTCAGTGGTTTCCTCATCCGGTTATCGAATTTTTTACCAAGCTGGAGAGCAAGGATCGCTTGCTCAGTTATCAGGAAGCCAGTGCCATAGCCAGTCTAACGCCAGAGCATTTCGAGCAGATGGTCGAGCTCGCCCTTGATATCGCCCTGGCTCTCTTTGTGATTTTTGGCGAGAAGGGCATCGAGCTCTGGGACGGCAAAGTGGAAATGGTCCTCGATGGTCGCGCTAACAGCGCTCTCCATGCCGTTTTGCTCGCCGATAGTATCGGACCCGATGAGCTGCGCTTGCTCTATAAAGGTCAGCATCTCTCCAAAGAAATCATTCGCATTTACTACCGCGGGTCCAAGTGGGAAAAAGCGGTCAAACAATCTCAAGAACACTGCGCTCAGCATGGCATCACTGACTGGAAAAATTACTGTCAGGAGAAATTTGGTCTCGGTCCCGAGCCGCTCTCTGCTTCGTTTAAAGCGGCGATCGACAAGATGTACTGTGTGCTTGTCAATCATGTCAGCGGCATCGATGTCTTTGGTGATTGCCCGAGTATCGACAATTTCCTCAATGAACTGCGGGCGGCCCTGGCCACTCATGCGGGCGGAGCGGACAAAAAATAATGGCCAGTGGAGAGCGATTGGATAAGGTATTGCCCGGAAATATACTGATTGTCGGCGGCGGCGGTCGTGAACATGCTCTGGCCTGGAAGCTGGCTCAGAGTCCCGCTGTCAAAAGTATTTACTGTGCGCCGGGTAATGGTGGCACCGCTTTGATGCCGCAGGTGAAAAATCTGCCGCTTGCCGTCGGTAATTTTGAAGGCATCGCCGCCGCCGCCCTCGAGCATAAAATAGATCTTGTGATCGTCGGCCCGGACAATCCGCTTGCCGACGGCATCGTCGACTTTTTGCAAGAGCGTGGTTTGACTGTTTTTGGGCCGACCAGGACGCAAGCCAAGCTCGAGTGGAGTAAAACTTACGCTAAAGAACAGATGGCCGAGCTCGGTTTGCCGACGGCCAGGTTTTACAGTTCTCGTTCCCTGGAAGACGCCTTAGCTTTTGTACGCGACCCCAATTATGCCTGGGCCAGAGTCATAAAGGCTGATGGTCTGGCGCTCGGTAAGGGCGTTTTTGTTTGCGATAGCGTCGCCGAATGCGAAGAGGCGTTGACTTCGATTTTTGGCGGTAGCTTCGGCGATGCCGGCGACATGGTCGTCATCGAAGAGAAGCTGGTCGGCGAAGAGTTGTCCCTGCTCTGCGTCAGCGACGGCAAGACTTTGCTCGAGCTCGGCTGCGCCCAGGATCATAAGCGTCGCTTTGCCGCCGATCAGGGGCCAAATACCGGTGGTATGGGTGCCTATTCGCCTGTCCCTCTCTACGAAGATGCAGCTGATTCTACTAATGCGGTGCGCGATAATGCGGTGCGTGAGCGTATTCGCATGGAAGTGCTGGAGCCGATTGGTAAAGCTCTCGCTGATGGCCGGCTTTCTTTTAAGGGTGTGCTCTTCATCGGTATCATGGTCGCAGGCGGTGTTCCTTATATTTTAGAGTTCAACGCTCGATTAGGCGATCCGGAGACCCAGACGATACTGCCGCGTCTGCGCTCCGATCTGCTGCCGGTGCTGGCTGCCTGCACCGATGGTACGCTTGCTGGCATAAAGCTCGACTGGTCTCCGCTCAAGAGCGTCTGTGTCTCAGTGGTGGCAAAAGAGTATCCGGCCAAATCATCCAACGGTGAAATTATTGAACTGGACGAGCCGGTCGGGCAGTTCGATGCGGCGGACATAGTTGCCGCCGGTGCGCTGATTTTTCACGCCGGCACGAAACTTGCCAGTGATGGTAAACTCACCACTGCCGGTGGCAGGGTCTTCAGCGCCGTCGGCCTGGCGCCGACCATGGAAGCGGCCCGGGAATTGGCCCACAGAGCCATTGACGGTATTCATTTCGATTGCAAAGATTTCCGTTGTGATATCGGCTGGAGGGCTCTCGAGCAATGCGCCTCAAAATAGCCGTTTTCGTATCCGGTAAAGGTTCCAATCTCAGTGCCATCATCAAGGCCATAGAAGATGGCGCGCTCGGTGCCTCCATTGTTTGTGTCGTTTCCAACAATCCGGACGCTTATGGTTTGACCGTCGCCCGTGAGCACGGCCTGGAAGTTTTTGCCCTCAGTCATAAGGGTCTGAGCCGCCAGGAGCATGAAGCTAAAATCGTCGAGCATCTCCAGGGCCTCGGCGTCGACTTCGTCGTCCTGGCCGGTTATATGCGCGTTTTGACCAGTCATTTCCTCAATGCCTTCAAAGATGCGGATGGATTTTTCCGCGTGATCAACATCCACCCGGCTCTGCTGCCCTCTTTTAAAGGGGCAAATGGTTACGAAGACGCCTTTGCCTATGGTGTAAAAGTCTCCGGTATCACCGTCCATCTGGTCGATGAAGAAGTCGACCATGGGCCGATTCTCGCTCAAAGAGCTTTTCCGCGGCTGGCCGACGACACAATCGAGACTTTTAAGCAGCGTGGGCTGGAAGTAGAGCATGCGCTCTATCCGGAAGTGCTCGCTGCCATTGCCAATCATGGCATTCATTCGCTCTTGCTCAATTCCTTAAAAACCGTGAGGACCTAAAATGACCGGCTCATCTCCGCAGCAGGCGCTCGATATCCAGAAAGGCACTGCCGTAGCCTCGCCGGCTTTGAAGATTGTCGTGGAAGTGCGCCCCCGCGCCGCCGCCGACAGCTTTGCCCTTTACTGGGTGAAGGTGCCCGGTCACAGAAACGAGCTCAGTCAGGTAGACCTCGATATCCTCGCCGACGTGCTGGTTGATCCCGTACTTGAAACAGTGACTATCTATGATGAGCGGCAGCGTGCCGATCGTCAGGCGGCCTCGCTCGCCACCGAGGGTTTTGCCTGGTATTGCGAGAAGCAATATCTGCCCGGTGTGACAGACAACCTCTCCCATACCATCGAAGAAGCCCTGCGTTTGAAGGGCTTTGGCGGCTCGGGCGTCAGTGCCGGTTCGCTCGAGGCCTTTCGGGTCTGTTCCGGACGGGGCTATGCCTATCGCAGCGATAGTGAAAGTCTCAGTGCGTTGGCGCTCGGTGGCGGCAGCTTGAGCGAAGACGCACTGATCGACTGGGCTCGTTACAAGCATTATCATCCTCTGACCGAAAAATTCGTCGCCCATGATCTCTCCAATATCTCGGCTCGGGCTGATGCTCATCAATTTTTGACTTTCCCTGAGCGGGGCGCGGCGGCTCTCAGCGATATCGAATACGTCGACCTCGATGTCGACGATGACGCTCTCGTTAAACTGAGCAGCGACCGTGTGCTCGCCCTGTCTCTTGCTGAAATGAAGGCCGTGCAATTTCACTTTGGCGAGGGCAACCGCGGTCATGGCCTGCACAAAGCCAGACATGATGCCGGTCTGGCCGACGAGCTCACCGATGTCGAGCTCGAGATCATCGCGCAAACATGGTCCGAGCATTGCAAACACAAAATATTCGGCGCTGCTATCGAGCACGAAGAGTATGACGGCGAGAGGGCTGAGCCTGTCAGCACCACCTCTATCGACAGTCTCTATAAAACCTATATTCAAGCACCCACCCATGAACTGATGAAGAAGCGTGACGATTTGCTCTCGGTCTTCGAGGATAATTCCGGCGTGGTGAAATGGAGTGACAGAGAAGCAGTCTGTTTCAAAGTCGAAACGCACAATTCCCCGTCGGCCCTCGAGCCCTATGGCGGTGCCCTGACAGGCATCCTCGGCGTCAACCGCGACATCCTCGGCACCGGCCTTGGTGCCAGACCGATTTTTAATACCGATGTCTTCTGTTTTGCTTATCCGTCGGCCAGACTGGCGGACCGGCCGAAACTTCTGCCGGCCAAGACTATTCTTGATGGTGTGCGTCTCGGTGTCGAAGACGGCGGCAACAAGAGCGGCATTCCGACGGTGAACGGCGCCATTTACTTCCACGACGGCTACCGCGCCAAGCCCCTCGTTTTTTGCGGCACTGGAGGCATCTTGCCTCTCGAAGTTGCCGGTGAAGTTGGATATCTCAAGCACACTAGAGTCGGTGATCGCATTGTCATGGCCGGTGGTCGCATCGGCAAAGACGGCGTTCACGGCGCCACTTTCAGCTCGGAGTCTCTGAGCGAAAATAGCCCCGCTCAAGCCGTGCAGATTGGCGACCCCTTCACCCAGAAGCGCCTGCTCGATTTTGTCCTGGAAGCCCGCGATCTCGGCTTGATTACCGGTCTTACCGATAACGGCGCCGGCGGTCTTTCCTCCTCTATTGGTGAAATGGCCACGATCACCGGTGGTGCCACGATCGAGCTGGAGCATATTCCTCTCAAATATCCCGGCCTGCGCGACTGGGAAATTGTCGTCTCCGAATCGCAGGAGCGCATGAGCCTGTCCACCCGGGACTTTGCCGCTATGGCCGCCCTGGCTAAAAAATACAATGTCGAAGTGACCGACATCGGTGAATTTAACGCCGATGGATATTTCCGCGTCACCCGCGGTGGACGCACGATTGCTTTGCTCGATCTGGAGTTTTTGCACAAGGGCGTGCCCAAGCTGCAACTCAAATCCAAGTACGTCGCCGCCAGGGTCGTCACCCGCGAAGGCGCCGGCGGCCTGCTTGCCGACGATCAAGTGAACAATAAAGAGACTCTGCTCAAGCTGCTCGCTCATCCAAATATCTGCAGTCGAGAAAAGATCATCCGTCGTTATGACCATGAAGTGCAGGGTGGCAGCGTCATCAAACCGTTGATGGGACCTCATCAGATCGCGCCCTGCGACGCGGCCGTGATCATGCCCGTGCCCGGTGAGCGCCAGGGGCTGGTCATCTCCAATGGTCTCAGTCCGCAACTCAGTCAATTTGACGGCTGGTTGATGGCTATTTGCGCCGCCGATGAAGCTGTGCGCAACGCCGTCTGCGTCGGTGCCGATCCAGAGAGCCTCACTCTTCTCGACAATTTCTGCTGGACCGACCCTGTCCCCGGCCCGCGCAATCCCGAAGCGGAAGCCAAACTCGCCATACTCGTCCGTGCCTGCATGGGTCTGGCCGAGCTGTGCCGCACCTACGGCGCACCACTTATATCGGGCAAAGACAGTATGAAAAATGACTTCGACGACGGCGTCGTGCGTTTGTCGGTGCCGCCCACGTTGCTTATTTCGGCTATGGGTAAAATCGCTGACGCCGGCCAGGCGATATCGATGGAGTTTAAGCGTCCGGGCGATCTCATTTATCTGGTCACCGCCGGTACGCCATCCCTGGCTGCCTCGATGGCGCAGGAAGTGGCAGATGGTCTGTGTTTCAAAAGCGAAGATGAAAGTTACATGCCTTCCCTCGATTTGAAAGCCGCCGCTCGCATGTACCGGGCCCTTCACCGCCTGATCTCTGATGGCCTGGTGCACTCGGCTCATGACCTGTCCGAAGGCGGCCTCCTTGTCGCCTTGAGCGAATCTGTTTTGAGCTCCGCCGGCGGTGCCGATATCAGATTGGACGGCGGCCTGGTTGCGGCCAGCAATGGCCAGGGCTCGGCCTTATTTGGCGAAGGTCCGGCGCGCATCATTCTGAGCATACCGCCCTCCGCAGCGGCCGCTCTGGAAGGAGCGATCATGCCGATTGAGGGAGCGCGACTGTATGAAATTGGCGTCGTTACCGACCGCCCAGAGATGAGTGTCGAGGTCGAAGGCGAAACCGGGCCGAAGGGAGATAACTTTAGCTTGACCACGGGCGAGCTACGCTCGGCCTGGACTTTCGCCCTGCCTTTTGACTAAACCTCGAACTGTTTCAGACCCTCCATCAACCCAGCAAGAAGAGAGTAAAACGATGATCAAGCCGCTAGCACTGGTGCTCAAAGGAGACGGTATCAACTGCGATAATGAAACCGCCTGGGGCCTGGAGCTGGCCGGTTTCGAGGCGCGGGCATTACATGTGTCGTCCTTTATTGAAAATCAAGTAGAGCTGAAAGAAGCCAAACTTCTGGCCTTGCCCGGCGGCTTTTCATTTGGTGATGAAATCGCCAGCGGTAAAGTACTGGCGCTCAAGCTGCGCGAACGGGTCATGGAAGGGCTCTATCGCTTCATCGGCGACGGCAATCTCGTGATCGGCATCTGCAACGGCTTCCAGGTATTGACCCAGCTCGGCATACTGCCGCGCAGCAATCCGAAGGCCCGGCGCTTTGTTACCCTCACTAAAAATAGTCACGGTCACTTCAAAGATCGCTGGGTCGATCTCGATGTCGATGATAGCGGCATCGAGCGCGGCGGTGGTTTCTTCACCGGCTTGAAGGCAATAGAATTGCCAATTCGCCATGGCGAAGGTCGCCTGGTCGTAGAGAGCGCCGAATTGCAAAATGAAGTAAAGGCCTGCGCACCGCTGCGTTATCGCGAAGACGTCAACGGCAGCTTTGACCGCATCGCTGCTCTGACCAATGCCGAGGGCAATGTCCTCGGTCTGATGCCACATCCCGAAGCTTTCGTGCGCTGGACCCAGCATCCGAGCTGGACCACCCTCAAGCTGGACCGACCGGAACTGGCTTCGACCGTAAATCCCCTCGACCTACCCCCGGCGGACAGACCGCAGGGATTTACCATTTTACGCAACGCTTATGAGATGGTCTAAGAAATGACGGACAAAATGCCAACCCAACCAAAAACTTATGCCGAGGCCGGCGTCGATGTCGAGAAGGCCGATCGCTTTGTGCACCGCCTCAAGGCTCTGGCTGCCAGACCCGAGCATGAAAGTCTCTGGAAAGTGCCGAGCGGTTACGCGGCGATTTATCCGACCGGCGCCGACAGCGCCGTGGCTTGCACCACTGATGGTGTCGGCACAAAATTGCTCGTCGCCATGGCCATGGAAAAATTCGACACGATCGGCATCGACCTGGTCGCCATGTGCGCCAACGATCTGATCTGCGTCGGAGCAACACCGGGCATGTTCCTCGATTATTTCGCCACCGGCAAAGTTGAAGATTTAAAAGCGGATCAAATCATCAAAGGCATCGTCGAAGGCTGCGATCAAGCCGGTATGGTTCTTGCCGGTGGAGAAACGGCCGAGATGCCTGACCTTTATCAAGGAGATCACTTCGATCTGGCCGGATTTGCCATGGGCACGGTCAGCCGCTCCACTCTCATCGATTGCTCGAAGGTCGCGGTCGGCGATGCCATCATCGCTGTCGCCTCGAGCGGCATCCATTCCAATGGCTTGTCTCTGGCCCGCAAGTTAATCGACCGCACCAGCCGCTTCTATGCCCAGTTGCTCGTACCGACTCGCATCTACTGCCGACCCGTTAGTGAGATATTCAGCAAACACCCCGGCGCCATCAAAGGCATGGCCCATATCACTGGTGGTGGCTGGACCAATATCGGTCGCATCGGCAAAACCTTTGGCTATCAGATCGACAAACCGTTGCCAGTGCCAGGCATCTTCGACGAATTGCTCAGGCATGTGCAGGATATCGGTGAGATGTATAACACTTTCAACATGGGCATGGGTCTCACTCTTGTCTGTGCCGAAGCCGATGTCGCCGGTATCCTTGCCACTTTCGAGGCGCATGAATTTGTCGCCGCCAGAGTCGGCACCGTTGAGGGCAGTTTCAAAGGCATCCGCGTCACTGCCGGTGACGTCGCCGCCAAGCCCCTGAACATCGCATTTTCCAATAAAACATGAAAACTAGACTCGATACCGTTAAAACATCGCTAAATCCATTATTTAATCCATTATTTAATACAGCGTTCAATCCATCATTCAAGGGGACATAAAATGAAGACCGCGCTTGTGAGTGTATCTGACAAAACCGGCTTGGCCGAATTTATCAACAAGCTCAAGACTTACGAAGACCTGCGTCTTCTGGCGACCAGCAGTACCGCTGCCTATCTGGCCGAGCACAACCTCGATGTAATCAGCGTCGAGAGCGTTACCGCTTTCCCTGAGATTCTCGGCGGTCGCGTCAAGACCCTGCATCCTAAGGTATTTGCCGGTATCCTTGCCCGCCCCAGCAAAGACGACCGCGATTGTCTGGCCGAGCACTCAATCGACGAAATCGACTTTGTCATCGTCAGTCTTTATCCCTTTGAGAAAAAACTGGCCCAGGGCCTGAGCGAGCCCGAGATGGTCGAGCAAATCGACATCGGCGGTGTCAGCTTGTTGCGTGCCGCCGCCAAAAATTTCGAGCGCGTTACTGTTGTATCCGAACCATCGCAGTACAAGAGCATCCTGGAAAATCTCGAAAAGAGCGGCGGCAAGACCGATCGCGCTATGCGCATGAAGCTCGCTGTCGATGCCTTCAAGCGCACCGCATCTTATGATGCATCGATAAATGCTTATCTGGAGAAACAATTTTGCCAGAGCGAATCTGCTAAAGCCTGCGATGCAAAAGCCGATGCCGCTGCCGAAGACGCTCCGCTCGGCAATCTTCCTTCCTCCTACAAACTCGATCTGGTCGAATATCAGAAATTGCGTTACGGCGAAAATCCTCACCAGGCAGCTTCCTGGTTTCACCCGACCACTCAGCCCGGTGCAGCCAGTGTCGAAAAATTCCCGCCCTTCGCCCAGCTCAACGGCAAAGAACTCTCGGCGAATAATATCGTCGACATTTACAGCTTGCTCAAAATCTTGCGCGACATCGGTGCTCCCGGTGTTTGCATAATCAAGCATAACAATCCCTGCGGTGTAGCTGTCGGCAAGGATCTCCATGATGCTTACGATAAGGCCTATGCCACCGATCCGCTCTCGGCCTTTGGTGGCATATACGGCTTCACTGGTGAAGTCGACGAAGCGATGGCAAAAAAAATCAACGTCGGCTTTGTCGAAGTTGTAGCCGCACCGTCCTTCTCGGCGGCCGCTCTCACTGAGCTCAGGACCAAGAAAAATCTGCGCATTCTACAGTTGCAGGATTACATCCTCAAACCAGCTCCGGAAGCCAGACTACGCTTGAAGGATCTGGAGCTCATGGGCGTCATCCTCGAGCAAGACATGGAAGCATCCAAAGACGCTGCCCAGTTTGAAGTCGTCACCGGCAAGCTCGATAAAGCAGCGCTTGCCGATGTTTCTTTCACCTGGAATGTCTGCAGACACCTCACCTCAAATGCCATCTTTGTCGCTAAAGACGGCCTCGGACTGGGCTTCGGCATCGGTCAGACCAGCCGTGTCGCCTCGACCAAGATCGCCATCGCTCAAGCCGGCGCTCACGCTAAAGGCGCTGTACTGGCTAGTGATGCCTTCTTCCCCAATATCGACAACATAGAAGAAGCAGCAAAAGCCGGCATCGGCATCATCGTCCAGCCCGGTGGCAGTATCAAAGACAAAGACGTAATCGCTGCTTGTGAAAAACACAACATCACCATGTTGTTCACCGGTCAGCGCTGCTTCAAGCACTAAGCGCCGGCGTTCGGTCAAATAGAAAGAGAGGAATTGCTGCCCATGAGTCCCGTTAAAACCGTGACTAAATCACAGACGAAAAACGCGACGAAAAGCGCGACCCAGAACGCACCGCCTGTGGACGGGCCCGTCGTCGGGATGATCATGGGCAGCAAATCCGATTACGAAACTCTGAAAGCGGCCGAAGATATCCTCATTTATTTCGACATCCCGTACGAGATCTCGGTGGTCAGCGCCCACCGCATGCCTGAAGTGATGTATGAATATGCGCGTACTGCCCGTGAGCGTGGCTTATCCATAATCATTGCCGGCGCCGGTGGCGCCGCCCACCTGCCCGGGATGGTGGCAGCTCTTACGACTCTGCCTGTCCTCGGCGTGCCGGTGCAGAGCCGCGCTTTGAGCGGCCTGGACAGTCTGCTGTCGATCGTGCAGATGCCCGCCGGCGTGCCGACCGCTACTTTTGCCATCGGTGAAAGTGGTGCCGCCAACGCCGGTTTGTTTGCCGTGCAGATTTTATCCATCGCTGACAACGGTCTGGCCGACCGTCTCAAAACCTATCGCGAGATGATTGCGATCTCGGCCGCCGAAGGCAATAGCGTGGTGCAGAGCCGCGTCAAGAAGAGGTAGTCGCCTATGAAAACTGTCGGCATTCTCGGTGGCGGTCAACTTGGACTCTTACTGGCGCACAGTCTGACCAGGCTCGGTGCCAAAGTCGTGATCTATGATCCCGACCCCGCCGCACCAGCTCGTAAAGTCGCCTGGAAGAGCTTCCAAGCCTCCTGGACCGACCTGACTAGTTTGAGGGAATTTGCCTCGCTCTGCGATGTGATTACCTACGAGTTTGAAAACGTAGAAATTTCCGGTCTGCGTAAGCTCGACGGTAGAGTGCCTATCTATCCCTCTCTCGATGTCCTGGCAACGACGCAGGATCGCGTCTTCGAAAAGCAATTTCTCGTCCAGAACGATCTGCCTGTTGCCGCTTTCGAGGTGGTGAATTCTTATGAAGAGCTCGACAAGATCAAAGACGGCATCACTTTCCCCTGTATCTTGAAGACGGCGACCGGCGGATATGACGGCAAAGGACAGTTTGTCTTCAAAAATGCGGCCGATCTTGAAGCCTTTGTCGCAGAGCGTCCTCTGCCTCATCTGCGCGCTGTCATCGAAGAGCAGCTGGCGCTAGTCATGGAGCTCAGTTGTATAGTCGCTCGCAGTAAGTCCGCTGACGAAGATACTCCAGCCCAGATCTTTCCGGTGATGCAAAATGTGCACCATAAGCAGATTCTTGATACGACAGTGATGCCGGCTGACATATCGCCCGCTCTTGCCGTTGTCGTCAAAGACATCGCTCTGGTTGCCGCCGAACAGCTCGATCTGGTCGGCCTGCTCACCTGCGAATTTTTCGTCACGCGTGACCCCGGCCAGGGACGCCGCGCCGTTGAAGTAGACGGCTACTATGTCTTTGTCAATGAATTTGCGCCGCGTCCGCATAATTCCGGCCACATCACCATGAATGCTACTTCAATAAGTCAGTATGATCTGCTTGCTCGTGTGCTGCTCGATATACCTCTCGTCGAGCCGAGGTTAGTGGCCGGCGGTTATTATTGCCTGGCTAATTTGCTCGGTGAAGTCTGGCTCGCTCAGGGCACCGACAAAGGTCATGAGCTGGATTTGCAAGCGCTGAAATTTCACCCGGACATTGTTGATCTGGTTATTTACGGCAAAGAGAGCGCTCGCAACGGACGCAAAATGGGCCATGTTGTTAGCTACAGCGCCACTACTGATGGTGCTATTGGCGCTGTCAAGGACGTGCGCGCGGCGCTTGCCTGCGTACCGGGTGGACGCGAAAAGGTGAGTGATTTTTCCGGAGGATCGCCTCAGTGAAAACTGAGAGAGTAGCGGAAATGGTCAGTGCACGCGGTGTATTCATCGTAGTGCTCTGCATCAATATTGTGCTGTCAGTTTGTAAGCTCATTATCGGTTTTATGACTGGAGTGCTGTCCCTTGTGGCCGAGGGCTTTCATTCGCTTCTCGATTCGTCCGCCAATGCCGTCGCCATCCTCGGCATGACCACCTCGATGAAACCGCCCGACGAAGGCCATCCCTATGGTCACCGCAAGTTCGAGGCGATTTCGGCTATTGCCATTTCCTTTTTTATGTTTCTGGCGAGCTTTGAAGTCTTGCAAGAAGTTATTCATCGCATTTCCGCCGGGGAAACCAGTCAGGCTGTAGCGACACCGCTCGCTTTCGCCGTCGTCATCGTCAATCTTGTCGCCAATTATGGCATCAGCCATTGGGAAAAAGTAAAAGGCGAAGAGCTCAGCTCGCGTTTGCTACTGGCCGACAGTAAGCACACTCTCTCCGATCTCTGGGCAACGCTGGCCGTGCTTATCTCGCTCATCGCCATTGTCTTTAAATTGCATGGCGTCGATATAGTCGCATCACTGATTATCGTCGGCATCATTTTGCATGCCGGCTTTGAAGTGATCATGTCGCATCTGGGACCACTGGTTGATTCTGCTGTCCTCCAAGTCGAGGAAATCAACCGCGAAGTACTGGCCGTGCCGGGCGTAGTGAGCTGTCATAAAACGCGCAGTCGCGGTATGGAAGACGATATCTTTATCGATCTGCATGTACAGGTGAAACGCGATATCACTATCGAGGAAGCGCACAAAATTTCCTTTGCCGTCGAGAATCGTCTGAAAGAGTGGAATCCACGTATCTTTGAAGTGCTCGTGCATCTGGAAGACGATGCTCCGCCGCACGTTCATGCCTCGTCTTCGTCTTCTGCTGCTTCTTCTTCTTCTTCTTCTTCGGTTCAGGCAGTCCAGCCACCGCTGCAATAAGGCGACTCAATCATGGCGAAGGCTGAGAAAAAACCGTTGCACTACATCTGGATTCCCGGCCAGGGGCCGACTAAAGATGCGCTTCAGCGCTTGCTTGCGCTTGTGCCGGAGCGGCCTGACGAAGCTCCTGGTGAGGCCTGGTTCATCGGTGAGAAGCGGAAGTTTTACGACAGTTTCATCTCCATGCCGGTAGAGGTAATCCCTGGCCCTGACCTTGAGCATTTTTTTGCTGACATTACTGGTGGTATCGCGAATTTTGCAGAGATGGATGCTCAGGTGCGAATCTGGACTACATGGATCAAGTATTTGGCACCAAGGCTAATCGACCGGGCCTGCCGTGAACATACCCATCCTGTTCTGCTCGAGTCCCTTTTTACCGCTTTCTTCCGCATCTTCACTACATGCGGCGCTGATCAGACTGATGAGCTCAGGCGCGACATCCTCGATACTCTTGGACGATTGATAATGCGGCCGGACCTGTTTGATGAAAATGGCGAAAGTCTCTGCGCCCATTTCTGGGACTGGAAAGTGGCCCCCGGAACGATCTGGCCTCGCTGTAACGGCCCGATCAGCGCATCGCTTTTTTTGTGTTTGACCTATTTGCCGTTGTCCGAGATAGAGACCTGGGCCGGGTCTGTTCTGGCGATCGAATCCATCTATTTTCGTGCAAACCTGCTGGCATGGCTGGCTGGTGCTTTTGAACCTCTGACAAAAAGTCCGAACCCATTTCTCGCTATTTCAAAATCGTCTATAAATCTCACCTGGACCGAGTCTTTTCTCTTAGAGTCGCATTCGCCGGTGATCCCAAAGGAAAATATCGCTCTCTTCTTCCGAACGACGCGGGAGATTCTTACTTTTGAAAAGCTGCTGGACTGGGTGCAGGACATGGAGAAGTATCCGAGCATGGCTTCAGCTTTGAAGGTGGCTCGTACGGTTGATTACGTCGCTGATACGGTGCTGATCGGCTAGGCGCGTCTAAGTGCCAAGCTGATACCGTAGGAGTTGTCGAGCAGGTGTAAATACCGGCGCTAACACCGTGGGAGTTGTCGAGCAGGTGCGCGCACCAATGACAGCTCCATGGATTTACCCCAAAGCAAAAACGGTACCGCCGAAGCGATACCGTTTCCAAAGTTTCGAAAGATACTCGAGATTAACGCGAGTAGTATTCAACCAAGAGCTGTTCGTTGAAGGTCTGGTCGATCTGTTCTCTTTCCGGCGGCATGTTGAAGGTGATCGTGAAAGTCTTGGCATCGACTGTGAGCCAGTCGGGCACTACCTGCGAACGGCCTTCGGTGATGGCGGTGATGAATTTCTGACTCTTCTCGGCGAAGGTAATCTTGTCGCCGGGCTGCATGCGGGCCGAAGCGATTGTCATGCGTTTGCCGTTGACGAGGACGTGACCGTGGGAGACGAGCTGTCTGCACTGATCGCGACCGGCGAACATACCGGACTTGTAAACAACGTTATCGAGGCGGCGTTCGAGAAGTTGCAAGAGCAAGGTACCAGTTACGGCCTTGGCTTTCGCGGCTTCTTCGTAAAGTTTGACGAGCTGGCGCTCGTTGACGCCATAGGTCCATCTAATAGTTTGTTTGGCCATCAATTGCAGCGCGTAGTCGGAGCGCTTCTTACGAGCGGCACCGTGCTGACCCGGCGGATACTGTTTCTTCAAGCGGTCAAACTTGGCATTGCCGTACAAATTGTGGCCGGTCGCGCGGCAACGTTTTGCTTTAGATTCCAGATAACGCATAGAGGCCTCGGAAAGGAATTACAGATATATAGTATTCATGAGATTATTGCGAATAGTGCTCAGCGCATCAAGCTCTTTTGAGTTCTGCAACATTAAATAACCATATGAAAATACTTTGGCAATGCTGCAGGGAGCATAAAGAGGTTCCAAAGATGCCCATGGTTGATATATTGCGAATGGCTGTTCACTACCGTGAATAGACGGCATCCGTCGGCTCGGCCTGCAAAGACCGCTCCGCCCACTGACGTGGATTGTAGATGCTAGCAGATTTTTCTCTTATTGCTGTGATCCCGGCCTGGTTTGACCGCGCATTCTGTTACGTATGGCCCACAGGGGTGGGATCTTAGAGTTTTCTCAGCTGGGCGCCCGGGTCTTAACTTCCCCTCGCATTATTCTCCGTCATAAAACATCCTACATTTTCATATTCGGGTCCATCTTCATCTGCTCTTCCATGGTTGGGCCAGTCTTGGTTTCGGGCTTGCCTTTTTTCGGACTTGAGCTGTTGGTCCCGCTGTGATTCATTGGCATGCCCTCCATGCCGGGCATATTCATGTGGTCCATATTCATGCCTGCGCTTTGGCTCGACTCAATGCGACCAGCTTTGATGTCAGCGAGTAATTTGTCGTATTTGTCTGCCGGTAGGACGCGAATGAGGTTCATCATTCCAGCTAATGAGCCGGACCAACCTGCTTTCAAACCGTTGTTTTCAGGTTTCGCCACGGCTGCATCCATGGGCGTCATCATCATGTCGTCTTGCGGGAAGCCAGGTTTCAACTCGGTTGGTGGCGTTCCTGTTGCTTCTGAGCCTCGCGGTCCGTTGGCAATCATTTGCTCGCGGTCTGCAGTATTGCCCATCCCGCGACCTAGAGCCGGTCCTAGATCTTCCGCGGTGGCATTGCCTCCGCGCACCATTCCCATACCTTCTTGCATGCCACTACCGGTGTGCATGCCCATCCCCGGATGTGCCATCGGTCCAACCATAGAAACCATGTTATTCATCATGTGATGTGGCAAGTGGCAGTGAAGCATCCAGTCGCCGGGATATTTTGCGAGAAACTCGATATCCCGCGATTGAGCGACGCCAACAATAACGGTATTTTCAGGACGCCAGGTTGATTTCGGTGCCCGGCCGCCTTCCGTCCCAGTTTCGACAAATTGGTGGCCATGGATATGAATTGGATGATGATCCATTCCCATATTGATAATGCGGATTCGCACCCGATCGCCTTCTTTGACAATCAGTGGAGTGGTGGCAGGCGCCGCGCGGCCGTTTATGGTTAGCCAGTTGTATTCCATCGACATGCTGTTCGGAATACTGTTATTGGGCAAAACCGCCCATTCTTGCAAGCAAAGACCGAAGTCTTTCTGCACAGGAGGATCGTGGGCAACCTTGGGATGGATAATAAAAAAGCCGATCATACCCATCATCTCTTGCATTGCGCCATGCGAATGATAGAAAAAAGTGCCATTTTGGTGCAAGGTAAAGTCGTATACAAACGTCTCACCAGGTTTGACCATAGGTTGGCTGATGAACGGCATGCCATCCATCTCTATGGGAATCTCCAGGCCATGCCAGTGAATAGTAGTGCTTTCTGGTAAATTGTTTTTGAAAATAAACCGGACGTGGTCTCCCTCGTTAACTTCGATTGTCGGCCCCGGTGCAGACCCGTTGAAGCCCCAGACTGAGAGTATTTTGGCTGGACCCATATCTGATGCCGGCATGATCTCGCGCTTGCAAATATCTGCGCTCATGTGAAAGACTTTGACACCATTTTCCATTTTCCAGGGAAGCTTGGCTAAATCCGGTGTAATGACGGGTACTGGAGGCCTTGAAATGAACTTTGTTGGCGGCCTTTTTGAGATTGTTTTGCTTGTGGTTTGGGGCGCTGCTAATACAGGCGAAGTAGCAATAGACAAGCTAATCAACGCGCTAAGTGAGCCGGCCGGAGAGAGTTTTAAGAGCATGTGTTCACCGTGGATTTGTTGTGGCCGTTAATATTCGACAAGACCAGCCGTATCTAAATCGTGCTGATCTGAGCCTTGCGAGCCGGTCTTGACTGTGGTTGCATCAAATCGTTGGTTACCACTACTAGGAGCATCGAGCCCACCGCTCAGGAGAAAGCCCTCAAGTGATGTGCTGGTCTGTTGCAAATCGACTAGAGAATTGATGTATTGTTGCCTGACTTGAAACATGGTGCGTTGGGAGATAAGCAACTGCGGATAGGAAGAGGCCATCTGTTTGTACTTTGCTAGCCTGGATTTCCACGTAGGATAGTTCGCCTAAGACATCGCTTGGCAAGCTATTTTGCAGTAATTAGTAATTTGCGGTTGTTCCACCATGGTACCTGCACCGGATTGTCTGTCAATCCAGAGGCAAGGACAATTGGAAGGTGAGCA
>JAGXAB010000059.1 GCA_018971775.1 Cyanobacteria bacterium REEB67 | reverse complement strand
TCGACCAGGCTAAATTCAACTCTGGACCAGCCCGGCCGACCAGTTGAGAGGCTGCTTAAAACCCCGTTAAGCCGTCTTCAGGGCGCCGGAGGAGTGGCACTACCGCCACTGTTCGTCCCGCCGCTGCCGGCCGTACCAGAGGGAGCAATTGGCCCTTTAACAAAGAAACGCTCGAGCACGGGGATGACGAGAGTCACAATCACCAGCAGCACTGAACCGAAGACCGGCTTGTACCAAGCGAGCGTGGCAAAAGGTCCGCCCATTGCAAATGACCACGATACGAAAGCCAGACAGGCCGTGACCCAGTGGAAACTCTTCGCCGCAGTAATACCGGGAGGGTCTGTCTTGACGAAGCAGACATAGAAGGGGGTGAGCGCAAGCAAGGCACCGAGCACCGCCCAACTTAGCCAAACTGGTACATCGGCCGCAGCCTGAGCCAGGATGCCGGTCAATGCCACCCAGGCGGCAACAATGTCGCCCGGTATATAACGAAGTAACTTTTCACCGAAGGAATCGGTCGGCTTGCTATCCGGCGGAGCATCCTGAGATTTTGCGCGCGAAAGAAAGCTGCGAAAGTGCACGTTCAAAAATTTGATCATCGTTTTTACTCTATTGATTGGATCGGTCCACGACCACGAGAGTTATCAAGCGACCGCATCGACAGCCAAGCTTCGAAGGATTTGCCAAGAGGAGCTGGATACCGGACCGCCGATCGCTCGCGAAGCTCTCATCCAACCTGGTGATACCACTCGCAGTGCCAACCACTCTCTTCGCTCGATACTCCCGCCCATGCTATTACCGACTGGACGAATACCAGGCCCTGGGGGTTTGCTGGGATAAACATTGAAGAGCGTGGATGCGGCTGGTTCTTGAAGGACTCGTGTAAATTGGGCAGAAAAAAGGTAGGCCTATTTCTAACAAATCGGCCGGAACCGATTCCAGCGTCAATTCGTTGAACGTCAAAAAACTTTGCAGAAAATCTCTCCGACTCAGCGTCAGATCCGAAAGGAAAACCGAGGGAGTTTTCAAGCCAATCAGGCCGACCAGCGCGCCTATCGCTCGCTATACCGCGCTAGAGATCGGCGAACGCCGCGCGAAGATAACACCGCCAATAGTGCCACCGAAGATATTCTAGAAAATCAAAGCGATCGACAAAGCAAGCGACAGATGTACAACAAGCTGCCACCAAGAGAGTTATCAAGCTACATGCGCTACAAATCGGGCTGAATCTTGCGCAGTCGTGCTAGCGAGCCGGGCGACAGCCTGGACCAAACGACAGCATTTTTTCAATGGTGCGCTGGTAAGTCGAACCGCATTTGCAGTTCCACCACAGAGCTTTTTTCGTGCAGGCCAATATATCCGAGGCCAATTTGGCACCGTTCTTCTCAATATTGAGGCGACTGGCCATTTCAGGATAGAGAGTCGCAAGCGAATTGGTAGTGCTGACAGCACGATTTGCACAATAGGGGCAGCCTGTATTCTGACTGACGCGTTTAAATACGCTCGTTTCCCAGAGATGGCCTTGATGAGTTAAACATTGCCACCAGACCTTAAGACTAGAGCCCGCCTTAGTATTCCAAGGAGTCTGGTCGCCATTGCGCAGTTGACACCACTGGCCGACCAGATACGGCGCAATCTCTGCCAAATTCTTAGCCACAGGCAAACAGCGCGGACAAACGGGCGAATTACTTAGCAGACCAGCCAAAGTACCTTTATAGCTATGGCCGTGCCCTATGCAGAGCAGCCAGTATTTATTGCGCTCGTCGGCGACCAGCCGATCCGGCGAGAGCGGCGCACTCTCGCCTCGCACTGCACCGGGCTTGAGATTTTTCACGGCATCCCAGCATTGAAGCAAGTGCGGATATAAACCGAAGAAGAAAGAATTTTCCTCAGTTTGCTCACGACAGACGGGACAAACAAAATTTTGCTGAGTGCGCCTTTTTATCATACAAAGGTACTCGTGCCCAGCCGAGCATCGCCAGAGGGCAGTTCGCCTGCTAGTAACGAGAAGATTCGCCGGAGATAGAGTTGGTTCACCCGGCACTTCGACAAAGTCTTCGGCTGACAAAAGCATTTCCTGAAGATATACCCTCTGCGCATGGCGCCTACAGGTCCGGCAAGAGCCATAACCCCGAAGATTTTCGAATTTCTCCAAAAATCTGTGGCCACAATCGGGCCAGCGCCACGGCACCAGAAGATCAACAGGTAGAGCGGCCGTGTTAAATTTAGCATTGTCGCGAGTCCCGGCAAAAAAAGCCATATGGACCGGGTCTGCGTTCAAGTTGACGTATTTGGTAGACACCTCCTGATCCGCCGGCAAAATTGAAACCGCGTCGATACGAGATGATATTTTTTTGCGATGCTCAGGCGCCGCAATACTACGAGACGGGCGATGCGCCTTCTCGCTGGAGAGGTTAATTGAAATAGTCATAAAAGCCGTTAGATCAGAAAATGCCTCAAAATTAGCTCCACGATTGAATTATCGGAGCGAAGCGAAATAGTCTCGCAAAACCGGTAAAGTTGTCAACCAGAAGCATGCTACATATTGGCTTCTTGTTAACGGTGGAAAAAGTAATAAAATGACTAAGGCTCGATAATAGTGGGTAAAAGCAAGCACCTGGTATTGTTTCAGCCTCGCGCTTAAGGTCACCTATACGCAATGGTCACAACTTGCTCACTTAATAAAGTAACTTGAAAAAGCCACCCAGAGGCGATGCGCATACCATGCTTACCTCGCGGTTACCAAACTGTTTCCGACATTCCCCGTCCGGGTATGGTACTTGCAACCCGGCAGGATGAAATCGATGAAAGTAAAAATGATTTTGACCGCTTTGACAGCAGCGAAAA
This sequence comes from Cyanobacteria bacterium REEB67, assembly GCA_018971775.1. Lineage (GTDB taxonomy): Bacteria > Cyanobacteriota > Vampirovibrionia > Obscuribacterales > Obscuribacteraceae > REEB67. The sequence goes on along the minus strand of JAGXAB010000059.1, from coordinate 37,726 downwards.
GTCCTTTCTTCAGACCAATCAATACTCTCTCTTTACACCACTCGGCCTGGCATCCCTCGCAGCCTACCTTGCCGAAATAGTATACAAAGATTATATTCTTAGAATCGCAAAAGTCGGCACTCATGCCGACTACAGTGGATGGAATTTATGAGTAAGACGACTATTTGACTGTATTAGGTCGCCTGATTCGTGAGTTTGAGGAGAGTACTTTTCCTACGGCACCACGAATGACACCAGAACGAGCCCTTGCATCTCTGATGGAGGATAACAATCTTGGCCAATCAGAAATTGCTCGCGAGTTGCAGATTTCACAGTCTGCCATTTCCGAATTTCTGAGCGGCAAACGAGGGCTGAGCAAGGCAATCGTCTTAAAACTAGCCAATCGCATTAAAGTTTCTCCAGAACTTTTCCTAAAGTCTTAAATCTTATATTTCAGGCAAACGATCTGCATAATTATTCAATACGCACGTATGACACGGGCGCTATCATCGATCCATCACTGCCGTCAAAATTATCGACTTGAGTCTCGCCATCAAGAGGCGCACTAGCCGGGTCAAGCATAAGCAAGTAATTGTCAAAATTGTCTGCCGCAGCCGACTTGATCACGCGGCTCAAATCTTGCTCGCTTGTATTACTGCGTTGCGCTTCATGATTTTGATTGGTGTTGCGGAATAACTTATCACCAAGATTGTTGTCGAACATAATTAAAACCTCTCAATGGCTCGCGAAAATGGGGTCTGCACGAGACTTTTGAAAAGAATGCCGAAGCATCTAACGAACAGTAACTATGACGAGGGCCTTCGAGGGAGCGAAGTTCCCCATTCTGTCAATACTATCAACCATTTAATGATAGAGGGCCAAAATACCCGATTGACGAGGCTTTTCGCGCAGTTTAGCTATGCGCCAAACTACGCCACCATCCGTGCCACCATTTGTACCACCATCCGTACGTGAATTGTCCGTACGAGCAAAATGATTTGCTTGATGCCGCGAAGCATTTTCACCTCAGGACTTTTATAATCAGCGTCATTTCCCGATAGGCGCCATTGACCTTTCTTTACAGAAGCGCGCCGGAGAGCCGTCCTTTGACTGCGCAAGCTAAACTGACTGGCAAGGGAACCAGCAATAGCGGTGCGGAGAAATGGACAACACAAATTTTGGCGAACATTTTGCCTTGCAAACGCCAAAAGGCCATCTGACCGCGTCCTTGCACTTTCCACCCCACCGCGACCGCTATGACGCCCGCGAGGGCAAAGAGCTGATCGTGATGCTGCACGGATTTTCGGGCACGCGTTACGAAACCTATGGATTGTTCGAGAAGGCCGCCGCCCACTTTGCTCATCACGGCTACCATGTCCTGCGCTTCGACTTCCGCGGCTGCGGCGACAGCCACGGCACGAGCATGGATGTTTACCCATCGGCTCAAATTGAAGACACTTTCTGGGCGATAGAATATGTCACCGCCCTGCCCGAGTTGCGCGGTCTGGCCACCTGCCACCTGCTCGGCTTCAGCTTCGGCGGCGTGGTCGCAGCGCTGAGCGCATCGGCGCGGCCGGAAATGTTCCGCACTCTGACGATCTGGGAAGGTCCGTTCAATCTCGGCCGCGAGCTCAAGCGCGCCTTCGAGCCTATCGATTATGACGCGCTCTGGGCGCAGGGTTACCTGGCAAACGGCGATTCCCGATTGAACGCGCATCTCTTTTATGAGCTCGATCATCTCGACCTTGCCGCCAGCCTCTCCTCATACAGTGGGCCGGTCCTGGTAATCTCAGGCACCGCCGATGATATCGTACCTTTTCAACCTAATCATCAAGAATGGCTCGAACACCTGCGCAATGCGCAGCTTAGCGAAGCATTGATTAAGGGTGCCGATCATGGCTTCACCGGCGATGCGCAGAGGTGCCAGGCGGTAGATGTGACCACGCAGTTTTTGGCGCGATATCGTCCGGGCCAGTAGCACAGTTCAGTCGCATCGCCGTCCTAATCTTGCCTTACGCACCGAACCAACCTTTTCCTTTACCTGGAGTGCCGAACATGGCCAATCACGAAATCAGCTCGATGAAGCCGGGCGCTAGCTGACATTAACTGGCGCTGACCGGCAGGACCACCCAGAATTCGCTGCCCTTCGGCTTGATGTTTTGCACACCGATGCGTCCACCATGCATCTCGACAAGGGCCTTGGATATTGCCAGTCCAAGGCCCGTGCCTTGTTTGTGTTCTTCCTTGCTGGCTTGTTTGAAGCGCTCGAAAATTTCGTCCTGTAAATGCTCAGGAATACCGCTGCCGCTGTCGCAAACGCTGATGCGCGCTTCCTTGCGTTTGCCGTCGACAGTCATCGTTAGCTGTACCGTGCCGTTACGCGGCGAGTGTTTGATGGCGTTCGTGAGTAAATTGGTCAACACCTGTTCGATGCGACCTTCATCGACGACGGCGCGCACCGATGGCGCCACCACTTCGATTTGCACGGCGCGGTTGTGGCACATGCCCGCGGTCGAGGCGACGGCGGAGGACAGGCAGTTTTTCAAGTCGGTGGGAGCTTTTTCAATGGCGAGCATGCCGGATTCGAGGCGTTGCATATCGAGTAAATCGCGGCTGATGCGCAGAATGCGGTCGCAGTTGGCGTCGATTTCGGCGAGCAATTCACGACCGCGCTCGTCGATGACGCCACCTAGACGCAGCTCGAGCGCTTCACTCGTCACCTTGATCGTCGAGAGCGGACTGGCGATGTCGTGGCCGACCATGCCGACGATTTCTTCGCGCGTCTGCTCAAGGTGATTGATCAGCTCGGCGGCTTGATGCACGGCACTATCGAGTTCGGCGATTTCGTCGTTGCCGCCGAGTGCCGGCAGGAGCGCTTGCCGTTCACCGAGGCGGTCGGCGTTGCGCACCACCAATTTCAGCCTCGACGTCATGTGCCTGGTGAATAGCCAGGCGCTTAATAGAGCAATCAGAGCGCTGAGCGCGACGGCCACCTTGAGCAGAGTAACGGCCTGGGAGCGCATTTGTTCGGTGCGGTCGGTATCGATTGTTTGAGCGCTGCGCGAGGCGAGCTCGAGCAAACCGGTGGAGACTACATTGCGCAAGGTGTCATGAAATTTGGGGCCGAAACGACGCGCCGCCTCGATTGGACTTTGACTTGTGTCGGATAGGATGACCCGCTTCAGCTCGGTCAGGTCTTTTTGGGCCTGGTCAAGAAGCTGCAAACTGTTGAGCACGTCCTGGTGCAGACGCGCATCATCGCGGGTAAGGAGCTCGAGCTTGTTAAACTGGACGATTAGATTTTCAGTACCGGCGCGGATATCGGCGGCGGCGACGACGGGATTGCTGCGCGTTTTAAAGACGTCTTCGAGAGTGAGCGCCTGGCGAGTGATTTGATTAACCGTATTGCTGATGATACGTGAATTGTTGATGCGGGATGTTTCGCGCGCCATTTCGTTTTGTTGGTTGAGCAAAAGCGAAAATATGCCGACCTCGAAGCACAGTGGTACGCCGACCAGCAAGAAGCCTTTATGCATCAAGGAAAGTCGCATACCAGAAATCAGACAGTGGGCCGGAAACAATAACCGACCTTGTGCACGGTCTCGATAAGCGAATCCTGACCGGGCAAATCAATCTCTTTACGAATACGTTTAACAGAGGCGCGCAGAGCTTCGATGCCACTTTCGGTATAAGACTTCCAGACGCTGCGCAAGATAGTCTCTTGCGAAAGGGCCTCGTGCGGATGCTTGATGAAATATTCGAGCAATGAATAATCGAGGGGCTGCAAATGGATTTCGACGCCATTTTTAAAAATGCGCCGTTCGGTGGCATCGATGGTGATGGCGCCAATTTCGACGAGCTGTCGAGCAACGGCCGGGGGCCGACGCAGAAGAGCGCGCAGGCGCGCCGATAGCTCGCGCAAATTAAAGGGCTTGGTCAGGTAATCATCGGCACCGAGGTCGAGACCCTGCTCCTTATCTCGTACTTCCGATTTTCCGGTCAACATCAAAATAGGCGATCTGCCGCCCGCGGATCGGTAATCGCTACAGATATCAAAGCCGCTACCATCCGGCAAACCGACGTCCAAAACAATCACGTCAAAGAAACTACCGGCCAGAAGCTCGGTCGCTTCCCCCTTGGAATAGCAGCGCTCGACGCTGTGCCCTTCCTTTGCAAGAGATTCAGACACGATCGCAAGCAAACTATCATCATCGTCGACTAAAAGGATTTTTGCCATGCGAACATTATCGCTTATTCGACGACAAACTCGACGCGAATTTTGCGGGTAGAAGCGACAGGCTCAGCGCCGCGCATCGCCGGGCGAAACTTCCAGCTCCGTAGACAGGAAACAGTTATATCGTCGACTTCAGAGGAGCCGGAAGAAGTAACCAGATTGACGGCAAACTTCCCTTTTGGATCTATGGAAAAGCGCGCCTCACAATAAGTCTTCAGGCACTCTTCCTTGAGCTCGGAGGAAATGACCGGCTCAGGGGAGGAGACGATTTCGGCCTGCTTATAAGCGGCGGCCTCTTGCACTCCGAGCTTAAATGCATCGGCACAGGCTGGAGATATAGCTCCAGATATCAAGATAAAAGCGGCGGCGAATATACCGGCTCTAAAAATGCCGGCGGAGAACAAATTCGATTTCCGTACTCGATTTAACATAGCAACCATTGTAATGGAAACGGTTTTCATTTTAAATAGTGAGACTTACCCGGCAGCTTTTAGAGCTGCTCCAATTAGTCCAGGAGCCCAAGGTGTCTGCATTTCAGCCGCCCCGCTTTGCTGCGGGCCGCTATACATTTCGTAATCTATATAGAGTCCTTTTAGCCGGATCCAGGGGCCACTCAAGGGGCGAAAGCCTTATGAGCGCTTGGTTTTGGGGGCGCCGGGGGCGATTTTTGGCGACTTTCGACGCCAGCGGTCAGGTCGTGACTGAAGAGTCTTCCGAATTCGGAAGACTCTTCAGTCACCAGGCAAACAAAACAGAGAAGACCGGCTGTCAAGCGCTGGAAAACCCCAGCAACTCAGCGTCAAAAGCCAAATCACCGCGGGCCATTCGGGGCGCCCTCGCTCTTTATTTGATATCGGCTGTAGCGATTGCCTTGCCCGCCACCGCTCAAACTAGCGCCACAACTAGCAATCCTCTCAACGTCCCTCTCAACGTCCCTCTCATCCACCCACAGACACCGGTGGCTCCTCCTGTTCTTCAGCTGCCGCCGTCACCCACCGCCATTCACCCTGACACCCCCGGCACACTCATAGGACATATCGGGGACGCCGACGGCAAACGCAACATCGAGCACGCCCAGGTAGTCCTGGTCAAAGTCGACAAAGACCATTTGCATGCCGAACAGGACAGCGATGCTAATGGTGATTTCAAATTTGCCAATTTAGAACCGGGCGAGTGGCAGGTGACCGTCTCGGCCAAGGACATGCTCTCGCACACCTCGCTTGTGAAGATTGCCGCCGGTGAAAACAAATCCGTCCAGGTCGGGCTCGAAGATCTCGAGCCGGTAGATATTTTGCGCGTCACCGGCAAACGCACGCTTATACACCCGGAAAAAATCGGTAGCGAGACTAATCTCGATCACCGCACCATTCAGGAATATAAGAGCGGCAACGACCTCAAAGATTTGATTCAGAGCACGCCCGGCGTGATGAATGACAGCTACGGCAATATCATCAGCCGCGGCGAGCACAATGCCGTTAACTATGTCGTCGATGGCGTCGTTATCCCGGAAGCAGCGGGCGTCTTGCAACAGTCGCAGCCGATATCGCCGCGATCGCTGCAATCGATGCAGGTGGATATAGGCGGCTACGAAGCGCAGGATGGCGGCGGGCCACTGGGTGCGGTGGCACATATGAAATCGCTGCCGATATTGAACAAGCCCAATTTCACTATTGGTCAGCAAATTGGCGGGCCGCTCGCCGGTAGCATCTATTACAACGGATCTGGTGCTTTCAGCCAGGATGCGACGAAATGGCTTAGTCGATTGCGTTTCGAATCCTCCGGGTCTTTTCGCGGCTCCACTTTGCGCATCGCGCCGCCGGTGAAAAACTATGTCGGCAATAACGGCGCCGACATTAATGTCCTGGCGCGTCTTGAATATCAAGCCACGGAACGTGATGTGCTGCGCCTGACGGTAGCAATCAACGAGAGTATGCTGCGTGTGCCAACCGCGCCAATCTCGCAACAATTCGGGGTGAGACAATATCAGTCGGATCGACAGGATTATTTTACGCTTTCATGGAGACACAAATACGCCCGTTTCTTTGATGAAGGCAATCTCCATCTGCTCAACGGCTTTTATGGCGAGAGCTATCACTCGAGTAATGCCTTCGACCCGGCGCCGAACATCAATGCCGATCAGCCGATTGTCTCCATTGCGGCTCAGGCCAAACGTTTCAATTATATTTTTTCGGCGCAGGGTGACATCAACAAAAAAATCGGCAAGACACACAATTTCAAAGCCGGCTTTCTATCGGAAGTACGGCCGGTAAAGACCAGCTTCAATGCGCTCTATTTCAACAGCGATATGGGATCGACTCAGCCTTACGGCGCCGTCGTCAGTCCTTTTACTCTGACTACTCAAGGTCCGCAGTTTCAGGGACCGATCGGTGGATATAAAGGCTTCCGCTATTTGCAGAGTGCTTTTTTGCAGGACCGCTGGACGCCACAGCGAGGAGCATGGAAGCGTCTTACAGTTGACGCAGGCGTGCGCTTCGATTTACAACACAGTGTCGACGGCAATGCCCTGGCGCTGGCCACGGCGCTGGCATCGAGTCCGGGCGTGCAACCATTTGCGGTTAGGCCGTTTCAGACGCAGCGCATCACCGACGCGCAGGCGAGCGGGCGCTACGGTGCCTCTTATGTGCTGACAAAAAATAGTGTGCTGCGCGCCTCTTACTCGCAGATTTTTACTCCCACACCAAACGACTATTTCCTGACGCCGATCCTGGTTACAGGTGCTGTTGTAAACGGCGTCTACGAAGGCACGCCAAAGCCTCTGCACGCGACCCGCGGCCAGCTCTTCGACGCCAGCATCGAACAACAATTTGGTCCGCGTTTCGTGCACCGCACCAATATTTTTTATAAAAAACTGCGTAACTTCGGGGATTCTGGTGTGATCGGCAACCTGCCCATCTACAACCGTCTGACCAACAGCGGCCAGGAAGCCTACGGTGTCGAAACACGCCTCGATTACAAAGGCGGGCGCAATGGCTACGGCCTGAACGGTTTCCTTTCCAACACGGTGCAGGTAGCGTACCTGCGAGGCACCCATGGTGTCACCGGTGGTTTCTATGATTTTCCCACACCGCCACTGCCCAAATATCCAGACCACGACCGGCGCTATCAGGGCACGATCGGGCTTGGTTATCGCGGCCGCAGCAACTGGTGGATCCTGAACAGCATGCAAGTCCTCACCGGCCTGCAAAATGGCCTCGATCCGGCCATCTTTGGCCAGCATCCGGGCCGCCTGCCGGTGCAGACTTTGCTCAGTATTTCAGGCGGCTGGCAGGTTCCGGAAAAGCTGCACCAGAAATACGCCCTGCTGCCGACCGCTTTTGATCTGCGCATCGAAAACGCCCTCAATCAGCGCGTGCCGATCAATTTGGGTTCGCCTTTCCAGGGTTCGCGCTATTCGCTGCCGGTGCGTGTTTTGGCCGGTTGCAACTGGGTGCTCGGTCGCGATACGAGCAAACTGGTCAGTAAGCCAGCACTGCCGAGTACAGCATCGGTGATCAATGGCCCGGGCGGTATTGCAAGCAGTCAAACTGGTAAGTACAACCCGCAATCATCCCAGATCTGAGGCTTTCGTCACGCCGCTAACACAGCTCCGCCATAACTCTGCCAAACAGGTTAAATCGCGCACGGGGTCTTATTTATGGGAATCCTACGATAGCCAAAGGCATATCCCTTTGTCATAGTACTGACACTTCTCCGTATCCAGGCAACCTGCGGTCTTACCAATCCCTTCGGCAAACGGCCTTGAGAAATGAACCCAAATATTTTTGAAATGATTTTCAATTCGATCGCCCTGACTTCGCTGGTGGCACTGGTTGCTCCGCGCATCGTCTTCCATCTCGAATTGCGCCGCCTAAACAAGGACACTGTCGGCAGCCTCGGCGCCACGGCCTACAAACCCAAGCACATGGTGAGCAGCCAGTCGGTGACAGCCGCCGCCGAGTCGGTGAAAAAAGCGCTGGCCAAACGCACCCGAGACTTCAGCTGGATCGTCCGCGAACACAATACCAAAGTCGGGTCTAGTAACCACGGCGGCCGCGGCAACGGCGGCGCCGTCGTCGCCATGGGCACGCGAGTCTCCGCCGCGCATTCGGTCGTGCAAATCGAAGGTTTCGTGCCGGCCGCCAAGATTGCCGAATTGACCAGCTCAGCCGATCAAAATCATCTGAATCATCTCGATTTTTCGGTGCCTGCCGTTGACATCAAAATCCGCGTCGATATCTACGAGCGCAATGACGGCTCCGAAATCGTCTGGAAATATCTGCCCAACAATCAAGCCGATGCCGAAGCGCGCAACACGGTGCTCGACCCGCGCTTCAATTCGCTCCTTTCGCACACGAATTCGCAGCTGCTTAGCCAGCTCCATCCCAGCCTCGTTTCAGTCTAGTTTTCAAGCCAAAATAAAGGTCTAAGGGCCAGGACTTTCACGACATTATCACGGTCAAGCGGATAGGCTAATGTCAGTTAAATGTCCGCTCTTAGTAGTAACCTTCGGTGTAGGACGAGCTTGCCTCGACAGCGCAAGCATTGGCCCTTCCCCGCACACTCAATCGAGTCCCCAAATGACCCCCCAAGAAATCGAACTCGTCTTGAATAGCATCGCCGTCAGCTCACTGTGCCTGGTGCTCACACCGCGACTGCTTTTTTACATGGAATTGCGTCGCCTCAACGACGCCACCAAAGCCTATCTCGGCAGCACCGCCAATCTGCCCAAACCGGTATTGAGCCGTATGCCCATGCACGAAGCCTCACGCTCGGTGCAGAAGGCCCTGGCCAAGCGCAAAAGCAATTTCCGCTGGAATATCAAAGTGCACGACAGCCGCGATAACATCGAGCAAGCGGTGCGCATCGAAGGCTTCGTGCCGATTGAAAAGCTGGGCGAATTTAACGAGACGGCAGTGCGATCGCAGACGGCCAGAGGCTTCAGGGCCGAACAGCTGGATATGAAAATCACCGTCGACATCTATAAACACGAGCACGGCAGTCAAATCGTCTGGAAATATCATCCAACCAATGCCGGCGAATTCCAGCGTCGTCAGCAGATATTCGACCCGGCCCTCAACTTTTTGATGAGCAATACCAATTTCAACCTGCTCAAAGAGCTGGCCTGGAAGTAATCGGGGCGGTGTTATCCGGCCCTGGAAATTGCCCCTGATCCGGCGTTTTAAGCGACGCATACTCACGGGATTTTCACACTGGCGGTGCAAATATACTCCGCACCCCCGTCAATTTACTAGCAAACCTGATAAAAACCGGCTCTCAGGCCCAGGGATTGATTATTAGAGCGGGGAATACGGTTGAAGCCGCGGAGGAGCAGCCAAATGTCCAGACCATTTACTATCGGCCTTTTTAGTCTTGCCTGCCTGACGGCTCTTTCGACCGCCTTATCTACTGGCGCTCCGGCATTTGCCGAGGGCAATGCCGAGTCCGGCCTCGAAGTATTCGGCGGCGGTATCACCAAGACCAATCCTCAGGGCTTCAATCCCGGCCAGTACAGTCAGGCCGGTGCAGGCGCCGTCATGATCAAAAAAGACGCCCTGCAACAGGTGAGCTGGTTTAAGTCACGGCGCCAGGTTTCAATCGAGGACGACAGTCCGATCGTATCGCACTCCGGTGGCGCCGGCGGTGGCGGCGGAGCGCCGCTCAGTCCAGCCTCCTTCGGCTCCAATCTCGGCGGCATGAGGATGCCGACCAATCTCAAACAAGCAACCTTTGGCCATATGGTCACCCCTGAGCTGCCACAAGCTCCGGCCGCACGTCCGCTAATGCGCGCCAGTCAGGGCGCCTTCCCGGGCAAGCAGGCCACCGCAAATGCAGGAAATTTCAGCGCTCCGAGAGCGGCGGCCTCGTATGGCAATAGCTACGCCTCCGCTCCCGCTGTGAGCGCCGCCTCCGATTTCGAAGCAGCCCGCGTCCGCGATGTAAAAGCGCGCTTGCTCGGCAGATAATTTTGAGATAAGCAGGTTAGAGACAATCGGGTTAGAAATAACCAGAATAGAGATAACCAGCGCCGTAACGTTTGCAGTTATCAACAGCCGCTCTTAACCTCACCTTTCCCGTGGCCTGATAGCGCGGGACAAATTAGTACGCTCCGGCGAAAAGCCCGGGAGTGCTTGTCAATCAATAGTTTTAACCGTTTCATAACCGGGCTCTGATAGTGCCGTATCTGGTGCAAAGGCGCGAGCTGCGCTAGCTCAAACAGTGAAAAAATCTCTCTACTGCGACTCAAAAAAAAATCAGCCTCTGCAGAAAATTCTCACTCCTTTCATAGTAGTACAAGCGCCGGCGAGAAAATCGACACATTTCAAGAGAGTTATGGAAAGGGCTTTTCAGTCAACCTTCTTGTTAGGGTTCAGGCATCCGCTCAAATTTCATTTCCAATAGGTACCCCACACCACCGTCGTAGCAATACAACGCCCAGCACGCCAATGCCAGAGCTCCTCGCGGAGTGCGGTAAAGGCTGCCCTGTTGCCGTGCGTATTGCCGCCCCTGTTGGCCTATTGAGCGGTTTTCACCAACCATCAAAATCCTGGAGAAACACCATGACGCAGATGCTCCACACCGAAAATCATGAAGAACGTAAACAGCACTTTCGCAGCATTTTTATCTCCGATGTGCACCTCGGCACACCCGGATGTCAGGCCACCCTACTGCTCGATTTTCTCAAACGCAGCGAAAGTGAAAATCTTTTCCTGGTCGGTGACATCGTCGATGGCTGGCGGTTGAAACGGCGCTGGTACTGGCCGCAAGCGCACAACGATGTCCTGCAGAAACTGCTGCGCAAAGCACGCAAGGGCACAAAAGTAACCTTCGTACCAGGCAATCACGACGAATTTGCCCGCGACTATGACGGTCTGGTTTTCGGCGATATTCAGATAAGCAATAGCTCCGAGCACATTACGGCAAACGGCAAACGCATCTTGATCATCCACGGCGATCAGTTTGACGGTGTCGTTCGTTATCACGCCTGGCTGGCTCATCTTGGCAGTTGGGCCTATGACATGACTGTCGTCCTGAACGGCTGGCTCAACTATGTCAGACGCCGTATCGGCCTGCCCTACTGGTCTCTGGCGGGAGCGATCAAAAAGCAGGTCAAGGAAGCGGTCAAATTTATCACCAATTTTGAAGATGCAGCCGCCCGCTACGCCGCCGAAAACAACTATCACGCCGTCCTCTGCGGACACATCCACCATCCGTCCATGCGCGATATTGGCGGTGTCCTCTATCTAAATGACGGCGATTGGGTAGAAACCGGCAGCGCTCTGGTCGAAGAATTCGACGGCACGCTCCGCATCATCAAATGGAAGGCCGACGGCGCAGCGCAGGTGCTGCACGAAAGATTGGCTTGAATCAGTCATTTCCAACAATTCTTCAACCATCAACTGACAGAAAGCACAGATCATGAAGATCGCAATCATCACGGATGCCTGGCATCCGCAAGTGAACGGCGTCGTGCGCACGCACACGCATCTGATCAAGGAACTGCGCCAGCTCGGCCACGAGGTGCGCATGATTACGCCGGACCTTTTCTCCAATTTCCCCTGCCCGACCTACCCAGAGATCCGCCTGGCATACAATGTGCGAGGCGGTTTGAAGAAGTATCTCAGCGAGTTCAACCCCGATGCCGTGCACATTTCTACTGAAGGTCCGCTGGGTATCGCCGCGCGCCGCCTTTGCTTGAAGCAGTGCTGGCCCTTCACCACCGCTTATCACACACGCTTCCCCGAATATCTCAAGGCAAAAGCGCACGTTCCGGAAACGCTGACCTATTACCTGATGCGCCGCTTTCACGCCCCGTCGAAGGCGGTGATGGTGCCAACCGAATCGATGCAGATGGTGCTGGAAAAGCGCGGCTTTAGCAATGTCAAACAATGGACGCGCGGTGTCGATACGCAGCTGTTCAAGCCGCGGGACAAGTCGTTCCTGACGCTACCCAGGCCAATTTTTGCCTATATCGGACGTGTATCGGTGGAGAAAAATATCGGCGCCTTCCTCGACCTGCAACTGCCCGGCAGCAAGCTCGTCGTCGGCGACGGGCCGCAGCTCAAGGAAATGCAGAAGAAATATCCGCAGGTCACTTTTGTCGGCAGCAAGAGTGGTGAAGAACTCGCTCAGCATTATGCCGCCGCCGACGTCTTTGTCTTCCCCAGTCGTACCGACACCTTTGGCCTGGTGGTGCTGGAAGCCCTTGCCTCGGGACTGCCCGTAGCGGCCTATCCGGTCACCGGCCCGCGCGACATCATCGGCAACAGTACAGTTGGCTGCCTCGACGATGACCTGCAGGCTGCCGCGATGAAAGCCTTAACTATTGATCCGCAGACCTGTCGCGCGTTTGCCGAGGCGCGCTCCTGGAAAACCTGTGCCGATCAATTTTTGCGCAACCTTAACCCGCGAAACTAAAAACCGGTGAGCTCGAATCGCGATGAATGACATTGAGAGATGGAGGCAAAGTAGCCTCCATCTCGCTTTTTCTATTGCCGCGCCCTGGCTTCTCAAAAACAGATGTTACACTACTTACCATAGTATAAAATTTCAAAGCGACTAACTGGCAGGACCGAGAGCAAATATGAACTGCTAAAATAGACGCTCCCCTCCAGTTAGCCGACTCCTGACTGATTGAGGCAGGATACTTTTGTGGAGGTTGCCCGGTCAATGATCAAAGATTTCGTCGCTTTTCTGGAAAAGCAAAATGCTCTGGCCCTGGCCATTGGCGTCATCATCGGCGGGGCGACTGGCAAGGTGGTAACAGCTATAGTCGGCGATTTGATCATGCCGATCGTTGGCCTGGTTATGCCCGCCGGAGATTGGCGTGCGGCACAGTTTGTCCTCAGCCAGAGCAAAGACGCCAACGGAGCGATCACGGTTAATGCCATCAAATATGGTGACTTCATCGGCGCCACGATCGACTTTACGATCATTGCTTTCGTGGTTTTTCTGATCACAAAGTTGATTTTGCCAAAAGCGCCGCCGGCACCCGAGACTAAAGCCTGCGGCGCCTGCCTGGAGACCGTGCCACTGACGGCGACAAAATGCAAGGCCTGCACTTCGGCGGTTTAGATAGCGCCTCGCGCAGAAAAATACCTCTAAACCGGTAGTTTCTGCAGATCCTTGAACAAAACGAGCGGCGTACTATTCATCTGAGCCGCTTGCTTTGACGCTTTTGCGGCAGAAAGCAACAATCCAAGCTCGCGACAATCCTCGGGCATGCCGGCGATACCGCAAGCAAGCGCTAACTGATCTGAAGGCAAACCAGGCATAGCAGAGGCAAGTAGCACCTCGCGAATGCGGTAGGCGAGAATGGCAGCACTAGCCGTCCCTGTATGCGGCAATAACATGGCATAACTGAGCGCTTCGAAGTGCGCCAAGACATCGAGCTTTCGCTTGACGCTTTCGATACGGGCGAATATTTCTTTCAAGGCACTGATTGGTACAGGTGACATTGTCGGCCCTTGCTGCCGCCACAGATCGATGACGATCACCGAAAATTGGGCGCGATGGAGCTGACACCGAGCATATTCCTGCTCGAGCATAAATTGAAAATGTGGATAAGACATCAAGCCTGTATCAGGGCGGCGAAAGGATCGCTCGATAGCATCGATGGCGATACGGTCGATTGGCGTTGCTACGAGAAAACTAGTCTTATCGGGTTGCACCGATTTTGCCGAAATAGTAATCAGATCAGCCTTGAGCAAGTTGTATAAAATCGGCACCCATTCTTTCTTAACCAGGCCTTTTTCCTTCAACATCTCGCCAAGATTTAGCAGACCGTCGACACTGAGGTAAAACATTTTCTGGAGGTTTTTATCGACTGGTGCACCGCCGACGACAAGCTTGTCGAATTCGGCTTCGCTCAGTTGTTTGTTGCGCTTATCGAGATAAGAATCGAGTGTGAGACCACTGTCAGCGATCGTGCGGCTTTGATCTAGAAGCGTCAACCCTTCCATGAGCATGCCGTCGAGACGGCGTTGAACGGAGCGCTCCGTCGACTTCTGATCTCGATAGAAGTAAAATTTACCGCTCTCCCAGGCTACCAGCTCCAGGATGACGTCATCACCCAGGCAACCGTCAGCGGTGGCATGAACAAGCACCCCATCTTCGAAAAACATTTGCGCCGAAGCGGCATTGTTGTGGACGAGAAGACGACCGGTCATTTTGCCCATACTGCAAGATTGAAGCAAATTCGGCACCGGCATGTCGACCAGATCGCCTTCCATGGTGGCAATGCCGCTTTCCTTGGGCAGGCTAAAAGCAGGCAATCTTCCACTGCTTGTCCTTTGCAGCCCGAGCATAGAAGCGCCGTAAGAGCCGCTAGCCCCTGACATGGTACGCCCACCGATAGCACCGGACGGCTCGAGCGACGCACTATTATCAGCCGCAGCCAGGCCTTCGCATTCAGCGATGGTCAGATTAAAAACAAGACCTGTGTCTCCGGTTTCATAAGTCCAGATCTCTTCGGCATTGCGAAACTCGCCTTCCTTCAGCATCCAGACAGGAGCACCACCTTCGAGCCTGAAAATGACGCTCAGCGTTAATTTCTCGTCACTCTCCGGCCGGTTCCAGGACAATTCAACCCAGCGTCCTTCAGCCCTTTGCGCCTGCTGATGTGCCCCAAGCAAATCTTCCAAAACCGGTAATCTGTCCAGCTTTGGAATGACAATCGGTTGGTTGGCTGGCTCTTTTTTAGGACGATACATGGCAATACACAATTCACGGTAGGTCGTAAAGGCTTCCCGGCGAAAAAAACAATATAACACGCCATCGCTCGTTAACTGGACTTGTGCATATGATCCCCGCAACATCATCGATGCGACATTCAGCATCTTTGACCAGAAGGGCAAAGGGGAGGGAGTGAAGCGATAAATATCGGGCTGGCATGCGTTTCAGGGCTTGGTATGGTCGGAACGAAAGAGTCTTCCGAATTCGGAAGACTCTTTCGTTCCGAAGCATCACCAGAAATGGCAGCATATAAGCAGAAAAACGCCACTGTTCTACTACGCAACATCGTTGCAAAAAGGCAAAAAAGCAAAGCTGCACTCGAGAAGTGGGCGAACCCACTTCTCGAGTTGTAGCGAAACGATAGTTTGACGAATGCCTCAAAGCTCGACGAGCATCAAGCCCTTTTTACGACCGGTGCGGTCGTCATAGCGCAGATATTCGGCGAAGCCTGGACTGCCGACAGCGCTGGGATTCCACGGTACCAGGGCACCGCCGCTTTCGCCAGCCAGACTCTCGGCATCTTCAGGGCCCTCCATGAGCAGACGCGGCTCGAGGCGACGCAACTTGTTTTCATCAACGCCCTCGTTGTTCCAGGCACCGTCGAAATCCCCGGGAGAAGATTTTGACGTAATGAAGCTTCCACCGGCAAGTAGTTGCTTACAACCACAGGAGCGAAGAGTGGCTGCTTGCCGCAAAAAACTGCGAGCGAGGCGAAGCCGACGATTGGACCGGCAAGCGAAATATCCCAGGAAGGCATCGACAGAAAGACGATAAATGCCCGGGGGCAATTCACCGTAGAGATTGAAAGACGGCAAACCTGATGCCTCTGCGTTGACCACAGTATTCGACATCAGCTCCTGACCGACCAATCTTTCAGTTGGCTCGATGCAGACTACTGGCCGGGCGGTGAACGCCTGAGAGTGAAACCCGAAGAGGCTCGCTCCCAGTAATCTCATGCTCAGATTCACGGCAATCTTTCGCCGGCGACGAGCGCACCGTTGCTCAGATACCGCGCCAACTCGACGTGGCGATAGACCGGCTCGTACTTCTGCCTGGCGAAGACACCGGCGAGGCCGGCAGGCTTCGGCAGGGCACGACGTTCGGCCAGCTGCATCTGCAAGCTGGCTCCCGGATAGACCACGACGAGCAAGGCCTTGGTGTAACGGGTGCCGACGTAGTGCATGTAGCGACCACGCAAACCTTCGGCGACGATGGCGCTCTTGCGGCCATGGAAGCCCATGTCGTCGACAGTACAGACAGGCTGCGTAAAGCCGGCATCGACCTCGATCTGGATGAGTACGGCCGGAGCTGCCCTATCGGCTCGTTTCGTTTCGGCGCTCTCGGGAACGAGCAGCGCAACTCCGTCTTCAAGCGTCTTCACGTCGCAACGCAGCAGCCGCAATCCGGGGTTGGTTTCGATCAGCTCATCGGAGAGACGGACCATGGTGCCGGCGAGATTGACGTAAGGCCGCTCCTGGTCTGGATAGACGACAGGCAGACCGGGGATGGTATCGCAGCCGACGATTTGAATGCATTTCATAACGGTTTCCTTCAGCTCAGGTGGTTGAAAATCAAAGGATGAAGCCCAATGCAATCAGAAAGTCAGGCCACGACTTATTTCGTGACCTGACTGCAGAACGGGTACTTAAGCTTTGGTCCAGCCGATGTCCTTGCAGAGGGCGTCGGCGAAAACAGCCGGCGAGGTCTCGAGCAAGTTGATAAACTTGACCATCTCGTAGTCGGCCAGGCTGACACGCGGTCCGACCTTCTTGTTGACGCTGCCGGTGAGGAATTTCACCAGCTCCGAGTAGTAGCCGTCCCGCTCGACCAGATAGACCGGCGCCGACGGCAGCAACTTGTGCTTGAGCCGGTTGAGCAGGTCAAACTTCTCGTGACAGGTGCCGAGACGACCGGGCAGCCCGATGTGGAAGAGCGAATTGAAGAAGAGGCCGTCATGCCGGGTGTTGAAGTCCGGCATTTCGAAAACATGGCCACCTTTCAGGTACTGGTGATCCCGCTCGCCGGCGATGAAACCAGCACCGACGGCGATCACCAGGTCGGGACGACCGGCGGCGAAGCAACCGTGGTGCGGTGCCATCATCAAGCCCGGCCCCTTGCCGGTCTTAGCGCCGATGCCGCGCAGAGCGAGCAGACGCGCCACCTCGACAGTCCAGACGTATTCGTCGGTGTCTTCGCCGAGCGTCCGCGATCCGAGCCACGTGCCCTGCGGACCGATGCCGCGCAAGGTGCGCAGGACCGATTGAAGATGCTCCGCGTTGCGCACCACAGATTCGATGTGCGCGTCCAACATTGCGCACTGAGTGGTGCGGGCAGAAATAACAGACATGGATGACTCCGGTTGAAGATTATCGGTGGCAGCTGCACTCATGTGCGAGCCTTGTGGCCATAGGCCTCGAACATGGCCGGCAAAACGGAACGCAGCCGCTTGAAGTCGGTCATGTCTTCGCGCTCGACCGGACGGCCGAGCAGGTGCAGCAGGTAAATGGCGAGCACGATGTCGTGCTGCGCACCGAAGCGGCTCTGCGACTCGTCCTGACCGACCTGGAGGTCGCGCACGTCGAAGTAGAAGCAACGCTTCGCCTCACCGTCCTTCGGGGCAGGAGTGCCGACGACCGACGCCGTGAAGATGTGGTCCGGCGTACCGTAGTGACCGATGCAGGGAGTGGAGCGCAGCTCCTCCGGGCAAAGGTCGTGGGTGAGCTTGCCGAGCGTGCTCGGACGCACGTCCGAGTAGGGGTCGGTCTTGACCGCCCAGAGTCGGACGCCGGAGATGGTGGCGCCAAGGCCGCCCGCTTCCTGGTCCCATTCCTCGATGGCGCAGGCGAAATGGGACTGCCGGGGCAGCTCCACCTTACCGCCGACAAGGGTGAGACGCCCCTTGTGCTTGACCGTCTGCTCGATGACGCAGACCTTGAAGGGGTCGTCAGCGAGGTGTGCAATCACCGAACTCGTCGGTACCGAGATTGAAAAAGACATGTTGAGCTCCTTTACCAAAAGGGCCGCCTCACCGGGATGGTGGGCGGCGTGTTAGAGAGAAGAGAGACAGGCAGAGGCGAGGCAGGCCAAAGGGCGACCAAAGAGTCTTCCGAATTCGGAAGACTCTTCGACGCCCGACCTGTCACAAACCGACTGTTTTTTACCGGTCGAACGGGAATTGCCGCTTTTGCTTGAGCACCAGACGCAACTGCGCAACGCTGCGCGTCGGGTACGGGACGGCGAGAGCCACGGATTGCACGCCGTATTCGAGATAGCGCTCGGAGGCCTCGATTTCGTCGGCAAGGGCGAGCGCGGCGCGCCAGGCTTCGGCTTCGACGTTGTAGACCGAGCTCTTGCCGAAGTTTTCGGCGAGGATCCAGTTCAGGTATTCCGGCGTCGAGCCCTCGTCGGTCAGGTTTTCAGCGGCCTGCACTTCGGCGACGCGATAGACACGTTCGGGGCATTCCGGGCAATCGGCGACGGCAGGGGTGGACAGAACAATCACAGTGTTATCAGCAGACATATAAACTTTCAGATGAATTATCGAAATAGCGACGCCGACCGGCATCGCCGCGAACACAGGGCGGGATGCCCCGTAATCAGAGTCTCAGCCGCCAAAGGCCGAGATGAAGACAGCAATCGGCACGGCGATGCCGGCAAAGACTCCGAGACTGGCCCAACCACTCAGACACCAGCGCGGATTTTTGCGTGAGTAGCCGGCGAAGAGCAAGCCGACGGCGAGAAGCAGAGCGGTACCGCCGATGAAGACGGGATTGGGCGCAACGTCGAGACGCATGGCCGAAAGGTAGCCGAAACCGCCGAGCAGGCCGAGCACGAAGTAGAGGAGGGATTTCATAAAAGTCCTTGGAAAGTTATTGGTCGAAATCGACGTAGTTTGGGGTTAATGAAATTGGCGGCCTCGGGTAGACCGTCAAGCCGAGACCTGGACAATCGCTTGCTGAGCGGCTTGATGGGCCTTGTTCATGCGGATCACCACCTGGAAGTAATCGCGACGCAAGAGATGCAGAGCAGCTTCGCGAGAGAAATCGAGGGCAGGCTTCCAGAGCGCTTTTTGCGCTTCGTTGTCGATGGCGCGCCCGGCAGCGAGGGAGAAAAATTCGGACTGCAAATGAGTCAGCCTTTCGTTTCCCTCTTCAAAAATTCTCGAATAACTGTCGAACTCGGCCTGGCGCTGTTGTGCGGCGCTGGTGATGCGCTGAATCTTGACGCAGGCCTGATAGACAATCCAGGTGAGTACGGCAAGAACGGCAATCACGGCAAAAATACTGGCATTCATAAAATACTCCAGTTGAAAAACCAATGGAAAATCAGCAAGAAAAGCTTTCCGCAAAACGTTCAACGCAATTTGACTCGGCCATGTATGCTCGGCTACATGCCGAAGCGCGAAAGGGCGGAGCTAGGTGCGGTGCTTTATGCGGGTATAGATTTGCTTAAATTAAAACGAGTGGATGAATACAACACGAGTATCAAAAGAGAACAAGACAGGTCAATCTTTCCGCGTCTTTCTAATCTTGACCGCGAACATTTAATCCAGTTAAGCATTTAGCTGAGCACCGCTAGCCCAGCCAACCGGCCTTATTGGGGAGTAAGCGACGACTTTGCCCCGTTCGGATTTGCTGATCGGATTTGCTTACCAGATTTGTTGTGTAGTTTTACCAACCAATGTAGCGCCATCTGCGTTAAATTGGCGTCAAATGCCGCTAATGCCGACATGAACTTGACGCGCTCCTGAGACCAGTTGCCTGCGCCGCAAATACTTTCCGATGCCACGCTAAAACCACTCCCTGGTCCTCCTTCCTCCTTCCTCCTTCCTCCGATCGCCCCTTCCCTTGCAAATCGCTCTGGGCGCTTCTAAAATGCCCTGAGTGCGATTAAGGACAGGAAAGTGATGGCCATGATCGAACAAAAAGACAGAAATTCACGCGGCAGACTGCAGCTCAAAAATTTCGAACATGATTGGGGCGCCCGCACATTAATCATGGGTATCGTCAATGTCACGCCCGATTCCTTTTCGGGAGATGGCTTACTCAACACTGATGCCGCAGTGGCCCACGCACTTTTGCAGGAAAAGCGCGGCGCCGCCATCGTCGATCTCGGAGCAGAATCGACCCGGCCGGGATTTGCCCCAGTCGATGCAGAGCAAGAAATGACAAGGCTCTTGCCGGTCGTGCAAAAATTTCGCGCCGCCTCCCGGTGTCCGATATCTATAGACACCACGAAAGCCGAAGTCTTGCAAGCGGCCGTAGAAGCCGGCGCCGATATGCTCAATTCGATCTGGGGCCTGACACCGGCGCTATTGACCGCCGTAGAAGCACTGAAAATACCAGTGGTGCTCATGCACAACAAAGAAAAAGCTCAGTACGACGGCGATGTCGTCGATGAAGTGCTGGCCAAACTTTTACAGCAAGCCGAAGCGGCATTGAAAGCCGGTGTCAAAGCCGAGCAGATCATTCTCGATCCCGGCATCGGCTTCGGTAAAACCGCCGAGCACAATTTGCGCGTCCTGCAATCTTTGCCGCGCCTGATTGCCCTTGGCTTTCCCACTCTGCTTGGCACCTCGCGCAAATCTTTTATCGGCCAATTAACGGGCAAAACCGCCACCGAAAGAGTCTATGGCACGGCCGCAACGGTTGCGCTAGCTGTCGCCGCCGGTATCGACATCGTGCGCGTGCATGACGTCGATGCCATGGTCGATGTGGTAAAACTGGCAGATGCAGTCGAGCGCGGCTGGCGACCTGACGACTGGGAGTGCTAAAGCTGTGAACATGCGAGCATACATCGCGCTTGGCTCCAACATCGGTGATCCGCGCAAAAATGTCGAACAGGCAATCGCTCATCTGGGCAATCTGGGAGTTTTGACGGCGCGGTCGAGTCTGTATGCCACCAAACCATGGGGCGTCACCAATCAGCCGGATTTTTGCAATGCCGTCGTCCAGCTTGAGACGATGCAATCACCTTTTGAACTGCTGCGTTCCTTGCAAGCGATCGAAAACCAGATGGGCCGCACCCAGACATATAAATGGGGACCGAGATTGATCGACCTCGACCTGCTCACTTATGGCGATCTGACCATCAACGATCCGCTGCTCACAGTGCCGCATCCGCACATGAACGAGCGTGCTTTCGTGCTGGTGCCCCTGGCTGAAATCGACGCGAAATACGCAGCGACGCGCGATCTGCTGCCGCAGGCGGATTTGAACGGCATATCGGTCCTGGCATAGCGAGCCGCACTAGCGCAGAGCGCTGGCCCGTTTCGATCCTACGCTACAGAGCGGTCGGACTTTACAATCTACTAAATTTGAACTGCCATCTAATTAAAAATTTGGTAGCTATGCCCATTCAACACGCCTGTCTGACATTCACATCTAACTCACCCCACCCTTGACCTCGATGATGGCCATGGCCAATTCACCATTGAATAACTTTTCACCCAGTATGCACGGTCTTTCGACCGCTACAGTGCACGTCAACGCACCGTCTTCGGAGCTGGGATACCACGAACTAACTATTAACTGATCACTGAAAGTAAATACTCTCTCTGATAAATGAAGACGCTCGTTTGCCTATGTAGTTAGAGTCAATCGGGCATTTTTCTCTTACTGTGAATTTAAACTGACGACCAAATTGCAATCCCGCATCAGAGACGAGTTAAGGTAACTTCCTGACATTCACACACATCACGCACTTTTAATTTCCAAAAAGCGCAAACCGTATAACATATTCGTGCTCCTCGGAGATTGCGTACCACTTAGCTGTGGGGCGCTACCGCGTGGCGTACGTTTTTGACATCTTCCAAACTACGGTGAAAAATGGCCAGAATTTCCAAGTCCAAATCTACCCTCCATGGCGTTAGCAAACGAGTCGTAAGCATTGCCCTGACGGTCGCTTGCAGCCTGCCCTTGACCTCGATGATGGCCATGGCCAATTCACCACTGAATAACTTTTCACCAAATGTTCATAGCTTTTCAACTGCACCAATACATGCCAACGCCAATGCAAATTTCCCGAACGCAGCACACTTAAGCAATTTATCACCGGTTGGACAACATTCGCTATTTAAAGGATTGGTGCATGCCGCTAACGCTCAGCATCCCCTGACAGCCACCATCAATAGTGGCGCCAACTTAAATCTCACTTCACCGCAACTTAACTTCCTGGCGGGAAATCTTGGTCATTTCGGCAGTATCACTATTGATGTCGGCAAGACTCATGAAACCGTAAATCTCAACACTAAACTGACAGCCGCCGAGCTGGTTGCCGTAGAGCAAGTCCTGGAGAGCAGTGTCGGCAATGTCCAGGGTACGCAGAGTATCGTCATCGGAGCCAATGGTGCTGCAACCGGCGGTACAGTCTCCCTCAACAGTGGCCTTGTCAAAGGCCTCGACAATGCACTTGGCTCGATCGGGTCATTGACAGTTGCCCATAACGTGACAGTTGTTGACAGCCTCAGCACTTTCGACCTGTCCGGCAAGCTTGTCAACTTTGGTAGCATTCAGACCGCCGCTGGCAGCACAGGCCTTGTCGATACGTTGGCAGCAGCGAATATCGTCAACGCCGCCGGCGGATCGATCGGTTCTTATACAGGCACCGCGACCAGCGGCCTGGTCGGCGCTGACGTAGCGCTTGCAGCGCTCAACTCTCTGACCAACGCCGGTACGATCAGCAGCAACGGCAATCTAAATATTTCCGCTCCAGTCGTCGTCAACACTGGATCTCTGGTGGCCTCCACAGGCAATATCAACGTCGCCAGCCCGAGCTCTCTCAATGTCTCGGGAGCCGGTGCCTGGACAGCGAACAACGGCAATATTAATTTCAGTACTAATAATGCCGACATCACCGCCAACAGCGCTAATCTTTATTCGCAACAGGTCAATTTCACAGCCGGCACCAGCAACATCGCCGCCAGCCTCGGTAATGTCACGGGCATAATAAATGCCTCTGGTTGCGCAGTGGACGTCGGTGCCGCCACAAACAATCTACTACTCGGCAATATCAATGCCAGCGGCGACCCGCTATTTTACAACGCAATCGGCAATGTCACTATTGATGGCACAGTCGCCGCAACAGGTGGGTTTCCTCTCTCAATAGTTGCCGCCAAAAATATAGTAAGTAGCACAGGCTCTGTACTTGACACATCAAGCACAAGCGCCGTTGGCAATGGCGGCAATCTCACCCTCGTAGCTGGAGCAAAATTCGTCGATCCGGGCGCCGTTGGTAATGGCGTAGCGCTAAAAGTAACGGGTGGCACAGCAGCCGGCGGCTTGATCGATCTGACCGGAGCCAATGGCGGTACCGGCGCAGTGACCACAATCTCCACCAATGGCGGTGCCACCTCGGGCAATGCCGGTAACATCGTCATGGTCGCCTACGGCGGGACAGCACCTGTTGCAGGATCCGGCGTAGGTCAGGTAGTGAGCACAACTAATATGACCGCCGTATCCAAAGGCGGCACCGGCGGCAGTATCACCATTATCGCCGGTGGAAACACTTCTAGCCTCGGCAATATCACTCCAGCCATAAATGTCACCGGTCTGATCGATACTCACGGTACTGTCGGCGCCGGCGGTGCCGTCACGTTGAGCAATTCGAACGCCACTGGCTCGGTCAGCTTCGACAATAGTCCTAACCCCGCCACCCAAGGCACGGCGACAGGCGCCTTCAAAGCGGGCACCCTGGTAGCTAACGGCGGCGGCATCACCACCGACGGTATCACAACCGGCGGCGGCAATCTTACGGTTTCTACCACCGGACAAGTCACACTCGGTATTAACAATAACAACATCGCCACAGACGGCATCACCGCTGCCGTAGCCAGCAACGGCAGTGCCGGTCAGGCCGCCGGTAACGTCAGCATCAGCGGTAGTGTCGTTAATATTGATGGCGCTCTATCGGCAGTCGGTGCTAATGCAAATAGAGGGGCAGACGGCACATCTACCTCTATCAATGGCCAGAGTGGCGGCGCCGGCGGTGCTGGCGGTACAATCACGATTACCGCCAGTCAGGCAATCAATAGCGGCAGCGCTGCCAGCGGCTACGATATATACAGTTATGGCGGCAACGGCGGTGCTGGCGGCAATGGCTTCGGATTCGCCTCGGCCGCAAGCGGCAAGCCGGGAGCTGGCGGAGCTGGTGGAGCAGGTGGTTCAACCGGCACCATTACTTTGACCACGACAAACTCAACCGCCGGCGGGGGTATAAACACCTTTGGCCAGGTCTATACAAACGGCGGCAACGGTGGCTCGGGCGGCAACGGCGGCAGCACCACCAACTCGGCAAGCACTGCCGGCGGTGCCGGCGGCGTCAGCGGCAATGGTGGATCGGCCGGAGCGATTAAGATCGCGGCTGGTGGCACCGGCAGCGTCACTCTATCTAACTACGTCTACACCGCGGGCGGCAGTGCCGGCCAGAATGGATCCTCCAAAGCAACTATATTTGGAGGACAGGGAGGCAACGGCTCAGGCGCAACCGGCGCAGGCGGAGCAGCAGGAGCATCAGGCAACGGTGGTGCGGGTGGTGCCCTGACGATTACAACAAAATCAGGTAATATCGGTCTACTGGACGGCGGCAATAGCAGCGAGTTTTATACGTACGGAGGCACAGGCAACTCCGGCGGTAATGGCGGTACGGGTAGCGGCACTGGAGCTGGCGGCGCAGGCGGGAAGGCAGGCAACGGCGGTAATGGCGCAGCGCTCATCGTGACCGCGGGCAACGGCGGCAGCATTACCTACTCCGGCAATTACCTCGGCGCGTACGGTAATACCGCAGGCGGCAACACCACCACTATCGGCAATAATCTGGCAGGTGTAGGCGGCACAGGCGGCGCCCTCGGAGGCGCCGGTGGAGCAGGCGGAGCTGGAGGCACAGGCGGCGGAGCTGCCGCTGTCACTTTGACGACAAGCGGCAATGGCGCCATCATTCTCGACAGCTCGGCCAATTTAAACTACATTCAGAGTCAGGGCTACAATGGCGGCAACGGCGGCGCAGGCGGTCTCGGTGGCGGCTCGATCGCCCAACCTTCAAGCGCCAAAGGCGGAGTCGGTGGAGTAGGCGGCGCTGGCGGCGGCGGCGGTGCTTCAAGCAACATTACCTTCACCACCAAAGGTGGTGCCATCAACATGACCAATACCTCAAACGGGTGCGAATTTGACATATCCGGCGGCAATGGCGGTAGTGGCGGCACAGGTGGAGGAGGCGGTACCGGCGCCACTGCTGGCGGCAACGCTGGGGCAGGCGGCAAAGGAGCTTCCGGCGGCAAAACCGGCTCGCTCACTCTAACCAGCAATAACGGCCCAATCAATCTCTCCGGCAATGCATACATTGACGGTGCTCGCTCTGGAAGCGGCGGCAGCGGTGGCCTCGGCGGCAACCTCACCGGCAACACAGGCAGCGCCGGCAACGGCGGCCTAGGCGGCAACGGCTCTGCAGGCGTAGCCGCAGGCAACATCACAATCAATGCCGGCCTTGGAACAGTTGGTACTTCCAGCACCAATCTATATCTCGAAGCTGACGCCGGCAATGGCGGTAGCGGCGGCGGCAACTCCGCTACTGAAGCAGGCGGCAACGCCACAGCAGTTGGGGCCACAACCGGTGCCAAAGCCGGAGTCGGTGGCAATGGCGGCAATGGCGGCGCCGGAGCTGCGGCCGGTTCGATAACCGTTAAAGGCTCTGACGTTTACGTAAACGGCTTCCAGGCTGACGGCTCAAACGGCGGATCAGGAGGACGGTCTGGCCTCGGCGGCAGCGGTGCGCCGACGGGCGGTGGCACCAACCTCGCTATTGCCGGTAACGGTGGTAATGGCGGCAACGCAGCAGCCGGAGGCGCTGGCGGCAAGGTCAATATCGCCTCGACTAACACCATAAACGGCGCGAATATCCTGAGCACCGGCAATGCCGACGGCGGCAACGGCGGATTTGGCGGACGCGGTAGCTCAGCCGGCACCAGCACCAGTGGTGGTGCCGGCGGCAATGGTGGCAAGGGTGCAAATGGCGGCTCTGCCGGCGCAGTCACGATCACTGCGACCGGCTCGACGAGCGGCTCACCGACAGTGACAAGCATCACATCAACCAACAACCTCACCGCCGTTGGCGGCAGTGCCGGAGGCGGTGCAAACGGCGGTAATGGCAACTTTGGAGCTGGCGGCAATGGCGGCAGCGCGGGCACGGGCGCCAAAGGCGGTACTGTCACTGTCACCTCCAAAAACGGCACTATTAATGTTTCCGGTGTCGACACTTCAGGCGGTGACGGCTCAGGTGGAGGAAACGGCGGCTATGCCGGCACTAATATCACATCCAGCGCTATTGGCCTGATGGACCCTGCCGGCGCTAACGGCGGCAATGGCGGCAACGCCGGAGCGGCCGGTGCGGGCGGGTCGATTTCCATCAGCGCTACCGGTACCAGCGGCGGTGCCGGTGCGATTACAAATGCCAGTTATCTCAGTTCGGACGGCGGCTCCCTCAATAACGGCGGCGGCAGCGGCGGCGCAGGCGCAGTAGGCGGCAAAAATGGCGGTAACGGTGGGGCCGGCGGTGCCGCAGCGACAACCGGAGCCGGTGGCAGCATCAAAGTCTCGGCCGGCACAGCCCTAAATGGAGGCAATATCTATGCTGTCGGCGGCACCAGCAACGCTTCCGGTGGTAGCGGTGGTTTCGGCGGCTCATCGGCTGCCGGTAAGTCCGGTGCCGGCGGCAAGGGCGGAGCCGGAGCGGTAGGAGGAGCCGGTGGCAAGATCACCATCTCTGCCCCAGGCAGTATTACTCTGGACACTAACAACAGCGACAGCAGCAGTGTGAACGGAGGCAACGGCAGCCAGGGCGGCAGCGGTGGCAGCGGCGGCGGTGGCAACACTGTCGACAACACAGCCAATCCCGGTAGCAATCCCACGCCTGTGTTTGCCGGCGGACTCCTCACCACCTCAATCGGTGGAGTAGCAGGAGCTGCAGCAGCCGGCGGAGCCGGTGGCAAAGGTGGAGCGGTTACGGTTACATCCAAATCCGGTGCTATTACAATTAACGCCTTCTCCGCTAACGGCGGCAATGGCGGCGATGGAAACACGGGCGGATCCGGCGGCAACGGCGGCACTAGTACCACTGCGTCGAAAGCGAATGGTACATCCGGTGCAGCCGGTAGCGCAGGCGGAGTCGGCGGAGTCGGCGGCAGCTTGACTGTTACCACCGGCAGTAAAGCCGCTATCACCGCTAATGGTGACGAAGCGATAGGCGGCTATGGCGGCAACGGGGCAGCCGGCGGCAGTGGCGGCAACGCTACAGCAACCGGAGCGACTGGCGGCAACGGTGGCGCCGGTAGTGTCATGGGAGCAGCCGGTAACGGCGGTGCGATAACGCTCACCACAACCAATGGTGGCACAATCACAACCGGTACATTCAACGGTGGCACAGTCAACCTCTCGGTCAATAGCGGCGATAATAGTCCCGTCGGCAGCGGCAACACCGGAGGCAATGGCGGTAACGCTGCAACAGCTCCGGCGACAGGCCCTGTAAACGGAGCGGGCGGAGCCGGCGGTAAAGCCGGTAACGGCGGCGCTATCAAACTGGCCACCGGTGCAAACGGCTCGATAGTCGTCACCAGCGGCACGATCAGCGCTCAAAGTCTGGTCGGCGGTAACGGCGGTAACGCTGGTACGACCGGACCCACAACTGGAGTGCCCGGCGGAGCCGGCGGTGCAGCCGGTAAGGGCGGTACGTTGACTGTTACGGGTGCTACACCGCCATCGGCTTTCAGCAACACTGTCTTCGGACCGGGAACGGCGGGAACACCGCACTAACCGCTAAATAAAGAGAAGGACTGGGAGAGCAAAAACCCTCTCAAATAAATGAAAAGGCCCGCTTGCTTCTGTAATAAGAATCAGTCGGGCCTTTTCTCATTTATACTTAACGGATGCAAAATCGCCGGTCCTTTTTATGCCTTAGCCTCACGATGCTTGCAAGCGTCGCAGGGGGCAATTTCCGCCCGGCCCTGGCCAGCATCAGTCAAAAATATGCCTTTACCGGCTCGAAAAAATTCGCCGCCATAATCGCTCACGCCCGCAGTGACAAGTGGTCAGCACTGCCGATCGGCGAGCTCATGGGCAAGATTGCCCTGGAACTCGAAGGTACGCCTTATGTCGCCAGCACCCTCGAGCTTTCTTCTGACCGCGAAATCTGCTCGGTCAATCTGGACGGACTCGATTGCGTTACTTTTTTCGAGTCTACTCTTGACCTGGCACGTATCATCAAGAAGGGCAAAGACAGCGAAGAAGATCTGCTCAAGGAGATCAATCACACGCGCTACCGTGGTGGCGTCCTCGGTGACTATCCATCGCGCTTGCACTACACGACCGACTGGTTTGTCGACAACGAAAAAAAGGGAGTGGTCAAAATCCTCGACAATTTGCCCGGCGCCGAGCCTTTCACCCAACAAGTTTCAATCATGAGCGCAAACCCGCAAAGCAGCCGCCAACTAACCGCCCATCCGGAATTGGTCGCCAAAATCAAAGCCCAGGAAGATCAAATCAACTCCCGTCATCTAGATTTTATCCCCCTGGATAAGATTGCCGCCGTCGAGCCTCTTCTCAAAACCGGCGATATCGTCGGCGTCTGCACCAATCAAACGGGAATAGACATCACTCACACCGGCCTGATATACAAAGACGAATCGGGCACCGTTCATTTTATGGATGCTTCTTCAAAAAAAAGCGTCATGAAAGTGACGATCGAAAGAGGCCCGATTAGCCAATCACTCAACTGGTCAAAGCATCTAACGGGCGCCATGTTTGCCCGGCCCCTGGAGCCGTAGTAATGCAAGACAAATTTATCGCTTTGACGCTGCTTGTCGCACTGGTCGGCGGCGCAGCGCAACCGGTCAACGCCCTGGCGCCCGGAGTCGATGATCTGCAAAAAGGCATTCAGCTTTATGGAGCGAATAAAAACGCACAATCGCTGGTGGCCTTAAATAAAGCAGTCACCGCCATGCCCAATGAGCCTTTCACCTTACTGGCCCGCGCCGACACGCTACTCAGTATGGAAAAACCAAAAGAAGCATTCGCCGATCTGACCAAAGCACTGAAGCTATCTCATTACAAAGGCGGCTCCCACAGCCGCTTAGGACTTTGCTATCTGCAGTTGCATCAACCGGCCCTGGCCGAAAAAGAGCTGGAAGAATCCATAAAGTTGAACGAGCTCGATATCCTGCGCTGGGCAAACTGGCTCGATTATCTGAATCTGGCGGCCGCCAAGCAAGGTCTGCGCAAATACA
This sequence comes from Cyanobacteria bacterium REEB67, assembly GCA_018971775.1. Lineage (GTDB taxonomy): Bacteria > Cyanobacteriota > Vampirovibrionia > Obscuribacterales > Obscuribacteraceae > REEB67. The sequence continues at coordinate 8,513 of JAGXAB010000059.1, read as the reverse complement.
AAGAAGCAAACACGATTCGTGAGCTCGGCAATAAATTACGCCTGCAACAAAACGCACGCGACACGAGAGAAACCCTCGACATGCAAAATTCTCTGGTCGTGGCCGATCGGGCCGTACAGGTACAACCGGAAAATCTCTATTCGCACTATATGCGCGGCGTCATACGGCTCAATGCAGGCTCCTCCCTCAAGGCCGTCGAAGACTTCAATTTGATAATCAAAAGGCAGCCGAAGGACGCGCTCTCCTACTACTTCCGCGCCGACGCCTACATGGATGCCGGTAAGACAAAAGAAGCAATCGACGACTATAGCAAGATTATCGCCATGGCACCGCTTGTAGTGGCGGTCGTCGATATCGCCGAAACGGGCCGCTGCAAATCCTCCGGCAAAGCTTATGACGAGTCGGCCGTCACCCTCGAGGATATTTACTACCTGCGGGCATCAGCCTATCGCCGCCTGAGCAAACTCAAAGAAGCCAGGGCCGATCTGAATGCCTGCCTCAAACTGGAGCCTTGTGACCTCGACATCAAAGTAATGAATATCGACCTGCTTACGGCCGAAGGCAAAAAGGCCGAGGCGTTGAAAGAACTGGAAGCACTGGTCAAGGCCAATCCAAAAGATATCCATTGCCTGCAAATGGCAGCCACCGCTTACTCCAATCTTGGCTTGAGTGACAAAGCTCTAGCAATAGCAAATAACATGGTCAAGTCGTCAACCGGCGAGACAAATGCACTGCTCTGCCGGGCCCAGATTTTCGAGAAGTTAAATCGCTGGCAGGAAGCGGTCGCTGACTATACCAAAGCAATCGACAATGATGATTTCAATGACGACGCGCTGGCCGGCCGAGCCCGCGCCTACGCCAGACTCGGTGATTGGCATAACACTTTAAAAGACTGCAATGCCGCACTGAAAAGCCAGGACTTCGCTAAGCCGGAACTCTTGCAACTAAAAGCAAAAGCCTCCGAGCAATTGGCCCGCAGCGGCAATCACCGCTAAACCCCGTCCACTCAACGAGACTTTTCGGCAGCTCCGAGCAAATCGTCCTCGGTGGCTGCACTCAGCTTCAAATGCGCTTCTCGGTCGAGGGCGGCGAGATTTTTTTTACCCAGGTGGTCGTAGCATTTGGCACGCTCGAGAAGCAGCTGCGACTTAGCGATTTCTTCCACCGAGCCATGACGAGCGCGAGCCGCTTTGGCTATAGCGTTATCGGCGATTTTCAAACCGATGCTGCAGCTTTGCTCCGCTAACGGCCAGTCGTTAATCTGCCCATAACACATGGCCCGGCAGAGATAGTACTTACCGTCACTGCTCCGATCAGGGGCTTTGAGACCAACATCAAGCAAGCTCAGAGCTTCTTTGACTTTGCCCTGGCGGCGCAATAGCTCGCCGCCGACGCACAGATAGGCACGTTGACGATCCGAGTCTTTTAATGCCGCTTTTTTATAATCGGGTATAGCTTCGGCGAACCGGCCCTGAGCGCACTTATATTCGCCGCGCAAGGCATAAAGATCAGCGTTAGCATTGCTGGCAATAGCCCGGTCGAGAATTTCAATCGCCTTGTCATAGCGCTCGACCTGACTGTAAGACCCGGCTACCAGACCGGCCTTCGCTAGAAGGTCATCGAGGTTGGTGACTTGATCAAATTCCGCCACCGCACCTTCGGGATCTCTGCCGCTGCGGAAGGCAAGACCACGCAGAAGGTGCACCGTATTTGCATTTTTGGCGGTGACGGGCACTTTGTCGATTATCCGGAGGGCTTCGGCGCTTTGATGCTTATTTGTCCAGTACTGGATGCGCGGCATATCAAATTCAGAGCCGGCGCCTGGCTCAGTGCCGCCTTTCGCATCGACTGGGCCACTGACCACAAGGAGCAGCGCCGGCGACCACAGCGCCAAAAAAAATGCCCGACAGGAGTGAATTCGAAGTGAATTTCGGCAGGGAAGATTCTTCATATCTATAAGATAGCATCCGACCAAAGGCGGGCAGCACTATGTAATATGAGCCGCCCGCCCACAGCCCCCGGCAAGGCCCTTCAGCACGAGCCAGCCTCACCATCTATACCGCCTCCGGGTTAAGGCCGCCTTAAGGGCAAGCCAGACACTTCTCATACAAAATTGCAGGCACTTACTGTCATCCATCAGCCGACCAACGTCTCTCTCACATCGGATCGATATACATCCGACTTCTATGAAAGGGCGCTCAAAATCAAAGAGGCGCCGGAATCAGGCAGGGCGGGACGGCACCACGGCGTGCCACCAGATAAGGTGGCGCAAAATGTGAGCGCCGACAAATGTGAGCTTGCTCTAACAGTTATCGGACACATCTTTATCAGTCATTTCGCATATACAAAATGGCTCACAGCCCCAAAAGGCAAACCGGCGCTTAATTGAATGCACCACCTATGCCACCACGCCCCAGGCGATATCACCGCCACCACTCATGCCACCACCACCGTATATACACCCGCCATATCGGATTATCGGACATCAAGCCTGGTGGGCCTTTACGGGATCTAAGCAGGGAGCGATTCGAAAGTATGCACACCATATCTAGTAGCTAACGACACTAGAAAAATCACTCAGATTTACGATTTAACTTAAGCTAATGGCAACCCTAAAAGCGGAACTGTTTTACCTTTCGAGACTTTGAACAGTTTTTCTACAAAAAAATACCTGTTGCGAGGGAGGCACTACCGGTAGTAAATTACTTGCAACGAAATTTTGCGGGGCGATTTAAAAACCCCTCATAAAACAAAAAAGCCGGTCAGCACAAACGTCTGTTTGTGAGCTTCGCCTCACCTTCAACCACATTTTCGCTTGCGCTTCCCCAAAAATCCGCCGCACCCCCTTTTTACCGGCCAACAACGCACAAACAACAACTCGGCCCTGCCCTCCCAAAAATCGTGGGGCTCTGTTGTCGTGCGTCTTTCTCCCGATGCGCCCGGCGGCAATCTTCGAGAAGCCGGTGCCCGTGAAGCAAACTGAACCTTCCCGCTTCACTCTCCAACAACCAGTCCACCTGACCGATACCCTCAAAAACTAGACCTTAAAAAACTAGCTCGAAGTTCCCTCACTCCCTCTGTATATAGAAAGGAAACACACCGCATGCTGACAGTTAACCGAGACAATGCAGACAGCGCTCCCTCCAACACCGCGAGCCAGACTGCATCAGCCTCCACAGCGGCCTATGGCAAAGAGGATTACACTCATAGATATTGGGAGTCGACCCAGGAAACATTAGTCGGTTTATATGGAAAGAGAGACGAGCTTGGCCAACCGGTAGAATCGGTCGACGGCATCGTCCACAGAGTATCCACTTCGGTTGCTATCGCCGAGCTCAAATATGTCCTCACCCCGGAAGAGCTGGTCGACATCACCCTGGAAGAAGCGCTCGAACACCCGCGCGTCGTTCAGTTTGCCGGACTGTTCGCCGATAACATCGGCAATCAGCGTTTCTGGGCCAACACCCCGGCCAACATCAATGCCGATCCCGAAACATCCCTGAAAGTGCTTCAATACTGGGCCCACGGCAAACTAGCCGGGATCAAGGAAGAAGACATCTGGCTGCGTTCGGAAGAATTGCGCTCGAACGTGATCCAGGCCAAGCTGGCCAATCTCAACGAAAATGAAGTAGCGATGGGCCATCTCTCCGCCTGGCTGAGAGGCAAAGGTTGCCTGGCCGCCTGCGGAGTAGCTTATGTCACCGATTCGCTCGAAGGCATCCAGGAAGCGGCCCGCATCGAAGCCCTCGCCGCCAAAGCGGCGATGGGTATGGGTCTCAACACTTCCAGCCTGCGTCCCTGGTCCTCGGTAATCGCTAACGGTGCGGCCGCTTCCGGTCCGGATCGTTTTTACGAAAAGACAATCGCCAAAGCAGTCGAAGCAGTTGCCCAGGGCGGACGCCGCGGCGGTGCTCTGATCGAGCTGCGCAATTCGGATCACCCGGACATTCTTTTCTTCATCGATAAGAAAAAGCTCTTTCCACCGCCCACCCTCTCTCAGGTCTACAAGCAACTGCGGCAGGAATCGAAACAGGCTCCCGGCGAAGATTCTCTCGCCTACAAAAAACGTCTGCTCAAAGCCGCCGAGCACAAATTTGGCGAACTGCACGCTCAATATATCGAGCGTCAGAACTATCTGAAAAACACCAATGTTACCGTGCTCGCTATGCCCGGCTTCATGGAGGCGGTCGAAGGCAAGCGTTTCTATGCCGCTACCTTCAACAAGCAAGTCTGGAACGGTACCGTCTTCGATCCGCGCAAACCGGTCATGGATGAACGCAGCGGCCAGATCAAAGTGAATAAACTGACAAAAGAACCTACCTATGAAGAGTACTCGGTCGACATCACCAAGCATCCGGAAGCAATCGAAGCGGCACGCCGTTTGAGCAATGCCACCGTCGAAATCACCGATAAGTATGTCCGCGTCAGAGGCTTCTTTTACGCGCCGGACGTCTTTGCCCGTATCGTCGAAGGCATGCGAGATTCAGGCGAGCCGGGCATCGGCTTCTACGAGACGATCAATGCCGCCAACGCCAACAATCACGCCTATGATTTGAATACCTGCAATCCCTGCGGCGAGCAATTCCTCCCGGCCGGCCCCGGTCACGACGGCCGTACTTACATGGGCAACTGCAATCTCTCCTCGCTGCACGCCGCTCACAGCGATTTCTTCGCCCCGGACGGCACCTATAATATGAGCGCCATGCGCTCGGTGGTGCGCATTCAACAGCGCTTCATGGACAACGTTTCGGACGTTTCCTGGTATCCGATTCCGATGCAAAACATGACGGCGCGCCTCGAGCGTCGCAATGGCGGCGGATTTGCCGGCATCGCCGAATTTCTCTCGCGCCTGGGCATCGAATTTGGTAGCGCCGATGGTATCGCCGCCACCAAAGAACTCTTCCGCCAGTACAACAAAGCTTCCATCGAAGCCTCAATCGAAATGGCTAAAGAGCGCGGTGTTTATCCTCTCTGGGAAGGCAGCCGTTTCCACAAAAAAGGCCTGCGCGTGCGCAACTCCTGTCTGACCAACAATGCCCCGACCGGCACCCTCGCTCAGGCACTGCAAACCAGCTGGGGCGTCGATCCACACAACGGTATCGTCTTCTCGCGCAAAGTGCGTTCGCGTTTCGTCGACTTCGTCGCCCCCGGCTTCAAAGAATTGATGATCAAACACGGCGCCTGGCCCGAATCGGAAGAAGCGCAAAAAACCTTGATGAAGTCGATTCGCGATAACAACAAATCCTGCCGCGGCCTGGAAGCTGTACCGGAAGCGGTGCAAAAAGCCTTCCCGATCCGTGTCGAAGTCTCGCCGGAAGCTTATATCCGCCATCTCGCCGCTATCCATGACGGTGCCGAAGAATTCCCCGAAGTCTTCAATTCGGTATCAAATACCTGCTCTATTCCGCTCGATTCGAGCGCCGAAGATGTGCACGATTCGGTTATCTTAGCCTGGAAGCTCGGCGTCAAGGACATCACCTTCTATCCGGACGGCAGCCGCCTTTCGCAGCCCGTAGAGAAGATCGCCAGCAACGACTACGATCGCGAATCGGATCTGCTTGCCCAGCTCGGGCACCAGGAGCGTCGCAATATCCATGTAGACGAGACCGTCGGTCAAAACTACAAAGTGCGCGTCGGGTCCCCTGATGGCGGCTCCACCCTGCATGTCAGCCTCAACCACGAAAAGGACCATCCCGGCGAACTTATCGAAGTCTATGCCCGCATGGGCAAACCAGGCGCCATCGAAGCCGGACTCTTCGAAGCCGTCGGTCGCCTCGCCTCCGCCTTCCTGCAGTACGCTGCCGAGTTTGGCGAAGACGAGCGCTCGAAAGCAGAGATGACGATCGTCCATCAACTGGTCAACATTCAATCGGGCTATCCCGCTTTCTTCAAATTCTCCGACGCGGACAAAGCCGTAGTGGTGCAATCGCCCTGCGACGGCCTGGCCAAAGCGATTCAAAACTACCGCAACAATCACAGCGGTGGCCACGAAGAGCTGGTCGTCCAGGAAGCAGCGCTCAATCACGGAGCGGTGCCGGTAGCTGCCACCCAGGCGGCAAACTATGCCACGACCTCCTCCACCTCGCTGCCTGCTCTGTCGGTTAGTGTGATCAACCAGGCCGGTCCTGGCGGACGCACCCAACCGGCCTGCGGAAAGTGCGGTGGCGAGGCTTGGCTGAAGATTGACGGCTGCAATGTTTGCCAGTCCTGCGGCTACAGCAAGTGCGGCTAAAAACCGACCTGTGCTCTAGACGAGCAATGCTTTGAGGGGTGATTAATAATCGGGCGATTAATCTTCTCCCTTCATGACGCGAAAGAGGCTTCCCACGAGGGAGGCCTCTTTTTTGTGCGATAGCAAACAGGCTCCCCATCTGCTGCTCTTCCGCCACAAATTGAACACGGATAGAAACTGTCGCCCTATCGAAGCTGGCGCAAACGGCGCGAGCGGACCAAGAATTTCGCGCCAATTTGATGCAACTACTCCCTTTACCTTTCTTTGAAGAAGGCAGTATCGCTTGATTTGCCACGCCGCTTATTGGCAACGTGAGTTATCTCTCTTTTCACCTTCTGCAAGTCCGCCAAAACCTCGAAAATTCTCCATACTCCAGCTTTTCCCGCCTGCTCATTCAACTCTTTGTTGAAGTCAATCGAGCCGGCTTAGCTGCGGGATTAGGAACGGGCGGATTTCTTGTTGGCGAGAATTGAGCAAGCGACTGCGTCGCAATCAGACCACCAACTTCAAGGATTGATCATGACCAAGAAGCAAGGCTTTCAATATCTCTGGGCTTTCGTCGTCACCTGGCTCGGCCTCAACTTCATCTTCCCGCACATTCCCGGGATCGAATTCACCGGCAGCCTCGGGGATGCCTTCGGCCTGGCGATCATTCAGACCCTGATCACGATCACCGCCATCTTCGTCACCGTCATCGTCGCCCTGATCGCCGGCCTCGTCTATGTCATCCGCAAAGGCGATTTCGACACCAAGATGTCCAAGTCGACGATCACCGCCTGGATCGCCAAACAGGGCTTCTGGAAAATTACCGGCATCGCCACGCTCTGCTCGGTGATCATCAACGTCTTCACCTGGAAGCTCGCCGCCTCCATGTCCAGCACGCTCACGATCGACGGCTGGCTGCCCATCCTCTTCGGCGCCGCCATCGAGAGCGCCATCTGCTTCGTGCCCAAGTATCTGATGCGCCCGGGCGACTTCTCCGAGAAGCACTTCCAGGAAGAGATCGCCGCCACCCTCGCCAAGGAACTGGCCGAGGAAGCCAACGAGCACAAGAACGACGAGACCAAGTAAGGTCTTCGCCGGCAGGTTGAACATCTAGCTCCAGACCTATTTCCACCTCAACCTTGACCGTACGACGCGACCGCCGCTGCCTCTAGGTTTTAGAGCAGCGGCCTGTCGCGCCCCCAAAACAATTTTTTTTAGCGCACTGCTAGTAGACTGGTCTAATAATACTATAAAACCAAACAGTGCTCGTAAGCAAACCAAAAATAATCGTCGTGCCCGCAAAATGCCCAACTCCCTCCCTTACATTGAAAACACCCCGGTAATCCCCCTCGAAACCGTGGTCAAGAAACTGGATAAAAGTACAACGCCAAGAGGCCAGGGCAGGAGAATTAGACGTGAGCGATAGAATCAAAAGCGGCAGCGAAACAAAAATCGATGCCAGACCAATCGCCGGCCATGAACACGGACTCTTCAGCTCCATGCAAGGTGCCAACAACATGGACATGATGATGCTGGGCAAACAGGCCCTGCCGCTGCCCGAGGCTTTCACAAAGGGCGCCGGCGGCAAGGCGAATGATTTGCAGATCGTCGACGAAAAAGCGACAGCTGCCAGAAACAGCGATCCGGCAGGCGATCAGATCGCCCGCTCCATAGCTGAAGCGCGCGCCCAGATGACACCGGCCCAACTCCAGCACGCCGAAATGCAGGCCTCGGCACCGATGCGCTACATCCAGGCAGCCGGAGAATTCAAACATCAGGCCCCCGAGCAAAAACTGACTGCCCACGCCGGCGATACGCTCTCCGCATTCGCCGCCTTGATCCTCCGTCAGCGCGAAGGGCATGCGCCCAGTCAGGCCCACATCATCGAGATGACCGACCGCCTGGCCATCCATAACAATAAAACCAATGTCAACGATTTGAAGGTGGGCGAAATAATTAGCGTCCCCCTCCATTAAATAGACCAGACAGCGGTCTCAGCCGTTCTCCGCTAGAAAAAGCTTTTGTCGATGAAGACGACTTTTGGCTCTTTCGCCTTGCAGCGCACCTGCTCAGCCATGTTGTAGAAGGAGCGCGAAAGATAGATTTTTTTCAAATCGCTGTGTGCAAGCGCGCTTATTTGGCTCGGAGTAAGGGCGATGCCTCCCAGGCGGATCTCCTGCAAGGCCGGCATTTTGCCTGCCAGTACGATAATGTCTTCGGCCGGCAGCGGCTTCAATTCGAGAAAATCGGGCTGGTGTCCATCCTTTTGATACTGGGCGCCATAAATAATGGAAAG
>JAGXAB010000144.1 GCA_018971775.1 Cyanobacteria bacterium REEB67 | reverse complement strand
GCTGGAAGAATATACACGGAAATTTGAGCTGTCCAATTATGTCAACTTCGCACCAGGCACATCCTGCGGCGCCGGACGCTTCACGATCTCTATGACCATTGCAGCCCGTATCAATAGCGCGACTTATCTCGCCCAGAGCAATGACGGCAGTGACAAAAAAGTGATCATTAAAGAACTGGTCGCTCCCATAGACAGCGACGACCTGATGAAAAAAAACTACTGGAGCAATTCAACCGCGAAGCATCAATCCTGGCAAAACTAAGCCATCCATCAATCGTCACCGTATTAGATCATTTTATCGAGAACGGCCGCAGCTACATCGTCATGGAGCAAGCCGAAGGGAAAAACATGCGTGAATACCTGCGCTTACATGGTCAACTTAAAGAAAGCGAGGTGCTGGACATTTCCATACAATTGGCCGAAGTGCTCAACTATCTCCATCACCATAACCCAGCTATCTTGCACCGAGACTTCACACCGGACAATTTGATTTATTCCAGCGATGGTAAAGTAACTGTCATCGATTTTGGTGCGGCCAATGTCTACAATACAGGCAAGACAGCTACCCTGATTGGCAAACAAAGCTACATGCCGCCAGAGCAACTACGTGGTCAACCGCGTCCAGCCAGCGACATTTACAGCCTGGGTGCGACACTCAGCTATTTACTGGTCGGCAAAGATCTCGCCAGCATGGGTAAATTGCCCTCTTTTGCAGGTTGTGCCGTCAGCGGAGACTTGGTTGACTTGCTCCAAGACTGCACCACTTTTGATTGGGAAAATCGCCCGAATGCAGAAACGCTTCTCCAGCGCCTCAAGGGCCTCCAAACACGTCCTGCAAACAGGGCAGCGGCAAAGCTGGTGCAGTGATGATTGCGAATTTTTTAGCCACGCTGTTCAATCAGAAATACTTGCGCATTTCTACTCAGTCCGCACCAATCCAAGTAGTCGATAGTGAAAAACGCGCCGCCCTGCTACCAGCAAAGCTGACGGAATCAGACGGCTTTGTTGGTCAGTCAGAAATGCGCAGATGGTACTGGCAAAGCTTCGGTGTAGGTTTCGCTGAGTCTTTTGGCAGAATCCTCTGGGTGCTGCTACCGCTCTATTTATCATGGGCTCTTTACTTTTCGATCGAGCAAGTCCACTTCTACGGCATTTTTTCCCTGCTACATTTTCAGTATCTGCATGTACTGGCCACAGGCAGCTTAGTGATGGGAATGACCGCTGCATTTATTGCACCGATGCTCACCGTGTTAGGCACTCAGAACCAGTCATACACATCATTTCCAGGGGAAATATTTATTGGAGAAACTGGATTTTCGTACTATGTAGGCAAAAAAAAGGAACACGTCTCCTGGCAAGATGTGCAACTCGCCGAAACCAAAGAATACATCTACCGAGGCATCAGGCGCGGTGCAATCATCGAGATCCAAGTCAAGCCCGATGAAAAGTCGGATTTTTTTAGTCTCAACCCTTACAGATTAGCTCATAAACTGATTTTCATCGACGGTTTCAAGCGCTCCTTCCATTTTTTTGATCCAGATAAGAAAAAGATCCCAGTCAATAAATACACCTCAACTTGCTTACGCTTGCCGGTTGACCTCTTTGGCTTCGATGCAGATTACAGGTGCTTTCTCCGGGCGCTGAAGGACAACATCGGTGATGCATTCCAGTGCACAGTGCCAGAAACTACTGCTGCGCTGCCGGAAATTGACAGCTTCACCTCACTTTGGCTGGACGAGCTGCGCAAAAATACTGGCAGCAATACCGCTCGCACGCTGAGCGTCGGGCATCAATTACAAAGCGGCCGTTACACGGTTAAAGACGTAATCGGCTACGGCGGATTTTCGATTGTCTATTCAGCACTCGGGGAAAATCAAGAAAAGCTGGCGATAAAAGAATTATTGATCAATTCTGGGGGCACCCGGGCATCGAAGGAAGCCATCCTCAAACAAATAGTCAACGAAATCGAGATCCTCAAGACCCTCGACCATCCTAATATTGTCAAATGTATAGATTACTTTATCGATGGCAGACGCATCTACATAGTCATGCAGGCATTGGAGGGCAAAAATCTTCGCGATTTCGTCAGCGAGCATGGCAAACTATCCGAGGCCACTTTAAGCAAAATCGGCAGACAGTGCTGCTCTATACTTTCCTATCTGCATGAGCGCCCCAAGCCTCTCATGCACCGCGACTTCACCCCCGATAATTTGATCTGGGACGGACAGTGCGTAAAACTGGTCGACTTCAATGTCGCAGAAGAAGCCAACACCAGCGCTTCTCAAACGATCGTCGGCAAACATAGCTATCTCGCTCCAGAGCAATGGTGTGGTAATTTTACCGCTGCAGGCGATCTCTATCAGCTTGGTGGAACGCTATTTTTCCTGGCCACAGCTTGCGATCCAGAGCCTCTTACGCAGTCGAGACCGGCTAAGCAGGCGCAAAATCTAAGTGTAGCCTTCGACAGCATCGTGGCAAAATTGACGGCAAAAGAAGCAGAGGAACGCTACGCCACCGCTAGCGATACCAGAGCCGCTTTTGATGCTCTAGAGGCAGCGCTGGGGGTAGTCCATCCATGAGCGATCCCATCGATTTTCAAAAGCCCCCAGATGTAAAAATTAAAGTCACTGAAGATACAGAAAAAGGGGAGAAAAAAGAAAAAGCAGGCCAGCTAGCTAACGCAGATTCGACGCAATTACCGCAACAAGCAGTAAGCCTGGAAAGCAGTGCAAGTATTAGCAGAAGCAAAAGCAGCCCGCCACAGCTGATTCAAAAGCCAAAACAATATTTTCACCTGGACCGATTGCCGTTAGTAATTTTCCTTACACCCATTCTCGCTGCAATAATTTGCCTGGCCATCGATCCTCCGGCTCGTCTGATCTTTGAGGCCGGTGATTCGGATCCACAACGGATGATCAATAAACTCACCGCAGCGATCAAGATCCGTCCGGACCTCGAGACTTATACAGACCGCATCCCCGCCTATGCGATGGCTGACAGCTGGGAGGCAAGAACGGCGAATGTGCAAACTATGGTCGACAGGGGTATTGGAGATAGCGAAATCTATAACGATCTAGCTCTTACAAAAGCAATAGGGGAAGGTACAACACCGCAAGTAATAGAGCTATTAAACAAATCTGCGCAATTATCACTCGATCATTGCCGCATTTTTCCTCTATCAGGCCAAAGCTCCGCTTTGGCCACCGCCGGTTACGACTTACTGAGCTGCGGCCACCCCGAGATGGCCCTCCAAATCGCCGCTGGGCCTACCCAATTACTTTTTCAGGGTGATGAGAAACAGATTTTGAAAGTCTTTGTCATGCGCGAGTCTGCCAAGGATTCAGACAGCACAAGATTATATGAAAAGCTCACGCCGAGCCGCGGTATCAGACACGCCATCAATCCCAAATTGGCCTACCATGCAGCGCTACTTGCTCTCGATCATTCAGACTTGAACGCCGCCAAATACTACCTCAATCAAGGTAATGAATCGCTCAAACACTACCAGGTTAGAAGCTTGAGGCATCTGATGCTCACACACGACCAGGTTTCATGGTTGAGGCATCTGATCACGGCCTGGATTGGCTATGACGAAGGCGCTTATGCAAAAGCCGTACACGAAGCCGATGAAGCAATCAGAATTATTAACGATGGTGCTGATTCAGTTACTGATTTCCAAGCCCTTTCGTCAATGCATTTATTGAGAGCAAAAGCCCAGGAGAAGCTTGGCCAAATCGATAAAGCAAAAAAGTCAATGTCTGACTATCTCCAAAACAAGATGACCGGACGCTTCTTCGTCCCCAAAGAACATCGGGACTGGCTGCGCACCGACTGATTGCGATGACCAAGGCGATCGAGCCAAGCGGAAGATCATCTGCAATATATTTGTACAACGGAGTAGGGGCCAAACTTGCGTTTGACCCCCCTCTCTTCCCCCGTGAGAAAAAATTTGAAAAGCAGCTGGAGCACTAATTTCGGTGCATTCGACTCCCCCACAGAGCTTCATGCTTAGCGCTTTGGTCGAGGTGACCGCTGCTCTTCATGTCAGTACAATAAAACGAGCGCTGTGAAAGAAACGTGAAAGTCTGATCACCCTCTAACAATTTTTTCGAAAGCCCACAGGCGCCGAAAAAAATGTCCCGGAGCAGGCATACCCCGGGACATTTTCGCTGATTATTGATTTTTTGAGCGGTGCTTTTAGTGGTGCTTTAAACGGTTAATGATACTGGCCGATCTGAGCGGCAAAACCATCTTCATCTCGGTTAGGACCACCGTTGTAGAGTACATTGCCAGAGCCGTCTAAAAACACTACATGGGGAATACTGTGCACTCCATACTTCTGACAAATTGATTTAGTCGATTCGTCATCAAGGTCGATCTCCTGGAAGGTAACATCGGAAAACTTCCGTTTTGTTGCGCCAAACACGGGCGCAAATCCTTTACAAGGCCCTCACCAGGTAGCCCAGAAGTCGATCACCTTCTTCACCTTGCCCTGCGGCGCCTTATCACTGCCCGATCCTCCAGGAGCGGCAGCGGTCGGCATCACCGCCGCACTCGAGGCACCACCCGCACCTGCCGTGCGCACATTAGCCAACTGAGACAAACCGGCAGCGGCCTTACCGGCAAGCTGCGGATCGCGGCTTTCCATTACCCATTTGTATTCAGCCTTGGCCTGGTCGATGTGACCGAGGCCCTGCTGACACAGGGCGATGTAATAGTGCACGAGTGCGTTGTTAGGATAGCTTGCCTTGAAGGTCTGAAAAGTACCAAGGGCATGGGCATATTTACCGCTGTTGTATTCGGCCATGCCTTCTTGAAAGCTGGGCGCCGCCAGCGCATTGAGCGCATTGCCTAGAAGGGCGCTGATAAAAGCCAGGGCAAGGAGCGAGATCGTCGCCCGCCTTCCTGGTTTGCGCTCTAAAGAGTTACCGCCTGGCCTGATTGATTTTCGCCGCATAAACACCTCCATGGCTCTCAGGGATACATACTTATACCCGATTGCAGCGCTAGCCGGGCATAGGAACAGGAGGCGGCAAGGGAAAATGGAAATACCTCTTGACTAACAAGAAGCGGGCGGGCAAATCAGCCAAAACGCGACTGATCAGACGACTTTAGGCTAGCAGAGCTAGCAGGGCTTCGCTACCGCGCGAGGCGACGAAGGACGGAAACGGCACAGGCTCGGCCGGCACGTCCGGATGGTTCTGCAACGCGAGCCCCCACCAGGCTACGTCATGCCAGGCGCCGCACTTGTATCCGACCCGCTCATAAACTCCGACTTCGAGAAAGTCGAGATGCCGGTGCAGAGAAAGGCTGCCATCGTTAGGCAGGGTAATTCCGGCATAAGCATTGTAATAACCAAGGTCGCGCAAAATAGCGAAGAGCCGCTTATACAGGTCTGAGCCGAGGCCCTGCCTGCGCGCATCGGGATGCAAGTAAATCGAAACGTTGACGGACCAGCGGTAGGCCGGTCGGGCCATGTGCGGCGAAGCATAGGCGTAGCCGAGTATTTTGCCGCCATTGCCCACAGCCACAAGCCAGGGGAGAGTTTCGAGCGTAGAAGCGATGCGTCGGGCCATTTCCGCCTCGGAGGGCGGCTCGAGCTCAAAGGAAACCGGCGAATCTGCTGCGCAAAATGGCGCATAGATTTCGCGGCAACCGGCAGCGTCAGCGGGCGTGGCGACGCGAAAAGTCTTGATCGTCTCGAGCTTCTGGGACATGCTCTGCGGGGCGGGGTCTGTCATAACTTCTCTCTTGCTGTGCGGTCGCAAAGAAATCATGCCACAAATCCTCCACATATTTATGATTTGATCGAAGCAGATGGAGAGGTCAGGCCGGGGCCGCCTTCCCACTTACGCCACCCTCGCGTGAGAATTTGAACATGCAAGAAGAAATCAGCCATTCGACGTCTTCATCATCACCACTTCAACGGTCCGATCCACCACCGGACTTCGCACCTCGTTCTCTGGAAGAGCAAAAGACGCGACTCTGGGCCATGTCCTTCGAATCGACAAAGCAGATCGTGCACTGCGAAAAATGCGGTGCTACCAACATCGTAAATCGACTGACTGAAGCAGCCGCAGCGGTGCCAGTTTTGCGCTTAGACGCAACACCGATGCCGGCGCAACAACACAAAGACCCGCTCGAGACTGCGCCTCGAGATAAGGCAGTTGGCAAAAAATTGTCTCGCGAGAAAAAAGCGATAGTCGGCCTGGCCGCGATCAGTGCCGGTCTTGCCGTTGCTTTGATGGCCAGTCTAGGTGGCCGGAGACAGGGCTGAAGGTCAATTTCTCAACCCACAAGTGAAACCAGGTGACGCTTTTGCAGCCTATGAATTAAATGTGCAGCTTATCGCACGGCCAAAACAGCATTGTCCAGGTCAACAAAGGCAGGCTTAGTCGGGATAGTGTGTCTGCTGGCTACTTTCATATCTTCATGAACTGCCAGCCAGGAATCGATATGCTTAAAAGTACTGGCCGTAAACTGACCTTCTTCCAGGATCAAGTGTTCGGAGTTATCGACCAGCAAGTAGTCTTTGTCAGTCGTTCCCAATTCATTAAACAAGCGGGCCGTGCCGGACGCTTTCACCAGGCGGTCATTGGCGCCCTGGAGAATAAGTACTGCGGTCGTTTTAATCTGACCGGCTACTTGATGGTTGTGATGCATGAAGCGAGAAAAAGTGAGAAGCTCGCGTGTACTTACTTTCAATCGGGCGCTGGGATCGTTCTGCCATGCCGATTTTAAGGAAGGGTCATGGGTAGCTTGACTGATCAAGCCCTTGCCGATATTCACGTGGCCGCCTGCCCCGAGCAAGTTTTTCAGAGCCAGACCAAAGGCGACTCGCTTGGCTTTATAGCGGTCGGCCGCGGGAACAGATGCGATTACGCCGTCTACGAGAGATGGGTTTTCAGCGGCGGCTTTGAGGGCCAGGGCGCCACCCAGAGACTCACCGAGCAGAAAGACGGGAGTATCGGGGTTTTCTTCGCGCAAGGCGGTGAGAGCAGATTTTACGTCGGCGAGCGTTTTTTCGGGGCTGAAAGCGGCCGCGCCACCAGCCTCCTGCGACCAGCTGCCGAAACCTCTGATGTCCATGGCGTAGGTAGCGACACCAACCGCCTGGAGTTTCTCGGCGAGGGCCTGGTAGACACATTTGTGCAGACCGAAGCCGTGCAGAGATAGGACAATAGCCTTTTGCTTGCCTTCAGGCACGCGCCACATGGCGATCGATTCGACACGGCTGTCGCCGAGACTGTATGTAGTGACGTTGCCGGCGCCGTAGGCGTGCTCTTGATGAAGGTTACCGGCAAAGGCCGGGCTATTGAAGGAAAGGCCGCTCAGGGAGAGGCCAACGAACATAGAAAGAGAACTGAAGATGAGCTTTTTACCGAACATGGCCTTAACGCCTCGATTTTCAAAAAGGTCGCGGTCTAATAAATTTGCCGCCTCGACTGCACTTATATTAGACCGGTCGTCTACAAACTGTCAAGCCTTTACGTAATGGGCTAATATTGCTCTGACAGAGGGAGCAAAAGCATGAAATTAGCCGCGATAAAAGACCAGAAGACCGCACGGCGAAGCATTCTCGCCCTAATGGCAGCCTGCCTCTTGATTTGCTTCAGTGCAAAAAGCACAAAAGCCCAATCACCTCCGACAAATCCAACCAGCACCACACCAAGTGCCACAGATTCGGCGATCAGGACTTTCGACGATGCGCATCTGAGCTGGACACCCTATACGACGCCGCGCCACGAACTATTGCTCTTTCTGCCCGGTACTGCCGGCAAGCCACATAGGACTCAATTCCTCGAAACAGCAGCAAGTCTGGGCTATCACGTCATTTTTCTAATGTATCCCGATGACATCGCGGCGCAACAAGCCTGCGCCAACAGCGACGATCCAAACGCCTATATGCAATTTCGCCTGGCAATAATTGAAGGCGGCAATTATTCCGACCGGACAAATATATCCAGGGCCGACTCGATCGATAGCCGATTGCGCCACCTGCTCCGTTATCTCGACTCACATCAACCAGGCCAGGGATGGTCGACATTTCTGGAAGCCGACGGGGCGCCGAAATGGTCCAGCATCGCCGTTGCCGGTCAATCGCAAGGCGGTGGCCATGCCTATGTCATTTCCAAAATACATCCGGTCGCCCGGGTGATATTTTTTGGCTCGCCAAAAGACTATAGCTTCCGCTTCAGGGCACCAGCAGGAGGTTTTGATTCCAATACCAAAACACCACTCAGTCGCTACTTCGCCTTTAACCACATCGAAGACCGCCAGGGCGGCTGCAATCACGAACAGCAAATGGAAATATTCAAAAAAATCGGCCTGACGACGTATGGTATCGCAGACGCCGATCATCCTACTCCTGCTTACAATCGCGCTCATCTGATCTTTACCGATGGACAGCTCGCCGACATGTCGCAAATGCCTCAAATCCACAATTTCGCCGTCAACAACGCCACGGTTCTCAGCAGCAGCGGCAAACCTATTTGCCCGCCGGTTTGGAACTACCTTTTAACCGAACCAGTGAAATAAAGCGGTTTTACCGGCAATTTAACGAGAAGCTTTCGTCCAAGTTGTCTCGATGCACCTGGTTAAGGTGCTATAGATTTCGTGAGCATTTGAGGAACCCTCAGGCTCAGGGCTAAGCGCTCCAGAGGAGTCCTTCAGGTAAGGCCTCTGGGCTTACAAGCCACTTTTCGCCACGCTTAGCCGGAACCTTGAATCCAGAAAGTACACACCCTTTCGTAATCGTTTTAAAACGCCACTAGCCGGCAGGCCTAAACGGGCTGCGGCAATATCGACAGGAATGCCTTCCGACTCAGAAAAGACTCCTTCAACCTGGGACAAGGAAACCTTCTGCTTTTCGAGGAGTCCTTTTGAAAAAAGATGATCCATAACGCTGGTATCGACGGCGGTGATTGTTTGGATATCGCTGGCAGTGTCAGTCATGAAAAGTAGTATAAAGGGGAAAAGCCCACAGGTCCAGGGTTTCGATATCCAGGAGATATGGCACGTCTGATAATTCACGCTTAAAAGTGTAACGGTAAATGGCTTCAACTCACACTCGGTAATCAAGCCTCTGGCTAAGTTACCAGCTACGCCACGCCGAGAAAAGCTCGAAAAGTGGTATCATCGGTGAGGTCGGAGGGAGCAACAAAAGTTCCCCAGAATCCGAGCGTGACACGCCCAAGAATTTTTTGATTAGCATATGGGGAGGGGTGCCGAGAAAAGCTCCCTCTCCCATATGACTAATCTGTCGAATTTTGCCCAAGATCTAAAAAAGCGGGTGAGATCTAAAAAAGTGCCAGAAATGGGCCATCTTTAACGGATCTGATAATATCTGTTATGGTGCAATCCATAGCTGGCAAGACTCGAAAGCTACTCCCATGCCAGGTCTACAGCCCTGAATTTTCCGCCGGCACTCTACCAAAACGGAGGGGAGACTGATAAACAGTGGAATCAGTAACTTTTGGGGTAGCTGTATTTAAAAACAGACCAGTCTACTAACCGCCTGAAAAAAATTCTTTTCCCTAGTTTTTTATTACGGCCCGTGCTTTAGACGATTTGTTGATGTTTATTCCCCCACCCGATTATGTACCGCGAACTATGTGATTATCAGCTA
>JAGXAB010000009.1 GCA_018971775.1 Cyanobacteria bacterium REEB67 | reverse complement strand
GAGCTACACCTATACTTAGAGCATGTATTATCAGTTGCACTCTGTCAAGTTAGATTGGCGTGCAACCGGTGGTGGTGGCGCAGTCTCTTTTTCCTGGCGGCCATAAAACCCCGACAGGCTCAAGCAATTGCTTGAGCCCGTCCCATTTTGAGAAACTTGTTCGCTGGTCTATATGCCTTCGCTATAACTTTCGTCTCCGGGCACTCGCTCATAGAGAATCTTATTTAGTGTGCGCCTCATTATTTTGCGGGCGGTAATCAATGCCGCTCGCAGCCGCTGGTGCAGCGTAATTGGTATTGATTCTTGAAGTTCATCGTTTTCCCTGGTCGTATTCGCGCGTCTTGAGCGGTCCAGCTCTCGCAAGTAGCGCATATCTTCTTCCGAGATACGCTGAAAGGATTTTAGATTGGCCTGATCTACTTTTTTATCGGGTCTTTGGACAATTTGTGCCATCGCCGGTCACCATTGTTTAGAGCATCATTCACTCAGTGAAATCAGTCTAGGTCGCTTCTGTGACAAAGACGTGGCAATTTGCACGTGACAACCCTCTCTTTTAATTAAGCCTGGCTGTCGAATTTATAGCCGACTCCATGCACGGTCGAAAACAATGAGGGCTGGCCTTCGACATCGAGTTTTTTGCGCAGGCGCTTTATATAAGTGCGGATTGTCTCAGGGGAGGCTTCTTCTCCAGCCAGCCAGACCCTGTCGATTAGTGTATCGGGACTGAAAACCTGATTGGTATGCCTGAGGAAAAATTCGAGCAAGGCAAATTCTTTGGGCAGTAATTGAATCACTTCGGTGCCGCGGATGACCGTGTGGTTGGCGACATCCATCTCCAGTCCGCCGGCGCGCAGATTTTTGCCGGAAAAGGCGGTCGGGCGTCGCAGCAGGGCGCGGATGCGAGCCGATAATTCCTTTACTTCGAAGGGCTTGGTCAAATAATCGTCGGCTCCGGCGTCGAGACCGGCCGACTTTTCATCGACATGGCTGCGCGATGTGAGCATGAGTATGGGGGTGCGGCCGCCCCCCTCGCGGAAGTGTTTGCAGACCTCGATACCGCTCATGCCGGGCAGGTTCCAGTCGAGAATCAGGCAGTCAAACTCATAATGACGCAAAAGATCGACGGCGGCCTCTCCCCTGTCGACCGCTTCGACCGTGTGATGGTCGGAGGCGAGCAGGGCGGTGATCAAAACCGTGAAGTCCGGTTCGTCTTCTACTAGGAGTATTTTGGCCATTAAGACTAGTCTAGCCCGGATTTAACGATTACATATAGGGGTATAGAACGATAGACGGCGTCGAGTGTGATGGGAGATTCCCCATTGTGGCCCAGCCTTTTAGCAGGGCATAGTGGGGAGGCAAGAGTAGAGAGGCGAGAGGCGAGAGGCATATTAATCTGACGCTCTAGTCGTCAAGCGAGAAGCTGATTAAACTGGCATGGCTGAAAATCCTGAATTTCTGAACTCACTCGTTAACCATCACACCGGTAACGATAACGCTGCTGAATCTCTGCTGCGTGAAATCCGTGTGCATGAGCAGACCAACGATAACAAAAGCGTGCTCGATAAAATGGTCGAGACCGTCTGGCATAAGGACGACCAGACCCTGGCCGATCTAAAATCGTTGCAGCGTCAGGTGGACGATGGTCTTAAACGCGGCGACGACGCCGCCATCGTGAAGCTCGCTCCGGAAATTAAGACAGCCGTGGCCGCTGACCAGAAAGCGATGCAAAGCCAGAATTCGGTGGAATTTTACAGCACCAGTTTTATGAAGGCTGTGCCGCTATTTGCCGGCAAAAACAAAGTATTGCTGGCCGCCTCGGTGGGCTTTAACGCCCTTGACGCTGTCCATATGAAAGATAAGGGAGGCGAAGTCGCCGCCGATCTGGCCCTCGGTGGCCTGAAAGGTTTCGCCCTGAAAAGGACCTTCGATGCCCTCGGTCCCAAACAACTCGGCTTCGGCGGCGAAGGTGCCGCCAGCAACATTGCCGGCATTGCCACTAAGGGTATCGCCATCGGTGGGCTGTCGCGTGCCTATGACGTCGGACTGAATCGCCAGAATTGGGTCAATAATCAGGGCGAAATCGCTCCGGGCCAGGCCGTCTCCATGGCTGCTCGCGCCGCTCTCGATGGACGGGCCATGGCTCTCGATGCCGCTTTGTTCGTCGGCGCTCACGGTGCTTTCCAGGGGCTGGCCAAAATCGGCACCACGGCTGTTGAAGCGAGCCCGGCCTTGCAACGATTTGAAGCATCCACGGCCGGCAATTTCCTCAAAGAAAGTCGCATGCTGCCAGGGGCGGCCATGGGCGGTACTTTTGGTTTCAGCTCAGGGTCGGTCGGTGAAATGATGCGCGAGCATCAAGCCGGAGAAAACTTCGACCTCGGTAAGATTCTCAAAAGAGGTAGTCTCCAGGCTCTCACCGACGGCGCCGCCGGTGCGACCGGAGCTGGTGCGACACGATTGGGCGAGGTCAATTTTCAAAGAGCGCTCGAGAGCCGTGCCACCTCCACCGGTGACGGACGCAAGATCGGTCTGGCCTTCGCCGGCGATGATGACCTGCCGGAAGTAAAAGAACCAGCCGCCGCCGCGCCCAAAGAAGTAGTCGTCGACGAGGCGCTCAAGCCGATTCTCGATCAGTCGATGTCGCTGGTGCGTTCTGCTGTCAAACCAAATGCCACCGCCGATGATGTAATCAACGTATTTAAATATGCTGCCGGCGACGGTGCCCACGTGCGCTCCGAAATGGCGGAGGCCGCTAATCAGGCCCGCGAACTCGGCAATCCGGCTATGGAATCGTTGATTAAACATGCCTACGAGACCACGCCTGAAACTGCGACCACTCTCGACCATGGTCTTCGCCTGGCTGAACTCGCCAGCCGCCACGGGGCAAGCGCCGAAAGCGATCGTGATTTTCTGGCCTATGCCTATGGCCAAGGCCGCGGTGCTGAAGCACCCCTGCGCATTGCCGCCGAACTTTCCGGCAACGATGCCCTCGATAAGCGCGTTCAGGAAGCCTATGCCGGCGTCCATCAATTGCAACGCGTCCCCACCCAGCAAGCGCGTATTTCCATGGAAAACGTGCCGCCGGAGGCCGCCGACATGCTCAAGACGATTCTCGGCAATTTGCCTGAGGATGCGGCCAGTCATCATTTATTCAAACAAAACCTGCACACCTGGCTGGACTATTTCCCTCAGCATCAAGATGTGGTTACGCAATACGCTTCGCAAACTCGCTATGGTGTCGTTGCCGCCGTTGTCGACGCCAAGGTGGGCACCGATTATCTCTCGCAATTTCCCGATCGCAGTCTGACCAGCGGTGATTTGCTCGCCAAGTTGCGAGGTTTCGAGCCCCATCGCGGTACTGGTAGCGTCGATGAAAATCAGGCACCTTTGCCCTTCGAAGATCCTGCGGCGCCGGTTGCTCACGAGCCGGGAGCGGAGCAGAGGCCGCCTGCCGCCAATCCTTATGAGCCGGCGATCAATCGCCAGTCGACCGGTACGACCGTCAATCCGCAAAGGCTCTTCGAAGAATTCGATTCTTTGACCGGCAAAGATAAGCAGATTCGTGCCTTTTTCCTGACTGATTTTGTCCGCGAAATGTCGGATCAGCAATTTTCGAAATGGTATGCCAATGGCATTGAACCGGCGCAGGGTGTGGACATGCCGCCGGGGACGACCAATTTCGATTGGATGCGTCTGAACGGTCTCGACGTACTGCAGCGCCCGGAAGTGGCAGCGGCGCTTTCCAATCCGGATCAGGCCGCCGTCGATGTACGCACGCTCAAGGATTTCCTCTCTTCGCCACCGGCGCGGGACAGTGCACCGCCCGCCTGGCAGACCGAATTCATCACCGATCGCATCGCTCTGGCCGCTCATAAAGCGTCGATGTCGGCGCCGCCGGTGGTCGAAGCCGGTGCCGAGGCTAAACCCGATGATACTAATCAATTGATCCGAGAGGCCGTGCCGAGCTGGTTCGTGCGTTCCATGCGTGATCGTTTCAGTACTTTTGACCGCACTACCGGTAGTGCTATGTATTCGCACGAATTTGACGGTAATCTGGCGCAGATGCTGGAGAATCAACGTTATCTCGATATGCAGGGACCGAAATATAGAGAATCGACGCCGCCATCGAATGGCTTCCCGGATAGAATCGCCCTGCTCGCTAAAGCGCTCGACGTGCAAAAAACGACGTCTGCTCCCGACCTCGTGCCGCAAATCCTCAAGCTGGGCTCGACGGATCAACCGGCAACGCGCGGCATTTTAGATAAACTCGACCTGACTACCAACGCGCCGGAATACACCGAGCTGCTCAAGCTGACCGTACCGCGCGCCGAAAATGTCCAGGACGTAAAGACACTGCTCGATGCTGTCTTCTTTGGTAAGAAAGCCGAAAGCAACGCTTATAAATCGCGTAAGAACGGCAAGCCTACCGACTTCGCCGATCGTGATCGCGAGGCCAATACGGCCCTGGCTCTCACGGTGGCCGACCGGATCGTGCCGCCGACCGACGCCGCCAATCCGCGTGTGCGTCAGATCGTCAATGATTTGATCTCCGGCAAAATCCGCGATCCTCGTCCCGATATGGACGGACCGGGTGGCTTTGGCGGCCGTGGTGGCCCGGGCGGTGCGCCGGCCGGCAAAGAATTTAGACAGAGAACCAGTCCGCCGCGAGATGATCGTCCGCCCCGCGAGGGCGGCCGGGACGTGACTCCGGGAAAGGCGGTTGAGCCCGTTGAGCCGGCTGCGCCGGTTGAGCCGGTAGGGCAGATACCTGTAAACCCTGCTGAAGCGCCGCCGGCACCGCCAACTTCCCTTGAAGCCCCTGTGGACAAGGACCAGTTGGCGGGCAAGCCTAAGCCGGAACCGCCGAATGCGGCTGTGAGCACAGCACCTGAGCGAGTCGATAACAATTCCCTGACCGAATCTTCCTTTGAACCGGACCGCACCGCTAGTGGTGGTGACAGTGGTAAGGCCAGTCGGCGTCGTGACGCTTATGTCGCCGTTGCTCCTGAAGACTTTGAGCCGCATGCCGGTAAGGGTAAGGGACGCGAACACCGCAGCAACGGTAAACGCGAACGTGGCGGCGGCAACAATAAACGCTGGAATCGCAACCTCGATGATGACGGTGACGACTACTAAGGCTTTAGCCAGCGCCGCAGGCTAGAGGCTTTCGAGCTCGCTCTTATATGTATTTAGCGTGTGCGGATCGAAGAGTACAAAGCGTACTTCGCTCAGATTGCTTTCGCTGTTTTGGGGCGGATTTTCTGACCGTCTCCGCAAAAAATCCAGCACCGCAGATAGTGCTACCTTGGCCGCTTCCTCGACCGGGTAACCGTAAGCACCAGTGCTTATCGATGGAAAAGCGACCGTTTTTAGCCCATAGTCGACCGCTAATTGCAGGCTGTTGCGATAAGCGTTCGTCAGGATTTTTGCTTCGTTGTTGCCCCCGCCTCGCCAGATCGGGCCGACTGTATGGATGACGTATTGGGCGGCGAGTCTGCCACCACTGGTGATGACCGCTTCGCCTGCGGCGCAGCCGCCCTGGGTCTTGCGAATCTGCAGGCATTCTTCGAGGATGGCCGGTCCGCCGGCTTTGTGAATGGCACCGTCGACGCCTCCGCCGCCCATTAGCGAAGAGTTTGCCGCATTGACGATGGCGTCTACGGTTTGACGAGTAAGATCGCCCTGGCAGACCGTCAAAGTGCAGCCCTGAAGATTTTTACTGAGTGGGCCCGCCATCAGCTTAGTGCGTTGCCGCTGTGGAGATCCGAATAGGGCATGACTTTACTGGCGACAACGACGCCTGTGCGATCGAGAGTTGTCTCGATCGTTTGCGTCGCCGTCTTGACGATACGATGACTGGCCGCCATCGGCGCGTCGGCGAAGTCGAAACGGCTCGTAGTCTGCGAGATGAGGTGATTGTTGCGGTCGAAGTGTTGTTCTACGGTTGGTCTGCCGAGATGATCGGTGAGGGCTAGCGTCGACGACTTGTCCGGATTGCGCGTTTCGACTTTTGATGCGGTCAGATCGGGCAAGGTCGTCGTTGTTTTTACGACGCCGTCCGGGCTTATTTCCATCGACTGGTAGCAGTTGTCGGCGGCGAAGGGATCGCTTGCCTGGGAGGCGGCGGCAGCATCGATTGCCGGTCTTTGATTGATGCGGAAGTCGGAGGCCATCACCTGTCTGGAAAGGTCTTCAATGGCAGCCGGTTTGTCCATACGTGCGTTGAAATTGTCGCTGCTCGATTTTGCTTCTTTGTTTAAATTAGCGAAGAGCGGATGAGACTTGACGTCGAAGTCGGCAGGCCTGGCGGCCTTAGCTTCAACTGCCGCAGCGGCTTGAGTCTGAAGCATCGCTTGTACTGGGGCCGGCGCGGCTACCTGAGCTACCTGAGCTGCGGGGACTTCAGGGGCGGCACCAGGCGTGTAAGCGATCAGGGCAGGTGGTACGGGTATGGGTATCGGCGCTTTGACTTCGACGACAGCTGGTTGCGGCCAGGCCGAGGGCGCTTCTTCCTGCACCCGGGCAATTGTTTTGACCGGTTCGGGCTGCCAGCTCTGGGCCGTCTGTCTGATTGGCTCAGGCGGCGAGGGGGCTTCCGGTTGAATAATCGTCTGTTGTTTTGCGGCTACCGGCACGGCGACCGATGGGCTGGCACTTTCTGACTGTTTGGCCTGGATAAAAGCACCAATGACGCCCGGCTTTTGTTCCGGGCGGATGGCCGGATGCGGACCGGTTTCTATAGCGGCACTGGCTTGCTGTTGGGCCAGGGCCCAGGCGCCGGCAAAATTGCCGTTCAGGTGAGCCTGGATGTCGGCTCGAAGGAGCAGATCTTCGCTCGGGCTGGATTTTGCCAGGGCGGCAATTTCGGGACTTTTAGCCAGCGATTGGCTGGTGGCGGGCAGGACTGTTTGCTCGACAAACTCGTTCGGCTGGGCCGACTGTTCGGAGGCTGCTGCATTGGATCTGGTCTCACGCGCCGGGGCCGGTCTGCCGTTAAAGGCTGCTTTCGGCAAAATCGAGCGCAGGGTTTTGCCTTCGACCAGATTTGTCTTGCTATGGACCAGTTCGGGGGCTTCGGGGCGTACCGTTTCGCCGATTGCTATCGATACTGCCGGACTGACGTTTGGATTGATTGGATTTTTGAGAGCCGGTCTCGGCGCCGTCTGATCCGATTCGGTCGTACTGCGCATACGGGCTCTAGCTCCGGCACCATAACCGGCGGCGGGGAGAGCGGCGGTGATATCTCCAGCACTGCCATTATTTTCTTTTTGAAAATTAGCCGGACTGAAAGCCCAGGCCTGTTCCGCCAGGGCAGGATTCTGGGCGCTTACATTTTTGGCGCTCAAGCCTGAGTCCGCGGGCCGTTTGCCCGACTGTTCGTCGTTGGCGGGTTGATTGATATGTGCAAAATTACCGAAGGCAGTCATTGCGACCCTTTGGACATTCGAAAGCGCTTATGCCATAGAAAATACGGCGCCCGTGGCGTGTCCGCACTTCTATATTAATAGATGCACATTCGATGTCAAGCAAATTTAAGGTGTAGACGGGGCTGGACAAATTTTCTCCTGAGTCTGGCGGTGGGGATTGCGGCGATTACTGAGGGGCGATAATCTCGCGGGCAAGGACAATTCGCTGGCTTTGTTTGGATGCGTCCCGGGCATTTTTTGCCGCCTGGAGCAACTTGTCCAATTCCTGGCAATCTTCCGGCACGCCGGCGACGCCGAAGGCAAAAACGAGGGAGCGGGGATCCAGGTCTGCGGTCAATGGTGCTTCGCGCAATACATCGACGATGCGATGGGCGAGTGCCGCCGCCGCCTTGGCATTGGAGTTGGGTAGAAGGACTGCGTAGTCGAAGGTCTCGTAATGACCGATCAAATCGATCGGGCGCTTGACCAGGCTGATGCGCTGCATGGCGCGCTTGACCGCCAGCATCTGCAGTGCCTCGACCGGCCCGGTCGGACCGCCCTGGCGATTGCCCAGGCTGAAAACAATCAGTGAAAGCGGAAAGTTGAAATATTCGTAGCGCAAATATTCCTGGTCGAGGAAATAGAGAAAGGCGGGATAGGTCATGATGCCGCTTTCCTGGCGGATCAGATGTTTGGTTACCGATTGCAGCGTCGCTTCGTCGATACCGATACTGCGCATGCTGCCCGAGCGGCTGATCTGCTGATCCGTCACCTGGACCAGACCGCAGGTGAGCAGGTTGAACATGATCGGCACCCACTCGGTTTTTTTCATCGGCCGTTTGCGCAGGATGTCGTACAGAGTGGTGCGATTGTCGATCAATTCGTAGAGGTCGAGTTGTGGTTGCAGACCGATCGGTGCGCCCTTCGACAGGCGTTGCGAAAATTCTTGTTCGGAGATGATGGCGTTGCGCTTGACCAGGCACGACTCCATTTTTAAATTGGCCGACTCCAGATATTTGACCTGGTCGAGCATGGTGACGCCTTCCATGAGCATCGCTTCCAGGCGTCGGTTGACTGTTTTTTCGCTCGTCGTTTCATCCGGCCAGAAGCGAAATTCGCCCGCTGTCCAGGTGATGAAATCGATCACTGCCTCATCGCCCGATGTGTCTTTGATCTCAGCATGGGCAATGGCGCCGTCGATGAAATATATTTTGGCCGTTTCGCTTTTGTCTTTGCAATCGAGGCGGCCGGTCATCTTGGCCATGGTGATCGATTGGAGCAGGTTGGGCGCCTGCATTTTTGTCAAATCACCTTCGAGCGTGGCTTTCATGCCTGGTTTCGGCGCGTCGAACAGGGGTGTCGGTTCGGCCGAACTCTGGGTGATCGTCGGCATTTCAGCCGAACCCTGAGCCGTCACCGTGGCCAGATTGCCCATAGTATCCATGCCCATCATGCCTTCGTTGGCAAAGGAGTCGCCGAGCGGATCACAGCCGGCACCACTCATGACCAGATTGGCGACGAGGCTGATGTCACCTTCTGCGGTGCTGAACAGCACTTGATTGCCTTTGGGAGAAACTATGGAAAATGTCCAGATCGGATCCATGGATATGGCGCGATCGACTTTAACGCTGAGCAGATATTCTTGAGAACCTTCGGTTACAGAAAAAGGCATTTCTACTTGTCGGCCGCTGCCTTTGCTCGCTTCCTGATGCAAAAATTGGATGTCTGCATAGTTAGGCATGATCGACTGTTTAGGCAGTCGGACGCTCCGCGGGGCGGGCGGTTGGCCGCCTTTATTACTCTGCGATCTGCTTTGTGAAAACATGCCAGTACCAAATAGTAATTCCAGACACCTGTAGTTTCGCCGATTACGAAACTTCCTGCTACACCCCCAATCAGCCGTCAACGCATACGGCTGAAGGGTGTCCTATATAACTGTGCCACAAAGAGGCTAATGTGAATCAGATCTGCTTCAAAGAACTCCGATTTCGCAAAGAAAAACGAGCATTGATTAGCCTTTGGATGACAGTCAATGCTCGCTTTTAGTCCATTTATCGGTCGATCGGCACTTTTACCTTAGGGGTAGAGGCCTCTCAAGCGCTTGGCTTCCGCGATGCGCGAAACACCAATGCGTAGAGCCGCCAGGCGGGTACGCAATTTGCTCTTGGTAGACAGTTCGAAGACCTGATCGCAGGCGCGACCCATGATCTGTTCGAGACGCTGATTGACTTCCTCTTCGCTCCAGAACAAATGCATCATGCCTTGCACCCATTCGAAGTAACTGACCGTCACACCGCCAGCGTTGGCCAGGATGTCCGGTACTACCATGATGCCCCGTTCGTGGAGGATCATGTCGGCTTCCGGCGTAGTCGGGCCATTGGCGCCTTCGACAACGATCTGACACTGCAACTTCTTAGCGTTGGCGTCGGTGATCTGACCGCCGAGGGCAGCGGGGATCAAGACGTCGCAGGGAAGCTCGAGCAATTCTTTATTGCTGACAGCGCTGCTGCCGGCAAAGCCTTCGACTTTCCCCATTTCAGAGATGTAGGCGAGCAGTCTGGGAATATCGAGACCGTTCGGATTGTGAATGCCGCCGTGCACATCGGAAACTGCGACGATTTTGTAGCCGGCCTGATGGAGCAATTTGGCCGTCACCGACCCGACGTTGCCGAAGCCCTGAATAGCGACGGTTGGAGATTCTTTGGTCATACCGAGATGGGCGACGGCGCGTCGTGCGCAATAGGCGACACCACGACCGGTCGCTTCTGTGCGGCCGAAAGATCCGCCGATCGAAACCGGTTTGCCGGTGACAACCGAAGGCACAGTGTGACCGACGTTGATACTGTATGTATCCATGATCCAGGCCATTGTCTGTTCGTTGGTGTACATGTCCGGGGCGGGAATGTCTTTATCCGGTCCGATCAAGTTGATGATTTCGGATGTATAGCGGCGGGTGAGGCGCTCGTTTTCACCGGCGGAAAGATTCCATGGTTCGCAGCGAATGCCGCCTTTGGCACCACCGTAGGGCAGGCCCATCAAGGCGCATTTCCAGGTCATCAGCATGGCCAGGCCGGAAACTTCGCCGAGGTTTACTTCTGGATGGAAGCGGATGCCGCCTTTTGCTGGTCCGAGGGTGACGTCGTGGTGCACGCGATAGCCGGTAAACGTTTTTACTGAGCCATCATCCATGCGCACAGGAACGGTCACGATCAGTGCTCTTTTGGGATATCGCAGCCGTTCATGCAATTCGCGGTCTAAGCACATTTCCTCGGCGATTTCGTCGAGTTGTCTTTGAGCCGCCAAAAAATGTTCGGTTTCGCATTCCATGGTCGGTTTTGCAACCGACTTGACTGCTGCCATCAGATAACCTCCTACGTGCCCAGGCTAGGCCGAATTCGCCCATAACAGATTTTTGTGAAACATTTCGGCCGACGACAGAATTTGTCGTTGCAATATGTTACCGCCGATATGCGGACGATATTCTGGTAAGGATCTCACCTGAGCATTTAAATTTTTCTCAGTCCCTTAACAATCTGATGGTTTGCTTAAGGTTTCGTATGGGAATCTTTTTTGTATGGATTTATACGCGCTTTTTTGAAAAAAACTGGAGAGAATCGCCTTCTTGTGCTCGAGTATGAGAACGGTATTACTTGTGGTACCGTGTTCATTCTGAGTTTTAGGTAATGCCGGCTGCATGAAACTGTCCTTTGAGAACATCCTCAATATTTTCCTTGTCTTCGTGCCGCTGCCGATACTGGGATCCTATTTAGGCTGGTCGCCGGCGATCATATTTTTCACCGCTTGTCTGGGTATCGTGCCTCTAGCGGGGCTGATGGGCAAATCTACCGAAATCCTCGGAGACCGCGTCGGCGCTGGGGCCGGAGCATTGCTCAATGCTACTTTCGGCAATGCCTGCGAGCTAATTATTGCCATCGCCGCTTTGCGTCATAACCTGATCGATGTAGTCGAAGCATCATTG
This sequence comes from Cyanobacteria bacterium REEB67, assembly GCA_018971775.1. Taxonomy (GTDB): domain Bacteria; phylum Cyanobacteriota; class Vampirovibrionia; order Obscuribacterales; family Obscuribacteraceae; genus REEB67. The sequence goes on along the minus strand of JAGXAB010000009.1, from coordinate 107,002 downwards.
ACCGGATCGATCATCGGCAACGTTTTGCTCGTACTCGGCGGCGCCATGGTTGTCGGAGGTTGTAAGTACCAGACCCAGTATTTCAACCGTACCGCCGCATCTACTTCCGCTACTTTGCTTGCCCTGGCCGCCATCAGTTTGACCGTGCCCGCCGTCTTCCATTTCTCTCTCGGTGCCAAAGCTAACGTCAATGCCAACAGCCTGGCCATGGTCATTGCCGTCATTTTGTTTATCACCTATATATTGAGTCTGGTTTTTACTCTCAAAACACATAAGCAACTCTACATACAAGCTGACAGCGAAGTCGAAGAGGACCTGGGCGTGCCTGATTGGAGCATTCGTACGGCGGTCATTGTCCTGCTTGCCTGTACGGTCGGCGTCGCCGTACTGAGCGAATATCTCGTGCACGCCGTCGAAGAAACTGCCACATCGCTCGGTGTCAGTCATATTTTCATCGGCGTCGTTCTTGTCGCCATCGTAGGCAATGCCGCTGAGCATTCGACGGCTCTGCTCATGGCTCGTAAAAATAAAATGGATCTGGCGATCAATATCGCCCTCGGTTCGGGCTCGCAAATCGCTTTACTGGTGGCACCGCTGATGGTGTTCATCGGCGCGGCGATCGGACATCCGATGGATCTTTGTTTCTCGCTCGTCGAGCTTCTGGCGATTATCGTGTCGGTGATTATTCTTGCCTTTGTTGCCACCGACGGCGAATGCAACTGGCTGGAAGGGGCTCAGCTTCTGGCTGTCTACGGCATTCTGGCGGCGGCATTTTATTTTTCCTAGAGAGAATTTTTTGAAATTTCGAGGAGTCTTTCTTGCCGGAATTACCTGAAGTCGAAACCGTAAAGCGCGGTCTGGATAAAGCCCTGAAAGGCGATGCGATCCGCTCAGCCGAAGTTTTGCGGCAAGCTTCGATTGCTTATCCCGATGTCGATGATTTTGTCCGCCTGGTCAAAGGCCATAAATTTGGCCACGTCTTGAGGCGCGGCAAGTATCTCTTGATCGAGCTCGACAAGGGGGCGGGACTGGCCTGTCATCTGCGTATGTCGGGGCGTCTGATTGTGCGTGCCGGAGCCCGATCTGGATCTGACTCTGAGTCTGAGTCTGGATCTTCTCGCGAGCCGAAGTTCTTGCGTGTCATTTTTTATCTCGAAAGCGGCCGGGAATTGCACTTCGAAGATATGCGCGTCTTCGGGCGACTCTGGTATAAACCGAAAGGCGCCAGTTTTGAAAAAGTGATTCCCACCCTTGCTGAGCTGGGTGTAGAGCCGCTCGAGGATATGGACGGCAAGCACCTGCAAAAACTTTTTGCCAACAAGTCGCAGCCGATCAAAACTGCTCTGCTCGATCAAAGATTGATCGCCGGCATTGGCAATATTTATGCCGACGAGTCTCTATTTTTGGCAGGCGTGCATCCACTTACCCCGGCCAGAGATGTGAAATTGGCGGTGCTGGAGCGTCTTTCCGACAATGTCAAAACTGTGCTCGAGCGCTCGATCGCATCGGGTGGCTCGACCCTTCGTGACTACAGCGACAGTGACGGCGTCAATGGTAAATATCAGCACGAAGCCTATGTCTATGGTCGGCAGGGGCAGCCCTGTCGCACCTGCGGCGAGCTTATCGAGCGCCTTCGCATCGCCGGTCGCTCATCGCATTTTTGTCCGCATTGCCAGCCCAAGCCCAGAGGTGTGAAAGTGCCTCTGAGCAAGAAGAGCAAAAAAAACAACTAGTTGCCGCTATGGGACTACAAGGTTTGGAATTGATAATTATCTGGCCGGGAAGGGAATATCAGGCGCAGTTGAGCTTCTGGGGCGGTGCTGATGTCGGACGAAGTAAAAGCAACAGCAAAGGACCAGGGCGATTAAAATCTGGTTTTAGATCCGTCACTCGCGTCCAAATTTAATACGCTCAGTGCCTATTTCTTCTGGGACGATGAGCTTCCATCTGGCATAACCCCTGATGGCCTAGATGTATTGCAGTCCCTCTGGACGGCTCGGTCTTTATTCCATAGAGGGCTGACATCCGCCGATCATCCAATAAATCCAGAGTATAGTCGTCGAGTCTGGGAACAAGCGCTCAAAGAGATTCCGAACTGGCCTGGATTCAAGCGCCTGACACTGAGCGAAAAAGATCAAGCGTATTACGAACAAAAGATGACGCAAAAAGATCCATTCGATTGAGGCTGGATGCCCGCTGAAGATGTGACTGCGAGTGAATCTTCGCATTATGCAAATGTGATCAGACAACCGGCGATCATTCGCGATTAGAGACCAGATCTAGCGGCCAGTACCACGCGGAAACCTACAGCCGGTATCGATTCTCTTTCGATCAAAGCCATTTCTTCCGCCCAGATTTGAGCGGCGGTGTCGGCACCATCTGCGGTGGCCGGCAAAAAATCGCAGATATGACGAAAGAGTGAGGGCATTTTGCTGAATGATTTCACCTGGAAAAATGACTCCAGGGCAAATTGCATTTCGCTGCCGGTGGCGAGGTGGTGGTCGCTGACAAAGTGCTCGTGCCACAATCTTTTTGCGTCGTGGTCCGAGGCGGGCCGCTCTCTCAACCAGGCATGTCTGTCGCGTCCAGCTTTGCAGTCCGGATCTTTGTGGCTGTGTTCATCCTGGGCCTGTGCGGACGGATTTTGTTTCGCTTCTGCTGAAATATAGTGCTCAGCCCTTTGAAATAGCCATGATGCGGCCCTTTCGTCGACGACTTCGCGGGCAAAATCTTCGATTATCAGTGTGCCCTCCGGCTTGAGCAACTTTTGCACCTTTTGTAGGGTCTCCGCCAGTGGTGGCATGTGATGGAGGGCGCGGCTGATCAAGATGATGTCGAATGGTTCGTGTTCGAAATCCTGCATCTTGATCAAGGTGGCGTTTACACCGTTAGCTCTGGCCTCGGCTATGCTCTTTTCACTACCGTCAATAGCGGTTACCTGGCAGCCGTATGTTGCCAGCGCCGCGGCTACGAGGCCGTCGCCGCAACCAATATCCAGCCAGTTGGTCGTGTGTCTGGCGCTGTTATGGCGCAAGCCGGCGGCTCCTTCTGCAAAGTCTGCAGTCAGTGAAGCCACAAATTGCAGAGGTGTTTTGAATGCCATTTTTTTAAGACCTATATCAGTTGGTCGTAGTTTTTTTTGCTTTGCCGGCGAACAAAACCAGTATCAGAGCCGGAATACAGGGCACCAGAATGAAAGCGAGAAAATGCAGAACGGTAACGAAGGCGAGGGCCTGATCCGGCGGCACATTGGCCGTCATCGTCATACCTTTGCTGACCAGGAAGTGGAAGCCTCCGACCGAGCCAGGGGTCGGTATCAAGACACCGACCGAACCAATCGTAAAAATTATCAGGCACTTGAGGGGATCGATTTTATCTTGCAAATTGAAGGCGAAGACCATCAAATAAAAGTTGAGCCAGTAGCAAAACCAGATCAGGAAGCTCAGTCCGGCGATCAGAGGGTATTTGACCGGATTTTTCAGGGCCTGTGTGCCGGTGTCGAACTGAGCGGCGAGAGCCACCAGTTTCTCGAGCAGGGGCTGCGGCAGACGGGTCTTTAAAAATGGCATTTGTAGTAGTTTTTGCAAAATCGTGCCGACGCTCGGCAGGACGATCAGTCCGATAACGGTGCCAATCAAAAGTGATGTCCCACCGGGTATGAGCCAGGGCATTGAGGCGAGCAGGTCTTTAGGCAGGACGAGCAGGCAGGATCCGAGCAAAAAGACCAGCAAACCGAGATCGAGCATGCGGTCTATGAGCATGGTGGAGAGGACGCCGGCCCAGGGCAGATTTTCGCTGCGGCAGATGGAAACGAGCCTGGCCACTTCCCCGCCCCGCGGGATGGCTACGTTGACTGCATAACCGATAATGACGGCGAAAAAGGAATTGAAAAGGCCAATCTTTTTTTCGCTCAGGGGCTGAAGAAGGAAAACCCAGCGGTAGGCGCGCAGGAAATGGCTGGTCAGACCGGAGACGAATAGCAGGGCCACCGGTAGCGGCTGCACCGTTTGCAGATAACGCCAGATTTCCTTCCAGTTGCTGTCTTTGAAGGTCAGCCAGAGCAACAGGACGGCAAAAAGGCCGGCCCCGATTTGCTTGGCCAGATTGTTGCCGGCGGCGGGTTTGGGTGGCTCTACGTTTTCAGGAGTGTTTTCGGGCATGGAGTTTCCAGTCTGATCTTAAAATAGAGGTTCATCTTGATCGCGACCGGGAACACAGAAACAGAAGGTTCTGCAAGACCCGAATGGCACCAGCCACGGCGTCTGAACGCGAGCCTCCCAATGGTACAAGAGACTCAAGGAACTGAGGGCCTTTATTTGCACTTGACTTTTTGCCGAGCTCCTTATCCACTCTTTTGCCGCCTTCAAAAAAGATATGGCTAATCTTGCCGGAAGGCGGGCACAATTAATTAGGAAGTGAAAGAAAAATCGCTTGGGACAGGACGTAAGTAGGCACCTCGGGCCGGATATGCGGTTTAATAGTAGGCTCGGATGTGCAAAAGATTTCAGGATTCTCTAGTTCGGTGAAGTGATGGAAGCCAGGAAGACCAAAGTATTACTAATCGAAGACAACAGCCAGGGCGGTCCTTATGCCTTGAAAGACGTCCTCAATAAGATGGCAGGCGCTGAGTCAGCGCAGGTCTCTATGGAATTTGCCGAACATATAGCGGCCGGTCTCGCTCGCCTCGTCGAAGGCGGCGTCGATTTAGTCTTGCTCGATGTCTCCAGGCCGGGCGGCAACGGTGATAGCGGCATGGCCAGTTTCCTGCAGTTAAAGGAGCAGGATGCCAGCATCCCGGTGGTGGTTTTAGGTGACAAAGCGCAAAAGCATGTGGCCACTGAAGCGGTCAAGCAGGGCGCCAGGGATTTTCTCGTCAAAGAAGAATTGGACGGTCGAGTGCTTTTGCAGTCGATACGTTATGCCATGCAGGTGAAAAGGCTCGAAGCCGAGTTGAACGAGGCGCAGGCCAAGCTTGCCGCTGCTCACGAACAGCTCGATACCATGGCCAATATCGATGCCGCTACGCTTGCCCTCAGTCGCGCCGGTCTGGAAAAAGCGCTTGAGGCGGAATATGTGCGGGCTCAGCGTGGTGGATGGAATCTTGTCGCCGTGCTTCTCGACTGTGACGACTTCGACCGGATTAATCATCAATTTGGACATGCGGTCGGTGACGTCGTCCTGCGCCAGATTACCGAAAGAGTCAAAGACACTGTTCGCCCGACCGACCATCTTGCCCGCATCGGCGGCGACGAATTTCTTCTTCTCTTGCCTGATACCCGCTTTGCCGAAGGCATGCTCGTGGCTGAAAAGATACGCCTCTCTGTAGGCGATAGTCCCCTGCGTCTGGCCTCCGAAACTGTGCGAGTCACGGCCAGCCTTGGTGTCCTGGCTCTTCCTTATGAATTTTGTTCGATCGAAGAGGTGCTTTCTCTGGCCCGCCTGGCCGTGCGCGAGAGTAAGCTGGCTGGCAAAAACCGCGTTTCCTCCGGTGAAAAGCACAAGAGCAAAGCCAGTTCTCCCGATAAAGAAGCGCTGGAGGAGTTGACCGAGAAATTGCGCCGAGGTGATTGCTTCCGCGCTGTTTCCATGCCGATTTTCCATCTTGCCGATGAAAAGGTCGTCGGTTATGAAATCCTCAGTCGCGGCCCGGCCGGTGCCTTTGAGATGCCTGACGATTTATTCCGCGTCTCGGTCGAGCATAATTTGTTGACGATAGTCGATCTGCGCTGTCTCAAAACCTGCCTGAATGCCTGCAGTGATCCTAAATTCAATCAGGCGGCTCGCTTTCACGTCAATCTTTTCCCTTCGACGATCATGGATACGCCTATAGATCGACTGATGACTCTTTTCCCGGCCAATCGCGAAAAAGGCCAGTATTGCGTCGAGATCAGCGAACAACAATTTATCGGCGATCCCGCTTATCTGCGCGATCATGTCAATGCTCTCAAGGAGCGCGGCTTGATGGTCTCTATCGACGACGTCGGCTTCGGACGCAGTTCACTCGAAAGCTTGATTATTCTTGAGCCGGACATCGTCAAGATCGACCGTAAATATGTTTCCGGTATTTCAGCTGAACCATCCAAGACTCGTTTACTCCGCCGTCTGGTTAAGGTCGTCAATTCTCTCGGTGCCGAGCTCGTTGCCGAAGGCATCGAATGTCGCGAAGAGCTCGAATTGCTCGTGGAGATGGGCGTACCATTCGGCCAGGGTTGGTACTGGGGCAAACCGTCTTAGTATTTCGGCTTAGTAGTTGATTGTCCGGCACCGGTGATAGGGCTTGGCCATGGCTTTGTCCAGTTTCTGGGCGGCACGCCAGAGTTTGGCGTCGATTGTGCGCGCGTCGTATTCAAGGCGCGCGCGCAATAATTCGAGGCGCAGTTTTTCGACAACGATAATTGTATTGGCGCGGATTTCAATTTCGGCCTGGCTGCCTGGTGCGATCTCTTCCTTGTTATCGATTGTCCTGGCAAGCTCTTCGTCGTAGACAAGAATTTCCTTTTCGCGCAGCAATTGCGGGATTTTGTAATCGGCAAAGGCTGTCAGCTGATCAAGATCGACGAGGGGGTTGTTTTCCGCTGCAAAGACTTCGTTGAGGTCACTGGCAAGCAGTTGGGCTCTTTTCAAAAATGGCAGTTTGAGACCGCGGTAGTGGGAACAATCGTTGAAGCCGGGCAAGTTTGCGGCGATATGGAAGGCCAGACCGAGGGCGCTGGTGGCACCGCTGGCGCCACTATTAACCGCACCAGTATCGCTATCTTTGGCACTGGTGATAGTTGCTTTATTTTCGATCAAAGCTTTGAATTGGTCTAACTTCGGGGCGAGCTGCTGCAGCAAGAGTAACCGTTGCGCCGACAGCGGTATCGTGACGCCCTCACACCCCTGGACGAGCGACTGCCATTTTTCTTCGCTCAAATTTTTGAGGAAACTGCTGCTCAACCAGGCCTTATCTTTGCTCAGGCAGATCAACCAGGCCATGGCGCCATCATATCTGGTACCATCCTGCTCGACCTGCCAGCGCGGCTCGCCCCAGTAGGAAAAACCGGCGCTATGAAAAATCGTGAAGAAGGCTATTCTTTCCGAACGGCTCAAGCTGCTTAGATAAGTCTTGACGGTGGGCGGTGCTGCTTGCAGCCAATCGGCACCTGACTCTTCCGTGTCAGCGGCTATTTCTGCGGCCATATAGACGATGGCGCGGGGGGCAATGCGCACACGTTCCGACTCGTTTGCCACGTCTTGAGCCGGACCGGTGATCGGATGAACGCTGTCGTCGCTCCGGGGCAAAGTAATTTCCTTTCCTGGAGCCGCATCCATGGTTTGGTATCTTCTCCTAAAAGGTTATGTCATGATTAAATACCCGTTTGGGGGCATGTACCTGACAGATCAAGTTTAACTCAAATCCTCAGCGGAGGGCAGAAACAATGAGCAAAACAGTTCTAATCACCGGATCATCGTCCGGTATTGGAGCCGCTTCCGTCAAAGTTTTCCAGGATGCCGGTTGGCGAGTGGTGGCGACGATGCGGCACCCCGATAAAAGTCCACTTTTCGAAAATATGGAAAATGTCCTCAAGGCAAGTCTTGATGTTACCGACAGTCGTTCGATCGAAGATGCTGTTAGCCTTGCCCTTGATTGGTTCGGACCGATTGATGTACTGGTGAATAATGCCGGCTATGGTATGGTCGGTGCATTCGAGGCAAGCAATGAAGGACAGGTCGAGCGTCAGTTTGCCACCAATGTTTTTGGCTTAATGAACGTCACCAGGGCAGTTTTGCCCGGTATGCGCGCACACGGCGGCGGTACAATCATCAATTTGTCGTCGATCGGCGGACAGGTCACGTTCCCGCTCTATAGCGTTTATCATGCCACCAAATTTGCCGTTGAAGGCTTCAGCGAATCTCTTCAGTACGAGCTTGCCGAATTCGGCATCAAAGTAAAATTGATCGAACCCGGTCCGATCAAAACCGATTTTTATCAGCGTTCGCAGGACCTGACCAGCAAGGCCGGCCTGCATGCTTATGATTCTTTTGTCGGCCGTACTTTGCCTAATATGCAGGAGTCCGGCGCTACAGCTCCCGGTCCGGAACTCGTCGCCAGGACAATTTATCGCGCTGCCTGCGACTCTTCGAGAAGATTGCGCTATCCGGTCAATTCGGCCAGCATGCTCGCTCTTCGTAAGCTGGTGCCGGATATGGTGGCATTTGCGATCGTCAAGATGCGTTTGATTAAGTAGCCATCGCCTGTGGTGCCCGGCTCATTCTGTCTAGTTGTTTCTAATGCTTTCTCCCTCCCGCCTTTTGTATAAACAATCTGTTAGATAAGTCTGCTGTTTAAAGGGTCTAAAAAGCGGTTGTCAACCGTAGGGGGTTGGTATATTAGTAAATGCTTTTATCCGCGGGAGTTACTTGTGAAACGCTTTAGTATTTCTTCCTGTCTGGCATTGTCTCTTCTCGTCGCCGCTACCGCACCGGCAATCCTTTGCATTCACGCCCCGTCGGCCCTGGCCGATGCCAAGGCCTGGGAGCAATTGCTCAAGGACGCTGAAAGTGCCGGACGCGCCAAAGATTATCCTCAGGCGGAGAAGCTTTACCAGAGTGCCATAAGCGAATGCAAGGCTTCTGGCCTCGATGATAAGTTTCTGGCCAAGACGATTAATGATCTTGCTGTGTTATACGGTAATGAAGGTCGCGATGATATGGCCATCGACACGCTCAAGCAAGCTCTTGCCGTCAAAGAAAAGTCCGTTGGTGAAAGTGACCCATCACTGACCGCCACGCTCGGCAATCTCGCTTCAATCTATCGGCGCAGCGGCAATAACGAACAGGCCATGGCTTGCTACAAGCGGGCTATTGCGATCATCGAGGCAAAATCCGGACCGGACTCCGCTAGCCTCGCTCCTTATTTGACCGGTCTTTCTACGGTGCAAACTTCCAGCGATCCTGCCGAAGAAGAAGCTCTCCTGCGTCGTGTCGTCAAAATATTAGCGCCATCGGATAATCATGCGGCTCAAATCGCTGCTATGAATAACCTCGCCGTCCTCCTGCGCAAAGAAGGCAAGAATGCCGAGGCTGAGACCTTTTACAAGCAATCGATGGAGCTGACCAATGCTCCTGATAAAAGCGGTCGCGGTGTCGATAGCGGCCATAACAAAGCGGCGGCCCTGACCAATCTAGCGCGTACATATCGCGAAAACAGCGAATTCGAAAAAGCGCAACCGCTTTTGCAAAAGGCCGTTGACGCTCTCGTTGCCGACAAAACTTCGTCGACGATGGATGTGATCACCGCTATCGATAACCTGGCCATGCTGGACCGTGAGCTCGGGCAGTACGCCGATGCCGAGGTGCAGTATCGCAAGGCGATTGCGGTGCTCAAGGCTGACCGGGACGCCAAGCCGGAGCTGATGGGTGCTCGTCTGAGCAATCTGGCGATCAGTCTGCAATTGCAAGGCAAGTTTGACGACGCCGAAAAGACGTTCAAAGAAGCGATGGCCATCTATGTCAATGCCGAAGGCGAAGATGGCGTAGACGTTGCCACCTGTCTGACTTCTCTCGAGGACCTCTATCGGGGTCAGGGTAAATACGATCAGGCCGAACCAGTTCTGCTCAAGGCTTATGAAATTCGCAAAAAGAAATTGGGCGCCGATAGCCCGGATGTCGCTGCTACCGCCAGTGATATCGCTCTGCTCTACAAAGAAGAGGGCAAGACAGACAATGCCGAAACTTATTTCAAAAGCGCAGTTGAAATCAGAGAGAAGGCTCCGGCTTCTCCCGAGTTGGCCACATCACTGAACAATCTGGCCCGCTTCTACCGAGACAACGGTAAATATGATCTGGCTGAGCCGCTCTATAAGCGTGCTCTGGCGATGCGTATCCAGACTCTTGGTGCCACCGACCCTGGTGTCGCCGCCGTTATGCGCAACTATGCCATCTTGCTCAGAGCGATGAATCAGTCTCAGCGCGCTAAAGAGCTCGATAAGCAAGCGCGTGCAATCGAAGACCAGTAAAATCTGCTCAGCACTACGCTGTGTGTTGGCTTACTTTGACGCTTCTTTCTTCTCGGTCGCCGGAGCCGTGGATTTTGCGGCCGGTGTCGCTTTGGCCGGCGCTGCGTCATCGTCATCGTTTTCGTTAATTACGGTGCAATCGACATAGGCGACACCGCTGCCGAGGGTGCCGAGACGTTTGGCTGCTTCGCGAGAGAGGTCCATTACCCGTGTCTTGACGTAGGGGCCTCTATCTAAAACCTGCACGACGACTGATTTGCCGTTCTTGGGATCTTCCACAAGTACTTTCGTGAAAAATGGTAATTTCAAATGCGCGCTGGTGCATTTATTCATGTCGAATATTTTGCCTGAGGCCGTTCTTCTGCCATGAAAGGGCACTCCATACCAGGAGACGTTGCCGCTGAAGTTTTTCGGAGTGGCCACCGCTTCTGCTCGGCTAGCATTTAGCGTCGGGAAAGACAATAAAACGGCAGCCAGCGAGAGGCTGATATTCTTCAGTCTGATACCAATTTCCATGTTTACTCCCGGTCAGCGTTTTGAATGACTGCGATGCTCTCAGAAATTCGATTGTTCTGCCTGTATTTTTACCACGTGTAGCCTTCAAACTATCGAGCTTGATACTACATCTATAGGTATGTAGAGCATTGACCGGACTTTATAGTTCCCGCTGCCTCGGCGATCGATTTAAAATAATTCTTCTTTGCCACTGGGCTGGTCTCGCTTACTCCGATTCGCTGTAGGCGTCGATGACACCGTCTCTGATGGCGCCGAGCAAGCTGGCGTGGTCGGTCAGATTTTGTTCGTAATAAGCGTCGGCAAATTGGGCGACGGCATCGGGGAAGACATCCCCTTTGCCGATGTAGCCGGCAATCACCGCCGGATCGCCCGAACGGGCATGGGCCAGAGCCAGTGCCCAACCGCAGCTTCTAGCGAAGCCCTGCATGTTCTGGGGCGTGAAAATTTCCACCAGCGGTTTTACTTTCACATCGCGCATTTGTCTGACATAAAAATGTTTGCCCAGATCGCTCACACAATGTCCGAGGAAAATATCGCTGGCTGATTGCATCAGGCGCTGACCGAAGACGACTCGCTCGCCATGGGTTTGCTCCCATGAATAGTTGACGTAGGGCTCAATCACTGACTGTCGCGCTTCCTTGACCTGCAAGAAAAGCGGATCGCCTTCCGCGGCGAAAAAGAGACCGATCGCACAGTAGGTGCCGACACTGCCGACCCCGACTACTTTCATGGCATTATCGACGAGCTCATAACGGTCGAGCAGGACGCGAGTCTCACGCGGCAGCGACAGTCGATAGCGCTCGAGGGCCGTACGAATGCGATCTTGATGGCCGGGGTCAGTCGCTTCATCGCGGTGGAAAATCAGCGGCGGGCAATCCTTAATCCGCGGTTGTCCTTCGAGCACATGGGCCATGCGCACGAATTCGCTCATCGAATCGCGACTGATTGCTTTGTTCAGGACTTTTTTGCGCCGCTTCTTGAGAGTCTCATCCTGGCCCATTTCAATCAGCGTTTCGTAGTCGAGGAAGGAATACCAGGCGCCAAGCGCCGACATTTCGGCCAGTTCGTGCATCTTATCTCGATAGCTCTGAACCAGACGTGCGGCCGCCGTGCGGCTGTCGCCGCGCTTGTGACCATTGTGGCGCGAGGCAATGACAAAACTGGCCGCCAGGCGCTTCAGGTCCCATTCCCACGGCGCTGGGAATGTTTCGTCGAAGTCGTTGATATCGAAGACGATGTTGCGTTCGGGGGTGGCAAAGGCACCGAAATTCATCAGATGGCAATCACCGCAGGCCTGTACGGCGTAGCCTGTAGAGGGCGTCTGGGCAAGATCTGCGGTCATCACTACGGCGGCACCGCGGAAAAAGGCGAAGGGCGAGGCGAGCATGCGCCCGTAGCGAATCGGTAAAAGCTCTTCGATGCGACCGACACTCGATTCAATCAAGAGCTGGACGGACTCTGGTCTTTCCCGCCAGTTGATTTTATATTCGCTGTGGGCGTCACGCGGGCATTTGACCCGCAGGGCGCGACCGGCTTCATAGCGGTCCTTACGTCGGCGCATATGGGCCGGTTTGCTGAGATAGGCGGCGTCGAGCTGGGGTCTGGTAAAAACGTGTTCGGTCATTTGCCGCAGGCACTCCTCTTCTAAATTGTTTAATCGGCCAATCGTTAAGCCAATCATAGGCAGACCAGAAGCCTTATATGCCATAATCCCTGCCTGACTAATCGGCCTTCGGGGCGACTTTGTGGAAGCGGGACCCGGCCCTTGGAGCAGGAGGCATCGTGGATTTTTTACACTTTTTCTTTTACCTGATCGTGGCTGCCGTATGCGCCGGCATCGCATCAAGGATCGTGCCGGGTATCGGTAAGAACGGCTTCCTCGGTTCGGCCGTCCTCGGCATGATCGGCGCCTGGGTAGGCACTAGCTGGCTGGGCAATATCGGACCGTCTCTGGAAGGCGTGCCCCTGCTGCCGGCGATTGTCGGTTCGGCGGTGGTTATTTTTGCCGTGTACGCTGTTTCACGCCTTTTCGCCAAATTTACTCAGAGCAAAGCTAAAAAGCATTCATAACGGTGCGGACAGAGCGCTTGATAAGAGCGGTTAGAGCTCAAAATCAACGCGATTGCGGCATGGCATTGAGCATGGACTCATGCACCGCTTGTGGTGTCACATTCTCCGCATCGTTTCCGTTCTGACCGGGAGAAGCCGTCTGACTGCCGCCGTTGTTTTCACCGAAATGGCCGCCAGCTGCAAGCCAGGCCGCGAGCTCGGGAGCAATCAGTCGATAAAAGACGAAACGCCCGGCCTTTTGCTCTTTGATCAAGCCCTGCGAACGGAGTATGGCGAGATGCTGGGAGACGGAAGAGTGGCTGATTTTGAGGGTGTCAGCCAGGTTGTTCACACAATGCTCGCCAGAGCCGAGTTCGATGATAATGCGCGAGCGAGCCGGATGTGCCAGTGCCGCAAACATTTTCGCCAGGTGCTGGGCGAGTTGCTCGGAAGCGATCTGAGCGTTGCCCTGAGCCTCGTTCGGCGCTGCATTTTGAGAATCTTTTGGGACTGGCATGTCTGATCGGCGGCAATTTTCAGGGCCATCTTTTTCTTTCTGCAACATTGCTTACGCCTCGGGACAACTTTTCTGGGTCATTCAATTCTTACCTTTAAAATGTGTCCGTTCTGTGAACATCCAAACAGACCGCCAAAGTCCCATGCCGGGGTAATCAAGTTAAATTGCCTCAATCGGCTGCAGATTTGGGCTACTTCGAGGATTGCTCGGTTGTTGATGTTGATCCGTTCTCGGTCGTCACCGGCCCCGGGCAGGCGTTGAGGGCGTCGGCGTGTGCATTTAGCCAGCCGATGATGCCCATGGTCAGGTCGTCTTTGTAGGGATTGGCTTCAAAGATCAGATGCTGCTGGTTGCCCATCAAGATGAGCGCCTTATCCTTAGTCGGCAGGACGCGAAAGAGTCTGATCGTGCCGGTCTCTTTCACCAGGCGATCGTCGATGCCCTGGAAAATCAAAACCGGGGTATGACAGATTTCGGCGGCAAATTTTTCGTTCTGCCGCATGAACAGGTCAAACTCGATCAGCTCGCGTGGTGATAGCTTGAGGCGAGCGCGCGGATCCATCCGCCACTCTTCCCTTTCGCGTACATCGCTTATCGACTTGTTTACCACCGATTGCGAGAGATTGACCGGTTTTTTCGAATCGGTGAGAAATTTCAGCGCTACCTTAAACTTTGTGCCCGCTTCTTTGTGTCTCTGGCCGGCCGGTACCGAACAGACCAGACCGTCGATGATATCTGGCTCCTCGGCGGCGACACGCAGAGCTAGTGCTCCACCCATCGATTCGCCGAGCAGGAAAATGCGCCGGTCCGAGTAGTCTCGACGCATCAGACCGATTACCGAAATCAGGTCCTGAACACAGGCCTTCATATCGAGATGGTCGTGCCCCTTGGCCGTCATGTAAGCGCCGAAACCCCTCACGTCAAAGGAGACGACTGTAAAGCCCTGGCCGATCATGCGCTCGGCAAATGATTCGAAGGCGCGGTGATGCAAACCGAGGCCATGCACGCAGAGCATCAGGGCCTTTTGCTTGACGGCCGGGTCGGTCCAGACCCAGCCCGGCGATTCGGTATGCTTTGCCGCTTTGATGTTCCAGGCGCCGAGCATGCCCCGCGCTGGGGCCTGGCAATGGTCGAAGATATTGGCCAGCGAGGCATCCCGAGGGGCCAGATCCCGGTCGCCCAGGCGGCGCCCCTCGGTGTCTCCCTGACCAAAGACGTTGCGGCGCAGTTGTGCCGCCAGCTCCCTGTCCCGGCTCAGTTTTTCCGGCGAAACGGACGCTTGATTCGCCTCTTTCTTCAACTGGCTTTCACTGATGCCGTATTTCTCCGCCAGTCTCTGAAAATTATTTTCGCGAAAGATCCAGACTGCTTTTTCATAGAGTGGGTGCGCTTCCTCCGCCTTGCCGGCGGCTTTAAGCGCATCGGAAAGCTCGAGAAGGGACCAGCCGTAATTGATGTCGGTGTCGCCGAAATAGGTGCGGTCGAGCACGGCCATGGCTCGATAAACAGGTGCTGACTGGTCGAATTGCTTGAGCTGGTCGTAGGAGCCGGCCAGGCTGGCCAGCAATATTTTGGAAATTTCATAGGAAACGGTATTGGATTTTTGCACGCCGTCCAGGGCGGCTTTGAAGACTTTGACGGCATCTTCGTAGCGACTCTGGCGATAGAGTGTTTCGCCCAGATAGATGGAGATTAGAGTTTGTTTTTCCAGTCTGGCAGCTGGCGAAAGTTTCGCCTCTTTGAGCAAATCCTTGCACGTGTCCAGATAGCGTTCCGCTTCGCTGTAGTTATCTTCGCGAAAATAGGTGCCGGCGATTTCGGTGCAATACAATAGCTTTTTGGCCGAGTCGTCCTCTGACTTCTCACCGCGAGCAACTTGCGCGGCTGCTTTTTCTAGCTGCTTTTCGGTCTTGTTTCGCTCTATTTGCTTGCGGTTCGTTTTCGTTATACTTTTTTTCAGCTGTTTTTCGATCGGTCCGGAGAGATTGACCGGGCCGAGTTCTTTTAAGCGATTTTCGTAAATGGCGCGGGCGGCGGCGAACTGCCCGGTCTGGCAGAGGCAGTCGGCGAGCTCGCGCTGCGCCTTATGCAGTGCTGATTTCTGTTCGGGGCTGTTATTGCTTGTCTGGGCGAGAAGTTTTTCGACGACTTTGCGGTAATAGGGCAGGGCCTGGACGTATTGTTTGCCCAGATAATAATCGTCGGCCCTGGCCTTGTCGTCGAGGGGCGCCTCGGGCTCAGGGCAGGTGCTTTCAGCGGCCAGGGACGATGCCGTCATGGCATTCAAGGCGACAGCGATCGTCAAAGATAGTGTCAGAGCAAAAAAAAGTTTGGCGCCGGGGCGAAATGCGGTTGTCAATTTGGGCCTGCGTTTTTTAGTACACTATAGCGATGCTTGAGACTAAGAATAAGGCACAAAGAGCAAAATCAGTCGATCGCTTGCTTGGTCAATTGGTTGAACGCATCCTCCCGCACTGGCAGGCGGAGACGGGTCGTGACGGCGACTTTGCCCTGGCCGATTGCCAGCTCCTTGAAAGTATCGCTTCAAGCTTATTTAATCAGTCCTTGAGCGCCGAATCTACTGATCCTTCCGGACCGGCCGGATTTAACGGACCTGTTGCTTCCTTGATCGCCCGCCTCCCTCCTGGCGATTTAGAGGCCCTGCACATGGTCGCTTCAGACTTCGTCGAAACTCAATCATCGCTTCTCTTGCGTCAGGGCCTGAAGCATTTCAGCAGGGCCGGTTTGCTGGCTTTTTTCCTCTCCGCATTTTATGAAAAAATGCGCTTCAACGCACCGCCTTCCCGAACCAAAGGTGGTCGGCTCTCGCGCTTGAAGCGCCCCGGCTCGGCCTATTTTACCCCGCCGGCTCTGGCTTATCTGGCCGCCCAACAGGGGCTCGATCAATTTTTTGCCGGCCGCTCTGAGGCCTTGCCCGGGCTTGATGATTTGCCGCAAATCTGCGACCCGGCCATGGGTACCGGACTCTACCTGGTAGCGGCGCTCGACTACCTGCACTCCAGGCGCCCGGACCTGAGTCGCCATTTTTTAGCCGACCGCTATTTGAGCGGTTGTGACTTTGATGCCATTACCTGCGGTGCCGCGCAAGTCTGCCTGCATCTGGCGGCGAGCCCGGGCCCGGGCACTTTCAAAAATCTGATCTGGGCCGATGGTTTGCAGGACGATTGGCGCGGCCGGCAGAGTCGAGCGAGCGGCGTCGATCGAGAGGCAAGGTCGGATAGTCTGCCGCGTCGATTCGACATTGTTTTGAGCAATCCGCCCTGGGACATCGTCAAAACGGCCGGTGCTCTCAGTCGTGTCAACAGGGCCAAGGCGGCGCAGTTGCGAGTCTCTTTTACCCGCCAGGGGCAGGGCGATACGAGCTGGTACAAATTGTTTCTCGAACGCTGTTTTCAATTACTCGCTCCCGGTGGTGTGGCCTCGCTGCTTCTGCCTTTTTCCTTCTGTGGAGATAAGGGTGCGGCACCGCTGCGCCGGCTTCTTTTCGAGCAGAGTTCCCTGCACAGTTTGCTTGGCTTTATCAACGAAGACAATTCTTTTGCCATTCATCTGCAGTTTAAATATATTTTGCTCACCTTCAGCCGGCCGGCGATTGATCACTCATTTGCCTTTGAAAAAACGGCCGGATTTAGGGCTAAATTTGGCTTAAGGGCGCGCCTGGACAATTTGTTCGACGACACATTTTTTTATCCGCTCTCCCTCGTCGAGCAGATTGGTGGCAAAAATTTTGTCATTTCCGCCTTCGAGAGTGATGCCGAAATTGCCTTCAATCGTGCTGTTTATGACGGCAATCGTCTTTTTTCATCGCTTGTTGAGGCATCCGATCACAATATATTTTTTCGGCGCGAATTTGATATGACTCTCGACCGCCCCAAGCTGGTCCAGGCCACGGGCGGCTCCGGCAAGCCGGGACAAATGTTGCTCCCATTGCTCGAAGGACGTCAGATCGGCCCCTTTCAGGTCGGAAAAGCGAGCTCGACAGCGCAGCATTTCATGACCTGTTCCGCATACCGCCGACGCGTCGCCGCCGGGACCGTAAAGATTGGCTTTATTTCTATTAGTTCAGTTTTTAATACGCGCACGATGATTGCCGCTATTTTGCCCGACCTGCCATGCGGCAATTCTCTGCCCACCCTGGTCTTCAAAGGAAAAGACGGAAGCGAAGGGGCGGGAGCCGGCGATGAAATTGGCGCTGTCGAGAAGGCTCTTTTTGTCTGTGGCGTCTTCAACAGTTTTGTTTTCGACTGTTTACTGCGCAGCCGCATGAGCGGTACTAATTTGAGTTATCACCTGCTGGGCGATCTGCCGGTCCCTGATTTCGACGGACTCGCTCTCGATCTGCGCCGCGCCATCGTCGCCCTTGTCGCCCTCTTGAGCCTCAAACCTGCAGGTGCTGCTTGCGGCTCTGAGCAAAGCACAAATTATGCTTCGTTCTTCATCCCTCTCTGGCGTCAGGACTCAGAGCGCAGTGGCGCCGAGCTGGCTAAATGCCTTCTGCGTTATCGCGTCTGGCTCGAGGTCTTGTTATTGCATAGTTATAAAATTTCGGGGCCGGAGAGCGACTATATCTTTCGCCATTGTCGCCTGCCTGCCGCGCTGCTGGCTCGACGCCGCCGCATCGACTCTTCTGGCGCAGTCGATCAAGTGTCCGCCGCTCCGCGCAGTTTTTTCCGTGTCGACAAAGAGCTGGTCCCGGATCAGCGTCTGACCAATCTCGTCCACGACGCTTTTAGCAGCATCGAATTAGGGGCGCTGAGCGCTTTCCTTGCCGCCGGCAATTTTGACGCTCCGCTCCCCGCCCATGTAGAAGCGGCAATAGAAGAGCGCTTTGCAACAGGGCGAGTAAATCTTTTATTGTATGATCGGGTCGTTCTGACCGATCGTTGATTGCCCCTTGCCTTTGAGAGCTAAAATGTCTTCTGTCCAAGCCCCTGCTGCGCTCCTCAAGGTCACCTTGGCCTGCCTGGCGCTGGCCCTTGGCGCCACTTTCTACAGTCCGCTGAGAGCAGCTGAGAGCACCCTCTGGTCGACCAGCTATGCCAAAGGATTGGCCGAGGAAGCCGAGCAGAAGCCTGAGCAGGCTGTTGTTTATTTCAAGCAAGCCCTGGCTCAGATGCAAACCGAAGTGCATCAACAAAGCGATCTGGAAAATTGTTTGCGCAGGCTGGGCAACGCTCAGATGCTTCATGGTCAGACGCGTGAGGCCAATGCCACTTATAGCAATTTGCTTTCTCTGCTCAGTAAGCATTATGGCGCCGCCAATCAAAAAGTGGCACCGGTACTGATCCTGCTTGGCTCCGTTCAAGAATCGCTCGGTGATCATCAGGCGGCCATGGAGTACTATCGTCGAGCCCTTAAAATCAACGAAAAAAATTACGGCGTTTACAGCCCTGAGTTTGCCGGTAATCTGCATAAGCTCGGCAAGGCCAGTGCGCGACGCGGCGATAAAGTCGGGGCGGAAAAAAACTACAAGCAGGCTCTGGCCATTTTATCGACCGAACCGGGTCTTGCCGCCAGCAGTGAGTTGAAAAACCTGCTCCGCGATTACAGCGATTTGATCAAGGTCGACGAAACCTCTTCCAGCGATCTGGTCAAGGACTTCAATAGCGATATCTACGGCGCCAGTGCGAGCGCACCGAAGCCGGCGAATCTTGCCGGCGCCCCTGCCGGTGCTGCCGATTCGGCCTGGCAAAAACAATCGGATTTTCAGTTGAAGGTCCATGCCCAGGGTCAGGTTGGCGAAGATCCGCAAGTGGAGCTGCGCGGCATCAATGCCCCTACTTCCGAACAAAATCTTTCGCCGGTTTTCAAAACAATGAGTGAGACTATTTTTCATCAAAGCCATTTTGAAAAGGGCGAGGCTTTTTACAAACGTAAAATCGCCATCGACATAGAAGCACTTGGCTCTTCGCATCCCACCGTCGCTAACGATCTCTGCGGTCTGGCCATCTTTTATCTCTCCGAGCAAAAATATGGTGAAGCCAGACCGCTATTGCTGAGAGCTCTGCCGATTTATCGCAAAGCCTGGGGCGAAAATAATTTATTGACGATCAATACGCTGGCTTCACTGGCATCTGCCGAATTTCATCTCGGCAATGTCGAGGTTGCCTCCAGTCTCTACAAGGACGCCCTCAGTCGGAGCCAGTCGGCGCTCGGGCCAAACAACCTCGAGACGGCGCGCATCTTGAATGAGCTGGCTTATCTCTATTTTCACCAGGGCCGCTTAGCCGATGCCTGTACCTTTTATGAATGGGCTCTGGCCAGCACGGAAAGCGCGGTCGGCCAGAAAGATCCGCTTGTCGCAGCTTGTTTGAAGGATTATGCCCTTGTGCTCAAAGGCCTGGGCCGCGCCTCCGAGGCCGGAGCTGTGGAGAGCCGAGCCGAATCGATATTAGTAAGTGTGCACTGAATCTGGTTGTTTACTGCTTGTTTATTTTATGGCCGGGCCTGACTGACGACGGCATTCACTTTCGATTGATTGACGAGCTCTTCGCTCGCCGCTCTTGCTACCATGTCGCCTTCCTTAAGATTGCCAAAGACCTCGACCAGCTTATCCATCATCTGACCTTTGCTGACCGTCACCCATTCGACTGTGTCGTTTTTGATGCGGCAGACGAAAGTATTGAGCGGTGTCGAGACAACTGCTGACGTCGGCACGAAGAGAGAGCTTTCACGGCGGCGCGAGGGCCAGAGTACCTTACAAAACATGCCGGGCAGTATTTCGTATTTGGGATTTAGATAGTTGAGCTCGACGGGCATGGTACGCGTTCCCTTGTCGAGGCTGTTGCTGATGCGAGCAACGGTGCCGATAAACTGCCGTCCGGGAAAAGAAGATACGGTAAAAGGCACTTGTGAGCCGACAATGACGCCGGCTGTGTCGTTTTCCGGCACTGGTGCGACTATACGCAGCAAATCGAGTTGCTTCACTCGACAAATAGGCGGGTAGGCGCCGCTGCCGTCCGGGCCGACATAACTGCCGACGTGCATGCGTCGCTCGGTGACGTAGCCGTCGAAGGGGGCTTTGATTTCCAGATAGGAGGCGAAGTCAGCGAAGCTTTCGAAGCCTCGTATTTTTGCGTCGAGCTCCTCTTTGCGCATCGAGAGCTCATGGCCTTTGGCGTTCACCCTCTTAATCAAAGTGTTGACGTCTTGCTGGTCGGCTTCTACGGATTGAGCCCATTGCACTACGTCATTGTCGGCGATCACGCCCGGCACGAGCGAGGCCGTGTAGACGCGTTGATAGGTCGATTGGTCGGCGAGCAGATTGGCTTTGCTTTTTTTGAGGGCTGCCTTGAGGTCTTCCAGTTGCGATTCTTCGACGGCCACGGCCGCCTTTGTCGCTGCAACGCGAGCGAGAGCCTCGTTGCGATCGGCTAGATATTCAGGGGCGTACATGCGCACCATCGGCTGGCCTTCTTTGACGACGGCGCCGCGGTCCACGCCTATCCATTTGATGAAGCCACGCACTTTGGGATAGATCAAAACATCTTGATAGGCGTCTATTT
This sequence comes from Cyanobacteria bacterium REEB67, assembly GCA_018971775.1. Lineage (GTDB taxonomy): Bacteria > Cyanobacteriota > Vampirovibrionia > Obscuribacterales > Obscuribacteraceae > REEB67. Next base: position 86,396 of record JAGXAB010000009.1, on the reverse strand, counting down.
CACCCGGCAATTGGTCTACCCGAAAAAGCGTTTTAGAGACGACCGGTACGACGTCGAGGGTGGGCCGCACCGCCGCTGGTGCTTCTAGAGGCGCCGTTTGTTGTCTATGATTGAGCAGCAAAAAATAGAAAAGGCCGCCGGCCACACCGAGGAAGCCGACCAGGAAGAGGATATTGCCGAGGGTAAAAGCAGAGCGGTCGTATTTGAATCTGACCGGGTGGGCCTCGCGCTTCTCTTCTTCGACGATTCTGTTGATATGCCGGGTGCGTTCGATTTCGGCCGCATTTTCGGGAAAAGCAGAAGGCTGCTGGCCCGTCAAATCGTTTTCGTCTCGTTTATTAGCGTCGTTTTCCATTTATTGACCATGATCTTCGGGATGTAGTGAGCCAGAGCCGCGGTCGGCATTTTTTTGGACCAGGGAAAAAACCAGGGGCAGAAGTGTCAGTACCGAAAGCGTGGACATCGTCAATCCACCGATCACGGCACGGCCGAGTGGGGCGCTCTGGGTGGTGGAAATAGCCATCGGTATCATGCCTGCCACCATGGCGATCGAGGTCATCAGGATCGGGCGCATGCGCATCTGGGCTCCGTGCACGCCGGCATCATCGGCGTTCATGCCCTGGCGCCGACTGGTTTCGGCAAAGACCACCATCATGATCGCATTGGCGATGCCTACGCCGATGCACATGATTGCGCCCATAAAAGACTGGACATTTAAAGTGGTGTTTGTAATCGTCAACATGACGAGCACGCCGGATAGGATCGCCGGTGTGGTCGACATGACGATCAGCACTATGCGCGGTGCCTGGAAGTAGGCAAGTAACATCAAGGTGATTACGACCACGGCGAGCAGCAGTCCGGAGAGCAGATGGAAGAAGGTATCCTCGAGCAAAGGTACCTGGCCCATGACGTTGCAAAATACGCCGGCCGGAGCTTTGCCGGCCCTTTTCACCGCTTCTTTGACGTCATCGCCGAGGCGGCCGAGATCGTCGCCGGCGATATTGGCCGTCAAGGAGACCATGCGCATCATGTTGTAGCGGTCAAATTCACCGTTAGTCACGCCGTAGGTGACCTTGGCCACGTCCGAAATAAGTGGATGCTGGCGGTAGCGCATCTTGCTGTCCGGATAGTCTCTATCGATTTCGGGATCGACTTCGGGGCTGCCTTCGCTCTCCGCCGGCGCCATTTGTTCGCGGCGCATACTGTTCATGGTCGGGAAATCTTCGATGTCTTTTTTACTCTTGATCTGATCCTGAGGCACCTGCACCTGGACCTGGTATGAGAAGCCGCTGTCTTTGTCTCGCCACAAGCTCAGATTGACAAAGCGACTGGAGAAAAAGGCCGGTTGCAGGGACATGCCCACTTCCTGCGCTGTGACGCCGAGCTGACCGGCCAGTTCTCTATCGATGTCGATTTGCACGGTCGGATAATCGAGGGGCTGACCCCATTGTAGATCACGCAGGCCGCTGATTTTCTTCATTTCGGCGAGGACCTTGCCGGCGAAAACTTTATCGGCGATCAAATTGTGACCGGTGACCTGCACCGTTATTGGTGTTGGCGATCCAAGGTTCATGATCTGGCTGACGATATCGCCGGGCTCGAAGGAGAAGGTCGTGTCGGGCAGGGCTTTATGCAGACGCCTGCGCAGCCGATCCTTAAATGGCCCCATGGCGATGTGCGATCCTTCTTTCAACTGCACGTCGAGTACGGCCTGATGAGGCCCGCTCGTCCAGAGGAAGGCCGAGCTGATCGGAAACATCGCCGGTTGTTGTCCGGCATAGCCGAGTGTTTTATCGACCATGCCCGGTCCGGCTTCCAGTTTGATTTCGTCGATTGCTTTGAGCACGCGTGTTTCGAGGGCCTCAACGCGCATGCCGGTCGGTGCCGATATGCGCACGCGAAACTGGGTGCTGCCCGATTCGGGGAAGAGTTCTTTGCCGATATTTTCGTAGAGCGTCACGACAAGCAGGCCGGCGACGACAAGATAGACCGGAATAATGATCGCTCGCATCGGCAATAGCAGCCGTAGAAAGTCGCCTAGCTTATCGCGGGCGTGGTCGATAAAGTCCGGCTTGCCCTTCTCTTTGTGCTCGTCTTTGAGTACCCAGACGGCCATGATCGGCACGAGGGTCGAGGCCAGTGTGGTGGAGGCAATCATAGCGAAACCGACGGCCAGCGAAAGAGGGATGAATAATTCGCGGGTGATGCCAGTCATGAAGAAGGAAGGTACGAACACTGCCACCACCGAAAGCATGGCCAGAAGCCTGGGCACCATTGTCTCGACGCAGGCGTCGAAGACAGCGCGCGCTTTTTTTGCACCATTGGCCAGGTGACTGTGCATGTTTTCGATACAGACAGTCGCTTCGTCCACCAGAATACCGATAGAGAGGGCCAGACCGCTCAGGGTCTGGATATTGAATGTCTGACCGGTCAGCCAGAGGCCGACTATCGATGCCAGCAAAGAAAGTGGAATGGTGGTGACTACGATCAGCGTACTGCGCAGATCGCGTAGAAAAAGCAGGATCATCAAGCCGGGCAAGATGGTCCCGAGCACGCCTTCGTGGAAGACATCGCTTATCGCTTCGCGTACATATTTCGACTGGTCAAATTCATAGCTGATTTTGACATCATCGGGCAAGACCGACTGCATGCGGGGCAGCGCTGCTTGCAAGCTGTCGACGACCGAAACGGTGGAGGCGTCCGCTCTCTTCACGGCGGGGATGTAGACCGTGCGCCGGCCTTGATAGAGCGCGTAGCCGGCCAGAATATCGGATGAGTCTTCGACGTGGCCGATATCTTTGACAAATATTTGCGGACCATGCCCGGTGCGAATCGGCATGTAGTCGAGCTGGTGAATGTCGGGCAGGTCGGAATTGACCGGGGCGATGCGCATGTAGTCTCCGGTGCGCACGTCACCGGCCGGCAAGACCTGGTTGCCCGTCACCAGCGATTTGATCACCTCGTCCCCTGAGATATTGTATTGGCGCAGTTTATCGGCGTCGACACTAATCACGATCGTGCGTATATTGCCGCCGAAGGGAGGTGGCGCTTCGGCACCGGGTACGGTGGCAAGCATCGGCCGGATGCGTGTATAGGCGAGATCCTCGAGTTCTTTGACTGACTTTGTCACCGAATAGAGCACGAGCTGGCCGACCGGCAGGCTGCCGGCGTCGAAGCGCAGCACAAAGGGATTGTAGGTGCCGTGCGGCATTAAGCTGGTGGCGCGATTGGCCATTGCTACGACTGCGGCCATAGCCGATGCCATATCGGTATCCGGTTGGAAGAAGACCTTAATCACGGCGACGTTCTGGATCGAGCGCGATTCGATATGCTCGATCCCCGGCACATAAAGAAAGTAAAGTTCGTAGGTAGAGGTGATGTAGCCTTCCATCTGCTCGGGGGACATGCCTCCGTAGCCCTGGATGATGTAGATGGCCGGAATTTTCAGGTCGGGGAAAATATCCTGCTTCATCGAAGTGATGGCCATGATTGCCACCATCACCATGCTCACGACCGCCGCCACAACTGTGATCGGTCGCTTCATCGCTGTCGAAATGATCCACATAACTGGCTAAAACTCGCTTTTCCTAGTGGCCGGGATTGCTGCCGGTATTACTGGTGAAACTATTGCCCTGGGTGCTGCCTTCGACCATATCGAGCACCTCCATGAAGGGTTTCAAATCGCCCTGGACATAAGCGAGAGATAGAATCGAATGCCAGACTTCGATTTGAGCGAGGGCATCTTCCACCTCCGCTTCGGCCAGAGTCTTTTCCGCCTGAGCCAGCGTCACCATATTGGTCAGGCCGGCCCCGTAGCGCTTCAGCACTTTCTCTTCGCGGACCCTGGCTGCCTGCACCAGCACCGGTGTCTCGTCGGCGACCTTGCGTGCCTGGGCGAGCATGATCCGAGCGCGGGCGTCTTTCTTCTCAAGCACTTGTATGGCCAGGTCAAAGTCCGCTCGGGCCGCCAGTTCATTGCTGCGCGCCATTTGCTTCTGTGCTTTCAAGGGAAAATATTCCATGATTGGAAAGCTCAAAGAAACGCCGACCATGTAGTCGAAGACCTGGGGCAGCAAACCCCCGGCCTTCGGGGCGATCGGATTGCTCCTGTCGCCGCTGCCTTTCCCCCAGATCGAAGAGTTGAGCCAGAGGTGCGGTCTGTATGCCTTGTCGAGGACGACGCGTTTGGCGCGCCAGCGATTGATCTCGGCTGTCTTGAGCAAGCTGAGCGGATGCGAGGTCAGGTCGAAAGGGCCGGGATCTTTGAAGTTTTGCGCCGCCTGCGGACTGCGTACCAGAGCGTCGGAGATGATATCGAGATCGTTGGCTGCCACGCCCATTTTTTCGGCCAGCCCGACCAGGGTCAAGCGCCGGTCTTTTTCTGCTTTGATTAGACCGATGCGAGCGCGCGAGACTTCAAAGTCGAAATCAGCAGCGTCAACACCAGGCCGCAGGCCCTCGGCGACCAGTGTCTTGGCGCGCAAATTGGCTGCTTCCATATGTTCGAGGGCGGCCTTTGTCGAGCGGATCACCTGCTTGGCGGCGACTGCGGTCAGGTAAGCGTCGGCAGCGTCAAAGGCGACGTCGAGGCGGGTCAGGTTCAGGTCGGCTCGGGCCGCCCGCGCGTCGGCGTAGGCGTAATTGTCGTTGGCGTGACGCAGGCCAAAATCGACCATCAGCCAGTTGAGGTTGAGGCCCTGCAGGTTGTTGACAATTGGTTTAAAGCTGAGTACTCGCGATGAGGGGCCGGAGTCGACCGGCACGGTGTCGAATCCTGAGACGTTGTTCATGACCGTACTCGATACGCGGTTACCGCTTATGCCCGACTCCTGGATGTCCCAGTTCAGGTTGGGCAGGTACTGCGTTTTGGCCAGGGCGACATTGGCCTTGGCAGCGCGCAATTTAAAATATTTGTTGTTGATCGTGGGATAGTTGCGCAGAGCGACGTCGACGGCATCCTTGATCGTCACGGCTCGCGGCGCCGTCACCGGTTGAAATTGCAAATCCTGTACGAAAGTCTCGCGGCCTGCCGCATTCGCCGCACCGATGCTGCCTGCCTGCGGGACGAGCAGAAGCGCGCCAAGCATTGTAAGGATGATTGAAAACCTTGCCAATGCTCCTGCTTCCATCTCGCTGTGCCTGACCTGATGGGATTTACAAATGCACGGTAAGCAGGCCCAATGGAGGCCCGACTTCACGAGTGGACCTATTTTACAAGGATAGCGCCGGTCCATCTGTGAGCGGATTTTTATGTGTTTCGCCGCCCTGCTTCTGCTGCTAAAATGCCCGGGTCTGTCGATGGACGCCCCGGGCCATGTGAAATGCTGATTGCCATGTTCGCTGAGCGGAGAAATAGAGACGTTATAGCTTTCGGTCCGATTCGAGTCAAAAGCTTTGATGGCCTGAAGCGGCGCCCTGCCGGCGCTTTGATTTTGGCCTGCCTGCTTGGCTATTTTCTATCGCAGCAGGCTGCTTACGCTTCCCGCGGCGACCGCCATGATGATTATGCCGGGCCAGTGGATCGGACGAGCGCCAGAGCGGAGCGGGGCAATTTCCGTCTGGACACAAAAGAAGCCGGTGCTTCGACCTTGACGATTAAAACTGATGCTCTCGATGAGCAAGCGGATGATGATAAGAGCTTCGCCGATCGGCTCGGCCTGCGCGAACGCAGCGCCAAAAGCGATATGGACGGCAGCGCGGATCCGGCTTCGGCAGTCAGCAGTCTTTCCGCTGATGACAGTAATTTTGCCCGCAACAGCTATGTCGATTTATTGATCGGTGACGACTTCGGCACTGCGTCGATGAATGATTTGCGCGACCCTCTCAAAGACGACTATCTGGCCCAGAGGCTAGGCAAAGTCGATGGAAGCAAGGCTGACCAGGCTGGGGATGACAGGCTCTATGCCGAAAAGAAAAATTTCCTCGACCGCGAGAAAGATCGCGAGCAAATCGAAAGACGCCAGGAGATGAATTACGACGAATTGATCGAGCTCTACGCTCCGCCACCGCCTGTGGGGCCAAACCACTGGGTGCCCGATAAGCTGGATCCTATTCAGACCGGCGCTTTTACTACATCTCCCGATAATGGCTCGCCCGTCCCCTATCGTCTGAACGGTCACGTTGATCTGGAGCGCTCGACGCCCTGGTTGCTCGATCACGAGTCTTTGCCGGAAAGATTATTGCACTGATTTGAGTACTTGCCTGGAGGCGACTTTTCTTTTTATCGCCCGCGCGTCCTCTTCGAGCCGTCCGGCTCGTTTCGCATCGCCGCCGCTGCGCAGCACTCTGGCGTAATCATTGAGACCGGCGGCGAGCAGCAGATTCTGGTCGCCGCTGCAATAGTAAATGTCGGCGACGGCGAAGCTATAAAATTTTTCGGCATCGGCTACCTTGCCTAGCGTATAGCAGAGAAAGGCCAGATAATTGAGTCTGATGGCGATGTCGATTTTCTGCGCTGCCAGTGGCAGTCTGGGCAGGTCGGCGACGAAACTGTTACCGCCTTCGCTGCCGCTTGTCTGCGCGGTTTGATTATCGTTGACCAGCATGAGCATTGCCCTGACGCGTCGGGCCAGACTGGAGTCGGCACCGTAAACTTTTTCGTAGATGCGCAAGGCGCGCATCAGTAAAAACTTGGCTCGATCGTATTGCCCATCAGCCATGTAAATGGCGCTGAGGCCGCTCAGGTCCCGGGCGACGCTTGGGTGGTCGGGGCCGAGGCTCTTGATGTCGACGGCCACCATGCGTTCGTAAAAATTGATTTTATCCCGGGTGATATTTGTACTGGTACCAGAAGCGGTGCCACTGCTGTCGTTGGTTTTATAGTCGCTGGCGCTGGAGCCGTTTATTTCTGGTATCGTCGGTAATGCCGCCATTGTGGTCTGAGCCGGGACATTTTGGGCCAGCTCCTGGGCGGGTATTTCGGCCAGGGTCTTTTCGGCCATGCGGCTGGTCACCGCTTTTTCGAAGGCTGATGGCGGCACGCCGCGTTTCTGTTCAAGCCGGCTCAGTCTGTCTTTGAGCAGTTCGGTATTGACCGCCGAAGGCAGATTTTTCATTTTTGGAAAGTCTTTTTCCAGCAGATCGCAGTAGTCGGCGATTACCGCTTCGAGATTTTCACTGTCCGGCAATGCATTTTGTTCGAGGAGCAGGGACAGGGCGGAGCGATAATATCCCTCCGCTTGTTGAAGGCGATCGTCTTTGACGGCAAGATGGCCAAGCTTACGCCAGCACAAGGCGAGAATGTGCGCTGCTGGGCTACCTTTTTCACGGGCGATTTCTGCCGCTCTTTCATAGAGCGGCAGGGCGCTTCTGAAATCACCATCATTTTCATCGATTGTGCCCAGGGCCAGCAGATCGCTTATCAGGCTGGGGCTATCTTTCCCGTGGGCCCGGCTGAGAGTCTTGATTGCTTTTTTATAAAGCGGAATCGCCTCTTCGCTGATGTCCAGATCTTGTAAAAGGGCCGCTAGCTTTTGCTGGCAAAGGGCCAGGTCGTCGGCCGAGCTGCCCCGGTCTTTTTTGACCTGACGCAACGCCTGCCGGAAGCAGCCTTCGGCCAGGTCGAGCTCTTGTAGCTTGAGGCGTCGGTCACCTTCTTGCAGTGCCTCTCGCCAGCCTGAAGGCGGTTTGCTGTCTGGGCTCGACCTGGCCGAAGGCGCCGGGCCGAGAAAAAAACAAGTCAGGGCGTATGATAAACATACTGCCCTGAATTGCTTTGATACCTTATATGGTGCGCTGTTCAAACGATTAAGCTGAAAGGAGCGAGCTCAATTTGTTGGCGCCTTTATCGGCGCTGTCATCTTCACCGCTGACGTCAGCTGTGCCGGGCTCCAGGTTATGACCGGAGAGCCAGCCACTGGCGTTGACGATCGAGGTGCGCAGCTTCTCTGGTGAAGCATCGGCAAGGGCAATCTCTTTGTAGAGCGAGAGCAATTGCAGAGTCGACATCAAGCAGACATTGCGTTTGGCGGCGTAATCGTTGAGTTCGATTTCTTCGGGAGAATCACCGACAGCCGTCGGAGCTTCGCCGCTGATTTTGCTGACGATGATGATGCCCTTGGGCTCCACGCCTTTTTCCATCCAGTATCTGGTTTGCGAGATGGACAGTTGTCCGAGGTGCGAACGTTCGGCCTTGGTGGTCGTCCAGATGACGCGGGCGATGCAGACATGCTTGTCTTCCACTTCCAGGCGCAGTTCGTGTTTGTCTTCGGCGGCGATGGTCGTCTTCCAACCGAGCAGGCTGAGTACTTTACCGCAGGCTTCGACGAGCTCGTCGCCGGTGGTGGTGAGAAGTGTGTTGCGGATGCCTCTGGTCATAGCGACACGAGTTTCGACATCGCGAATCTTCTGCTGCGCTGTTCTAACCTGTTCGTTTAAATCGTCGAGCTCACCATTGAGCTTGGCAATTTCATCAGAAAAATATCGTTTACACCAATCCGGCACAGCACTCGCCCCCGCTTTAATTAACCTTGTGTCTTCCATGTCGTTTGATCCCGCCAGGACATGCGTGGCCTGTTTCTCTTGCAAGTCGGCTCCGTTGCGGCTTGCGCCCGCGCCGTTGCTGCTGCTCGTATTACCGCTGGTCTCATCGCTTTCGGAGGCAACCTGATGTGAAGAGGTGGTCGTCTCGGATTTAGCCTGGGCTTCTTCGCCGGCTTCGGCACTGGCAGAGGTTGTATCCGCCTGATTAGCGGCTGAAGAGGCGACCGGCTGTTCGGCGCTTTCCTTCGACTCTGCTTCGTCTAAAGCCTGCGGGGCAGACGCGACCGCTTCGCTGGCACTGAGATCTGTTGATGTCTCAGTCGATGCTTCAGCGGATGCTTCGGCGCCTTCAATTATTCCAGCATTTGCCTCTATGGTGTCTGATTTGGAAGCGGAATCTTCGCTCTTGATTTCGGCACCAGGGGTTTCGTCTGCATTTGTCTCAACTTTGCTCTCTTTTGCGTCAAGGGGAGCAAGGGCTTCCAGAGTAACCGTGTCGCTAGGCTTATTGGTCGGGCGCACGGCCGGGATTTCGTCATCTTTAGATCTTTCGGCTTCGGCCTCGACTTCGACTGTGTTTTCGGCTTTTTCCGCGCTTGCTTTTGCCGCTTCTTCTGCTTCTTGAGCAGCTCTTTCGACTTCCTTTTCCGCTTCTTTTTCCGCTTCTTTTTCGGCTTCTTTAGCTGCCTTCATCGCATCCATATTTTGTCTGGATTCGCGGGCGGCCTTTTTGGAGAGCTTGGTTTCTTTGACCGGTTCGGCGGCTTCGACATCGGGTTTTGCTGTTGCTTCGGCTGCGTCGGAGGTTTCGACCGCCGGCTCGACCTTGTCATCTTTAGTTTCGACCGTGGTCGCTTCTGCTTGAGGTTCGGCCGTTATCTCTGGCGCCGATTCTGGTTGGTTCTGGGCAGTTACTTCGCGGGTCGCTTCTTCCGCTTCAGGCACAGTCTCAGCCACAGTTTCGGCGGCCGCTGGCGGCTCGGCCTCGGTTTTTGATTCTGCTTGTGCTTCCGCTGTGGTTTCAGCCAGGGCTTCTGGCTGCTCTTCCGCTGCGGGCTCGGCTTCCGCTTTTGGCGTGTCTTCTTCCATCTGCGAAAGCAGTTCTTTGTCCCGGGCGGCGATGGCGGCCAGTTCTTCCTTCTTTTTTGTATCCGTTTCGGCCGGTTCGGCGCCGGCTAGAAGTGAGGCCAGGGATGCTTTGGGAGCCGGTTTCTCGTCTATTTTGATCGAGTTTGCCGCCTGTTCCAGTTTGTCCATCAGGCCGGCATCGGGCTTAATGACTTCCTGGGTGGTAGTGGCATCGGCAGCACGCAGGGAGGGCATCTGGGTGGTCTCCAGATCGGCGCCGGCGCGGAAGGCCGTTCTACCTTCGGCGGCTGCTTTTTCAGCTTCACTGATGGCGGCGGCTTTGGCCGCTCCGGCTGGTGATGCGGCATCAGCGGTTTCGCTCTGAGCGCCTTCGACGACGAACCAGAAAAGCGATACGCCGACCTTGAGAACGTCGCCATCCTTTATAGGTTCGGAAACGGTCAACTGATTGCCGTTTAAGAAAGTACCGTGACGACTCTTAGCGTCCTGGACGGTAAATTCGCCATTATCAAAACTTATGATGAAATGAAAGCGCGAGATCGACTGATCGCCCGAGATGACGATGTCATTGAGATCGTCTCTTCCCACTCTGCAACGGGGGGTGGCGACCGGAATTTTCCTATTGGAGACCAGGTCGACTAAAAATGCAGTCGGGGCCTTATTTCCTTCTTGGTTGTTATCCATTGTGATGCTTTCTTGAAATTCTCAGTGGTTGGCCAGGTTCTAAAATACGAAAACCGGGCGGTGGGAAAAGCACATTAAATGTGTGCTGATTAAGATGTTCCACACAAACGGTCCAATATAAACACTGAAAAGCAAATGCTCCTGCCCCTTGGGCTCAATTCCTTTGATTATCAGCCTCTTCAGTGATATGGTCTCTCCATAATAATGTATTTTCGCCGATTTAAAATTGGAATCCTCGACTGACCTGGGTAAAGTAGGTAAAGTAATGATCTCGATCGGTACTTTCATTATTTGAGGACCTTGGCATCAATGAGCGATACTCCCGAGGCGACCTTTACCCCAGAATTTCTTCAGGGGTCCTTTGTAGATTATTTGAAAACATTGCCCTGGTGCAGTCAGGATGACCAGACCCTGGTCGCTGTCTATAAGTTGACCTCAGAAGTGATTGAGGCGGTGCGTGAGAGCGAAGTCAAGCTATTCCCGGGCGGCATGATCGTCAAATTGCCGCGTTCGGTGCTGATGGGCCTGCAACAGAAATGCGACGAGGAGCAGCCTCTACCGGCGGTGCTTGTCTGGAAGAAGAGCGGACTGGAAATCTGGTTCCGTCGCCAGAAAAGCGCCGAGTTTCCTTTTGATACCTGGTCGGACCCCGCCGCTCTGGCGATCGAAAGAGAAAAGGGTGTTCTCACCGCCGCTAAACTTGGTGAAGCTGGTGCGGCCGCCCATGCCGAGCTGCTCAGCAAGGCCAAGCAGTGTCCGGCCATGATCCCGCAGTATTAGGGCTTGGCTAGGGCTCAGCGCCAGAAATAACGCCACTTCTAGGCGCAGCGAGCCGTCTGCCCCGGCGCGATTTCACTTTTGATGGCGGCTTCGGCACCAGATGTGGTGCTAATCTTTTCTTTTCGGTTGAGCTCCTCGATCGAGCAGTTCAGTTACAGTCAGTGCCGTCTGTGTTTTTCGCTCTGCTCCGGAGCCGCTTTGCATGCTGCCATGTAAACAGACGGTTGTATGATTGAGGCTGGGAATAGCCCCTGAGGTCAACCCGGATAAAGGCCAAATAAGAAGGTCAAATTGTCGGATCATGAAAAACTAGACCGTTTGCTCGCCGCCGCAGAGCATGGCGATATTGCCGCCATGACCCATGCCGCTTTTATCCTGACGCGCGGTCTGGAAGCCGCGGGAGCTCACCCCGCATTGGCCGCCGATTTGCCGCGGGCTCTTGCTCTTTACGAACATGCCGCCGCAGCCGGCTCGCTTATCGCTCAGTATAATCTCGGCTGTTTTTATATGAGCTCAGCCGCGCGCAACTATCAATCAGCCCAGCACTGGTTGGAGCGTGCCGCCCAGGGCGGCGATGCCGACGCCCAGTTTACCCTGGCCTATATGCTGCAGCGCGGTTTGTCGGGGATGCCGGATCATGCAGGCGCCTACTACTGGTATAAAAAAGCCGCCTACAATGGTAGTGGGCGGGCGCAATATGATCTGGCTTGTATTTATCTCAATGGTCAGGGCGTTGATTGCGATCGCGAAAAAGCGATTTACTGGTTCGAGCAGGCCGCGCAGGCCGGGATCAGCCGGGCCAGAGCGCACCTGCTCGAATTGCAGTAATTGCTTCAGGGCTTGATGCCTTTGATACGGTGTTCCTGTTCGTCGAGCTGCTGCAATCTTAAAGTAATCAATTGCGCAGGCAGCATGCCCTTTTTTTCCAAGTGTTTGCGCTTGAGCTCGCCCCGCACCTGGATGCGCAGGGTGTCGAGAATGCTGAAAGCGGTGGCCGGAATGCCGATTACAGAGCCGGCGAAGAGATCGTCGTTGGTGACGTGGTTGGCTCGGGGCGTTTTTGTATTGTACTCGTGGTGGAAACCAACGATAGAGAAGAGAACACCGGAGGCAATTTTGCTGCCGCCAACGTAGAGACCAGCTCCGACGTTTTGCGTGGCCGACAATTTAGAATCGGCGCGTTTTTTTTGGCCGGCGCGGATTTCGTCGCTGAAGGCTTTCTGGTGAATGCCATAGATGCCTTCGCGGTCGATGGTGCGCTGGATAGAGTCAGGCGATAGGCCGGATTCTTTGAAGAGCTTGTCGAGGCTGGCAAGATCTGTTTCGAGGGCTGCGATATTGGCATGTTCTGCGTCACCAACAATCGGTTTGATGCGATGTTCGGTGATTGAGCCGACCGCTTTGCCGAAATAGCGGCTGATCATCGGAGCGGTCATAGTCAGAGCGCCGGATACAATAAAGAGAGCGCCGGCGTTACCGTTATAGCGGCGACGGTGAAGGTGCAGTGAGAGAGCGCCAAATTCGTAACCGAGGGCGTTACTTGTATATTTGCTCAAGTCCAGGAAATATTGCATCTGCTGGAAGCCGATCAGGCGGCGGGCACCGACGTGGAAGCGGTCGAATTCGAGCAGGGACTGATCGCGCAGATCGCGCAGCACTTTGCCTTCGGCCGCGTCGATTTGAGCGTGCAGGGCAAAAGATGGGGAGGCGTTTTCGATCTTGGTGATGGCATCGCGCTCGGCCAGCATTCTGTCGATTTCGTTTTTCAGACCTTCGACCTTGTGCATCGCCGCTGTTGGTGAGAAACCATGCCGACGCGCGATCATATCGTGATAGCCGTTGATGCCAAACTCCATGGCCGCGGCACCGGCACCGATCCAGGCACCGATTTCGGGAATGAAGTTAGCCTGTTCTTGAATGGCCGGTTTTACTTTGGCGGCGTCATTCAGGCGAGCTCCACGGTATGAGGTGCCGATGATGGCGCCGGCCAGACCAAGGCCATTATTGGCGATCTGCAGGCCGCCGTATCTCCAGCCTTTCCATCTACCCTGCACTGCTACTTCCTGCGTGTAGTGCAAGTTGTATCGCTCGAGCTCGATCTCTTTTAAGAGGATGTCCTTGCTCAGCTGGTCGACTTTCTCTTGTGCCTGATCGGGTGTGATCGAGGTGCCGCCGGTCAAAACAAAACTATCCGGGGCCTGGCTGGCGGCGACGAGCAAGGGACTCTTGAGGATGGTGCCATTGTCGGCGGCTAAACAGAGGAGATTGCTTTGCCATAAAAATGATGATGCAAGCAATGCGGAGAGCAATTTATTGCGAGAATTGTTGAATGCCACAGTGTATACCTGTTCAGTGCGGATAGCCGCTGCCCTTGACAAGGAAAGAGGTTCCAGATCCCTGATAATGAAGCTGCCATAGTAACCAATCAATGTGATGCCTGTGCAAGCGATGGTCGTTGACAAGTCCTGGGGAACACGCAAAAATCAGTGCAGGTAAATTGTTGCATGATCAGATTCGGTAAATTGAACGAAGGAATTTGATCGGCGCACAGATTGGAAAGTGACTAATAATAGTCCGGAAGCTAATTGGAACGATGTGGTAAGAGATGATCTGGCGTCAGACAAAATCGAGACTTGGCAAGACTATTGGGAGTTTGCTTCTGATCTCCTTTTTTGTTGGCAGATCAATACCGGTTTGTGCGGAAGCGTCGCGAGCGGATGTCATACCCGCCGATCCGATGTCACTGCCAAGTAAAGAGAGCGGTACCACTAGCGACGCCAAGATGTTGCCGGTTATATCGGGACTGAGTCGCCTGGAAGAAATTAACCGTCAGATATTGCTGCAAGAAATTGCATTAGAGAAACATTCGATCAATTACCGTCATTACCATAATGTGCAAGGACGCTGGAAAGGCTGGCGCTACTTCCTGTCCCAGGAGGGCAATAACGTATTGACCGGTGCCGGGCTGGCCTATCAGCTTGCCGAGCGCGCTCGCATTTTCAAACACCCTTATATTTTATCAACGGCAAAAGTGGTCGTTACCGACAAGCAAAGCGGAGTGAGGACGACCGCGCTCAGGCCGGTTGGTCTCTTGCAGCACCCGAGCCGTGCCAAATTGGAGGCCGGTGCCTATCCCCAGATGGTCGGGCAGAGCCTTGGCATGTGCGGCTCCGCCCTCGAGCTGGGCATCAATGCTTATCATCGGCATCAAGCTACTAGAGTCGGCTATGAGTGCCGATCGAGCATCAAACAGGTTAAAGGCTACAAAGACAATTTTGAGCGTCTTTTCGCCGAGCGCGATGCCATCATCGCCGGTGGCAGCATCGCGGCCGACGACCTGCCGGCCGCAAAGGCCGAAGGGAAATTGCTTCGCGCTACGACCACGCTTTCTTTGCAAGAGTACGAAGATTTTCACGTCAATACCAGGCGTAATCGCAGTATGCAGGATACACTCTATGTCTTTGACATCAGTCGCAATGCTGCCGGCGTAGCCGGCAATATCGTTGGTCTGGTCGGCTACCATGAAGCGAGCGGCTATTTATCCGGACCGGCTTCTGTGCTTGTCACCATATCTGGTGCTCTCGGGGCGCTCATGCCTGTGGCCGCACGCGGTTATGGTAAGCTCGCGGGCGAGAGGCATCGTCGATTGATTCGTCGTACGCTCGGCAAGTGTAATGTCTGCACGATGGCCGATTACGATCTCGACCGCAAAAATTTGCAAAGGCTAATCGCTCAGAAAAAAGAACGGGGCGATACATTTTCAGAAAAAGCTCTCACCTTGCTTGGCACCTATGAAGGCACGGCCATCGAGCGCTTCGAGCAAGAAGAACTGGCTCAGCGCGATTACCGCGCCGGCGTGCGTGCCGCCCAGCAAAATATCATCGTCGGTGGTGTCACTGGCACATCGAAGGTGGCCCTCGGGGTGACAGGTGTGATCGCCGGCTATGGTCTACAAACGGCAAATCACCGCTCTAATGATCTGCTTGTGCCCGGCACCATTGCTTACATGTCAGGCTCCTGGCTGGCCGCCGCCGATAACATCCGCTTGCGCGTCGTCGATGAAATGAATCGTCATCGCCTCACTAAGCAAGGATTGATGCCCGCGCAGGTTCTTGCTGCTCGCGTCAAGATGCTCGATGAAATGGACCGTACCCTGCACGCGACGGAATAATGAGGATGAGCGGCGCGCTATGGAAAAATTAAATGCGGGAGAGCTGGAAATCGTGCACAAAATAGGCGATCTGC
Source organism: Cyanobacteria bacterium REEB67 (assembly GCA_018971775.1). Taxonomy (GTDB): domain Bacteria; phylum Cyanobacteriota; class Vampirovibrionia; order Obscuribacterales; family Obscuribacteraceae; genus REEB67. The sequence goes on along the minus strand of JAGXAB010000009.1, from coordinate 71,117 downwards.
CCGCCCCGCTCAGGTCTGCCCTCGATGACACGCCGATGGCCGATGCCGGTGAGCCTTTCAGCGTCGGTTGCGTGGTGAGGGCCGTCGATCCGCTGCCTTTCGCCCGCCTGATTTTCGCCGCGGTCGGCGATCAGGTCGCTTACGTGCACTATGAGCAGGGCGGCTTCGCCCACCTCTATTTTCTTGCCTGTTACCTTTTACGGGGCGAGGATGGTAAGGCGCTGAAGACGGCGCGACTTATCTTCCGCGCCGGAGTGAACCAGGCCTGCAGCGATATCGAGGCTATCAATCGAGCCATTAGCGCCGGCGAAATCAGCGCCGGAGAGAACTAAGTCACGAGCCTGTTGTAGATTAGCCGCCGGCCGGCGGCTCTTTGCCCATGGCGACGCGCATGCCGTGAATGATCATCCAGGGATGCGGCGGACAGCCGGGAATGTAGACATCGACAGGTAGGATCTGGTCGACACCGTTTGCTTCTGCGTACCCGCCTTTGTGCACACCACCGGAGATGGCGCAACTGCCGAGAGCGATCACCATCCTCGGGCTGGACATAGCCTGATAGCAGCTTTGCAAGGCGTCATGCATGCCCTTCGGGACCGGGCCCGTGATCACCAGGGCGTCGGCAAAGCGCGGTGAGGCGACAATGCTTACGCCGAAGCGCTCGAGGTCGAAGATTGGATTGCCCGAAGCACCGATTTCCATATCGCAGGCTGAGCAGCCTGTGGAGACCACGCGCGCCGCCACCGAACGTGAAAAATAGGAGAAGGGTTTTTTCAAATTGGCCATGTCGCTGCCGCCGAAGGATGCCTGCGGGATTTTGATTTGAGCGAGGGCGGCAATTGTTTCCGATTTTTCTCTGCCGACATTGGTCAAAATCAAGTCAGTTCTGTTTTTGACTGCCACGCGTGTGCTTGGATTGTTGACGATCGTGCCGCTCGGGCAGACATCGACGCATAGTCCGCAATTTATGCAAGCACCCAGATCCAGTGTCACTCCGCCCAGGTCGTCAAATTTGAAGAGGCGTATAGCATCGGTCGGGCAAACATCTGCACAGGCCGAGCAGCCGCTCTGGCAGGGTTTATCGGTCAGCTTCGGCATGCCTCTTACTCCTTCCGGCAGGTCGGGGAAAAGAGTCTTCTGGGTGGCTATTCCCTGCGATAAGAAATAGGAAAATAATTTCAGCATGAGCGTATCCTGAGCGATTACAGAAGAAACTGGGGTCTACAAGTCGTTGCCGCCGTACGAAAGCGCAAAGCTTTTATTGCAGAGTGGGAAGTCGGCGATGAGCTGATTGCGGATGGCGATCGAGATCGCTGTCCAATTGTCGAAGCTCGGATCTTTTATGGCGTAACGGCGTATATTACCTTCCATGTCAGTGCCGATCAAATGGATGAGCTCGCCTCTAAAGGCTTCGACGATACCTACGCCCCAGGCCATTTTGGGTAGCACCGTCGGCATTTCGATTTTCTCCTCGCCAGCTGGAATGTCAGCAATCAGTTTTTCGATGGTGTCCAATGTCGACCAGATTTCTCCGATGCGTACACGTTCTCTGGCGAAAATATCACCGCCTTCGATCATCACCACAGGTGGTGCGTATTGCGGATACATGCCGTGAGTGAAATGCTGCCGCACGTCGTAACTGATACCGGCTCCGCGTGCGCCCACACCGACGAGGCCAAATTCGTCCGCGAGCGATTTGGAGATGACGCCGACGTTCTGCATTCGTTCGACTGCCATTTGATTTTCGAGCAGCATCGCGATCACCGGTTGCAGATCTTTGCGCAACTGCCCACAGGTAGTCCTGATTTCGGAGAGCTTTGCCTCTTCTACTTTGCGCGTGCCGCCGGGGATAATAAAGCCGCGCAGGAAACGCGAACCCGATAGCATATCGCCCATGCCCAGCGCTTTGCCCCTCAGTCGGGCCATCGACGCGGCGATGCCCAGTAGACCGATGTCGGTGCAGATGCCACCGACGTCAATGATGTGCATAGCTAGCCGCTCGATCTCGAGGGCGATCGTGCGCAAAAAACGCGCTCTTTGCGGTACATCTATCTGGGCTATGGATTCAATCGCTTCGGCGTGGGCCAGAGCATTGGCCGCGGCCGTGTCCGTGGCCGCCGCTTCGGCGACAAAATGAGCCTTGCGCCACGGCACTTCAGTCAGTCGTTTTTCTACTCCCCGGTGCAGGTAGCCCAGCCTTATCTCGAGATTAACGATTGTCTCGCCAAAGCAAGAAAAGCGGAAGTGCCCGGGCTCGATTACGCCGGCGTGAATCGGTCCAACCGGAAGTTCGTAAACGCCTTCTCCTTGCACCTCGAGAAAATGATAGGCCCTCTCGACTGGACTGGAGAAGCCTTCGGGGAGCGGCTGTTTGCGCAGCGGGAAGAAGTTTCTGTCGTATTGCTCATGGAGGAGGAGATGTTTGAAGCGCGGATGCCCTTCGGCAATGATGCCGAACATGTCGAAAATGGCTCGCTCGAACCAGTGGAACTGGGCGTAATTGCTGGTCATAGCTTTGTAGGCATTGTTCTGGACCGGACTTTCGATCAACTGGCAGGTGCCTTCGTGGGGATCGAGCAGGAGCAAAATGAGCTGGCCGCCATCAATCGACGTCATTAGTCCCAGTCTCTGGCCAGTTCTCTGACTGGAGGATTTTGCCAATCGCTCCTTCAATACTTTAGCCATGTCTTGCTGCGAAAGCTCGATATGTTCTGGTTTCATCTGATCTGACCCGTTGAAGAAACGTCTGTGGTATTCACTGCCTGCCGGTTGATTGATGATTGCACCTGCACCAGATCCGCTTTGGGCGCTACTGTCCAGAGCTCGGTTCTCAGTGTCAAGCCGAGGATGAGCGTACACAAAACTAGCATGGCAGGAATAATCGAGGCTTGATTAGGTTTCCAGGCATTGAAGCTCTGCTTTGAGGCGCCGAAGATAACGCCGCCGACATGGGCGCAAATGGCGATAAAGCTGATTGCCAGGGCAATGACCATGATAAAGGCCAGATAGACTCTTTCATCGGCAAAGCTCAAAGTGAGCATCGACATTTCGGCGACGAAGGCGCCAAATGGTGGCGCGCCGGCTACCGCAAAGGCGGAGAGGGCAAGCAAACCGGCCCAGACCGGTGAATCTTCGATGACGCCGTGCAATTTGGAGAGTTTCTTGGTACCGGCCGCCTGGACTATATTGCCGGTGAGCAGGAAGAGTGACACTTTGGCCAGGCTGTGATTGAGGGCTTGCAGGAAAAAGAGCGGGCCGGAGCCGAAGCCGATCGCAAAGAGCATCAAGCCGACGTTTTCGATGCTGGAATAGGCCCAGAGTCTTTTGAAATTATGCTGGCGCATCAGAAGCAGACTGGCGGCGACGACGGTCACTGTGCCGATCATGGCGACCAGGTGATAGGTATGAGAATGAGGCTTGGCGGCGAGCAGCAAGCTCGATGTTTTCCAGATGCCGAACAGGGCGCAGTTGAGCAGCGAGCCGGAGAGCATAGCCGAAGCCGGTGCGGGTGCTTCGGAGTGCGCGTCGGGTAGCCAGCTGTGGAGAGGGAAGATGCCGGCTTTGGTGCCATAGCCGAGCAGGCAAAAAATAAAGCCCAGTTGCAAAAGCGGGAAGTTGAGGGCCGTGGCGTGCGCGGCAAGCTCGCTGAAATTGAGTGAAGGGACGGCCATACCCCTTTGGCTGGCGGCGAAGATAAAGACCGTACCGAGGAGCGCGAAGGCGATGCCGACTGAGCAGACGATCAAATATTTCCAGGTTGCTTCAAGGGCATTTTTATTGCGCTCGAAGTAAACGAGCGGTGCCGAAGAAAGGGTGGTCGCCTCAATCGCTATCCAGAGGTAGCCAAGGCTGTCGCAGACGAAAACGGTGGTCATCGCCATCAGGAAGATGTTGACGCAGGCGTAAAAAATGCGCAGATGTCGGGGCGGAATCGGTTCTGTCTTTTCGTGCACGGTGAAAAAATAATCGGCATGGGTAGTGCAGCAGGCGACGACGAAAGTGGTAAGCAGCATGAAGTGCGCGCCAAGTTTGTCGACGAGGAGGCCGGTGGCAAAAAACATCACCGATTGTTCTCCCCGCAGGACCGGCAGAAGCAAATATGTGACCACTCCGAGCTGTAACCACAAAACAGCCGGGACCAGTTTGCGCGTCAATCTGGTGCTCTTTATGAAGTAGCTGAGTACGGCTAAGACCGCGGGTAAAGCAAGAATCTGGAGAAGCACGTTCATGAGGCTGAGGTCAGTCCTTTATTTAGTCTTTGAGTTCGGTCAGTTGACTGACGTCGATGTGTTCGAAACTTTTTTTGATATTGAACAATAAAAGGCCGGCCACCATCACCGCTACCAGGACCTCGAGTAAAAGTCCCATCTCGACCAGAAGCGGCATGCCGTGCGTTTGGGTGACGGCAAAAAGATAAATGCCGTTTTCTAAGACGAGAAATCCGAGAATCTGGCTGATTGCAGCTCTTCGGGTGAGCATCAGAAGTACGCCGGTGAAGAGGATGGACATGGCTGCCGTGCTCGCTATACGCGAGTCCAGATCGACAACCAGACCGGGGATCTGGTTGCTGATCAAATATGACAGACCAACGGTGAAGGCTCCCAGATGCATGGAGAGCGGAGCGGCGATGAAGGCACCCGTATCGCTATCCACCTCGACTTTTTTGATTACCCAATTGAGGAAAAATGGGATAAAAAGAGTCTTGATCACAAAGACGCCGAGCGCTACCCAGTAGAGGTGGTCTTCTTTGGTGATATGGCCGATCCAGGCGGTTTCGACGGCGATTACCATGGTGTGCAGAGAATAAAAAACCAGATTGGTTTTCAGATTGGTCGTGCCTAAAATAAGAATGGCGAGCACTGCCGAGAGCATGGCCAGGGCTTCAAAATTATCGAGGACCATTGCTTATTCTCCCTGTCAAAGATTTTTGCCAAGGGCAATCAGTACGCAAAAGATACTCATCGCCACTGAGTAAGCAATGAATTCGGGCAGTTTGATCCAGCGGAGTTTAACGGTCAGACTTTCGAGGACGGCGACAAAGCCGGCCAGAAACATGATTGCCAGGATACTGACCGTGCCGCGTATCAAGCCTGTTGTATGCCACATGAAGCTGCAGGCATGCAGGAGTGATTGGCAGGAAAGTCCGAGCAAAATTAAAATGCGCAGGCAGTGAGAATATTCGGTGAGGGCAAGATTGGCCGCCGAATTTTCAAGAATCATCGCCTCATGCACCATGGTCAATTCAAGGTGCGTAGTCGGATCGTCAGCTGGCATGCGCGATAGTTCGACCAGACTGGCAAGAAACAGTCCCATACCAGCTAAAACCCATAAGCCCGGTTGATTCTCCAGCATGGAATTGCTCGTGTAAGCGAAGACATCGGTAAGATTACTCGTCTGGGCAACGGAGCCGAGGGAGGCCAGGCAAAGCATCACGGCTGGTTCGACGAGCATGGCCAGGGTGACCTCGCGACTGGCGCCGAAGCCGCCGAAGGCCGAGCCTGCATCGAGGGCGGCCAGGACTGTGAAAAATCGCGTCAGGCCAAGTAGATAGAGGATGAGAAAGAGATCGCTATTGATTTGAAATGGACGGCAGGACGTCCAGGGCATGAGGAAGGCGAGCAAAATCAGCAGAGAGAAATTGCAGGCGGCGGTACTGCGGAAAATCCACGTAGTGTTTTTGCTGATTGTCTCGCATTTGTTGAAAAGTTTGAGCAGATTGAAGTAAGGCTGGAAGAGCGGCGCGCCGATGCGATTTTGCATGCGCGCTTTGGTCTTGCGGATGATGCCGAGCAGGAGCGGTGGCAACAAGAAGATTATGCAGACGAAGATGATACTTTGTAATATCGTGCTGCTGCTCATATGTGCGTACCTAAAAATACCAGCAGGACCATCATCAAAAATACGTAGAGAAGGTGGATGTGGATGCTGCCGGTTTGAATTCTGGCCAGCGAGCTCGAAGTCCAGTTGAGCAGTCTGACCACAGGCGCGTACAGGTGTGCCTCTACCAGTGATGTCATATTTGTCTGCACCATGATTTTTTCGGGGAAATGGCGTCTGTCCTTGCCGGATATTTCGGTGGTTACTTCCAGTTGCAAAACGTTGGAGAAAATCCGACCGATCGGATGCGAGAAGCTCGAGCCGGTTTCTTCCGCGCGCGCTGAAGTCGGCCCAAAGCCGCAGTCCCAGGTGATGTACTGACGAATATCTGCCGATTTGCGGCCGAGTACAAAAAGATAGATTACCGACACTGTGATTGCCCCGACCAGGCAGAGCTCACCTTGCGGTAGCGGAAAGAGCAGTGCCGCTTGCAGCGATCCATGCTTGGTGAGCTGAATAATTGCTGGAGTGAGCATCTGCAAAACCAGAGGCACTGAAGTGCCGATCGTGACACAGATGACGGCTAAAAGAATCTGTGCCTGAATCAGCCCGTCCGGGTTGCTATCTTTGCTCTCCCTGGCTCTGGATGCCGCCGCAGAACGGGGTCTGCCTAAAAACGTAATGCCCACCGCTTTTGTGTAGGTGGCAAGGGACAGCGCGCCGACGAAGGCGAGGATGCCGACAAGAGCCATGGCCATCGCTCTTTCTACCAGAGGCGCACGGTCAAATGTGAGGCGGAAGAATGATTGATAGACGAGCCATTTGCTGGCAAAACCATTGAGAGGCGGTAGCGCGCAGATGGCCACAGCGGCGATGAAAAAGCAGAGCATTGTCCAGGGCATTGCTTTGGCAATGCCGCCCAGCAAGGCCAGGTCGCGGGTGTGGACGGAACGCTCGATGCTTGAGGCGCCGAGGAAAAGCAGCGATTTGAAAAGAGCATGATTGATGATGTGAAAAAGAATGGCGGCGACGGCGATGTCCTGGACTGTTGTCAGTCCCCGCGCTCCGGCCAGCATGGCCACACCGAATGTCATTAAGATAAGACCCATATTTTCAATCGAGCTGTAGGCTAGAAGACGCTTCAAATCTCTTGCCATGAGCGCGAATAAGACGCCCCAGAGAGCAGATATTGTTCCCAGGCCAATGGCAACGAAAGCAATGGCCGCGTTTGTGCAGTTTCCGATCAAGAGCAAACGGAGCATGAGAAGCAATGCCAGCTTGCTCATCAGGCCACACATCAATACCGCTGTCGGAGCCGGTACTTCCGGATAGGAGTAGGGCATCCAGACGTGCATCGGCCAGATACCGGCTTTAGCGCAGACACCGATAAAGACCAGTACTGCCGCCAGGACACTTTGCGGCGTGTCGAAGCGCCAGTCGGCGAGAAACCAGGAGCCGCTCAACTGATGCATCCAGAGGAATGCGGCCGTTAAAAAGGCAGTCGACATGCGTGTGGCGACGAGATAAACGAAAGCTGCGTGCTGGACCCTGTGTTTAACATGATCCGAGGCGAGCAGGGTGACGCATGCCAGCGACATTATTTCCCAGAAAACTAGAAATGCAATGGCATTGGCGCTGACGATTACATAGAGCATCCCGATCAAGAAGAGGAAGGTCAGCTTCCAGTAATGGTTGCGTTTGGCCTGATCTTTTGAAAGGGTGGTATAGCTCGGGCTGGCGATCGCCGAGGCGGTGCCGAGCACGCCCAGTAAGACCAAAAACGGTACGCAGAGCTGGTCGACACGACATGTGAGTTGGCTCAGGCCAAAATGCAGTATTGCGAGAGGATTAAAGTGGATCGGGTTTTTCCAGCAAAGCGCGGCGCCGGCGATTGTGAAAAAACAGCCGAGAATCATCAGCAACGCCATCAGTCGATCGTTGTTCCGATTGTTCAAAATGGCGGTAAGACCGAGGCCTGCAAGCCATGTGCCTGTCGCGTAGAGAATCAGATTGGTGGCGGTCGGTTGTAACGTATCTATCGGGATTGCCTCGGAGAAACCGGTCTAATTCCACGCTAACAAGAGGATGTGATCCGGTTGTGATCATTTTTTCGCAAGTAGTTATGATTACACTACTACATCTGGATTTCGAGCTTTTAAGTTTGGATTATTAACTTCCTGGTATTCGCTGGATTGTCCTATTTAAGCGGTACTTGTTAAATTGCGCAAGTAGGTTATAGGATGGCCGTATCTTGGGCGCTATTATTGGAGTGAGGGCTAATTGCCGGCGCTTATTTGGCGCCGACTGCCGAGATTTACTGTCGAAAAAGAGAGGGGTGATCTGATTGTGGCGGATTGAAAAACTATGATCCTTTCCCGGCCGAAGTTCTTTCCCCGACTTATTTTTTCCTGCTTCGTCACATTAGTTAAGAAGTATGAGGGCCGTTCGCTTAATTTGTTGCCAAATCTACCGGCCTATTTTCATCACCTGCGCCCCGCTCTGCTGAACAGAGGCTTACGTATAGCTGTGGTGAGAGCGGAATCATGGTTCTTGGCCTTATAATTACCGTATGGCTAAAATTCTCATTGTCGAAGACGAGAACGACTTGGCCCAGCTTGTGAAGAACTGGCTTGGACGGGAGCATCACCTGGTCGAAACATCTGACGATGGTCTCGAAGCGCTGATTCGTATGGAAACCAATAAGTATGATGTCGTCATACTTGATGTCATGCTGCCTTCCTTGAATGGGATGGAACTCTGCCGGCGCTATCGCAAGGGTGGTGGGGCTGCAGGCATAATTATGTTGACCGCTAAAGGGCATGTCGATGATAAAGAATCCGGTCTCGATGCCGGCGCCGATGATTACATGACCAAGCCTTTCCAGTTGAAGGAACTGGCCGCTAGAGTACGTGCCGTACTGCGCCGCAACCATGGTCAGACCATGGATGTCATCAAGTTTCGCGATCTGGAAATCGACATTCACGAATTTAAGGTCACCAAAGGCGGGACCGAAGTCCATCTGCTTCCGAAAGAATTCCGCTTGCTCGAATTTTTCGTGCGCCATCCCCATCAGGTCTTCTCCGCCGAAGAAATTTTAGCCTCTGTCTGGGAATCGGACACCGAGGCCCTGCTCGACACCGTGCGCGGTCATATAACTCGCTTGCGCAAAAAGCTCGATACGCCGGGCAGTATGTCAATCATAGCCACCGTATATGGTGTCGGCTACAAACTCGGCGAGCAACGCGGTGAAAAATAATCTCCGCAGTCGGCTCACTGTTCAGTTTGTTCTGCTCTTTGTTTTCCTCTATTTCAGCGGCGGGGCCGTGGCAATCTTTGTCTTTGCCAACCAGCTCGACGCTTCTCTGGACGACGAACTACAAGATCTCGCTTGTCAGATATTGCCCGCCGTCGACTTTCCTAATGGTGCACCCAGTCTGCGTCGCTGGGCCAGCCGGGCGGAAGCTCGTCATGATAAATTATTATCCACTGTGCAAGTCTTTGATCGCAGCGGCACGATTCTCGAAGAATTTGGTCCGGACGGTTATCGCCATTTGCGCCGCGGCACCGCAATCGTCGAGGAGAGCTCTCATGAAGCCAATCCTGTTCATGTGCGCTCGCGTTTCCTGGAAATAATGGAGGCGGGCGAGAAGACCGGTTATCTGCAAGTGCAGGTATCGGTCAGGCAACGCGACGATGCTCTGCGGCAGATTGTTTTAACCATGGTTACCCTCAGTCCATTTCTGGCTCTGGCCGTAGCCCTTTGCGGTTCGTGGTTTTCCGGCAACGCTACGCGTCCCGTCGAAGAGATGATGAATCTTTTGCGACAATTTGTCGTCGACGCTGCCCACGAAATCAATACGCCGATTACAGTCATCGATGCTTCCGTGCAGACCCTCGAAGAAACATTTGCCGAGCAAAATCTGACAGATGAGATTTTGCCTATTATCACCAGGGCCAGCCATCGAATGCGCGCCCTCGGCGAGAGTTTGATCGTGCTGTCTCGCATGGAATCTCCCGAATATCAATTTTCGGTGACCAGGCTCAGGCTACGGGAAATAATCGAGCCGGTGGTGGCGGAGTGCGAGCAGATCTCCAGGCGCAAGCAGCAGACACTGGAAGTGGAAACTATTCCCGATGTTGCGATTATGGGTCATGCCGAATCTCTGGAGCGTATGCTGCTCAATCTTCTCGCTAATGCTGTGCGCTACACCGATGCTGGTGGCATGGTCTGGCTCCGCTTCGAAGTAGAAGGGGAAAAATTGAAAATTATCGTCGAAGACACCGGTATCGGAATCCCGAAAGAAAGTCTGGCGCATGTCTTCGAGCGATTTTATCGAGTTGATAAATCACGCTCGCGTGAGATGGGTGGCTACGGGCTCGGTCTGTCGATTGTTAAAGCGATTGTCGAGCGGCACAATGCCACAATCAGTGTGGAATCAAAAGTCGGCAGCGGCACGAGCTTTATTACGGTGATGCAAATAGCCCCATGAACAACCTTGCAAAATTTCCTTGCCGCTTTCGAGCGCTTGCTACGGGTCTATTTGTCTTTCTGGCCGCTTGCACTCTCGCTGCCTGCGATGAAACTTCCGAGAAATTATCCTGGTCCCCCGACGGAGCTAAGCTGGCGGTGCTTGGCGCAGATGGACTGCATCTGGCCAGCACGGATGGCAATCTCTCGACGAGCCTGATTGCTCCAGACGTAAAGCAGATTATCTGGAGCGGGCCGGACAGTGCATATGTGCTGCGCAAGGAATCATTTAAATCCGCTCAAGATGTGATTGATTTGGCCGGCCCCAAAAAGGGTCCTGACCTTGCGGCGCGTTCGCAAAAACTGCTCAAGGATCTAGCCGATTGCAAGGGCGATATGAGTAAGATTAATATTGATCCCGAGTCATTTACGTGGCTGACGTATTATCTGGCTTTCACCAATCCCGTCAAATTAACCGAGGCGCTCGGCAATAAAGACGGCGATAAATTTTTTGTTTCCGAGGCCCGCAAACCGGCTGTGGCCGTAATCAGCCGCTTCAAATTTGACAACGGAAGAGCGGTTGTTGCCGATACTCTTTTGCGCCGTTGCGAGAATATCGATGAGATGCGGCTTTCGCCGGATGGGCAGTATCTAATGTACGCGGATTGGAAGCATCGCCTGCATTTGCTTGCCACTGCCGGCGGTGCTAGTGCCGCCTGTGCTAGTGCCGCCTGTGCTAGTGCCGCCTGTGCCGCTGATATCACCGTCGTCGACACCCCGGCCAATGCAGCTGAGTGGTATCCCGATAGCCGCGATGTCGTTTATTTCTCTCCCTGCCCCTCGCAAAAATCAGTAAATAAAGCGGTCGCGGATTTTAGCGAGTTGCGCCGTTTAACAGTACGCGACTCCTCGGGGGCCGTCATTCCTGCAAACGCTCCAGCCCTGCAGGGAGCTGCCCTTGAAAAGGAAAAGCGCTCTGACCAGACTCTTGCCTTTGTCTCAACATTCGATTCTGCGGCGCGTATTCTCTGTCTTAATGACGGCAGTATTGTTTTTTCTGGAGGAAAATTGACTCTGCCTGCGGGGCTCGAAGATCCTGCCCATCAAGGTCTTTTCCTTCTGCGGGGGAACGGGCCGATCGTGCCGCTTTTGACCCAACTTGAGTGTGAGCAGCTCCGGAATTTTCTCTATTTCGCGGCCAGTCCGGATAATCATTTACTAGTCGTGCAAGGCAGTGAAGGATCAGTCGATGTTGTTAATCTGAAAACAAATGAAACCGAACGTCTCGCCGATAACGAGCATTTTGATCCCTCGAGAAAACTTCTGACTTATCCGGCCTGGCGCGGCAATGATCAGTTGACCTTTGAAGTCGTGGAGAAGGCGCCGAACCCATCGAGTCCATCGAGTCCATCGAGTCCATCGAGTCCATCGAGTCCATCGAGTCCATCGAGTCCATCGAGTCCATCGAGTCCATCGAGTCCATCGAGTCCATCGAGTCCACCGAGTCCACCGAGTCCACCTAACTCAGTGAACCGACCGAACCAACAGAACCTGCCGATTGAAAAGAAAGAACCGGACCGGCAAGTCATTTCCTGGTCGCTCAAGAATAAATCCTGGCGCCGCCTTGATGCGAGCTGGCCCAAAACGATACTTCGTGTCAGTGAATAGAAAACCGCCTGGAAGGCATTCTTGCTTCACTGGGCGGTTTTCTGTTGAATCAGGGTCTTGTCTGTGATTCAGCTAGTGGTCGCGCTGAATTTGATTGTTGACACGATTTTCCTCGTGATTTAACTGTCTCTGTTCGCCTCTGGTCAGGTGACCGCCGTTGGCACGGGCTTCGGCACGGGATTGTCTTTGAATGCCTCTGTCTTCAGCTTTCAACTGTCCATAATGTCCGTCTAGATTGCCGCGGTTGTTATTAATGCGTCGATTAATATTGTTGTCGCGACGTCTCACTTCAGTGCGGCGCGGATGGCGAGCGGCCCAGTTTTGCGCGGAAGCCGGCGCCTCTGCCGAAATAAAGGTGCCAAGAAGGGTTGCAAACCCAAGGGCGAGAGAGATTCCTGCTTTCAACGAGCTTTTCATTTAAATTGCGCTCCATCTAGTATTAGTGGGGAAACGTTCTGTAGACTTGCAGAACATCGAAGGTTTATAGGCATAGCTTAAGCCCTGCGATGTGTGTTTTATGTGAGTATTCTACTCAGAAATTGACCGGCATGAAGTTGTGATCGTTTCAGGGAAAAGAAGATGTCAATAAATGTTTGTTTGGCCGGCGTGACGGGCTGGACCGGGGCCGAAGTGGCCCGCGGCATAACAGAGAGTGCGGACTTGAAGCTTGTCGGAGCCTGTTCTAGAAAAGGTGCGGGGCGAGATGTTGGCAACCTGCTTGGTCAAACGCCGATCGGATTGAAAGTCGTGAGCACTGTTGAAGAAGCGCTGCAGAGTGAGGCGAGGGTCGATGTCTTCATTGATTACACGGCCGCCTCGTCGGTTAAACGCCACGTTCTCACAGCCCTCGAGCACGGCGTGGCTACCGTTGTCGGAAGCTCCGGCTTGAGCGCCGAGGATTACGCCGAGATCGAGAAATTGGCGTTGGAAAAATCAGTCGGAGTGATTGCTTGCGGTAACTTTTCTATTACCGCCGCCCTCGCCAAACATTTCGCGCTGATCGCGGCGCGGCATTTGCCGCACTGGGAAATAATCGAATACGCACACGCCACCAAGCCCGATGTGCCAAGCGGTACGGCGCGCGAACTGGCCGAAGAACTGGCTGGCGTGCGAGCTAATAAGCTCGGTCGGCCGTTGGCCGAGCTGAGCGGTCCGCTCGAAGCCCGCGGAGCTCAGATTGGTGGTACGCCGGTGCATTCGGTGCGGTTGCCCGGCTACGTAATCGCTTTTGAAACAATCTTCGGCTTACCGGATGAGCGCCTGACCATCCGTCATGACGCTGGTGCGAGCGCGCGCCCTTATGTCGATGGTACCTTGCTGGCTGTGCGTAAAGTGCAAGCGGTCAAAGGTTTGGTGCGCGGTCTCGATCGTTTGCTTCTCGATTGAAAGTGAGTCTGTGATGAGTGCTATTGTCATACGTGAATTGCAAGGTGCTGATATGAGGGCGCTTTTCGGTATTTTCAAGGAGGTCCTCGAGCCCGGGGACATTTTTCCCTATCCGCTCGATACGACCTTCCTCAAATTTTCGGAAATCTGGTTGGCCGAGAAAAGTTTCAGCTATGTGGGGCTCCTCGATGGTGTCATATGCGGTGCTTATTATGTTAAGCCTCAGTGGCCCGGGCGCGGCTCCCATGTAGCGACAGCTACCTATATGGTCGGAACTGCGGCTCGGGGCAAAGGCATTGGTCTGGCGCTTGCGGAGCACTCTATTGATGCTGCTAGAGGGCGCGGCTACCGGGCGATGCAATTCAATCTAGTGATCAGCACTAATAAGGCGGCGGTCAAATTGTGGCAGAAGATCGGTTTCCAGATCATCGGCACTGTGCCGGGTGGTTTCGAGCATGCTGAGCTGGGCTTTGTCGATACTTATTTGATGTATCGGTTTTTGTGAGTTTGTGAGCCCGAGAGACCTCGGCACTGATCAAATAACCTTGCTTGGTCTGGGCGAAATTTTATTCGATAATCCTGTAAGAGCCGCCAATGCTGAGAGTTTTCCTCTGAAAAATTATCGAACAAGGACAAAAACAGGACTTAAAAACCGGTCAAATTATCGAACAAAGGCAAAAACAGGACCTGAAAACCTGTCAAATTATCGAACAACGATTTAGCGCCCGGGCTGCTGACGACTTATGGTCTGGTTCGATAATTTTTCTCTTGTTCGATATTTTTACCTCTGCGGGGGGAGAATTTTTGCCTCGTTCGATAAAAAGCCCCATTTTTTAGGGATAAATTTGCCCTGGTTCGATACTTCTGCAAGGCTAAAACCGGCAGTCGTGGTGCTTTGCCCAAAATATCGAACTGTATGCGACGCCTGCGCGGTTCTGCAATAGCAAAAGCCGGCGAAATTGGTCAACCTTTCAACCAGCACGGGTCGCTTACTTCCTAATCTTATCAAGAGATAATCGCCGCTCCTTCTGTTTGTAATACAATGGCGCCAGGGCGCGCCTTGTGGCACGATAGCTCGAGCTGCTGCTATTGCTGCGGCGCAAACTGGAGGATATGTTTATGCAAACCAAAGTCGAAACCGATGTCACTGAAAGAATAGCCCTGGCCCTCGAAAAAATGGTCGAGAAACTAACTAACATCGAAGCAAAACTCGAAGAGCTCACCTGCGAAGTGCAGTCTCATGGCCATATTCTGGCCGATGTTCTGACCGGCTTGCCCGACGAAGATATGGAAGGTTGCTGTGATTCGGAAGAGTGCGATTCTCCGGAATGTAACGCTCAGTTAGTTGAGATAGACCAGTAGAAGCACCAAACATGCCGCCATTAACGTCTCTTGCTCAAGCCTTATTGGCGTTATCTGCTTCAGCATTGATCGTTTGGCCCAGCTCAGCTCTGGCCGCTGATGATGCTTTGTTTCAGGCGGCGACGACTGACTATGCGGCGAAAAATTATGAAAAAGCTCGCGTTGAGCTGGAAGCTTATTTAAAGGGCGGTACGGACAAACCAGAGGCCTTTTACTATCTCGGTCTGATCTATCAACAACTCAATCGTCTGCCAGCCGCTAAAAAGGCTTATGGTTTGGTGATTGAGCACTTTCCCGGCAGTGAAGCGGCGACCCTTGCCAAACGCGCCCTCGTTTCGATTGACGCCGCTCTGGCAACCGGTCCTGCTGTTTTGCCCAGGGAAACCTGGGTGCCATTCGCGCGGGTCGGCAACGCCATGTTTGTCGACGGCAAGGTCAACGGCAAATCGCAAAAGATGATATTCGATACCGGCGCGGAGCGTTGCGCCTTCTCGCTCAATCAACTGCGTCAGCTCGGTGTGACCCTTCCCAGTGGTCCGCCTTCGGGCCTGGCCAATGGTGTCGGCAAGGCTGAAGGAGTGCCTGTCTGGACGGTTAAAATCGACCTTACCGTTGGTCATATAGAACGTCACAATTTCGCCGTCATGGCCGGTGATATGCCACTTCCCGCGCCTTTGCTCGGTCAGGACTTTTTGGCCGGTATGGAATATTCGATCGATTCTTCCAGCAATGCCATATCGTTCAAAAAAAAGGACGGCGGCGCTAATATCACTCTGGCTACTGCTGCTCCCGCCGCCGGTATGACTGTAGATGCCGGCGGCAAGTATGTCTATACGGTGCCTTTTACGGTGCAGGGCGAGTGCGCCGTGGTAAGTGTTCTGGTCAACGGCAAGCAGCTGCCGATGATCTTCGATACGGGCGCCTCGATTTGTCTTTTTACGGCGGCCCAGGCTCAGGCTGCGGGTATCACCATGACGAATGCCGCACCGGTAATGGTCGGCGGCGTCGGTGGCGCGGCTCCAGCTCGCGTTGGTATCGCCGGCAGTATCAAGCTCGGTCCGATCGAAAGAGCGCAGATGCGCGTCCCAGTAACCGACAAGATTGCCGCGCCGCTATCATTGCTCGGTCAGGACTTCGTCAGGGGCTGGCATTATACGATCGACAAGCAGGCCCGGGTGATTCGATTTACAAAGGGCTATTAGCCCTCTAATTATTCAGACTAAACTTACGATTATTTTTCAACAGCGTTTCGTTGAAGAAGTCGACGACATGATTGAACTGTTCTTCAGAGGTGAAGCTGTGACCGCCCCCGGCAATGGTGATCAGTTTATTCGGCACGCCGGCTTTGCTTAGCTTTTTGCTCAATTCTTGCGACTGGGCGTAGGGGACAAGATCGTCGATATCACCGTGCACGATTAGAAATGGTGGATCGGCTTTGTCGACGTGAGTGACTGGGGAAGCGGCTGCTGCCAAATCCGCTTTGTCTTTTTGCAGGCCGCCCAGTAATAGAGCGACCGGTCCTTTCTCACTGTCATAATCGATTTTTGTTCGTGATCCGGCTTGCTTTGCCACGCTCAGGAAGTCACTTGGACCGCACCAGTCACAGACAGCTTGTACGCAGCTATCAACTTGATTGTTGCCGAGATTGCCCTCAAGCTGTCGATCACCACAGGTGGTGCCCAGCAGGGCGGCTAGATGACCTCCAGCCGATACGCCCCAGACGCCGATGCGCTGCGGGTCGATGTTGTAGTCGGCGGCGTGAGCACGTAAAAAGCGCACGGCGGCCTTGCAATCTTCGAGCTGAGCCGGGAAAATTGCCAGGTCTGTGAGGCGATAATTGATGCTGGCGCAGGCAAAACCCTTGCGACAGAGTGGTATGCCCGGACCTTCTTCTTTTGCACCCTGTAACCAGGCCCCGCCGTGGATGAAGATAACGAGCGGGGTCGGGCTTTTTGCTTTGGTGGGAATATAAATGTCCAGCATGTGAGCTTTGCTGGCTGTGATCTTTTGCGTCGCTTCTGCGTTGCCGGCGTCAGCCGCAGCATCGGTGTAAGCGATGTCACGCAGGATACGCACCCCTGCTTCGCCTTCGTTGTCGTTTGCCTTGGTGACGAAAGGCAGAGAAATAATCAACAATAAGATTGCTATGATCAGTATGTTTCTAATAGGCATCGGTGTCAGTCATGGTATCGATCTTGTCCTAACCTCAGTCGCGGTAATTTTCCAGCTCGATGATCAATTCTCGCATCGTTTGATGACGATCCTGCGGGTGCTTTTTCATCGCTTTCATCACCGTCCGCTCGAGCCTGGCTGGTATCTGGATGCCGGCGCAGACATCGGCAAATTCTTTTGGCATGTCGGTAATGTGTCTGCTCATTGTTTCTGCCGATGTGGCACCAAGGATAGGAAGTTTGCCTGAAAGGGTGTGATACATCAAAACGCCCAGGCAATAAATGTCCGAGCGGGCATCGAGTTTGTTACCGAGCACTTGTTCCGGGCTCATGTAAGCCGGAGTGCCGAGCACCTGTCCATCCATGGTCAGCTTGCGGCTGTCGTGGGTCGGTTCGTTGACGTATTTTGCAATGCCGAAATCGACGACTTTGACAAATTCCGGATTCCAGGACGTGCGAAGCAGGACGATATTGTCTGGTTTTATATCACGGTGCAAAATGCCCTTGGAATGAGCGTGGTCCAGAGCGCTTGCCACTTGTACAAAAATGGCCACCGAGCGCTCAACGGGCAGTTTTCCGTGGCGTTGCAGTACGTCTTTGAGATTTATGCCTTCGATGAAGTCCATGACCAGAAAAGGCGTATTCGAGTCCGAAACTCCAAAATCGTAGACGGTGACGATGTTTGGATGGCTCATCGAGCTGGCCGCCTGGGCCTCGCGCTGGAAGCGGTGGAAGCTGGTCTCGTCTTTTTCCACTTCTTCAAAGAGCACTTTGATGGCGACTGTGCGGTCCATAACAAGGTGCCTGGCCTGATAGACGACGCCCAGCGCACCCCGGCCTACTTCCGCAATAATCTGATAGCGTTGAGCCAGGACCGACCCGACCGCTGGGATATTTGCCAAATTGTGCTCCGTCTCCGCCCCTGACCCTGTCCGATAATCGTAATTATAGTTTCCAAGGTTAGAATTGAACCGATATGACCGCTTATATTAAACCCAAGGTATAACTTATTAGACCGATCATTACCGTTGCCTTATTAGACAATGAAGTCGTCGCTGAACACAAGGAAGATGTAAACATGAGCTTACCAGATCCCAATAGACGTGATGACTCCACCAATACGCCCCTAAAGACTGTTGAGCTGGGCAAGATAACGGTTTTCAATTATCCGATCGATTCCAATATTTTTGCGGCAATCTGCAATTTGCCTCTTTTTCCCTTCATTCTCATTCCCTGTCTGATCGGGCTCAATACGGCAAGCGACAGCCCGCAGTTCATTCGCTTCAACGCGATCCAGAGTTTGATTATCAACTTTGCCTTTTTGATTTTGTCGACCGTCCTGGGCTTTCTCTCAGGCATTCCGGTGCTCGGCGCCATCTTCTGGCTGGCTCAAGTTCTCGTCATCCTGGCTTACATTGGCGTTAGTTTGAAGCTTGTCGTCGGTGCCTTTCTCGGTCAAAGGAATGAGCTTCCACTGATTTCGGATTACGCCAGGCAATACTCAAGATAATTATCGCGAGTGTTTGGCGATCAGAAAATTTCGGCGAACATTTCCTTGAAGGTCATGTTCGGCACCGCCGGTTTGACCTGCCGGATGTCTTTGTTCTCTTTTTTCTCTTCTGTCCGGTTTGGCTGATAGTTGGCCAGTAGCAGATAGAGGCGATAATCGCCCTGTTGATCGCCTGCCTGGGAGGGGGAAAGATCGCCGCCGGCGGCGTTCAGCGCACTTTTCGCCGGGGCTGGACTGGGCCTGTGGATGTCGGTTGTTCGGCTGTCGCCAAGTATGGATAAGCGCAGCGCGCTAAATCCATAGAGGGATGGAATGAAAAGCTTGTCAGCTGCTTTTGAGCCGCTGTATCGGTACTGGCCATACAGTTTGAGTGGTTTGGCTCCGGCCTCAACTGTCAGTACATTGTTGCCGCTCTTTAAATCCAGGGCGGACGCCGGCAATTGCACAAGCCGCCACTGACGCAGGGAGCTTTCTTTTTCGCCGCGAGTGCGAGCAGCGAGCACCGAGAGTTCTTTAATCGTCGACTGGAATGCGTAAGCTTGCTCAACATCCAACAATAGCCGCGGTGCGCCTAGGGCCTTTATACCGTTTATTTTTACGGTGGCGTCGCTCAGATATTCATCGCTGTCGATCAGGGCTGCCGCCCATGATTTTTCGCTTGTGAAATTGTGCTGCCAGTGTGCACTGAGTGCGGTCGGTATTTTTAGAGCTCGTGAGACAGTGCTTTTATTTGTTTCACACACCCACTCGGGGGGCGGTTCGCCGACGGCTGCCATAGTTAGACAGGCAAAAGCAAAGGTGGTGCCCAGAGCTATTGTCAGGACACTTTTTAGCTTTGAGCTTAGAAATGCCCGGTGGCTTATTGTGATGGCGCTCCACGCCAGCAGACCGAAAATCAGCGCCCAGAGCAGATGTATCGCAATCTGGGCGGTTTCGATTGTCCTGGTCAGAGCAAAGATCGGACCGGTCAAATCGGAGGACGCAAGGATAAGCAGGCAGAGGCTGAGACTGGCGTACAGATAAGGGAAGAGTTGCGCTTTGCGCAGCTTCTGGGCGCCGACGAGAGTGAGCAAGATTAGGAATGGGACAGCACTGTAGCCATATCGCGGTTGGGTTTCGAAGGGCACGAAGATAAAATGGCCTGCCACCATTAGCAGTATCGTCAGTTTGAGGAAATCGACGTTCGTCAACGTGGCGAAATGATTGTGCAACAGTTTTTCTTGAAAGAGCAAGTAGATCATGCCGAGCATTGCTCCACAGAGGAGGAGCCGCTGTAGGAGGCACTGCCAGTACCAGTTCAAGCCAAAGACAGACCAGCCGAAATCGTTCCAGCTATAGGCGAAAAGGCGGGCTGTTTTGCGCAGGAAAAGACAGCTCATTTTAAATTGATCGCCCTGCCAGAGGCTGGCGACAATGGCGCTTGGTTTGTCGAAAATGATCGGCATGACGCTGTCAGTCGGCGGAGCCACTCCCCAGGCGTCACTGTCGAGATCCATGCCGACGGCCAGGTTGATTGATGGCACGCGATTGGGACCGAGGCTCATCCTGCCATTGCCACTCGCTACTTTGCTGAAGGCGAGCCAGGGTACAAGAGCGATGAAAAAGCCCATGGCCATGGCGACGATTATGTTCGCCCGCAATCTGAGCGAATTTTTGCGGGCGATTAGAGCGAGAAGCAGTACCAACGTCACACTGGGAAAAAGCGCTGTTTTCAGGTGGAGCACCAGGGTGCAGAGAGCGCCCAATATAATGTAGGCGCCGTACTGAAAGAAGCTCGGTTTTTCTCCACCGTTCAGTTTGCCCCGCGGTAGCGCCCCTGTCGTTGTCAGGGTAAATGTCAAAAGCACCGTCACTGTTAACTGTTCAGTGAGAAATTGACTGGCCGAGACGATGGTGGCTGGATTGAGGCCGAGCAGAAGGCCGGCAATCAGAGAGAGTTTTCGCCCGGCTCCCAATCTGCGACCGAGCCAGTAGAGTAAAAAGCTATTCAGACCGCAAACGAAACTTTGTCCCGTCAGAATTGACGCTTCTGCGGTGGCCCCCAACTGGCGGCCGATCAAAATCATGATCGCGCCGAAAGTCGGTAAAACCGGTCCATCGACCATAAGCGAGATACCCAGGTCCGAATTTGCCGGTGCCACATAGTGGCCTTGCAGGCAGCTTGTCGTCCATTTCAAAAGTTCGCTGGATGAAAGGACGTAGTGGGCGGAATCCCAGACCAGACCGCGGTCGAAGTGATTGAGCACGAACGTGTAGAGCAGAGACAGCAATGCCGGTGCGATAAAGGCTAATGCTGGAGCTAAAATTGATCTGCGCAAGATTTTTCTATCGACACTAAATGCGGTATTACGGCTCTGGCTGCGCCAGTCTGATTGGCCTCGACAATCATGCTAAAAAGTTAGTGATTAAGTCAAGGCAAGACCCTTAACAATGGTTTTATCCGGGGTTTTATCGGAGGTTTTATCAGCTTAGAGTCAATAATTGCTTTAATCGGAAGACTGACTCGTACGTGGGGGCGATTATGGTTAGATATTAACTAAGTCAGCGATTGGCTCACTACCGCTATCTGAGGAACGTTATGGACAGCGTTAAAAAGTTGTTTGACAACAATAAAGTAAAGATCTTGGGTGGCGATATTGCCGCCGGCGACTATGAATTTAATGGCGGCGTCCTCTGGGGCGGATTCGATCAGATTAATCTGGCCACAGACCTGACTAAGATCGACGTCAAGACCGAAGAATCGGCCAAGAATATCGCCCAGACTCTTGGTTGGGCTTTTGCCGGTTCACTGCTTGGGCCCCTCGGAATATTGGCCGGGTTGACGCTGGGCGGCAATCATAAGCAGGTTTGCGTGCTTTGCGAGTTAAAAGACGATCGCAAGTTTCTGGCCGTGATGGACTCCAAGATCTATCAACAATTGATGGCTCTGAGCATGTCGCGCGCCTGACACTTTTAAGAAAAGTAAGCGTATTGTCATATTTGTGACAGTCTTGGAGAGCGAGAGCGGTTGGCCGTCGCGGCAACGTAAAGCCCTTTTCACCAAGAAGCTTGCATGTCGGCACTTAAAACCACTCAGTCTCTCTTAGAATATCAATGTGCATCCTTTCAGTGCACGACTCAGTGCACGACTCAGTGCACGACTCAGTGCACGACTCAGTGCACGACTCAGTGCACGACCCGGCGACCCTGGAGAAAGATTCTGAATACTACTGATCCTACTGATCCTACTGATTCTACTGCTTCAACTGGGCTGAATAAGAGCAGATTTGCCCTGGCCAGGATTGGCTCAGTCGGCATCGGAGTTCCCCCCAGAGTCCTGCTCAATTCCGACATGGAAAAGTTGGTGGAGACTTCGGATCAATGGATTCAGGAGCGCACCGGTATCAAGCAGCGCCATATTGTTGATCCCGGCGTCACTTGCTCGGATCTTGGCGCTATCGCGGCCATGGACGCAATCAATAAGGCTGGCCTTACACCGGCCGATATCGAGCTGATTATCGTCGCCACCAGCACTCCCGATATGATGCTGCCGGCGACGGCCTGCCTTGTCCAAAATAAGATTGGTGCTAAAAATGCCTGGGGCTTCGACCTTTCGATTGCCTGTTCCGGATTTTTGTATGCCATGCAAGTCGGCGTCCAGTTTGTTGCTACGGGGGCGCATAAAAATGTTCTCGTGATTGGTATGGATGTCATGTCATCGATCATCGATTACACCGACAGGCAGACCTGTATCATTTTTGGTGACGGGGGCGGAGCGGCGATCATTCAGCCTTCGGCCAGTGAAGAAGACGGCTGCTTCCTGGACTTCCTTTATGAAGTGGACGGTTCCGGGGGAGATTATCTCTGCATTCCCGGTGGCGGCAGTTTGCACCCACCCACCCATGAAACCATCGACAATCGCATGCACTATCTCAAGCAAGATGGTCCAGTCGTCTTCAAATTTGCCACCAAGCGCATGCCTGAAATCTGTGTTCGTTTGCTCCAGCGCAATAATTTGACCGGGGCCGATATCGATCTTTTCGTGCCGCACCAGGCTAATCTGCGTATCATCAAATCAGCTGTCGACAGGCTCGGGCTGCCGATGGAGAAAGTAATCGTCAACATCGATCAATACGGCAATACCACCGCCGGTACTTTGCCTCTTGCCCTGGACAGTGCCATTAAGCAGGGACGCCTTAAAAAAGGCGACCTCGTGCTTTTCGCGGCCATGGGCGCAGGACTCAGTGCCGGGGCAGCTTTAATGCGCTGGGGCTATTGAGACGTCTCTTGTCGGGCTACTAATTTGGCCTTCATGCTAGCTTCGACTCGCTTGCCGATCAATGCTACCAATTCGAAACTATCAAATGGTTTTCGTATCCAGTCGATTGATTGACAATCGTCCAATTTCTTTTGCTCCGGTTCGCTTCCACTCAGCATGATCACAGGCGTGAGCGTTCCGTGTGCGGCGTTTCTGGTCTGGCGCAGGGCTTGAATGAAGTCGACGCCGTTGCCGTCGGGCAGATTTACGTCGGCGAGGATGACGTCCGGTTCTATAGTCAGCAACATTTCTCTGGCTCCGGCGATGGTGGCGGCGCGCATTACCGAGTATCCATTTTTGACGAGCAGAGCTTTGAGGATAAGCGCTATCGAATCGCTGTCTTCCAGCACCAGTATGAGAGCATCGCCTCTGGCTCCGGCGTTGCGCGACAAACCGGCGGTATATTTATTGCCTTCAACGATCAGGGCATCGGCTTCCGGCAGATCAAACCAGAAGTCGGCGCCTTCACCGAGTCGACTATTGACGCCGATCGTGCCGTTCAGGCGCTCGACCAGTATTTTTGAGATGGCCAGACCAAGACCCGTGCCGCGGTTTATGTCGTTTTCGATGCAGGAGAGTTGCTGGAAGGGACCGAAGAGATCAGCCTTGTCCACTTCGGCGATACCGGGCCCCTCGTCTTTGACCGAGAAGCGCACATTGGCCTTGTTGCGGGCGGCGCCCACGAGGACTTTGCGACCCGGCGGTGTAAATTTGATGGCGTTGGAAATTAGATTGGTGAGGATTTGAATGACTCGGTCGCTGTCCCCTAGACAATCCGGGACATCGCCGCTTTCGACCACTGCCAATTCGACACCCGATTGTTCGGCATAGGGCTTCAAAGAATCGAGTGTGGCTAAGATAAGAGCCGGTGGTTGCAATCGACCGACATTCAGTTCGAGGTGATTGGCTTCTATCTTTTTGATGTCGAGCATGTCGTTGATTAGACGAATCAGTCGGTCGCAATTATCGCGGGCGATTGATGTATATTCAAAAGTTTCTCTGGAAATTTCGCCAGTCAGGCCGCCTTCGATCAGGCCCAGTGCCGCTCTTATCGACGTGAGTGGTGTGCGCAATTCATGCGATATAGTGCTGTAAAATTGGCTGGCGTGCTTTTCCACTTCTTTTTTATCTGTGATATCGTGGGCGATACCACAGAGATGGCGGACCTGTCCGTTCTCATCGCTGATTGGAAATACGCGCGCTCTCAGCCAGCGCAGGTCCTGACTGGGATCCTGCCATTTGATCATACGAAATTCGAGCTCGACTCCGTTTGGATCGATTGCTTCGCTAAGCACTTTTTTGACGCGCAGGCTGTCGTCGGCAACCATAGTGTCGAAAAAAGTAGATGCCTCTTTGTATAAACTGGAGCAGCTTGCGCCCCAGAACTCTTCGAAGGCCGGACTGACATAGCTAAATTGGCTCCAGTCGGCGGTCACTATCCAGAAAACTTCGCGGATGTTTTCGGCGAGCTGCTTAAATTTCGATTCGCTTTCGAGCAAGCGCAATTCCGAGCGCTGACGAGCCAGTTCCGCCTCCTTCAAGTCGGTGATGTCGCGGTGCGAGCCTGACATGCGCACCGGTTGTCCCTGGGCGTTAAAGGTGCAATGGCCGCGCGTGCTGATCCAGCGGTACTCGCCGGCTTTGGCGCGCATCCGGCATTCCATTGCATAGGGGTCGCGGCTGAGCATATGTCGATGGACGGCGTCCATGACGAGCGGATAATCGTCGGGATGAGTGAGGCTGCGGAAGGTGTCGAAGTGATTTTCCAACTCGTGGTCTTGGTAATCGAGCAATGATTTCCAGCGGGGTGAAAAATAAACCGCATTGGTCGTCAAATCCCAGTCCCAGATGCCGTCGTTGGCGCCAGCCAGAGCCAGGCTATAGCTTTCCTGCAATTTCTGATAATTTTCCAGAGCTTGTTGTCGCTCGACGAAGCGACCGATCTGGCCGCCCAGTTTTTCGAGAAGGGCAAGCAAGGCTGCGTCTACCTCTCGCAGCGAGCGCGTGAGGAAGCCGAAAAGGCCCCAGTTCAGGCGGCCGATCGAAATCGGGAAGGAAATGATTTGTTTGTAGCCCGGTAGGCATTCGGTCATTGGCGAGCCACAGCATCTTTGCGAACCGTCGACGATGATGTTGTGGGCGCGATCCGAAAACCAGGTATCGGCGGGAAAACCGGAAGATAAAATCAGAGAAATGTTGTTCGACTTGCTGAGCAAATGTTCGACATCAGACTGTGTATCTTCCCGCCAGAGTACGCGCCGCTCGAGGCGATTGGCCTTTTCGTCGGCGCGCCAGACAAGTCCGAGATCGCACTGCAGGCCTGCGGCAATGACCGGCACCAGCATTTCCAGGGCGTCATCGGTACTGGAGGCATCGACCAGCACTTTCAAAACCTCCTGGGCCATCTGCGAGGACCGGTCGTTTAGTACCGAGCCGCTGATGTCCTGCACCAAAAATCGAGCGTAGCGAAAATTATCTCCATTGAAGCAAGCGTTGCAGTCAATCAGCGCTGTCAGCGCTTCGCCGCCCTTTGTTACCAATTTTACCTGCCTGGCTCTAATTGTCTGATTCTCTCTCAAGGCCGAGAATAAGCCAGAAATGGCATCTTTTTCCAAGAAGAAGATAGCGCAGGGCTGACCGATCAGATCTGTGTCGGCGAAACCGAGGAGCTCGAGAGAGGCCTGATTGGCATGCAGTATCCGGCCGGAAGCGTCCGCCAGAAATAGAGCTTGCGGGGCATTCTCAAAAAAGTCCAGGTAGGTATCCTGATCGCTCTTGTCCAAGGTCAAAAGCCCTGCCACTCTAGACAAAGCTGTTCGACTCGTTTATGCAGAACCAGTGGGTCGAAAGGTTTGGAGACTATGCCGGCGATTCCGAGCGTCTTATATTGAGCCATTTCGTCATCGAGCACTTTTGCCGTTACCAGAATAATCGGTATGCGAGCGAAATCCTTGTCCTGTTGGATTTTTTGAATCGCTTCCAGTCCATCCATGTAGGGCATGGAAACATCCATCAAGATGACATCGGGTGCTGTTTGACTCTCTCGCAACAAATTTAGCGCATCGAAACCACTGCTGCCGGTGACGACGCGCCAGGCCGTCAGAGCTTCAAGGGCTTTGGAAACTACCTTTTTGTACTCGGCATTATCATCAACTAATAAGACTGTGTCGATTGGCATGGGTATCTTATCTGCAAAATATTTGGACGATGACCATGGCTCACCACTTTGATCCTAGCAGGTGCAAAGCAGCTCCGCTGCCGTGCTAATCCCGGAACACTTTGTGCGCCAAGCTCAATAGCTAAATTTACCTAGCTTCACTTTCCCGTGGAAAACCCAGTAAACGACAGCGGTGTAGCTGAAGACAAAGGGCAGACCGATGACGGCGATAATGAACATAGTCAGTAGCGTTTGCTGCGACGCGGCTGCATTGTAGACGCTCAGGCTAAAGGCGGGATTGATGTTAGAAACTATCAAATTGGGAAAAATTGCAATTCCGAAGAGCATGGCCAGGGCGGTCAAAGTAGCCATCGATGAGGCAAACGCCTGACCCGGCTTTTGCAAGAAGATCGTGCGCGGAATATTGCCGATGGCCAGTACATTCATTAAGACGACCAGCCAGAGCCAGGGATATCGATTCAAGTTGACCGTGGCTGTCGGCACCTGGGTGAGCGTAAATATAGTCGTAAAAATGTACAGGACGACAAAAGTGCCGTAGGTGTGCCAGATCCAGTTGTGTACTTTGGCCTGCAAATCTCCTTCGGTTTTCAGATAGAGAAAAATGGAGCCGTGCATGGCGCAGGTTGCTACTGCCAGAATACCGGTCAAAATTGGATAAGGATGCAGATAATTCCAGGCGCTTCGTTTTAATTCGAAATCGACGCCGATCGGCAGGCCGAGAAAGAGATGGCCGATTAAAAAACCGAAGAGAAATGCCACCATTGTGCTTGAGCCGAAAAAAGAATAATCCCAGAAGTGAAACCAGAAGGGCGTTCTGATTTTGCTGCGAAATTCGATCGAAACGGCCCGCATGATAAGTCCTACCAGGATGAGCATGATTGGCAGATAGAAGCTCGACATGGCGGTGGCGTAGACATCAGGGAAGGCGGCGAAAAGAGCGCCTGTAAAGGTGACCAGCCAGACCTCATTACCGTCCCAGAGCGGTCCGATCGAATTTAAAATCAGGCGCCTTTCTTCGTCGCTATTGGCGATCAAATGCAAAATGCCGACGCCGAGATCGAAGCCGTCCAGGATACCGTAGCCGGTCAGTAGCACGCCGAGCAGCATGAACCAGACTAGGTTTAGGATGTTGGTGGCATCAATGTGCATCGTTTTGCCTTACTCGTGTTCGTTTAACATCTATTGTTCTTGCGGTCTTGCCTTTGTGTCCTGCGGATCGGCTGGAGCCGGCCTTTCGCGCCAGCTATCGGAGAGAGAGGACGGGCCTCGCTTGAGCAGGCTGGCGATAACCGCCCAGGGATCGCGGGGCGGCGGTCCCTGCGGTTCGTCGGCCAGTACTGTTTCGGGCGTGGGGGGGCCGACCTGGATACGATGATTCATCACCCAGATCCAGACGAAGAAGAGGAAACTGTAGACCAGTCCGAAAAGCACCATCGATGCGATCACCTGATCGCTGACAATCGCTTTGGAGACTGCATCTTTAGTGCGCAGAAGACCGTAGACAACCCAGGGTTGGCGACCGACTTCGGCGGCAATCCAGCCAGTTTCGTTAGCGATATAACCGCCGAGCACGGCAAAAACATAGATCCACAATAGCCAGCGCTGCTGGAATAGTATCCCCATTTTTAAGAAAATCAGACCGAGCATGGTCAGGCCGATGAAGGCCATGCCGAGAGCGACCATGATGTGATAAGCCTGAAAAGGCACGAAAACAGGGGGTCTATCTTCTTTTGGAAATTGATCGAGACCCTTGACCGGTTCGGTGAAATTGTTGTGGACGAGAAAGCTGAGCATGCCAGGAATGCCGAAACCGCATTTGACTTCTTCGCTTCTATCGTCCGGCCAGCCGAAGGCATAGAGGCATGTGCCACCACTGCCGGTTTTGTAGTGACCCTCAAAAGCGGCTAATTTTGCCGGTTGATTGGCCGCCACCGCGTCGGCCTGGAAGTGGCCTGAACCAAGCATCGCCAGCGAACAGACCGCCGCATAGACGAGCGATATTTTTACCGTTCTCTGGGCAAAGACAATGTGCTTATTCTTGAGTAAATAGTACGAGCCGATACTGAGCGCGAACATGGCGCCCAAAATAAAAGCGGCGAGCCAGACGTGCAGGACGCGGTGCACCATCGACGGGTTGAAAACCATCGCCCAGAAGTCGGTCACTTCGGCTCGATAGAAGCCGGAAGCTGTCTTGACGATATGATAACCGCTCGGTGTCTGCTGCCAGGAGTTGGCCACGGTAATCCAAATGGAAGAAAAAATAGAACCGAGTGCCACCATACAGGTCGCAAAAAAGTGCGTACGCGGTGAAACTCTATCCCAACCAAAAACGAGAACGGCCAGGAAGCCTGACTCCAGGAAGAAGGCAAATATCGCTTCGGCAGCCAGTGCCGAGCCAAAGATATCACCGACATAACGTGAGTACGTGGCCCAGTTGGTGCCGAATTGAAATTCCATTACCAGGCCCGTAGCTACGCCGAGGGCGAAGTTAATGGCGAATAATTTTGTCCAGAACAAGGACATAGCCTTGTAAGAATGGTCTTTGGTCTTGAGCCAGATTGCTTCGATAATTACCATCAGAACGCCGAGCCCGATGGTAAGGGGAGGAAAAATATAGTGGAACATCAGTGTCAGCGCAAATTGAATACGTGACAGTAGGACTACATCTAAATGCACCTTGCACCTCTGCCGAGCCGCTTGGGCTCTGGTGTCTTAACTTTAGCACTACGGTAAGGATTAGCTCACGAATAATGCAAAGCGTAATGCGCTCGAAATATTGCTAGAAATATAACTCGATATATTCGCTAGAAATGCAGGAAGTAATTGAGGTAGATGTTCAGCGCGAAATAGGCCCCGCCAACGATGATCACCAGGAAGTTTGCCGGTGTGATTTGTTCGTCGAGCTTGAGATCCGGGTTGGCAACGCGGTTTAGTTTGAGCAGATATTCATTGACGAAAATAAACGGCGCGAAGGAGAAAACGCCGAGGATACCGAATGGAGGCGGGAAAAGCATGCAGCAGATGAGTAGTACCCAGTAGAGGACTATTTTCCCAACGGGCAGTTCATTGTCGAGGCCGTAAAGCATACCTTCTTTGCGCATTGCTTCGAGCAATTTGCGCAGATAGAGCAAGGGCAGGTTGACGCGCCACATCGGTGAGAGCATGTTGCCGTCACGTTCTTTTTGACAGACGAAATTGCGGTAGAGCCACCAGATTTCATAGCCATGAAACGGCACGCACAAGCAGAGCAAGGTAAACTTCATCGAACCGACCGGCATATAGATGATGCCCTTATTCTTAAGGGGCTCGATTTTTTTCTCGTGATTGAGCCGGGCTAGATAATTGGTGGCAAAGTCAGCATCGTCAATGGCGTTAAACGAGCCGTCGGCGCCGGCCGCATTATTTGCAGGCTGAGATGACGATTGCTGGTCGGCTGGCTGAGAAGGCCTTTGATCTGGATTTGCGTCGCGATTTTCCATCATTTGCCATTTATCGCACTTATCGGCACAGATTGCCATAGGCTCCAATAAATCGCCAACGCAAAAGCCCCCGAGCTATTGCTAGCGCGGGGGCTTACTCTTTGTATGTTTGAGTTTTCTTTGCGTTTCCAGTGCGCCGACTCGGTGTCTGCCGAGGCGGCCCAGGTTGGTCAGTGTCCTTGTCGTTGTGCTTTCAACGACGGAAAATAAAAAGACCCGAGCTATTAACTCGGGTCTTTTATAATCCTGGCACCGGGCTATCTTCCCGGGAGCTCGCGCTCCAAGTATTGTCGCTGCTGTCCGTCTTTACCTTCGTGTTCGAGATGGGAACGGGTGTGTTCCGGACGCATAGGCACCAAGAACTTTTTAGGGCTCATGGAGAATTAACTCCATACCCTGAAAACTACATATTGAGGTTTTATTCGTATAACACCAAGTCTGTTGGTTAAGCCCTCGACCGATTAGTAATGCTCAGCTACGTGCTTGCCTTGCGGGGCACTTCTACCTGCATCCTATCAACCCGGTGGTCTTCCGGGGGTCTTACTGGATTAACTCCATGGGATTTCTCATCTTCAGGTGGGCTTCGTACTTATATGCTTTCAGCACTTATCCGCTCTGAACACAGCTACGCTGCGTTTACCGCTGGCGCGATAACAGCCATACTGGAGGTTCATTCGTCCCGGTCCTCTCGTACTAGGGACGACTCCTGTCAAAAATCCTACGGGCATGCCGGATATGGACCGAACTGTCTCACGACGTTCTGAACCCAGCTCACGTACCGCTTTAATGGGCGAACAGCCCAACCCTTGGAACGTACTACCGCTCCAGGATGCGATGAGCCGACATCGAGGTGCCAAACCTCGCCGTCGATGTGGACTCTTGGGCGAGATCAGCCTGTTATCCCTATGGTAACTTTTGTCCGATGAGCAACGACCCTTCCATGCGGAGTCGTGGGATCACTAAGCCCGACTTTCGTCCCTGATCGACATGTCTGTCTCTCAGTCAAGCTCCCTTCTACCTTTACGCTCGATGGCTGATTTCCGACCAGCCTGAGGGAACCATTGGGCGCCTCCGTTACAATTTAGGAGGCGACCGCCCCAGTCAAACTGCCCAACTGAAACTGTTCCCGACCCGGATAACGGTGTCAGGTTAGTATGCTAACTACATCAGAGTGGTATCTCAACGTTGACTCCATCAGAACCAAAATCCTGACTTCAAAGTCTCCCACCTATCCTGCGCAGACATAGTCCGCAGACAATTTCAGCCTACAGTAAAGCTCAATAGGGTCTTTCTGTCCTGGCACGCCTAGTCCGTATCTTCACAGACAATCCTATTTCGCCGAGTCTCTCTCCGAGACAGCGCTCAAATCGTTACTCCATTCGTGCGGGTCGGAACTTACCCGACAAGGAATTTCGCTACCTTAGGACCGTTATAGTTACGGCCGCCGTTCACCGGGGCTTTGTTTTTCAGCTTCGCTTGCGCTAACCGATCCACTTAACCTTCCGGCACTGGGCAGGAGTCAGCCCCTATACATCACCTTACGGTTTAGCAGAGACCTGTGTTTTTGTTAAACAGTCGCTTGAGCCTCGTCGCTGCGACCATCTCAGGCTTCAGACGCGAAGTCTTACACCCTAATATGGCACCTCTTCTTCCGAAGTTACGAGGTTATTTTGCCGAGTTCCTTAGAGAGAGTTATCTCGCGCACCTTGGTATTCTCTACCTGACTACCTGTGTCGGTTTCGGGTACGAGTACCATAATTCTGGCTTTCGCGGCTTTTCTCGGCAGCGTGGCATCTATACAATTTGCTCCGTAGAGCATTCCTTACTCGGCCTTACTTAATAACGCCAGGGCGGATTTGCCTACCCCGACTAGCTACGCCTTTGGACGAACTAAACCAATCAGTTCGCTGTATATAGCCTCCTGCGTCCCCACTTAGCTCCTAACGAATTTCTGGTAGTACGGGAATATTAACCCGTTGTGCATCGATTACGCCTTTCGGCCTCATCTTAGCTCACGACTAACCCCACATGGACGAACCTTGTGTGGGAACCCTTAGTCTTTCGGTGCATTGGATTCTCACCAATGTTTTCGCTACTTAAGCCGACAGTCTCACTTCTGCTTCGTCCATACGTGCTTACGCTCGTACTTCGACCTACAACAGAACGCTCCCCTACCGATCAATATTTAACGTTGATCCTACGATTTCGGTACCATGCTTAGCCCCGTATGTTTTCGGCGCAGAGTCGCTTGACTAGTGAGCTATTACGCTTTCTTTGAATGGTGGCTGCTTCTAAGCCAACATCCTAGTTGTCTATGCAACTCCACCTCCTTAATCACTTAGCATGAATTTTGGGACCTTAGTCGGTAGTCTGGGCTGTTTCCCTCTTGACGACGGAACTTATCTCCCGCCGTCTCACTGCCGGATAATTACTCTATGGGTATTCGGAGTTTAACTCGATTTGGTACGGATTTTCTCCGCCCGCACCGAACTAGTGCTCTACCCCCCACAGGATACATCCGACGCGGTGCCTCAACGCCTTTCGGGGAGAACCAGCTAGCTCCGGGTTCGATTGGCATTTCACCCCTATACACAGCTCATCCACTGATTTTTCAACATCAGTTGGTTCGGACCTCTACGCATTGTTACACGCGCTTCATCCTGGCCATGCATAGATCACCCGGGTTCGGGTCTACCTCATGTAATTATAAACGCCCTTATCAGACTCGGTTTCCCTGTGGCTTCGCGTATTAACCGCTTAACCAACTACATAAGGTAACTCGCCGGCTCATTCTTCAACAGGCACACTGTCACCCTATAAATAGGGCTCCAATTGCTTGTAAGCACACGGTTTCATGTTCTATTTCACTCCCTCTCACGGGTTCTTTTCACCTTTCCCTCGCGGTACTTGTTCACTATCGGTCACTAGTCAGTATTTAGCCTTACCGGATGGTCCCGGCTGATTCGTTCAAGGTTTCACGTGCCCCGAACTACTTGGGATACTGCTGAGGTTCAGAGTCTTTCGCTTACCGGACTGTCACCGTCTATGGTGGTTCTTTCCAGAACTCTTCAGCTAAACTCATCCCATCTCGTCTGCAGTCCCTCGACCCCAGTATGACTTACGTCGTACTGGTTTAGGCTGTTCCCCGTTCACTCGCCGCTACTGAGGGAATCACTGTTTTGTTTTATTTTCTTCCTGGTACTAAGATGTTTCAGTTCCCAGACTTACCTTCTCGCACCCTATATATTCAGATGCGGATTACTAACCTTCAGTTAGTAGGGTTGCCCCATTCGGAGACCTACGGATCGACGTCTATAACAACTCCCCGTAGCATTTCGCAGTTTATTGCGTCCTTCATCGGCTGCTAGTGCCAAGGTATCCACCGTGCGCTCTTAGTAGCTTAACCAACGTCTTACAGCCTTTTTGTATTTGATAACAAGCATTTAGGCGTGCAGCTGTAAAACGGCGTGTGGGTAACGCGAACTCGTTCGTGAAGAACAAGTTGGTCCCCACATCTACTTGGTG
The DNA here is from genome assembly GCA_018971775.1 of Cyanobacteria bacterium REEB67. Classification (GTDB taxonomy): domain Bacteria; phylum Cyanobacteriota; class Vampirovibrionia; order Obscuribacterales; family Obscuribacteraceae; genus REEB67. Next base: position 38,256 of record JAGXAB010000009.1, on the reverse strand, counting down.
GAATACGGACCTCAATATGTAGTTTTCAGGATACGAAACCGGTTTTGTGACGCCTCTCGGTTGGCGCTTCGGGCCTGTGCCCTTTGGAGTAGCCTATCTTATCAGGTCTATCCAGATATTTGAAGGGGTGGTTTGTTATATGTAACTCACTCACCGGTTCTTCAGAGATTGGAGGATAGCGGATTCGAACCGCTGACCTTCTCGGTGCAAACGAGACGCTCTACCAACTGAGCCAATCCCCCGCGCTTTTGCGATCCGCGTACTCGCTTCGATATCGGTGCATCTTTTAGTTTAGACCAAAAGACAACCGAGTGCTTCGAAGGAAGCGGTTCGCTTGAGCATCTTTCTGCTCAGCGCCTCATGAATCAATCTTACCAAACCGGTAAGCATTTTTGATTTATCGAGATCGCTTTGTTGCAGAAAGCTTTACTTACTGGGCCATCCTGGACTCGAACCAGGGACCTCACCCTTATCAGGGGTGCGCTCTAGCCACCTGAGCTAATAGCCCTCAGCAGTTCAGATATAGTATCACCGGCTTCCTGCATTGTCCTGGTGTACTCCCAGTTGTTTTAAGGATCTTCACAAAGAAGATCAAAAATCCCGCCCGGGTGGCGGTTTAAAAACTGGAGATAAGGGGGATCGAACCCCTGACCTCACGATTGCGAACCGTGCGCTCTACCAGCTGAGCTATATCCCCAGATCGTCTCTCTTTTTACGGAGAGGTTGCAGGCCGGCCGGCAAGTTGCTTCGCTAACCAGGCTGTGTGCCGATTATACACCCTGTTCCGTAATCAGGACGATCTGGAAAATCCCTTGCGCCTGGCTCAAAAGATCTATTCATCGCTTCAATCTGTATTCCGATTCAAGACATCTATTCAAGACTTCTGTTCAAGACTTATATATAGATATCGGCATTTTTTTGAATGGTGCCGAGGCGCCCGCTCGTAATTTATCCCCGAGCTGTATGCCGATTCTGAGCCAGCCGGAAGGCGGTATCAGTTTGGATGAACAATCTCAGATGTATCCGGAAAGTAATTCAAAATCTCATTCAAAAAGCATCTATAAAAAGCATCTATATAGATTGCATTTGCTGTTGTGAATTGAGCGGCGCGCGCCGGCGCTGCCTGTCCTGATCGGGCAATTTGTTCCGATGAAAGACCGATAATGGTGCTACTTGTAACGAAGGCAAGAAACTTGCCGACCCTGCAACCATGCGGTTTAAAGCTGTTCTCGGCTGTCCTTGCAATACTAAACAGAAGCTTAAGCCTCAAGGCTCCGGTAAAAGGCGTAGTATAAAGGACTCTCATCTCAGAGAAGGTGTCCAACATGAACGTCTCATCGAAAATTACTCAGAAACTCGCAGCCTTGCTCGTTTTGACCGCGTCATTGACGATGTCGGCTGAATTCGCCGGTGGTGGCTTCGTCCGCGCCGCGTCTGAAACCGAAGCTGCGGCCCAGGTCGGAAAGACCGCTCCTGATTTTAGTCTGCCTGCCACAAACGGCAAGACCGTCGATCTCAAACAATATAAGGGCAAGATTGTGGTGCTTGAATGGTTCAACCATGGTTGCCCATTCGTTAAGAAGCACTATAACTCCAATAACATGCAGACTTTGCAAAAAGAATACACCGGCAAAGGCGTAGTCTGGCTCTCTATCTGCAGTTCAGCCAAGGGCAACCAGGGCTATGCCAGTGCCGCCGAGCATGACGCCGAAGTCAAAGCGAACAAAGCCGCACCAACTGCGGTATTGATGGACGAGGATGGTAAAGTCGGTCGCCTCTATGGTGCCAAGACCACGCCTGACATGTACGTTATCGACAAAAAAGGCGAGCTGGTTTACTGCGGCGCCATTGATGACCATAGCGATACCGATGTCGAATCGATCAAATCTTCCAAGAACTATGTAAAAGAAGCTCTTGATGAATTGCTGGCCGGTAAGGCCGTAGCCACCAGCTCGACAAAATCCTATGGATGCTCCGTAAAATACAAAAAAGAAGGCTAATCAGATTTAGCGAGCTTTCTTTTTAAAGATGCCTCAAGACCCAGGGGATAGCAAATGACCATGCCGAAGGTCGATGATTCGAAAATCGGCAGCTTGGTAAATTGCTTGTTGATCCTGGGTCTTTTCGCGCTCTCGTGGTACTGGGGCTTCCAGCTTGCGGCGACAGCTCTGGCCGATCCCGATACTTGTTGGCTGCTTGCCGTCGGTAAATGGATATTGACCCACGGCGGTTTACCGACCAGCGATCCTTTTTCCTGGACGGTGGGCGCCGATGCACCGCCTTTTTTGCAATCGATACATGCTCAATTTTTGCCTTATCAGTGGCTGGCTTCGCTGATTTACTTCTGTATATGGCAAAGTTGCGGCGCCAGCGGCCTTTTATATTTCGCCTGTTTGCTTATCGTCTGCGCTTTTTTGATTTTTCCGCTTCTGCTTGCTCGTCGACTGCAAGCGCCGGTCGGATGGCAGGCCGTGCTTTCAGCCCTGGCCGTCAGTGCCGGCAGTTTCCATTTTCCGCTACGGCCGGAACTTTTTTCGTACCTTCTTATAGCCTTTCTCTATTATCTTTTGCTGCCGCTTTATTTCCTGCCGGCCGCCAACGGTGTGAATAGCGGAGATGCTACGCAGGCCAGTCCTGGGCCTGCACGCAATTTAGTTGCAGGCGCGATCGGCACCCTTCTTTTCTGTTTCTGGGCAAATTTGCATACTGGTTTTGTGCTCGGCTTGCTTATTGTTGTGGTCCTGCTTTTTACTTCGCTCTGCTGCGCTGGGGCGCAGAGACGCTCTAGAACCGGCTATATGAGCTGCTTTTCATTGGGTGCTGTATTTGGCACACTGATTACACCCTTTCAATTAAAGCTTTACAGCTATCTGCCCGGTTTGTTTTTTTCACCGATGAATAAATACACTGTCGAACTTATGCCCCTGCGTTTCAGTGAACTGCTCTCTTTTGACTTCTTACCGTATCTGGCTCTGCAAGTCATTTTTTTGGGTTCTGCTATCGCTTATTGCAGTAATTTGAAAAAGAAAGGAAAAACCAAGCTCGCTTCTTCGTCGTCGTCTTCTTCTATTTCTTCTTGTTCTTCTTCTTCTTCTTCTTCTTCTTCAAAATCCGATCCTGATGATGCTTGCGATAACGTACCGCGAGTGGCTCTGATTCTGGGTATTTTCACTTTTATCGCTTTTTTGAGCGGCGATATGTGCAGGCGCATGATACCGTTTGCGGTGCTGATGTCATCAGGATATTTCTTAGCAATCGCTAATAAGACACCGTCTCCCGGCCGCTTTATCTGGCCTCTGCGCTACGTTCTACCAGCGGTTTTATTTTTTGCCATGTGGGGCACACAATTGAGTTCAGCATTTTTTCACGCTGAGATACCGATGACCACGTATGGTTTCGATGTGCCCAGGCAAGCCCTGGCTTTTATTGAAAAGCAACGTCCGAAAGGCAATCTTCTGAACGATTCGCAGTTTGGCGATGTCTTGATCTTTGCTCTTGGAGAAAAAGCACGGGTTTTCATCGATACGAGGTTCGATCTCTACGGCTATCGCCTCAGTCATGACTATTTCGTCATGGTCAATGCTTTGCCGGGTTACGAAGCCTTGCTCAGTCATTACAAAATCGACTGGATTTTTATGCCGCCGCGCGCCCGCTTGCCTGGCCGCTTATCCAGCCAGGGCGGTTGGAGCAAAATATTCGAAGATAAGGCTGCTGTCATAATGGCTAAAGATTCTTCAAGCGAGACACAGGTCGCCGGCGAAACAACGACAAAAGCGACAAAACATGAGTGATTGTAAAAACTGGCCCGAGTCTCTCCGGCAAATGAGCCAGGCGCTTGGCTTTTTTCTTCTCTGCGCGCTGGTGATTTTTGGTCCCGGTTTATTGCGCGGTCTGGTGCTTGCGCCTGAAGACAATTTTGTGCAAAATTTTCCAGCCTTTGCTGCCGGTGACCGTCTCTGGACGTCCCTCTTGTTAAGCGGCTTTCCGGTCCTGGCCGATCCGCAGGTGCAGTATTTCTATCCTCTGGCGCGACTTGTCAAACTGCTCGGGCCGGATTTGATTTTTGATTTCAACGTTTACGTTGTGAGTGGTTTCGTTCTTGCCGCTTTTTTCGCGGCTTTACTCGCCAGGCGCTTGAGTGGTTCGTTCTACGGTAGTTTGGTCGCCGGCTTGTCATATGGATTTTCCGGATATCTGATCTCTGAGCTCAAGCATGTGCAAGTTTTACAAACTGCGATCTGGTTGCCTGTGATCTTCTATCTGATCGATTTTTTTGCCTCAAGCAGTCGTGTCCGCGCTGTGGAAGATGGTCATGAGCAGCGCCTTAAGGCGCTCTTACTGCTTGGATTGTCCATTGTCGTGGCCATACTTATTTTTGCCGGTCATCCCCAGAGTGCCTTCTATGTACTGGGCGCCAGCGGCGTCTGGACAGTTTTTCGTTTTTTTCCAATAGCATCGTTCGGGAAGGGAGCCAATAAAAATGGCCAGGATGAAAACAAATCGATCTCCTTGGCCGTCGTCATGCTGGCCATGCTCGTCGGCATCTTGCTCGCCGCAGTGCAAATTCTTCCCAGTTACGAATTGGCTAGTTTCAGTGCTAGACAAAATTTCGCTTTTCAAGACATGGTCGTCGGTCAGGTCGAGCCGATGCAATTGGTCGGTTTTATTTTGCCTTACATACTAGGTGGTGCCTTCGGCACACTTGGCATGGTGCCATTTTCTGAGCAGGGGCCACCACCGGGTTTGCTCTTCTTTGGGCTCGGTCCGATCTTGCTTGCCGCCTACAGTCTGTTCAAAGGCGACCGGCCTAAATGCGTCTGGTTTTTCGTCGCCCTTTTTCTTTTTGCCTTTTTACTCTCGCTGGGTAAATACACCCCACTTGCTTTTCTCGCTTACCAGTTACCGATATTTGGACAATTTCGAGGTCTTTACCGGGTTTTGCTGCTGGCCAGTTTTGCCGTCGCCATGCTTGCCGCCTTTGGTACCGCCAGATTGGAGAGAGCTTATCTTGGTGAGAATCCCGGCCGGAAGCCTTTTGATCTGGATAGTATCGGCGCGCTCAAGCATCTCTATCTAGGTGGCTACGTCATTTTTTCTTGCTTCAGTTATGTATTTTTGCTCGGTACCTTGCCGCTCCTGCTTTTTTCCCTGCCTGCCTTGCCCTGCGGATATTTTGGCGCTTCGATCGTTAAAGCTCTTTCTTTTGGCGCCAGTTACGACCTATTCCGGCAACGCTTTTTGCTCATCACTGTTTTTTGCGCCCTGGCTACATACGGACTTGACGCTGAGTGGACGAAAGCTTCACCGAAACGGCAAGACCTAGCTGCTCCACCTCTAGCCCTTGCCCTTGCCGCTCGCACCCGAGGTGAGCAGAGTCGCATTTTCAATGTCGCCGGCATCGATGCTAAGGCCGAATCTGTGCCTCCCAATCTTTCCAGGCTCTGGGGCGTGGCCAGTGCCGCAGGTTATGAACCTCTGATCTCGACACGATACGCGAGCTTGCTCGATATCGCCGAGGGCGGATTTATGGAGCCGCCCTTCCGCATCAGCGGAGCCAGTCGCGTTCTGGATATGGTCTGCGTAAAGTATCTCATTGCACCCTGGAGTAATTTCGGTGAGCGTGCCTTTGACGCGGAAGCAAAGTCATCCTGGCACAAGATCGATCTCGGCGGAGCTCTGCCTGTTTACGAAAATGCTCAGGTGTTGCCCCGCTTTTATCTCGTTGGTGACGCCAGGCAGCTTCCCTCAAAAGAAATATTGCATATCATGAAAAGCGGGTACTTCAATGACGGCCAAAAATTTGTGCCATCATCTATGGTGCTGCTCGATGATCCGGCCGCTGCTGCGACTGAATCGCAAGGTTCCGAAGCGCCTGGTGGTGCAGCTATTGGCGCAGTCACTGCCGCTGATCTTTCGGATGAACTGCTGACGTTCAAGCTGAGCGTAAGGCAAAGAGGATATTTCGTCCTGGCCGATACCTATTATCCCGGTTGGCAGGCCAGCATCGATGGTCATGGTGTCGAAATCCTCAAAGCAAATTGTGTGCAACGAGCCGTCAGTGTCGAGCCGGGTGAGCACACCCTCGTTTTCAAATTTGTGCCTCAATCTCTGGCACGTGGCGCTAAAATATCGATCTTTACTTTGTCTGCCTGGCTATTGATACTTTTACTGGCAGTTCTTTTTGCCGGACGATCATCCGGGTATAAGCTAAGCGATAAATAGAGGAGGTCAGTTGTGATCGACAATCTCCAGGCTATGGCCGACTCCGCTCTTGCCCGTGGTTTGTACGACGAGGCCGCCGGTCTCTATCGCCGCGCCATCGAGCGTTACGGCAATTCCTCGGACGAACCGGTCGTTGCCGATTGCTTGCGCGGCACGGCCCGGGCCGATCTCGGACGCGGACGTTTCGTCGAAGCCGAGCGCGCTGCCAACCGTGCCCTGGCCATCGACGAGGATTACTGGGGCGGAGGCTGCGCCCAGGTGGGCGAGTCCTATTTTTTGATGGGTGAGGCGGCGCGCTTTCAAGGCGCACTCGGTCGTGCCGAATTTTTCTATCTTGAGGCGTTCACCGTCAAGCGAGCCCATCTCGGCGAAGATCATATCGATGTCGTCTGGCTCCGGGCGCGCATCGCCTTGCTTGGTTTGATCCACGGGCTTTATCCTGATCTCGATCAGATTCTCATTCATTGTTATGAAGGTTATCGTCATCAACCGCCGACGAGTGAATTTATCGAATTTCTCGATCTGCCCCAGATGTTGCGTATGCTCGTCCAGGAAAGACGGCAGGCCGAGGCCGACAATCTCTATCGCAATGCCATGTCACGCTTCGAACATCTGCTCGGTTACAACAACATCGAATCGGCCAATCTGGCCCGCAGCTATGGTCACATCCACCGCGAACTTTTAGGCAGCGCCGCCGCTCTTACCAGTTGGCACAAGCATGTGGTCACCACCGGCATCGTCAACGAAGAAAATTTCGAGCGCCAGGCGAAAGACTTCATTGCCGCCCGGCAATATGACCGAGCCGAATCGGTTTATCTCCTGCATCTGCGCATCGCCCGAGAACGCTGGGGTGAAACCAGTCCGGCCGTGCGGCACATCTTGATGAACTATTCGACTCTCTTGCGCCAGATCGAACGCCACGCCGAAGCGGATGCCATAGAGCGCAATGTGATCAAAAATTTCTAACTACTTAAAAGCGCATGCAGTCGGTCGAAGCTCTGATTTAAGGGGCGATAAGGCGGACGAATTTGCGCCGGCCGACTTGCAACACTCTGCTTTCTCCCGCGGCAAGTTCAATCTGTTGATTGGCATCTCGGGCCGTTTCGCCGTCGAGCTTGACGCCGTTGTCCTGGACCAGTCGTTTGGCTTCGGCTGTGCCACTGGCCAATTTGCTTTCGACCATGATGCGGAAGAGAGCCGTCGCCGTTGTCACCGTATGTGATGGCATGTCATCTGGCACCTGGCCTTCGCTGTGTACCTTGTTCCATTCCTGCAATTCTCTCGCCCCGGAGCCCTGTCCGTGGTATTGCTCGACTATCTGGGCGGCGAGCTTGAGCTTGGCGTCTTTGGGATTGCCGCCTTCTTTCAGGTGGAGATTTTCGATCTCGTCGATTTGTTCGCCGGTGAGGGTGGTCGTCAGCTCGAAGTATTTGAGGATGAGCTCGTCCGGTATGCGCATGCATTTGCCGAACATTTCGCCGGCTGGATCTTTCAGGCCAATGTAATTGCCGTAGCTCTTGGACATTTTTTTGACACCATCGGTGCCTTCGAGCAGAGTACAGAGCATCGCCATTTGCGGCTCGAGACCGTATTTGGGTTGCAGCTCGCGTCCTTGCAAAATATTGAAGCGCTGGTCGGTGCCGCCGAGCTCGATGTCGGCTTTGATCGCCACCGAATCATAAGCCTGCAGAAGAGGATAAAAAAGCTCGTGGAAGGACACTGGCTGTTGTTTGTCCAGACGATCTCCAAAGGCTTCTTTGGCCAGCAGTTGGTTGGCTGTGGCAGAGGCGGCCAGCTTGATTACGTCTTTCATGTTTAAGGGGGCAAGCCAGTCGTTGTTGTTGACGACTTCGGTTTTGCTCATGTCGAGGATCAGGCCCATCTGGTTCAGATAGGTCTCAGCGTTGGCCTGGACCATGTCGAGGGTGAGCGGTGGGCGCGTGCTGTTGCGTCCGGTCGGATCGCCTATCTGGGCGGTAAAGCCGCCGATGATCAGGACTATCTGATGGCCAAATTCTTGAAAGCGGCGCAATTTGCGGAAAACAACGGCATGGCCGATGTGCAGATCGGTGGAAGTCGGGTCTACGCCAAGCTTGGCGCGCAGTTTGCGGCCCTCTTTGTAGGCCTGATTAAGCTTGCGGGCCAGACCCATGACGCCTTCGGGCAAAACCTCGACGCCGCGGCAGAGTTCCTGCGCTTCTTTGAGTACGGCCTCGTCAATGCCTTCTTTCCGGCACTGCTGGCGGCATTCTTCCTCAAAATTTCCCCTGGCTTCCATGACTTTCGCTTCCATTATTTATATGCCGATTTTATATGCTGACTTTGCCGACCAGATGACGCGGCGCTAATCAAGCGCCCGCAAGTTGCTAAAAATCTTAGCATGGGGTCACTTTGCCTTGAGTGATAAATGATGACCAAGTATATTCAATCTAAATAGAGAATCCCTGTATATGGTTCGGGATTTTCCTGTAGTTATCGTTCCTGTTTGAGACGTAAGAGGTCGCGCTGTCCATGGTTAGCCAATATGTGCCGCAAGAGATTGACGAGAAATGGCAGCAGCACTGGGAAACGCTTGGGATCTATAAAGCTGTCGATAACGACAAAAAGCCCAAATTCTACTCGCTGGTCATGTTCCCCTATCCGTCCGGCGATTTGCACATGGGTCACATGCGTGTCTACACCATCTCGGATGTGATCAGCCGCCACCGGCGCATGCTTGGCTACAACGTCCTCAATCCCATGGGCTGGGACGCTTTTGGTCTACCGGCTGAAAACGCCGCCATCAAAAATCAAAAGCATCCCCAGGACTGGACCAAGTCCAATATCAAATTTATGCGTGATTCGCAGTTGAAGAAACTCGGCACCAGCTACGACTGGGAGCGCGAAGTGACGACTTGCGACGTCGACTATTACAGATGGACGCAGTGGCTCTTCCTGAAAATGTATGAAGCCGGCCTGGCCGAGCGCAAAGAAGCGCCGGTCAACTGGTGTCCCGATTGTTTGACCGTGCTTGCCAATGAGCAGGTGGTTAACGATGGATTTTGCTGGCGCCACCTCGAGACGCGCGTTGAACAGCGTCTGATGAGTCAGTGGTTTTTGCGTATCACGAAATACGCCGACGAATTGCTCGCTGATCTCGATACGCTCAAGGGGTGGCCCGAGCGCGTCCGCGTCATGCAGCAAAACTGGATCGGCAAATCTCATGGCGCCGAGCTGTTTTTCACTGTAGAAAGCGCTCCCAATATCCAGATCAAAGTTTTTACGACCAGGCCTGACACTGTATTTGGTGTCAGCTACCTTGTCCTCGCTCCTGAAAATCCACTTGTCGAAAAATTGACCACTCCTGAAAATCTGCCCAGGGTGCGCGAGTATGTCGAAGCGTCCAAGCTGAAGAGCGATCGCGATCGCATGATCGGCGGCTCCGCCGACGCTGCACCGGCCGCCGGCTCCGATGGTGCCAGCCCTGTTGCGGCTCCGGCTAAACCTAAAACCGGCGTCGACACCGGTGCTTTTGTGATCAATCCGTTTAACGGCGATGTCGTACCGATTCTTGTTTCGGACTATGTCTTGATGAATTACGGCACCGGTGCCGTAATGGGCGTACCGGCTCACGACGAACGTGACTTCGCCTTTGCCCGGGCTCTAAATATGCCGGTGCGCGAAGTAATTTCGCCAGACGGGAAGGCCGCCAATGCTCTCAATGAACCATATCTCGAAGAAGGCGTATTGCTCAATTCGGGTAGTTTCGATGGCCTCAAATCAACGGAAGCGCGCGCCAGGATCATCAGCTGGGCCGAGCAGCATCTGGCCGGTAAAGAGCGCGTTCAGTACCGTTTGCGCGACTGGTTGATTTCGCGCCAGCGTTATTGGGGGTGCCCTATTCCGCTCGTGCACTGTGAAAAGTGCGGTATCAAGCCGGTCAAGGAAAGTGATCTGCCCGTCGTCTTGCCTGTCGAAGGCGTGGAATTTACCGGTAAGGGCGGCTCGCCGCTCGCCAAAATGTCCTCCTTCCTCGACGTCAAATGTCCGCAGTGCGGCGGCGACGCTCGGCGCGAAACCGATACCATGGACACTTTCATCGATTCATCCTGGTATTTCCTGCGCTATGTCGACGCCAACAATCCGCAGGAAGCCTTTGCCCAGGATAAAGTCAATTACTGGATGCCTGTCGATCAATATGTAGGTGGGGTCGAGCACGCCATCCTGCACTTGCTCTATTCGCGCTTTTTCACCCGCGCCCTCAAAGACATGGGCCTGGTCAAATGCACCGAACCCTTCACCAATTTGCTCTCTCAGGGCATGGTGACGATGCATTCGCCAATTTCCGGGCGCACCGAAAAAATGTCCAAATCGCGCGGCAATGTCGTCGGCACCACCGAATTTTTCAAACATTATGGTGCTGATGCGGCCAGGCTTTTCACCCTTTTCGCCTCACCACCCGAGCAAGAGCTCGAGTGGAACGAAGATGGTGCCGTCGGTCAATATCGCTTCCTCAGTCGTGTCTGGCGTCTGGTTGCCGATTTGAAAGAGAAGGGTGTAATCGATCCGAAAGTCCAGGGCGCCGGCGGTGTCTTTGATCACAGTCAGCTCGATGATGTCAGTCGCGGTGTGATGCGCCTTGTGCACAAAACGATCAAGGCTGTTTCTTCGGATCTCAGCCCCGAGCGCTATATCTTCAACACCGCCATCGCGCGCTGTATGGAGCTGGTCAACGCTCTGTACAAATACGTCGCCGACGAGAGCAATCTCAGCTCGGCGCAGGGCAAGGAAGTGCTCACATTTGCCGTCAAAAACTTGCTCTTGCTGATGGCGCCGATGGCGCCGCACATCTCGGAAGAACTCTGGCATCAGTGCGGTTTCGCCAGCTCCTTGCAAGAATCGATCCATGTGCATGCCTGGCCGACTTTTGACGACAAGTTGACGATCGATGATCAAATCGAGCTCGTCTTGCAGGTGAACGGCAAAATCGTCAGCAAGATCGCCGCTCCGCGAGGTCTGACGAGAGAGGCCGCGGAAGCGCTGGCCCTGGCTGATGATAAGGTGCAGGCCAAGATGAACGGCTCGGTGCTGCGTAAAGTGATCGTAGTGCCTGATAAATTGGTCAATATCGTTATTTAGCTTGCTTTTGCCGCCGGAAAATGTGGTTATCTGACACTGCAAAGCGCCTGACAATTATTGTTTTGACTATCCGACTATGGCTGGGTATATTACCAATGCCGCTCTATAGGTCACAGAAATGGTCGAAATGAATTCCAGGCCCAAAATCCAGTTTGATGCCCAGCATACGAAGCCGCTTGCGTCTTTTATGCTGATTATTTTGTGCGGTTCGGTCTATGTCATGGCCGCCGGTCCGACCGGCTCGTCTTCTGATGACTGGATTACCAACAATTGCTTCAATCCGGCCAAATGCGCCGCCACCTGGGGCGAGACCGTGCAGCTTTTCGTAGCCGGGTTGAAAGGCACGCCGAATGCCTTTGCCCTTGTCTCGACGAACATTTCCGACTTAGTAAAAATCTGTTTCCTTTCTGCTTTTGCCTCGGCTGACCGTTATCAGGTTGTAATCAACTGCTATCTGCTCTGGGTTTTTGGTGCTTCGATGGAGCAGCGCATCGGCTTTGCCCGGATCTTTATGCTGGTACTGCTGGCGGTGCTTTTGCCCTGGTTCGTTGTCGGCTTTGAAGCGGCGACAAGAGATCCTGCTTCTACTTACTACAGTCCATTCCTTATGCTCTCCACTCTTGTCGGTGCCAGTTTCGTTTTCCCTCCCGAGAAAAAAATCAACACTGAATGGTTCAAGAGCTCGCGCGGCGATATTTTCGCCAAGCAAGAAGAACTGGATTTGATGTCACGCTATCAGTTCAAGCCGATGATGTTTCTTTCTCTTTTTATCGTTCTGGAAGCCGGTATCTACTTTTACAATCTCGGCTTCGGCAAAGTCCTCGAAGCTCATCATCCGGGTCTCAAGACCTTTGCCCTGCTCGCTTGCGCCGCCGCTGTCATGCTCGGTTATTTGACTGTTTCGCTGATCGTCTGGAGTGCCACCGGTTCTCTGAAAGACGGCCCGATGCGTCTGATTACGGTGAAGATGTATAACGACATCCTCAAGCTCGATGTCGGTCATGAAACGGCGATTAAGGGTACCGCCCACGCTCTCGGCCTGCCTCCCGAAAGAGTAAAAGAATGGGTAATGAAACAAAAAGGCAAGATGAGAGTTTCTTAGTAAACCCCATCCCATGCAGGTGAGCCTGCTTGTAGCATGCCTCCGGCCAATTGGTTGGGATGTGAACCGGGCCTAAGTTTTCTACCTCATGACTAGTGCTAATATAGGCTCTGGACCGGCTCTGTCGGTCTGAACATTAGCGACACAGTGCGAGGCGCAGAACAATCGTAGATTCGCCAGATAAACAGCCAGACGCTGAAGTCCCCACCCTTGCGCCGATGAGCTCGATCCGCTGGATGCGCGTCTTGCAGATTGTCGTCGACTGCATGATCACGATTGTTTCCTTGAGTTGCGCTTATATGATCCGCTTCGACTTCCACGTCGACAGCCTTTATTTGAGCCAGCTCAGCCAGGTTTTGCCGCTCTTCGTCGGTCTGCGTCTGATGGCCAACCTCTGTGCCGGTGTCTACCGCCGCCTCTGGCGCTATACCGGACTTACCGAAGTGACAGAGCTCGGCACTGCCGTGCTCGCCGCTTCTCTCGTCGTCGTTTTGCTCCGTGCTTTTGGCGTCGGCGTCTTGCGCAGCGAGGGGCATCTGCTCTCCTATGGCATTATCTTCATCGATACCGGTCTTTGCTTCTTTTTGATGGGCGCCAGCCGCGTCCTGCGTCGATTGCAGACCGAGCACAAGCAGCGCAAACACTGGCGTCAACCTGTCCGTCGTCGTGCCATCGTCGTCGGTGCCGGGGATGCCGGTCTGATGGTATTGAAAGAGCTCAATCAGCGTCCCGACCTTGGTGTCGATATCGTCGGCCTGGTCGATGACGATCCGGGCAAATTGCAAAAGCGCATCGGTCATATCACCATATCCGGCACCACGGCCGACCTACCGCGCCTGGTCGAAAATCTCTGCATCGATCAAGTAATCATTGCCATGCCTTCGGCTCCGCCGCATGAAATCCGCCGCATCGTTGAGATGTGCCGACTGGCCGAAGTCGAGACGCGCATTCTGCCCGGTCTTTTCGAGCTGATTAATGGCCGCGTCAGTATCAATCAATTGCGTGAGGTATCGCTGGAAGATTTGCTCGGCCGCGAACCGGTCAAACTAGACAACGCCTCGATTGCTTCTTATATAGAAGGGCGGACGGTGCTCGTTTCTGGCGCCGGCGGTTCAATCGGCAGCGAGCTTTGCAGACAAATCCTGCACTTCCAACCGAAGCGTCTCATTCTTTGCGGCAAGGGTGAAAATTCCATTTTCTCCATCCAGCAAGAGCTGGCTCGTCGTCCGGAACCTGTCGAAATCGTGCCGATTATCGCCGATGTGCGCGACCGGCAGCGTATGCAATTTGTCTACGAAACCTATCGTCCCTCGGTAGTATTCCACGCCGCCGCACACAAGCATGTGCCCCTGATGGAGCTCAACGTCTGCGAAGCGATCGCCAACAATGTGCTTGGCACCAGAGCCGTGGCCGAGCTCGCCGATCAATATAAAGTCGAAAAATTTGTCCTCGTCTCGAGCGATAAGGCTGTTAATCCGACCTCGGTAATGGGCGCCACTAAGCGCATGGCCGAGCTGATCATTCAGGATCTGGCCCGTACTTCCAGTACCAAATATGTCGCTGTGCGCTTCGGTAATGTCCTGGCCAGCCGGGGCTCGGTCATACCGGTCTGGCGCGAGCAAATCGCCGCCGGCGGTCCGATCACGGTCACCCACCGCGACGCCACCAGGTATTTCATGCTCATACCCGAAGCCGTGCAGCTCATACTGCAGGCGGGAGCCTATGGATCAGGTGGCGAAATCTTCGTCCTCGACATGGGTAAACCGGTCAAGATTCTCGACCTGGCCAATGATTTGATTCGTTTCTCCGGTCTGCGACCCGATCACGACATCAAGATCAAATTTATCGGCTTGCGTCCCGGCGAAAAGCTTTACGAGGAGCTCCTCACCGCTTCCGAAGGACTGGCCCGCACCGTCAACGACAAAATCTTCGTCGGTCGGCCGCAGCCCCTTGAGCGCCAGGACCTGGCTCAGGCCATCGGTCGCCTCACTAACTTTATTGCTGAAAATGACGAACAGTCGATACGCTCCGAGCTAGAACGTCTGGCCTGCGGTACGCTAACTAAGGATGCTAGCGCTAACCTGGAGGGTGGAGCAGATCTTATCGATATGACACCGCCCTGCCCGGCGGAAAACAGCGATTCGCTTCTGACAAAATAATGTCCGCTCCTATCGGCCCATCGATAAACGACACTGCCGGCCCAAGTTTTGCCCCCGAGCTGGAGGCTAAACATCACGCTCTGAGCGAGCATCTGCGCGCTCTAGGCTCAGTTATCGTCGCGTACTCAGGCGGTGTCGATAGCTCGCTCCTGGCCGTCTATGCCAGGCACATACTTGGCGACCGGGCCAAAATCGTCATTGCCATATCACCTTCTCTGGCTCAAGGAGAGCTTCTCGCCGCCCGCGAACAGGCGAGGCTCTTTGATTTTGATTTGATTGAAATCAATACCGACGAGGTCGAGCTCGCTGAGTATAAGCGCAATGACGGTATGCGTTGCTTCTTTTGCAAAAGCACTCTTTTCGAATTTCTAGATGCTATGCGTCGGAAGTTAAATATTGATGCCATCGCCTATGGTGCCAACATGGATGATCTCTCCGACGTCCGTCCCGGCCACCAGGCTGCCGCTAAATACAATGTAGCCGCACCGCTTCTTGCGTGCGGACTCTACAAAACAGACATCCGCGCGCTCGCCGCCGCCTGGGGCTTGCCATCCCACGACCGTCCTCAAGCCGCCTGTTTATCTTCGCGCTTTCCTAAAGATGTATCAATCGATGCCGCTAAGCTCGCCTTGATTGATAGCGCCGAAGACGCCGTTCGCGCAGCCGGATTCCGTCAGGTGAGGGTGCGCTACCGTGAAGAGTCACAGCTGGCCTCGGTTGAAATTGGAGCGGATGAATTAGTGCTTCTCGAAAATAAGCCTGCATTGAAAGCTTCGATTGAAGCGGATCTTATGGCGCTGGGCTTTCGCAATGTCTTTATCGACCCACGTGGTTACAGGCAGGGGGGTGCCGATATCGCCGTTTCGGTAGTAATTGATGCCGGCCACTCATTCTCCGGTTCGAGCAATGGATAAATCGGCTGTCGAAGCGCTCCTGGCAAAAGTAGCGTCCGGTGCCACGACGGTAGCGGCGGCAGCCGAACAGCTAGCTGTTATGCCTTACAGCGATCTCGGCTTCGCCCGCTTGGACGTGCACCGCTCCTTGCGTCAGGGCTTTGCCGAGGTGATTTTTTGTCCGGGGAAAAGCCCTGAGCAGGTGGTGGCCATTGCTCGTGAGCTCAGCGCACATCATCATCTGGTGATCGCAACGAGAGCCGAGAAGGCTCTCGCTGACTTAGTCTTAGAAGCCATTCCGGAAGCGGAGTATGTGGAAAAAGCGCGTGCTCTAGTTTTTGGAAAGCTTCCCGCACCTGGGGCCGATTTACCGACTCTTTCGATTATCACCGCCGGTACCTCGGACATACCTGTCGCCGAAGAGGCGGCACTGATGGTGGTGGCAGCCGGTTATCCGGTCAGTCGGCTCTATGATGTCGGAGTGGCCGGTGTGCAGCGCCTCACCGATAATATCGAAACCCTGCGTCAAGCCGATGTCACTATTGTCATCGCCGGTATGGACGGCGCTCTGGCAAGTGTTGTCGGCGGTCTTTTAGACAAGCCGATTATCGCCGTGCCG
Organism: Cyanobacteria bacterium REEB67; assembly: GCA_018971775.1. Classification (GTDB taxonomy): domain Bacteria; phylum Cyanobacteriota; class Vampirovibrionia; order Obscuribacterales; family Obscuribacteraceae; genus REEB67. The sequence continues at coordinate 22,143 of JAGXAB010000009.1, read as the reverse complement.
ACATCGATCGGCTACGGAGCCAGTTTCGAAGGTCTGGCCGCTCTGCTCAGCATGCTCTCCAGTTGTGCCCCGGGTATTACCGTCGTCAATATCGACAATGGCTTTGGCGCGGCCATGGCGGCGCTGCGCTTGTTGAGAGCGCTCAGTCGATAGCGCCGGCGATACTGTAATGATTGTCTCGGCTCGGTATCTGGAAAAGCCCTTCTATGATTGATTCTTTCGCAAGGCCGAAGGGACGATTATTTCTCCTTTGGCTCCGGTGGCAGCTTGTCTGCCTTGGGTGCTTCGCCGATGTCCGGGAAGTCGCCGATCGTCATGTCCACTGTCTTTTCGACGCCGGCTCGCCAGAAGGTAACCGAGAGCACGTCTTTGACTTTGTGGGCGCGCACGATGTCCTGCACCGACTTACCTTCGTTGACCACTTTGCCGTCGATTTTGAAAATGACGTCGCCGGGTTCTATGCCCGCTTCCTGCGCCGGGCTAGTCTCGTAGACGAGCTCGACCGATACGCCTTTCTGATCCGATTTCAGGCCAAGCGCGGTGAGCTTGGCTTCGGTCAATGGTTTGACACCGATGCCGATCCAGGGCCGGCTGATGGCGCGATGATTGATCAAATCTTCGGCTACATTTTTTGCCACATCGACTGGGATAGAAAAGCCGATGTTCTGCCCGACTTTGTCGATGGCTGTATTGATGGCAATTACTTCGCCTCTGAGATTGAGCAAAGGACCGCCCGAATTGCCAGGGTTGATAGCAGCGTCAGTCTGAATGAAGTTGATGTTGCCGTTGACGTCGGTGATCGTGCGGCCGACCGCCGAAATGATGCCGAAGGTGACGGTATGGTCGAAGCTGAGTGGATCGCCGATGGCGACGACGAATTCGCCCGGACGCAGGTTGGCGGAAGATCCGATTTTGATGGCCGGCAGATCTTTAGCATCGATTTTTACGACGGCCAGATCGGAAAAACTATCGGTACCAATGATGGTGCCTGACAGGGAGCGCTTATCGTTTAAATTGACGCGGATTTCGCTGGCGCCTTTGACGACGTGGGCGTTGGTCAGTACGTAACCGTCGCTGCGGATGATCATGCCTGATCCGACAGCGTCCGGCTTCCGAGAACCGGGCGCGGGCTTGGGCATGGGCACGAGCTGTTCGCCACCATTAAAGGGATAGAAGCGCCGACCGTTGTAAAAGAAAAATTGATTGGCGCCGAGCGGGTTATTTGGATCGATATTGAAAGGCAGGGCCCCGACCGATCTTTCATCGCGCCTTGATACTTCGATGTTCACCACAGATGGTGCCGCCGATTCGGCGATATCGACAATCGTGTGACTGTTCAACGGAATAGGCTCGGTGCCGATGCTGGAAGCGGCGGCGATCAGCTTGCCGGCGGCCGAAGCTGAAGCTGAGGATGGAGAAGAAGAGGATGATGGAGAGCCAGATTGTGAGCCGTTCTCGCGATACTCGCCTGCCACTTGCAAGAAGCGCTCGCGCAAATCCGGCAGAGGCGCCAGTCTTTTTGCCGATGTTTGCAGTTGCGAAACTGCACCTCCGGAGGGAGCAACTTGCATACTCCCCTGTGGTAAGGCCTGGATGGCCAGGCTGTAGGCCAGCCCTACCACAAGGGTGCTGATGGTAGCGGCCACGCAACCCGATCGAATCTGTTTGGCTAAATGACTATTCACTCTTATTCTTCTTATTCTTCTGCTTCTTCTTTTTCTTCTTGTTTCTCGGGCCGTTATTTGCGGCCCATGCCAAGCTGCTGGGCGTTCTGATAGACCTTGCCTTCCGAAAGGATGGAAGGAGCGATCACAACTTCTACCTGCTGCATTTCGGCCAGATTGGAAGCGCCGAGAGTAGCCATCGATGTTTTCAAAGCGCCGGTGAGATTTTGAGTACCGTCATCTGCTGCTGCCGGTCCGTGCATTATTTGCTTGAGCGAAACGGTCGTGCCGACTTTGATCCGCGTGCCGCGCGGCAATACCGGGCTTGGTGTGGCCATGCCCCAGTGGAAGCCACGACCGGGTGCTTCAGCCGCTTTGGCGAAGGGTGAACCAATCATGACCGCGTCGGCGCCGCAGGCGATCGCTTTGCAGATGTCGCCGCCGACTGCCATGCCGCCGTCGGCAATGATCGCCGGTGCGTGGCCGCCGTGTTGTTCGAGATAGGTGGTGCGGGCATGTGCGCAATCGGCGATGGCGGTGGCCATCGGTACGCCGACGCCGAGTACCGAGCGCGATGTGCAGGCCGCACCCGGTCCGATACCGACGAGCAAGCCGGCGATGCCGGTTTCAAGCAATTCGAGGGCGGTCTTGTAAGTGACGCAGTTACCGACAACTACGGGGATGCCAATCTTTTTGCAAAAGTCGACCAGGTTGAGAGACGGTGTGCCTTCGACCGAGCGGTGCTCGGTGCCGGTTACAGTTGATTGCACAAACAAAATATCGCAGCCGGCTTTGACGGCGACCGGGCCATATTTTTCGGCAACGTTGGGAGTGACCGAGACGGCGGTGATCACGCCTGCCGCTTTGATCTCTTCGATGCGCTTGGCAATCAGCTTTTCCTGAATCGGCGCTTTGTAGAGTTCTTGCATTACTTCGACGAAGCTCTTGTTATCGCTGGCGGCGATTTTTTCGTAGATTTCGTCCAGATTTTCGTAACGGGTCTGAATGCCCTGGAGATTGAGAACGCCCATGCCGCCCAGCTTACCGAGCTCGATAGCGGTGCGCGGATTGACGACGCTGTCCATGGCCGAGGCGATGATCGGCACTTCAAAATCGTATTTGCCCAGTTGATAAGTGATGTCGCACAGTTCGAGGTCAAGGGTGCGGTCTCCCGGCACCAGAGCGATTTCATCGAAGCCGTAAGCGCGGCGTGTCGTCTTGCCCAGACCGATGCGCATTGTCGGTTCTTCGAGTGATTTGCTGCTGTTTTTTGTCGTTTGCGAAATCATGACCTTCCCTTTTGTTTTGAACTCCGAAATGACATCGATCATCTGGCTTATAAAGTGGTCTCGGCCAGCCGATTAGCTTACCAAGGGCATTTTATTGAGTGCTCCTGCCGCGAGCAATCTTTCTAAGGGCATATCTTAGCACCGTCAAGAGGGCCTGCTAACCCTTACAATGATGCAATGCTTAACAACAATAAGGGCTGAAAAATTGCGTCCACTTACTACCATTTCCCCCACCACCCTCAATGTGATTGGCCTGAACAGCGGTACTTCGATGGACGGTATCGACGCTGCTCTGTTTTCGATCAGTCCCCAGCCCGGTCAGTCAAATGGCACCCCTCGTCTGGCTTTTAAGCTTTTGGCCAGTGAGCTCGTCCCCTTCGATCCGGCCTTTAAAAAGCAGATGGAGCGCCTGGTCGCTTCCGGTGAAGCGACTCTGCGCCAGGTTTGCTTGCTCAACAGCACCCTGGGCGAAATCTTTGCCCAGGCCAGCCAGAGTTTGATTAAAAAGGCTCAAAAGCAGGGCATTTCGGTCGACCTGATTGGCTCGCACGGTCAGACAATCTGGCATGCACCAATCCCCGGCCAATTTTTCGGCATGAACAGCGCCGGCACCCTGCAACTCGGCGACCCGGCCTACATCGCCACATTGACCGGCGTCACCACCGTTGGTGACTTCCGTACCACCGATCTGGCCCTCGGTGGTCAGGGCGCCCCTCTCGTTTCCTTTGCCGATCAGGTCCTCTTCGGCCATCTCGGTCATGCCGTCGGTGTGCTCAATCTGGGCGGTATCGCCAATATCACGGTTATCGACGATCACGGCGAGGCGATCATGGCCTTCGACACCGGACCGGCCAATGTCCTTGTGGACGAAGCCGTGCGCATCCTTTTTGAAAAAGAGTACGACGACGAGGGCAAAATTGCCGCTAGCGGCAAGGTCCAGGAAAAATTGCTCAATAAGCTGATGCAACAACCTTATCTGTCACTGGCGCCGCCCAAGACCACCGGCCGTGAGCTCTTCGGCCGTACTTTCGCCGCTGAGCTGGTCAATGAATGGCAGGCCGCCGATGTCATGCCCGCCGATATTGTTGCCACCCTCACAGCTTTTACCGCCGCATCGGTGGTCGCTGCTTACGGTGATTTCGTCCGGCCGCGTCAGAAGCTCGAGCGCCTGGTTCTGGGTGGTGGTGGTGAGGCCAATAAGACTCTGGTGAAAATGCTGGTCGAGCGCTGGCCGGATAAGTTAGAAATTCTCGGGCATGAAGACTTTGGCGTCACCGCTAAATTTAAAGAAGCGCTGCTTTTTGCACTGCTTGCCTACACCACCTTTTTTGATATTCCAAACAATGTGCCCGCCTGCACCGGCGCCAAGCGCAAAGCCTGTCTGGGGAAAATAGTAAGACCATGAGCCAAGCCCAAGGAAATAACGCCGGTACGCACAGCAGCACCCTGCCCTTGCATATCCCGAGCGGTATCAATTATGAATGCACCGGTTGCGGCAAATGCTGCAGCGGCTGGTCCGTGCCTATGACCGAGACCGACTACGAGCGCATCTCAGCCATCGATTGGGAAAAGCGCAAGGATAAATTTGTCGGCCGCAATCTTTTTCGTGAATTGCCTGAGCAGGACCAGAAAAACGGCCCTTACACCCACTCGATCCGGGTTGGCGATGACGGCTTTTGTCCTTTTCTTGTGGACAATCTCTGCTTTATCCACGCCAGCTTCGAGTCCAAGACCAAGCCTACTATTTGTCAGCTCTTCCCTTATTGCTTCAACGAAACACCTTCGGGCTATTACGCCTCGATTTCTTTTGTCAGCGTCGGGGCGGTAAAAAACGCCGGTCGGGCCCTGACCGAGCAGACCGATTACATGGAACAGAAGCTGGGCGAATTCAAAGCCCTCTATCCCGACCACCATCCTAACTGGTCGGCCATCGAATTTGTCAAACAGATGCCGATGACCTGGGACGAATATCTTGGCCACGAGGCGAAGATATTCGAATTTCTGGCCGAGCGCGGACAGCCTTTAAAAGAGCGCATTGCCCGCGCTTCTATCTATCTAAATAACTTTTACCGCAAGCAACGTGGTGTGGCTGAGGTCGATCCGAGTCCCCCGGCCGAGCTCTTTGGGCCCCAGGGCCGGGAAAAGAATAAATTGAAAAAAGACGATATCCGTCTGCTTTCGACATTGCACAAGCTGTACTTCCCCCTCAAGCAAGTGACCCGGGGGGATAACAACTTTTCGGCGACGGCCTTTATGCTCGATGGCTTTAGAAAGGCCGTGCTCGCACCGCTCAGCGGTAAGCCGACACTACGTCTGGCCACGGTACATGGGACCTATTCCCTGGATCAGCTTCTCGCCATGCCGCTCGATGAAAGCGGCGAAATCGAGGACATGCTCTATCGTTATCTTTTTTCGCGTATCTTCGGCAAGCTCTATTTTGGAGCCGGCTACGGCCAGCTCAGTTTGATCGCCGGCTTCCATCACCTGATCGCCGTTTACGCCCTGATCAAGCTCCAGGCCCGGGCGATTGCGCTTGGTCGCGGCGAGTCTCAGGTGAGCGAGTCGGATCTTGTCGCCTGTCTACGTCAGGTGGAAAAGCGCCTCGGCGATAGTAGTCTCGACGGTTATGGTGCAGCAGTATTCGAATTGTTCTTCCAGAGCAAGGACCGCTGCTTCCGCTTTTTGGCAAATTCCTAGGAGTGCTTGAGATTATGGCCGCCCGCAATAATGTAAATCTCTCCGCCGGCCCGTTCGCTCGGACCCGACATCAACCACTGATCGTGGCGGCCTTTGCCGCCTGTTTGCTGGCTCAGGGGTGCGGCTCCTCTTCCAAGCCGGAAGGCACGACACCATATCTTGGCGAAGACCCGGGCATGACCAAGGCCAATCCGCATGATCCCCTTATCGATGGTGCCTTCCCGGCGTTGCGCCAGGACACCTTTTACACTACATATATTGAGGAAGGCGCTAAAAAAACCACTCTCAACGACCGCTTCGTCGCCAACGGCAAGGGTTTCGTTGCTTATTGCTCGGAGCCCGGCTTTGACAATGGCTACTACCTATATAACTTTTACGGTCATACGAGCTATTTTGTTTTGATCAAAGACCGTACCTATAAAACCGTTCTCGCCTCCCCCGCCGACGACCTGATCGTGGCTTACCAGCACGTGCACAGGCCCGAACTGACTAAGAAAATCGGCGAGGACAAGGTGACCAATCTGAAGAACCGGGTCATTGATGGTACTGAGTGCCAAGGTATCTCTTATAGCTTCCAGGGCGCCAAGCACGAGGACTGGTTGGATGCCAAAAGCGGACGCATCGTCGAACAAACCATCGAAAAAGGCGACCGGAAGATTAAACGCTACCTGAAGCGATTCAACAATGATTGCGACACGATGCTGCTGCGTTTGCCACAGGGCTTCACTCCCGAGAAATAAGGGCAGCCAAGCGCAAAAATAATTATCGAATTAATAATTCGGGTACTTGACTCTCGAGTATGCATCGATTACATTGAACTCCTCGGGCTTTTTCCGAGATTTTCTATACCTTTTACTATTTACTACTTTATATTTGCGCATGTCGCGGAGGTTCACTATGAACGTTCTGTCTAAACTTACTATGGCTTTTGCTTCCCTCGCCGTTGTCGGCACTCTTTCTCTTTCGACCCCCGCACTAGCCCAAGATGCTTTTAATTCGCTTGGTGATAATGGTCAGCAAAATCACGATGGCCAGTTCAATAGAACCGGTTCGCAGACGACTCAGGGTGGCACGACAATGGCTCCGCAGCTGCAAGGTGCTACCAATGGCACGATTGCTCCTCAGGGTAACGACGCCACCGTAATTCAGGGCGTCAATACAGCTGGTACTGTGCGTGTAAACAACCTGGCCAACCTGGAAGCCTTGCTCAACATTATCGCCAACGGTATGGAAATCCTCGGCATTGCCTGGGGCGGACCGACCATGATCATGGGCTTCATGCATATGGCTGCTGGTTCACATGATGCGATGAAAAAGGTCATGTTCGGAGCTGCTGGTGTAACAGGCGGTCTCGCCACCCCCGGTTGTATCAACTGGCTCGTAGCATCTGCTCGCGACGCTGCTTTGTTCAACTAAGACAGCGAAGCAATCAACATTGCAGAGGGAGGGTCGCAAGGCCCTCCCTCTTGTTTGAGGCCGTCGTAAGCTGGGAAGATTGCATGGTGTGAAAGGCAAAAGTTGCACTCGGCGGTCGTGGTATCACTCGTGGTGCAAAATAATTTTGGAAAAATGTATTGTGCACAACAAAAACGACATTGACTTCCCCCTTGGCTGGCCCTATTGTTGAGCAACTCCAAGCGCTTGCCTGGTTTTGAAGTTTACCTTTTACTATTTACTATTTACTAAATCTCCCGGAGCATACTTACCATGTCTATCAAATCTATTTTGTCCAGCATGTCCATGGCCGTTGCTGTTGTCGCTGGTCTTTCCTTCGCCTCACCTGCTTTTGCGCAAGATGCTTTCAATTCACTCGGAGATAATGGTCAGCAGAATCACGACGGACAATTCAATAGAACCGGCTCTCAGACTACTCAGGGCGGTACTACAATGGCTCCCCAGCTGCAAGGTGCCACCAACGGTACGATTGCTCCGCAGGGCAATGACGCTACTGTTATCCAGGGCGTCAATACGGCCGGCACTGTGCGTGTAAACAACCTGGCCAACCTGGAAGCTTTGCTCAACATCATTGCCAACGGTATGGAAATTCTCGGTATTGCCTGGGGCGGACCGACCATGATCATGGGCTTCATGCACATGGCTGCCGGTTCACATGATGCGATGAAAAAGGTCATGTTCGGAGCTGCCGGTGTGACAGGCGGTCTCGCCACTCCCGGTTGTATCAACTGGCTGGTGGCATCTGCCCGCGACGCCGCTTTGTTCAACTAAGCGCATAGCGAACTGGATTCAAGCACTATAAGAGAGGAAAAGAGAGGAGGTTGCCCTTCTCTCTTTTCCTTTTCTTGGCCTGGCGAGCCAATTTGAAGAGACTTCCAATTAAAAGGCCTACTCTAAAGGGAAGAGTCTTTTCCAAAACTTTCGCTTGACAAGTGGCTCGACCTCGCTTATTGTTGAGCAACACCAAGCACTTGCCTGGTTTCGTCAAGCCTTACTAAATAATCCCCCCCCGGAGAGCTTTTACTATGTCTATCAAATCTATCTTGTCCAGCATGTCGATGGCCGTAGCGGTTTTAGCTGGTCTGTCACTAGCCTCGCCTGCTCTAGCGCAAGATGCTTTTAACTCACTTGGTGACAATGGTCAGCAAAATCACGATGGCCAGTTCAATAGAACCGGTTCGCAGACTACTCAGGGTGGCACGACAATGGCTCCGCAACTGCAAGGTGCTACCAATGGCACGATTGCTCCTCAGGGTACCGACGCCACCGTCATTCAGGGCGTCAATACAGCTGGTACTGTCCGTGTAAACAACCTGGCCAACCTGGAAGCCTTGCTCAACATTATCGCCAACGGTATGGAAATCCTCGGCATTGCCTGGGGCGGACCGACCATGATCATGGGCTTCATGCACATGGCTGCTGGTTCACATGATGCGATGAAAAAGGTCATGTTCGGAGCTGCTGGTGTGACAGGTGGTCTTGCTACGCCCGGTTGTATCAACTGGCTCGTTGCCTCTGCTCGTGACGCTGCCCTCTTTAACTAAGAGCGTCAGGGCGGCACTGAATAAACGTTGAGAGGAGGGGCGACCCTCCTCTCTTATGTTTTATCGATATTTGGCGACAATGGTTCCGAATCGACTTTTCTATCTTTGTTTTTGTGATCCGTTTCGCTGTATAAAAGCTGGAGCGCCTGGATGCCTTCCAATGCCGCTCTGCAGGCTACGCCCTGGCGGGCGACCTCCGCACCGGTGAACAATGGTGTGGTGCCGCCAGTGGTGCACAAGAAAAGTAGGGAAATTGTAATCCAGCTAACAGAAATGCCGTTGACATCTCTCCCGTTAAAGTTTATCCTGAACTCGATTCAAGCCGCTGAGCGCATCTGAATCACTTTCGTCCAATCAACCTTACTAATCAAACATATAATTATTCGGGGAGGAGCAATCCATGTCTCTTAAATCTGCATTCACCAAATTGGCCCTTGGTTTCATCGTAGTAGCCGGAGCATCTGCCTCCCCAGCCCTGGCTCAAGACGCTTTCAATTCTCTGGGAGACAATGGCCAACAAAATCATGACGGTCAGTTCAATAGGACCGGTTCCCAGACTACTCAAGGCGGTACAACAATGGCCCCGCAACTACAGGGTGCCACTAACGGTACCATTGCTCCCCAGGGCAATGACGCCACGGTCATCCAGGGCGTCAACACCGCTGGTACTGTCCGTGTAAACAACTTGGCCAACCTTGAAGCCTTGCTCAACATCATCGCCAACGGTATGGAAATCCTCGGTATTGCCTGGGGCGGACCGACCATGATCATGGGCTTCATGCACATGGCTGCTGGTTCACATGATGCGATGAAAAAGGTCATGTTCGGAGCTGCCGGTGTGACAGGTGGTCTCGCCACCCCCGGTTGCATCAACTGGCTCGTAGCATCGGCCCGCGACGCTGCACTCTTCAACTAAGTTTTCCCCGCCAACGCCAGCCAGAGACCTCCCGCAAGGGGGGTTTTTGGTTTGTAGGGTAAACTAAGCTGTTAGCCGCCTGGGCAAGTAGTCGAGAGTGCGGACTATTATTGAGCATGGATAGATTTGAACAGTAAGCCCAACCCAGACCCAGATCAAAACCAAAATCAGGATCAAAATGCGCCTGCAGTGGAACGGTTTACCGGACAGCTCAAGCTATCGGGATTCGCCGAATACAATCAGCGCCGCCTTTTCAATGGGCGCGCTCTTATTTGCGGAGCCGGTACGGTAGCACAGGTGGTGGCGCTCAATTTGCTCAACGTTGGTTTCGGATCGATAAAAATCGTCGGCACCGAACTTTCCAAGCTCAATCAATTGGCTCGCATTCTTGCTCCCGCTAATGTTGATCAGGGGAGTAAGCTTACTTTCGAATTGATCAGTGAGTATCCACTTGGAGATGCCAATCGCCCGGAGGATTTGCTACGTGATTGTCAGATTGTTGTTGATGGTCTGGCCGAATGGCGCGAAAAGCTAGAGCTTTCCGACATGTGCATGCAATATCGTAAGCCCCTCGTTCACGCCGGCGGTGGTGGTTTGCGTTATCAGCTCTTCAGCATGGTGCCCGGGCGTTCGGCTTGTTTGCGCTGTCTTCTTTCGATGGTGGATATGGAAGATTTTACTCATATCCGTAAGGAGGAGGGGTCTCTCTACGCCATGGACAGTCTGGTTGGTTCTTATCTCGCTCTCGAAGTGGTCAAGCTCGTCGGCAAGGTTGGTGCCAGCCAGGGCAATGAGCTCTTCAAAATAGATGGCCTGTCGGGCGAAATGGAAGTATTGCGCGGTCTCGATGCCAACGAAGATTGTCCGGATTGCGGCAATATACGCGCTCAAAAGTAGAATTAGTCGAGGGAGTCCGGCTCCTCTGCCGGGCAGCTTGCCTCTCGCAGGGCGGCGATGATCGTCAGGGCGCGCTCATGATAACGGCGCTTGATCAACAATTCCAGTAGCTCCCACTGGCGCTGCGTCTCACGTACGGCCAGTTCGCGCGCTGTTTTAAAATAGGTGCTGTTGCCCAGAGGCGTGGCCGTCTGTTCTTCGTTTTCCTTGGTGATCGTGGCCGGACCATAGGGGAGGGGCTCTTTTTTTCTGATTTTGTTGATGAGCGCACTCCAGTCGACCAGGTCGATATTGTATGGATTGAAGGCGCTATCGGTCTTTTTGTACTGAGCGACAGCCGCTTCGATTTCGATATAGTCGGAGCGGCTGTAAAATTCTTGAGCGACAAAAAGCAATTTGCCGAAATGTTTCAAACAGTGATATCGACTCGCTTGCGAAACGTCGGCCTGAGCGGCAAAATCCAGTGCTTTTTTCTGCTCGCGGTCGACGAAATTGACCGAGTTTTTGAATGTAGCTGAGGTGAAGAGCCGATCGGCGGGCAAATCCTTGTCCCCGGCCTGTGCTTGCAGACAGTTTGTGACGAGCTTGAGATTGTTTTCGTTGAGTACGGCCAGAAGGGCGTCCTTGACGATCAAGCTGTGGATATTCTCACCGGTAGAAAAACACTGAGCGGTGCGGGGGAAGAGAGCGCTCGCTAGGAGAGCTACGGCGAGGATTTGCTTGCTGGCGGCTCTATTCAAAGGTCTGATATATCCATTGCAAATACCGCATTACTATAGTTGGAATTAATTACAGGTGCCGCTGACGGGCATTCGAATAGGCTGAGAGCGCGTTACACTGAGAGATAATATTATGGCCAGGGGCATGACGATACTGTCATGATACTAGAATACCGCCGAGGCGCTTGAGAGGTAAGTTATGACCGTTTTACCCAATTGCAATGCTCAGGCGGGACCGGAAGTTGATCTTCACAGCGCTCGCACCACCACTCTGCCTGCGGACGGCGATAGTCTCGACGATATTGTATTTGTTGCCTTCGATACCGAGACTACCGGGCTTTCGCCGATTGCCTGTCGGCTCGTCGAGCTCTGCGCGGTGAAATTTCGCCTCGGCGATGGTGAGCCCGAGACTTTTGAAACACTTATTAACCCTGGCCAGCCTATTCCACCGGAAGTCTCGGCCTTGCACGGTATCAGCGATGAGATGGTGAAGGATGCCCCGCTGGCTGGTCCGGCACTGACCAGATTTTTTGACTGGCTGGGCGGCAGCGCACCGGTTCTCATGGCTCACAATGCCAATTTTGATGTTGAATTTGTCAAAGTCGAGGCGATGCGCGCCGGTCTGAGCATGCCGCAAAATTTTGTCCTCGATACTCTCGTATTCGCTCAAAATCATGTCAATGACTGCGCCAACTACAAACTAAAAACTTTGAGCGAGTATTTTGGCTTCGCCGGAGCGCTCTATCACCGCGCCCTCGACGATAGCATTTACGTAGAAAAGCTCTTCCGCAAATTGCTCGAGCGCAGTGCCCACAAAACGTTCGGTGAATTGAGAGCGGGAGGCTCGCTTTCCGTGTTTGGTGCTTTGCCGCAGGTGAGCGGACGAGAGCGCCTGTCGCAGAATGCTCTGGCCATGCTGGCTACCCTGGAAGAAGCGATTGGCGGCGGCGGCGAAGCTGAAGTACGCCTTACTTATCACAGCGAGTTCAAGAGCACGCGCGTCGTTATGCCACTGGCCGTGATCGAAAGTCGCGGCAGTGTTTATCTCAATGCCTTCTGTAAAAAGTCCCAAGCCGAGCGGACTTTCCGAGTCGATCGGATTGTCGAGGCGATACTTCTGTCGCGAAAAAGATGAACGGTAAGCGCGGCGAGTTTCTGCAATGGCGTCGGTCGTCGGTTCTGCCGGCGGCGACTATTGCTCTCGCCTGCTCGCTGCTGGCGCTGATACCGCAGGCGGTGCCATCATATTTATCTTCTTTTTCTTCTGCTTCTTCTTTGGGCGGCGCCGTCTTTGCCGCGAGCAGCTCTTATAGCAGTCGCAACTATTCTGCCCAGCGCAAAGCTCGTAAGGCTGCCGAACAGGAAGCGGCCATGAAGCGCGAAGCCGAACTGGAAGAAGCCGAGCGCGCCGCGGAGCGTTTTAGGCAGGGAGATAAGGCCGGTGCCATCGGTGAAAATGGCCTGGAGCGAGCCCCCGAGCCTTCGCCTCTGGATAAGCCAAAAAACAATATTCCCGGCGAGTCGCGAGAAGCTGTGGCTGAGCCGACCGACGAACAGCTCGACTTGAGTGCAAGAAAAGCGCCGGTAAAACTAGACCCTCAGCTCGAGACCGCCTTCGATCCTGTTAAGGAGGATCGCAATAAAGAGATAGAGCGACACTCCAAGCTCGGCGATATGTTCTTTGCCCGGCGCGACTATACAAACGCTTTAATAGAGTTTGAGATCGTCCTCAAGGCGGATCCGGAAAACTTCAAAGCGCATTACATGCTCGGTAAGATTCTCATGGGCATGGCGGACTATTCTGAAGCTTTAAAAGAATTCGACAAGGTTTTGAGAATCCGCTCCACTACTGGTGATGGCCACTTTATGCGAGCGGAAGCACTGCGCTTGCTCGGTCGCTATGAAGAAGCCAATCACGAATATAATCAAGCAATCAAAATAGATAACGGCAACGCGCTTGCCCATACCTATCAGGCCGAATGCTATCGCATGCGCAATCTGTTGCGTCAGGCCGTGCTCGAGTGCAAAATCGCCGCCAAGCTCGACAAAAATCTGGTGATACCGCATCTGATACTGGCTCAGTGTTACGCTGTTCAGCGATTGCCCGATGAAGCGATTGATGAGTACCGCAAGGCGATTGCTCTCAATCCCAAAGACGCCATCGTGCACGCGCGTTATGGCTTTGCTCTCGGCAAGATGAACAAATGGCCCGATGCCGTCGATGAGCTAGTTACCGCCTGCGATCTCGATCCCGATTATTCGGAAGGACATGTCGGGCTGTCCTGGGCCCTGGCCTCCACCAAGAAATACACCCAGGCCTTGAAAGAAGCGCGTATGGCAGTCAATCTTGCCCCCAATGACCCTGACACTCACGCTAATCTCGCCTGGGTCTACAGCAAAAATGGCGACCACCAATCAGCCGTAATCGAGTATCGTCTAGCCGTGCAGATCAGTCCTAAAAACGCTCAGTTGCACAAGGCGCTCGCCCTCGAGCTCAAGGATGCCGGTGATACCACCAGTGCTATCGCCGAGCTCGTCAATTGCAGTCAGATGTTGCCTGCCGATTACGAGATCAAGCTGGCGCTCCAATCTCTATCTTCGGTGCCGAGCAAGACGCGTACAGGCTTTGTGCGCAATCACACCAATTAGTTTAATGTCTATTTATTGCTGCTGCCAGGTTTGGTAGCGCTGCTTCCGCTTTTGCACATTGGGCAATCTTTTGTATCGAAGGTCTCAATATCGAGGCAGACCAGATTGATGAAGGGCTGATCAAATTTTGCCCGGCCGCCGCTGCGATCGATGATTGCCGCTACGGCAATCGGATCTGCTCCCATCACTTTCACCAGGTCGACTACTTTTTTTGCTGAGCCACCGGTGGTGGTGACATCTTCGACGACCAGCACGCGTTCGCCCGGGGCAAGTTCGACGCCGCGTCTGATGGCAAAACCAGTGCCGTCTTCGGTGCGCTCGGCAAAGACTGCTCTCACTTGTGAGCCCAATTCTTTTTCGAGCAGGTCATTTAAGGCGATGGCGACGAAGACTTCCAGGTGCACCGCCCCGAGCGCCGGGCCGACTACGACCTGCGGCTTGAGGCCGGCTTCGACAATTTTTTTCGCCAGCTGTCGGGCCAGTTCGAGGCCATGGGCCGGATATTGCAAAACTCTCTGGCACTGCATGTACTCGCTCGAATGCAGGCCGCTTGATAACAAAAAGTGACCGGTCTGCCAGGCGCTTACCGATTTGAGCAATTCTTCTGCTGTAGCCATAGATTTCAACACCTGTTTTAACTTACTTTCGGCTCAGATTATAGGGGTTCAATATCGCCGAAGGATATTTATCCTGGTGGGCACTGTAAAATATCGTTTATGGCTGATCCAGCCAGGCATCACCTCAGGCATCGGAATCAATTATGAAACCACTGATCGGCATCAACCTCGACATCAAGACCGGCCCTCCCGAAGAGGCGCGTATTCAGACGACTTATACCGATGCCATCGTCAAGAGCGGCGGTATTCCGATTTTGTTGCCGCCGATGCCGGAAGCCGATTTAGCCGAAGTCGTCCGTCGTCTTGATGGCATCATGCTGATTGGCGGTCTCGATTATTGTCCCAGTCTATATAAGGAGACTGCTCACCATACGGTCGAGCTCGCCGATCCCAAGCGCCAGGAATTTGACCTGACCCTTTTGCGCCAGGCTCTTAAACAAGCAAATATGCCTCTGCTCGGAGTCTGTGCCGGCGCGCAGCTGCTCAATATCGAGCTAGGCGGCACCCTCGTGCAGGATGTTAAGACTAGTTTTGCCGAGTCTACGGTCGAACACTCAACTGTGGATGGCTGGAAAAACGGCTATAACAAGCACGATGTTATTCTTTCGCGTGATTCGATCATCGGCGGCATTTATCCGCGTGATCGTTTCCCGGTACCGACCTCGCATCACCAGAGCGTCAAGGATCTCGGCATCGGCCTGAAAGTGACTGCAACCGCAGATGACGGTGTAATCGAAGCAATCGAGCTTGCCGACAGCAACTTTGTCGTTGGCGTCCAGTGGCATCCCGAGCGCGATTACGAGACCAATAAGCCGCTTTTTGATCGCCTCATAGCTGTTTCTTTAGAGCGCACGCGCGGGAGAGATTGATGACTGACGGGCAAAAGACGCGCAAGATACTAATTACCGGCGGTGCCGGCTTCATCGGTGGGCATCTGACGGAGCGGCTACTGGCCAAAGGCGATCGCGTTTTTGTCATTGATAATTTTAATGATTTTTACGACCCGACCGTAAAAAGGTCCAATGTCGCTGCCTTTTCCGCAGACGCCAACTACAAGATCGTCAGCGGTGACATCCGCGACGATCGCGCTCTGGACGAAGTTTTTGAACACGGTCCTTTCGATGTCGTCGTGCATCTCGCCGCGATGGCTGGGGTCAGGCCATCTCTGGTCAATCCGTCGCTTTATATGGATGTCAACGTTAATGGCAGTCAGAAGCTCATCGACCGTATCGTTCCTCATGCCGGGCATACCAGGCTAGTTTTCGGTTCATCGAGCTCGGTTTACGGCGCCAGGTCCGGTGAATCCTTCAAAGAAAGCGACATGGTCGACCAGCCGCTATCGCCCTACGCGGCCAGCAAAGCGGCCAATGAGTTGCAGTGCTACGCCGCCCATCACACCACCGGCCTGGCCGTTGTCTGTTTGCGCTTCTTTACGGTTTTCGGTCCTCGTCAGAGACCGGATCTGGCCATTCACAAATTTTGCCACCTGATCGACGAGGGCAAAACGATCGAGCTCTTCGGTGACGGGACGAGTAAGCGCGATTATACTTTTGTCCTGGACATCGTCTCCGGCATCGAAGCGGCGATGAGCTATGCCTTGCCGGGCTTCGACATCATCAATCTCGGCCGGGGCGAACCGGTCGTCTTGATCGACATGGTCAGGTCAATCGAAAAACATCTCAACAAAAACGCCAGCATTATCCACAAAGAAATGCAGATCGGCGATGTGCCTTATACCTACGCCGATATCGAACATGCTCGCTCCGTACTTGGTTACAATCCTGCAACCACTTTTGATCAGGGTGTGAAGGCCTTTGTCGACTGGTATGTCAGTACTAAAGCCCTTGTCTGAGCTCGAGCGCGCTCAGATTTTAAGGCTCGACCTCTTGGAATGCGCTTGACACGGGTCGGAAGTGCTTTAGATAATATACTCACATGGCATGGTAGCTCAGTTGGTAGAGCAGGCGACTCATAACCGCCAGGTCGCGGGTCCGATTCCCGCCTGTGCCAATCTTTAAAATGGTCATGGCCGCTAAGGCCCGTCGGACCTTTCAAACAGCGTGACAAGCAAAACAGAGCCGGTTCTTAAGGGGCTTTGTAGCGTTCGGTATCGCCAAATTTGAAAAATTCGCGGCCGCCCTTGTCCGAAGTGAGGATACTGGCGGCTTCATTGACGACGCGACGGCGTGAGCCGGCCGGGTAGCGCAGGATGCTGCTGCCGTCCAGGGAGTAGATGGCGTCGAGCAAGGCCTTGTCATAGCCGGCGTTGCCCGATGACTGTACGATCGAGGCTTTGAGAATGCGCTTGTCACTGCTCACCCGGCAGAAAAATGTCGCTTTCGTGCCGAGAGGGATATTGGGGGAGAGCACGACTTTGCCTCGCTGTGGGTCGAAGTGGGGCTCCATATTTTCCGGACTATTGACGATTTCCTGCACACCTGACTGGATGGACCAGAGCAGACGGTTGTGCCATTTGTCCCATTCGACGGCAAGCATCTGGTCATCTTTGTCCGGATCTTCCGATTGCAATTGATCCTGGCTGAGAGTGGCCTTGAGCGGCGCTCCGTCTTCCTGAGCCGAGCCGCTCAGGGGATTGCTGTCATCGGTCTGACCTTTCATCTCCTGCAACTTTGTATTGTCGTCGTCGGCCGAGCCCTTCAAGGCGTCGTTTTTTTCCACGCCAGCTTTGATTTTGGGCTTGAAGACCGGCACGGCCATTGGCACAGCCGGATTAAAAACCGGCTCTGTCGGTGCGACGCCGGTTTCTTCGACATTGCCTCGCAGAGTATCGGCGCCGGCTGGAATATTAGCGATCGGCTGCAGGCCGCCGGCTACAGAAAGGGCCAGCATCAGCGGACGCATCGCCGCCCAAAAGGACGGCCACCGTCTGGGGCGGCGCCGCTCCGGCGCTTTATTTCCAGTCGGCGTGGGCTTTGGACCTGTCATTTTTCCGGGGTAATTTGCATCGCTCATAGTTAGTTTTTATTGTCCTATTTTTCCTTGCCAATTGCCACATTACATATATACTCTCGACCGATATGCACCTCTGTCCAAATTTTAGCCATGACCTTTGAAGATAGTGTGGAGAAAAATCTCTGGCGCTCCCTGGCCCAGGCACGAGCTCTGGCCGGCGGAGGCGCGGTCGGGGCAGGCAAATCGGCGTTTACTTCAGCTTCAGCTTCCGCTTCGACTGCGCCTCTGCTCTTCGAAGGTACAGCCTTTCTGGTGGCCCTTTCCGGAGGCGTTGACTCGACAGCTCTGCTACTTGCCCTGGTCTCTTTGCGCGACGCCTTCAACCGCGCCAAAAATGCTCCCTCACAAGCCGGGCACACGTCCTTAGGTGGGCTTGGCCTGGAGCTTACCGCCTGCCACGTCAATCACGGTCTGCGCGGCGTAGAGTCAGCCGCCGATGAGCTCTTTTGTCGCGAGCTCTGCGCACGACTGGACGTACCGCTGCTCGTGCAAAAGCTCAGCTTACCCGCGGTCGAAACCGGCGGCTCCGAGGCGCTCTGGCGGAAAGCCCGCTATGAAAGTCTAACCGTTGCGGCCAGGCAAAGGCAGGCACCATATGTGGTGACCGCTCACAATCTCGACGATCAGGCCGAAACCCTTCTGTTTAGGCTCTTTCGCGGTACGGCGTTGCGGGGCGTAGTCGGCATGGAGATGGTCAGGCCGCTCACCGATCAAGAGTGGCCGGTGCTTTTGCGTCCGCTTCTCGGCAGCAGTCGAGCCGAGATCGAGGACTATCTTTTGGCAAAAGGTCAGTCTTCGCGGCTCGATCATACTAATGATAATGAAGCTTTTAGCCGTAATTTCCTGCGCAAGCGCATATTGAAACCGATTAAGGAGCGCTTCCCGACAGCGCTTGAAAATATCGAGCGCTTCCGCCTGACAATGGCCAGCGAGAATGATTATATGAGCGCCCTCGCCGAAGCCCTTTATGAGCGCGCCTTTCTGCCGCCTAATGGCTTGCGGCTGGAAGTCTTGACCGGCGAGCATGTCGCCCTGACCAATCGTGTCATCGCCAAATTTATTGAGCAGGCCGGAGTCCTGCCTTCTTTCCAGCGCGTTGGCCGCGTCCAGTCGCTAATTAGCGAAGCGCAGCAAAATACCGACCGTAACTTTAGCAAGCAGCTCAGCCTTGGGGAAAATCTGGAGTTGATCGCCTCCAAAGATAGAGTTTTGCTTAAGCCTGAGTATGAGCTCGTCGTTTCGGCCGAGGAGTTTGAATGGCGGCGCCAGGCGATGCCTGCGATAACGGTGAAATTGCCCAGACCGGGCCGTTCTTCGGCGATGACAATGATCCCCTGGTTGAATTTTGCTCTGCATGTCGAGGATCTCAAGGCCTGCCACGAGGATGAGGCGAATGTCGCAGCGGATACGCATTCTGTCCATAATACCGGGCTTGAATCCTGGCCGCTTTATGAGCGTTGCGCACTTTCCATCGAGGCCAATTTGCCTGAAAATTTCCCCGAAAACGCCCCGCTCTGTCTGCGCCCGCGCTCACCGGGTGACCGTCTTCAGCCTTTTGGTATGAGCGAAAATGTACGCTTGAAAAAATATCTGCACAGCAATAAGGCGCTATTTTTGCAGGCCCGACCGCTCTGGCCGTTCGGGGGCGAAGCCCTGGCGCTACGCTTGTTTCCAGTCCTGGCGAGCGGGTCGGAAGTGCTCTGGGTGCCCGGTTTGGGCCTTTCAGCGAGGCTGAAAAACGGGCTGTCGCCTTCGCATCGCCTCACACTTGTGCCCCTTGCCGACCGCCAAAATTGTAGCGATAAACAAGCGGGATTTGATCCCGGGACTTGCTAATATACATTTGTGTACCCTTTTTCCAATTTTTGACCTGGTCTGGCTTTGCCGGCTGAGAGCAGTGATTTGTTCAGGTGGAGCCAAGCGGCTGGAGGCCGCATCTGCTGGGAACTTGGAAAGTGGGAGTGATATAATTCCTTGATTGGCATTCCGGAGCGTTGACATGAAGAAGTACGGAACGACTTGGGCCGTTTTCATCTTACTACTCGTCCTTGTGGTATTTGCGGTCTCACTGGCCAGCATGGGCCGCAAAGAAGAGCCCTATACCTATTCGCGGTTGATGAATCTGCTGCATGAAGGCAAGGCAAACGAAATTCGCAAGGTGACTTTCACCAATGGCGAAAACGTCGTCTCTGTAAAGCTGGCCGATGACGGCAGCGGTACGGGCGAACGTGAAAAGTCGGTTGTCGTGCCGGCCGAAGGCAAAGAAGATTTGCTAAAAGAGCTGAATAAAGCAGCCGTTCAAGTCGACTCGCATGATGTCGACAAATCCGGCATCTGGCTGAGCATGCTCTCTTCGTTCTTCCTGCCGATTCTCGTACTCGGTGGTTTGCTCTTCATGTTCCGCAGCGCACAATCCGGTGGTAACCAGGCGATGAGCTTCGGTCGCAGTCGTGCCAAGTTGATGATCGACAACAAGGTCAAAGTCAGCTTCGGTGACGTGGCCGGTATCGATGAAGCCAAACAAGAATTGCAAGAAATCGTCGACTTCCTCAAGAGCCCGGAAAAATTCCAGGCGCTTGGCGCGCGCATCCCACGCGGTGTGCTGCTAGTGGGCTCTCCTGGTACCGGTAAGACTTTGCTGGCCAAAGCCGTCGCCGGTGAAGCGGGCGTGCCCTTCTTCAGTATTTCTGGTTCTGATTTTGTGGAAATGTTCGTCGGTGTGGGCGCTTCGCGCGTACGTGACCTTTTTGAACAGGCCAAGAAACAAGCTCCCTGTATCGTCTTCGTCGATGAAATCGACGCCGTCGGTCGCCAGCGTGGCGCCGGTCTCGGTGGCGGTCATGATGAGCGCGAACAGACTCTCAACCAGTTGCTCGTCGAGATGGACGGTTTCGAAGGCACCACCGGCATTATCGTTATCGCAGCCACCAACCGCCCCGACATTCTCGACTCCGCCTTGCTCCGTCCGGGTCGTTTCGACAGACAGGTCGTCATTGATCGCCCCGACGTCGGTGGCCGCGAACAGATTCTCACTGTCCATGGCCGCGGCAAGCCGCTGGCCAAAGATGTAGATCTTAAAGTACTGGCTCGTCGCACACCAGGCTTCACCGGTGCCGACCTGTCCAACTTGATCAACGAAGCGGCTTTGATCGCTGCTCGCGCTGACAAGCGCGAAATCGAAATGCGTGACCTCGAGCTCGCCATCGATAAAGTCATTGCCGGACCGGAAAAGAAAACGCGCATCATTTCTCCTAAAGAGAAGGAAGTCACCGCCTATCACGAAGTCGGCCACGCCCTGATGTGCATTCTTCTTCCCAACGCCAATCCTCTGCACAAAGTGACGATCATTCCGCGCGGCTTTGCCCTCGGTCTGACCATGTCCTATCCGGAAGAAGACATTCTCTCGCACACCAAGTCCCAGCTCATCGACCAGATCGGTGTCTGTCTCGGCGGACGCGTCGCTGAAGAGATTGTTTTCGGTGAGATGACCACCGGTGCATCCAATGACCTGGAGAAGAGCTCCGGTCTTGCCCGTCGCATGGCGACGGAGTTCGGCATGAGCGATAAGCTCGGTCCGATGACCTTTGGTAAGCGCAATGATCATGTTTTCCTTGGTCGTGATTTTGGTCACGAACGTGATTACAGCGAAAACATCGCTACTCTGATCGACCAGGAAGTCTCGGACTTGATCTCCACCCAGTACGCGCGCGTCAGAGAGCAGATAATGGCCCACCGCCCCCACATGGACGCGATCGTCAAAGAGTTGCTCGAAAAAGAAACCCTCGATCGTCATGAAGTGGACGCGATCATGGAAGAGGTCAATCGCCAGCTGGCGAATGGTGGCATCAAAGTCGACAGCGATCTCAAGCCCCCTAGCGACTACACCATGGGCGACGGCACCACAATCAATATCGGACCCGAAGGCGAGAGCGCCTCTTGCGATTCTGCTAGTGACGGCAAAGATAATGGTCCCAAGCCGGAATTCAAACCGAAGTTTGCTTAAGACCAGGAGCAACGAGACAGCAGAAAGACAGTAAAAAAAGAGCCCGGGTGACCGGGCTCTTTTCTTTGATGCTTGGTTTGAGCTAAACGCTCAGACTTTTACGTCCAGTAGTTAGATTAGGAACCACCGGAAGCGGAAGCAGCAGCCGACGACAGGGCGTTGAGCTGGCTAACTACAGCCGAGAAGGCTTTGGAGATAGCAGAGCTCAGGGCTCCCTGGGTGATCGAGAATACAACGGCCACGAGAATGGCTACGAAAGCCAGGATGGCGCCGTATTCAGTAATACCTTGACCGGATTCGTCCTGGACAAACTTACGAGCGATGTCTTGCATGCTTGGAACCTCAGAAAAAAGTGAACTTGTTAAATGAGGGTTTGCCCTCATCTATGACAATACCTGACCAGCTTGATTGGCACAATTGACCAAAGGGGTTACGCGATTTCGTCCATATCACCCGATAGCGTTAGAACCCGTGCGTTTAAATCGGTCTATGAGCCACTTTTGCGGTTGTCATTCGGCGGCAAGATTGGCCATTTTGTCCCTTACATATCTTAATTACCTCTTATAAGCAAAGGCCTGATTCGGGCTAAAAGGGGCAGGTCAAGAGATGAACAAACCTCTTGCTAACCCGTTCGGGTGATTCGCTCTTATCGACATGAAACATTAAAGTGCCACTATTGGCGGTGGCGGATCCTTTCTTTTTATTAGACCATGCTTAAGA
>JAGXAB010000143.1 GCA_018971775.1 Cyanobacteria bacterium REEB67 | reverse complement strand
TAGACCTCAACCCGAAAAAATCTTCTAAAGGTGGCGGCTGGCTCTTCGGGCCGGTCAATCGTTTGGAAGCCGAGGTAATTAATCTTGAGAAGCGCCTCGACCTTCTCACCGTTCCCCTCGATAAGCTCGAACCGGGCACCATTGCTCTTGATCAGGATATGGAAGGGATCAAAGCCCAGACGGCCGTGCTGCTCAAACAGTTAACCGGGATGCAAGATAATATTAAATCTTTGCAGGCTGAGATAAGTACCTTGCAGGGGCCGATTTCTGATTTGAAAGAACCTGTGTCCGCCCTGCGTGAACCGGTAAACAGTTTGCGCGTGCCGATCAGCAATCTGGCCGAGCCCGTTGCTGGTTTGCGCGGACCGGTAATGCAACTGCGTCTGCCGCTCATGCGGGCAAACGATAATGTGGCCAAGCTCCAGGCTCCCCTGAAGTCAGTCGACGCCCACCTTGTCGGCCTTGGTCCGCGCTTCACCGACCTCGATGGTCGCTTCCTCGGCCTCAATTCTCGCTTCACCAACCTGGACGGGCGCTTCATCAATCTGGACAAGCGTTTCGAGTCTCTTGATACAAGGCTGGTCGCTCTCACCCGCGAGATGGCCAATCTGCAATCTATTCTCTCATTGCTTGTCGTGGCGCTGATCTCGGCGATTGTCTTTGCCGTCAGCCTGGTCGTCTACACTATTGTGAACAATCGCCCCAAGACTGTGATTATGAAAGAGTATTTGCATGGTCACGCCAAGGCGGATGAGCCTGAAGTGGTAAATAGCCGGCGCTGATTCCCTGTGTATCAATCTGCTCATATTATGAATATGTTCAACTGGGATCATATAGACTGGTCCGAGATAAGGCCAAATCGGCCGAACACAGATTAAGGCTTTACTTGACTGTCGCTTTACCCTCATCTGGTGTCCCTACACATGTGAAGGTAATAAATGCGTACGCATGTAATCGCACTTCTGGAGGATCCCGCTCGCGCGGAGCAGATGGAAAGCTGCTTAGACGCCTGCGGTCACAGAGTTACGATCATTACGAGCTTTTCTCAGGCCAAGAAAGTCTTGGATGAGGAGCGCTGCGATTTGATCATCAGCGATGTTCATCTGGAAAACGGCGGTAATGTCTTTGATTTCCTGCGCTGGGTCAAGGACGATTTCTCGATTTGCGATATTCCGTTTATTTTTTTGAGTGTCGAGCCGTCAGAACTGGCCAAGTATCTGAGCGATGGACTGCGCATCTCGGCGCGTCTCCTTGGCGCTGCTAAATATATATCGATGGACCGATTCGACGCCAATAGGCTGGCCGATGAAATATCAGAGTTTCTTGAACCCCGCAGCGAAGCTGGTTTTGCCGTGCTTCCATCGCATAAAGGTGATTAACGTGACTGCCAGAATTTTAGTTTTGATTGAACATCCCGAACCATTGAAGACAATGGCTGATTCCCTCGAATTGTACGGTCATAGAGTGCTTCGAGAGAAAGACTTTAAAGGAGCCATGGAAACTCTGAAGCACGAAGACGTTGATATGATTATCGGCGATGTTCATTTGCAAAACGGTGGCAGCATCTTTGATTTCATGCGCTGGGTGAAGGGCGACCCGCATCTGCAATCGATTCCCTTTCTTTGCTTCAGCGCCGAGCCGGTCGAAGTTTCCAAATATCTCCGGGACGGCGTGCGCACTGCCGCCAGATCTCTTGGTGCTGTAAAATACATCACTATGGAGACCTTCATGCCTGAGTTGTTTCGCGATGAAGTCGAATGGCTTTTGCCCAAAGGTAAGGTGAGCAACTATTATTCAGTTGATAAAAGAGAACCGATTAGTAAATAATCGGGAACTATTCGATTTCATTCGATTCGTTACCTGGATATGCTCGATTTCCTTTCCCGAGAAGTTTCCCCATGGACCCGAAAAAGCCTAGAGTATCGCTTGCTGACTTACAGGTCGCTCGCGAAAAGTTGAAGACTGACATTGAGACGGCCCGCAAGCGCTTCGGCGAAGGGCGAGAACTTTCGATTGCCAAGGCTGCGCTCGTAACTCTCGATCAAGTGATCGAATCTGCTTCCAATCTTTAGTAGTATGCCACTGCTACTGCCGGTGGTGCCGGCCGGCCTGTCATGTTGGCTTGTTCTCTTTTCGCATTGAGCAAGCAGGAGCAGGGGTGAGAAATTTTTTCCGCCGCTACCTGGATAAATCGCTAAAACAAATAGGTATAACGCAGATTGACACTGGCCGGAGCAAAAGCCGTGGTGCGCGGGTCTGGTGAGCCGTCTTTTTGTGCCAGATCAGGCAAAGCTACTTTCAAAAAGGAGATGGGCACGCTAAATTGCAGCAGATGCTTTTTATACTGGTAGTAAAAGCCCGGTTCAATGGCCATGAAATAGCCCGGTTGTCTGAAGCCTTTATTGCTGCCGAAAAGGTCATGCTGAGGGCTGCCCTCCCAGCGGTAGGCGAGCTGCCATTGCAGACCTTTCAGTTTGAAATTCTGCGTCTTTGGAAAAGCCGGGCCGATCATTCCGACGCGCAGCTGATAAGCGTCCGGCACCGAATTGTAATTGGCATTATTGCGCAAGGTGGCGGCGTTGAGGGACCAGGCGGGATTTTCGGAGGTGCCCACCTGGGAGAGTACGCCGTTAGTGCCGCGCGGTGTAATTAGATAGCTGCCCTGGGCAAAGGCGATCGTGCCTTTGGTCGGGAATTTGACGGCGCGATAGGCGAGGGCTTCGGTGATGATGTCCAGGCCGCCGTCACCGGGCATGATACTGAGTGGTACCGGCTCGTTCGAACGATTCTGACCGAGATAATTGCCGAGCGTGCTTTTTTCGCGGAAATTTCCAGTCGGCATTTTCAGACCGAGGCCGAGCATGATGTTGCCCTTCGGGCTTTCGCTCGGCTTGAAAATCCAGGACCGGGCGGTTACCGATATGTCCCCAATCGAGCGCGCCCTCGCCCTTTCTCTGATGCGTGTGGCAA
The DNA here is from genome assembly GCA_018971775.1 of Cyanobacteria bacterium REEB67. Lineage (GTDB taxonomy): Bacteria > Cyanobacteriota > Vampirovibrionia > Obscuribacterales > Obscuribacteraceae > REEB67. The sequence goes on along the minus strand of JAGXAB010000143.1, from coordinate 6,701 downwards.
GTGGTGCTTCGACATCGTAGTACGAGCTTCGATTTATGTTGAGCGGCACTATCATCGCCAGGTTGAGGCGTGGCGTAATTTGGTAAGTGCCGGTGACATCGAGGGTATCCCAGGCGCGGCTTGGCTTTTCGCGGGCGTTCATAAAATTGTAGGGACGCGCGTAATAGTAGTACGTGTTGGAACGTACGCTTCTCCATCCTGTGGATAATGTGAATTGCCCAGGTTTAATCTGGGATTCGGATCCTGCCGCCCCGGGCACAATGAAACTTCTTGCTCAGCCCTGACCGCTCACCGGACCACCAAATCCAAAAATTGAAACCAGGCAAACGAATAAGCTTATTTTGATCGCTTGTTGGTTCACCGCATTGATCCTTCCTCAACCGCACAAGTTTACCAAAAGGGGCCTATCCCTCGCTCGGGGGATTGCCGGGATTGGCTGCTGAGGTTATGGTTGATCAGAGATACTTGCTATTGTCAGAAGAAGTGGAGGAGTCGACGGCCGGATGCATGCGAAATTTTTAGGCCCCGGCTTGCTCTTTCTGGCGCTGATTGCCTCGATGGCCCAGATCAGTGGATTGCCGCTAGGCATATGCTCTGGGTCAGGGCTCGGGATCAGTCTAATCGCCCCGGCTATTGCCGCCGAGAGCGAAAGCCACGACCGCGTCATGCTCGTCTTTGTTTTTGATAAATCCTGCCGCATATCCTGCGATCGCGTGCGGCCGGTACTTCTCGAGCTGGAAGAGACTTATAAAGATCGGCTCAAGGTGGTCGAGCTCGATATTTCGCCGGAGGTTTTGAAAGAAACGCAAAAGCGTGCGGATGAGCTTGGTTTGAAGTCTTTTCTAGCCAATACCGAAGATTGGTATCCGGCGGTCGGCATTTTCGACAAGAAAGGCAAAAAGGTCAAGGAAATACTGGGGGCGCAGCCGAAGGCCAAGTATGTCGCGGCGATTGAAAAGGCCATGATGCCAAAGTAGTCAATATGAGCAGACCCAGCCTGCGATCAAGTCGAAGATTTTATGTCTATTGCAGCGTCAATTTGATTGCTTAGGTGTAAATTGTAGATATACATTACTAGAGTGAAAGGTCGTAATTTAAGTGGTAGCTCCGAGACCTGTCCAGATTTTGCTAGTTGACGACGATCCTTACGGGATTGATTTGATGTTGGAGGCTCTTGAAGATTCGCCACTGAACACCAAGATCACTGTTTTAAAAGATGGTGTCGAAGCAATGTCCTATTTGCGCAATGACAGTAACAGTCAGGCCTATGTCGAGCCGGATTTTATTTTCCTCGACCTGAACATGCCACGCAAGGACGGACGGCAGGTTTTGCGCGAAATGAAAAGCGATCCCCGCCTCAGTCACATCCCGGTGGCCGTGCTCACCACCTCGACTCTCGATGAAGATGTGAGCGAGTCTTATCGTCTCCATGCCAATTGTTTTATCACCAAACCGCCGACAATCGAAGGACTGGTCGATATGCTCAATTCGGTGCAAAATTTCTGGTTTAACACTGCCGTTTTACCGAGCGCCGGTATCGGTCACTGAGTGGGCAGGCTGCTTTTTGTTGAGATTGTAGTTTAACTTTTAGTTGAGCGTCTGCTCGAGATCTTCTTCTGCGATTGGCAGCTCGAACCAGAATGTAGAGCCGGTGCCGACTTTGCTATGCACACCGATCGTGCCGCCGTGCTGTTCGACCAGTGCTTTTGATATTGCCAGACCGAGACCGGTGCCACCAAAGTTGCGGGCGTCGGAAGAGTCGAGTTGCTGGAAACGTTGGAAGAGCTTGTCCATATCGTGATTGGCGATGCCGGGACCTGTATCGCAGACCGAAAAGCGAATCGGATGTGCCTGACCTTTTTCGAGCCGAAGCGTCACTTTGTCGCCTTCTTTGGAAAATTTTACGGCATTGGAGACGAGGTTTAGCAGTACTTGCAAGAGCCGGTCGCGGTCACCTTTGATCACTCCGACATCTCTGGCGATCATGTCATCGGCGACGACCAGCTCGACCTGGCTTTGCACGGCGTAGCCGGCCATGGCCTCGACACAAATGTCGATCAAATGGGTGGGCTCGATTTCTTCTTCCTTCAATTCGAGCTGTCCGGCTTCGATCTTTTTAATATCGAGAAGGTCGCTGATCAGGCGCAGGAGGCGGTCACAGCTTACTCTGGCCACTTCTACCAGTTCGAGACCATCCCTGTCGACCTGGCCGATAACGCCATTTTCGAGCAACGAAAGACTGCCGAAAATGGATGTGAGGGGCGTGCGCAATTCATGCGAGACCGACGAATAAAATTCTTTGACGCGTTTTTCGACGATTTTCTGTTCGCTGATGTCACGAAAGCAAATTACTGAGCCTGTAGTGTGGTCGTTTATTTTCAGGGCGGTAAACGAAAATTCCACAGGCAAGATTTTCAGGGATTTAGTGTGAAATTCATCTTCGACTCGACCGCGATTGCCCGCCTCCGCCCTGCTTCTGAGCAGATCGCAGTTGGCGCAGGTTTTTACTTCTCCCGGATGCACTAGGTCATGAAAATTTTTGCCCATAACTTCATCGATGTTCAAGCCGAGAATGTCCTGGGCGGCGGCGTTCATGTAGATGATCGAGCCCTGCAAATCGACGTTGCAAACGCCTTCGCTCATGCCTCCGAGTACTGCCGATAATCTTTGCTCCGTTTCCTGCAGCTGCTGAAACTGTTTCTCCATCTGTTTGGCCATTAATTTGCGTTCGATGGCGTACAAGATGCAGCGCACCAGGATGTCGCTCGTGAACTGTCCTTTTACCAGATAATCCTGGGCGCCGTTTTGCACGGCCTCGATGGCGATTGCCTCATCGGAGTGGCCGGACAGGACAATGATCGGCAGATCGGGAGAAATCTTCTGTGCTCGGAAGAGCGTCTCGAGCCCGTCGCTATCGGGCAGATTCATATCCATCAAAATCAGGTCGAAAGTTTCGGCTTGCACGGCCTGGCGGGCGCGACTGAGCCTGTCTACCCAGGTCAAGGAGAGATCCTGGACACTGCTCTCTTCCAGCAATTCGCTGAGGATATCGGCATCAAAAGCGTTGTCTTCGATCAGAAGCACTTTGATCGCTTTCTTTTGCATTCGACTTATTCCGCCCTGGCGATGGTTTTCGCCGCGTCTATTCGGTTTTCCATCTTTCACGCCAAGTAATCACACTGTACACTCTCATTGTGCCCTGGTTTCTATTGAAAAACATCCCCCAAAATGGTTAGTCTCAATGCTGATTGTAGTTGCTTATCGAAGGGCACAAAATTAGTAGGTGCTGGGGTAACAGCAAAATGAGCAACCATTGACTGCGGAACCGAAGGCTTTGAAAAAATGGCTCGCCGACATTTCGATCGCCAGGAAAGTGGGCATGAGCTTTGCTGTCATTTTCAGTTGCTTGATTATCGTCCTGCTCGCTTCGTATTCCGGCTTTAGAGAAATTGCCGCCAACCAGGAGGCAATCTACGCAAATGACATGCCGGCATCGATTTTGCTGGTCACTCTGAGCAGCAATATCAAACGTCTGCGCGCCGCTGAGCAGATTTTGATTATGGGTCAAGATCCGACGGTTAAAGACAAGCAAATTGAAGAAATCATCGAGATGCAGCAGGAAAATCAGAAGATTTTTCCGCGTTTGAAAGAATTGTTTGCCAGGGACAAAGGCGCTCTCGATTCACTCATTCACCTTGAAAAAGAAATCGCCCCGACCTACGATGTCGTCAATCAGGAATTGAGAGCGGCGGCCGAAACTGAACCCACTGATGAGGAAAAAATCGCCCGCATTCGCGGTGAAAGACAGAGGGTAAGCAGCTTGATCAAACTGTCGGATCAAGTCACTAATATGCCTCTGGAATTTGCCGAACATCATATGCAGGCGACAAAGGAGCGTATTTCTACGCAGTTTGTACTCTTCTCGATTGCCGCCATTGTGATCGTTATTTTGTCTCTGGCTCAAATGCTGATTATCAATATCGATCTGCTGCAACCGCTCAAACATCTGACCGGAGCGGTAAAAGCGGTCGAGCAAGGCGATCTCGACACAAAGCTCGACTTTGGCGATCGCAAAGACGAGCTCGGTATTTTGCAGGGTGCCTTTGTCTCCATGCAGGAAGCTCTTAAAATACGCACCGATGAGCTCACCCTGGCGGTCGACTCTTTGAATGAATCCAATCGTGAGCTGCAGCATTTTGCCTATGTTGCTGCCCATGACCTGCAGGAGCCCTTGCGCACCGTCGTCAGTTATCTGGGTCTGCTCGAGAAAAGACTCGGCCCCAATCTTGATGATAAAGGACGTAAATATGTAACCAATGCCATGAGCGGTGCCGAGCGCATGCGTTCCTTGATTAAGGGCCTGCTCGATATCGCCCGGATTACAACCAAAGCTAAGCCGCATGAGCAAATTGACTGCAGGGCTCTGGTCAAGCAAATCGTCGAAGATTTGCATGTCTTTCTGGCAGAGCAGCAGGGCACGATCAAGATTGGCGAATTGCCCGTTGTCACCGCCGATGGTACGCAGCTGTCGCAGGTGTTTCAAAATCTGATCCAGAACGCGATCAAATTTAAAGGTATCGACGACCCGGTCGTCACTATTGACTGCAAGGTCGATGGGGACAAGTGGCTTTTTTCGGTGCGAGATAACGGCCTGGGTATGAATATGGAATATTCCGAGCGCATCTTCGCTATCTTTCAGAGGCTGCACACGACGGCTGAATATGCCGGTACAGGCATCGGTCTGGCGGTCTGTAAAAAAATCGTCGAGCGCCATGGCGGTAAAATCTGGGTGCAATCGGAAGAAGGCAAAGGCTCGACTTTTTACTTCACGATCGCTAATGGTGACGAAGCCAGCAAAAAAGATTCTTCCAGATATCGTCGTATTAGCGGTCCTTTGCAAGGTGTGACGACTGAAGGTATGGCGGTTGTTGCCGATGCGCGCCGAGAGAGCGGTAAGCAGGGGGTGGTAGATGTTTGAGAGATTCACGCACGAGGCGATCAAGGTAATCATGCTGGCTCAGGAAGAAGCGCGCCGGCTTGGCATTAATCATGTCGGTACGGAGCAAATTTTTCTCGGCATCATTGGCGAGGGCAGCAGCACCGCCTGCAAGGCCTTGAAAAATTGCGGCATCAATATCAAGGAGGCGCGACAGGCGGTGGAAAAGTTGACCGGTCGCGGTAATGGTTTCGTTGCTGTCGAGATACCATTTACGGCCAATGCCAAAAGATCTCTGGAGGCCGCCTGGGAATTCGCGCGGCAGCAAGGACAAAATTTTATCGAGCCTAAGGATCTGCTCGTCGGCGTTTTGTCGAGGAGTGAAGGCAAAGCTCTGGCGACGCTTGCCACCTTAAATGGCAGGGCGGATCAGGTGCGCTCTGAGCTGGCCAAGATCCTGGATAAAACCCTGGCCGATTTTGAAATGACGCTGGCCGAATTGACGGCGCCGGATGGTAATGGCGATGGCGCTGCGGATGGCAGCCAGGCAAGCACTACCTCCGGAATGGCAGAGGCGCACTCCAGAGGCCGGCGCCGCTGCGACTGTCCCTGGTGCGATACAGAAATGAGTGCGGGCGCTGCGCTCTGTCCGTCCTGCCAGCGGCCGCAGGGCGAGCACGCCAAACGCTGCCCGCAATGTGCCGAGATTATCTGGGCTGAGGCGCGCATCTGTCGCTATTGCAAGGCTCTGGGGCTGTGAATTTCGTTTGCACTGGTGATCCTACGCGCGCTGTTTAACGTGTTTTTCACTTCCGCCATGATTCTAATTAATATGTCGCAGTTTAAAAGTGTTCGAGGACGATCATGCCGTTGTTTCAGCGAATGGGTATTTTTGTGTTTTGGGTGCTCGCTTTTTTGATCGCTCTGCCGGCTAAGGCAGGCGATACTACAGCGTGGGTCAATCCCATCGAAGAAGACATCAGGTGCTTTGCCGCTGTCAGTACGTCTAATTATCCAAGCTTTTCTCCGGACGGCACTGAGCTGGCCTTTATCTCCGACATCACCGGTCGATATCAGATCTGGACCGTGCCAACGGCCGGAGGATTTCCACGTCTGGTCACTACCGGCGATACTTCAGTGCAGGACGCTGCCTGGTCGCCAGTCGATAAAAACACGATCGCCTTCGGTACCGGGCAGGGCTCGCTGGAAGCGCAAATCTACACGATACGTCCGGATGGCACGAATCTGAAATTGCTATCTCCAGGCGGCAAGACACGCACTGACGGGCCCGTCTGGATGGCCGACGGCAAGGATATTGTTGCTTCATCCAATTATTCTAGTGGTGCCGCAAGTGGTGTCATGCGCGGTTGTCTTCTCAATCCGCTCACTGGTGCACAGCAAACGCTTTCGAATAATATCAGATCCGTACGTTTGCTTGCCGTTAGCAATGATCGGCGCTACGCATTAAATGCTTATTTCACCAGCTTCAACGATGCGGAGGTCTACCTGCTCGATATCGCCAGCAAGAAAGAGACGCCGGTCTTTCCTGGCCGGCCGGCGGCTCACATATATGGCACCTTCGGCGCGGATAGCCGCTCACTCTATCTTATCTCCAATACATTGTCCGATATGTCATCCTTGCTTCAAGTAAAAATTCTCGATGACGGTTCGCTTTCTCCTCCCGAGATTCTGGCAAGTCGGGAGAACTCCGACTTCTATGGCCGCTATCAGGGTATGGATATCTTAAATCCGCAGGGCACTCAGG
>JAGXAB010000058.1 GCA_018971775.1 Cyanobacteria bacterium REEB67 | reverse complement strand
GCAAAGTCACGTCAGCCAGACCACTCGTACCATTTTTGGCAGCCAGCGCCGTACCGTAGCTCGACACCAGGTTCGGCATATAGCGCTTATAAACAAGCGCTTCACGCCAATCGGGTTGAATCCGGTCCATCAAATCGAGCAATATTCTTTCGTGACGAGCATCACCTTTTTCACCTTCTTTCAAATAATAGGCAAGGTGGACAACATGGCCAAACTCTGTCAGTTTGGCCGTCGTCGAGTGCACAGAGTAATACGTCGGCACATCTACCCCAATGCCAAACGTATTATCGGCGACGGGGAGATTCTTCAAACAAATATCGAGACAAGCGGCATGAATGGCGTGAATGCCATCTATCTCAGTCGCATCTTCAAGGGGCAATGCACCTTCCAATAGCTTGACCGCCACTCGTGGTGGTAGGGCTAAAATAGCGGCGTCAAAACGTCTAATTTCACCATTTATTACAACCTCCACGCCGTTTTTCGTCGGCCTGACAGCGCTCACATCGGCCTCATAAATTTCTACGGCTTTGCCCTCAACGAGACTGTGCATGGCGTCAACAATCGACTGCCAGCCGTGATCGAGATAAATTACTCCGTCCGTTTGGACGAGCAGAAGCTGCCGAATCGCAGCCGCGGCAGAAAACAGAGACGAACAATTGCTGTATGTGGAAAGCCTGACCATCGCTTTGAAAACATCACGCACATTTTCGCTTTTAACTTCTTTAGCCAACCAATCATCGAGCGATACCGACTTGAGAGAGGCAAGATCACAGCGCCCGAGTGTGACCATGAGCGCGGTCCATTCGACTTTTTCGCCTACGGAAAAAATGTTAGTGGACAAAATCGTGCCGGGTGAAATTGGCATATCGTACTCGCGGCCAGCCTTGAAGAGCATCGAGCGCTTCGGCTTGGGTTGAGATCCGGCAGGCGCAATGCCGAGCTCGTTAAAGATTTTGTAGCCTGCACCTCCGACATATAAAGCGTGCGGCCCCTGGTTGAGAAAAAAGCCGTCATGCTCAAGTGTCGTTGCTCGACCTCCAGGACCTTTGGCACGGTCGACCAGCGTAACGGCCGCACCGGCAGCAAGCAATCTCTGGGCGGCGGTCAAACCGGCCATACCGGCACCAATTACAACGATATGGGCTTTGTTTGAAGCAGAAACGTTATTCATGGCAGACCTCAAAATTGATTGACCGAGTTATGGATGTTTTCTATCCACAATGCATGCCATCATTCAATCATGGATAGAAGTTATCCACAATACGCACTCTCGATTTTTAATCTTGGATATAATGTATCCATTAAAAGGGTGGGCGCGATGAAACTTGGCAGCGGCGTCGAATGGGCGATACATTGTTGTGCGTTACTCGGGTCACTTCCCGAAGGACGCAGTATGCGCCTCGAGACCCTGGCCGAATTTCACGACCTGAAAGTAGCCTACCTGCGCAAACACTTCCAGGCGCTTTCAAAAGCCGGCGTGGTGACGACCGTAACCGGTCCTCAGGGCGGCTATCGCTTACGCCGCAGCCCGGAGCAAACAACTTTACTCGACATTTATCTGGCCCTCGAAGGCGATGATGCCTGCTTCCGTTGCACCGAAATCCGCATGGACGGCCCGTGCGCCTTACCCAGTGAGGCAGCCGCCGCCGCTGCCATGCCCTGCAATATTGCAGTTTCGATGTGGAAGGCCGAGGACGCCTATCGCAAAGAGCTGGCAAAAGTTTCAATTGCCGACGTACTCACCTCGACGTTCAAGCAAATTACACCGGCCAAAGCTAAGCGTATCGAGAAGTGGCTCACGGAGGCTTTGACCTAGAGATTACGCCGAACTCTATTCGATATTATCGACCCTTTTAAGAGTATCATTTTGGCCTTATTCGATAATTTTGACGGTTTTAGAGCATCATTTTTGGCCTTATTCGATAATTTTGACCGCTTCAGAGCATCATTTTTGGCCTCGTTCGATACTCTTTTGGAGCCAAAGCCCACCACCGCAGCTTCAGGCAAAAAATACAATCAACTGGCCGCAACGGCACGGTACTTCGCAAGACAAACGCAAAATTTAGATATTAAGATACATATATCTGATTAAACCAAAAAAAAAACACACCAGTCATTCGAGACAATCTCAAACAACCGGTGCGGTCAAGACGAATCTACTTATTTGCCGTGTTTTTTACCGTGCGGCTTTTTGTCGCCAGACTTCCCATCAACCGGCTTCTTGCCTGGTTTCTTATCGCCGACAGGCTTATCCTGCGGCTTGACACGCTCGAGAAGCAAGTCGCGCAGATCGGCGAGACGCTGCTCTTCGGTGCCGAAGGCCTCATCATAATCGCTCATCGAAAGCCTGATGATTTCCTGGGCTTCGGACCGTCCGTAGACAGCCTCGATTTGCACCATCGAATTTGCCGCTTTCTCATCAGGATGACGTTTGTAGCTGAGGAAGTAGTGGCAGAGCCGCTCAACAACGGCCTTGGGCACGTCTTTGATATCGCGCATCTGGCCATAGGAGACGTCGTTTTCCAGCACGGCGATGATTTTGTCATCAGCCTCGCCTTTGTCGATCATGCGCAGACCACCAATAACGCGCGCGGTGATGAATAGGTCACCATGGGCAAAATCGTTTTCCGTGAGGACGCAGATATCGAGCGGATCATGGTCGCCCTCGATGCCCTTGCGCTTGGTCTTGAGCGAGGCAAACTTGCCAACGCGCTTGTCACAATAGGTCTTGGGGATGAAGCCGTACAACGTCGGGCAACGCGACGAAAAAAGCTGTGGACGGTCGACATGCAGGTGGCCGGTCGCCTTATCGAGCTCGAGCTTGACCGAATCGGCGGGCACAATCTCGATGTAGGCTTTGACCACTTCCGGAGCGTTGGGGCCGACATCCACACCATGCCAGGGATGGGATTTGAAAAGAGTGGAGAGTACCTTTTTGAATTCGTCAGGCATATTTTTTACAGCTCCAGAGGTTTCCAGATAGTTGATTTTTCTGCAGACACTGTACTACAGGAGCACAGAGCGGCAGGGCAAAAAAGACAAAAAAAGAAGCTAAAAAACAGCCCTCAAACGTCAAAAAACAAAAAAAACGAAGAAGCTGCAACGCCATGGGGACGTTACAGCTTCCTCGGAAAACAAAGGCTTACGCCCTATTTATTCAGGCCTTACTCGGCCTTCTTGCTCTTCGCCTTGCCCTTAGCCTTGGAGGCCGGCTTCTTGCCGCCCTTCTGGACCTTGGGGGTGAACGGCGCCGAGAGCACCTCGTCGGCGAAGCCGAGATCGACGGTCTCCTGCGAGGTCAGCCACCAGTCCTTGCGAAGGGCGGCCTTGCGCACCTGAGCGACCGTCATCGTCGAACGCTCGGCGAGAATCTCGGAGAGCTGGTTCCACAGCGACTTCGAGAAGGTCAGGGCGTCATCCATCTTCTGGATGTTGCCGCTGGTGCCGGCCGAAACCTCGTGGATCAGCACCTGGGCATAGCGACCGACGATACGCTTGTCGCCGGCCTGCAGCAGGATGCCGCCCATGGAAGCAGCCATGCCGAGGCAGATCACGGTGACGTGATGGCCATCGGCGCGCAGCTTGAGGATGTAGTCGAAGAGCGCCAGACCGGCGATCACCGAACCGCCGCCCGAATTGAGCGTGATCGTGATCGGCTGGCCGGGGCAACGACGGCTCCACTTGCCGAGTTCGGCCAGAGCCGGCTTGATGCTCTCGTCGCTGACACCGTCATAGAAGGTGTAGTTGAGAGCTTCGTCGGCGGCGGCCAGCTCGCGCGCGGCGTCGCGACGCTTCTTGGCCAGGTCGAGTTCGGCAGTGGCGGCGACGGCCTGCAGACGACGCAGGTCGGCTGCATTCATCTGCACTTCGTGGATTTCGGCGCGCCTGGCCTTCTGCAGGGCGATTTCGGCCTGCTTAACCTGAAGGCCCTTGAGCTGGTCGTCGAGGGGATTCTTCGCAGCGGCCGGCGCGGCAGGAGTAGCGGCCGGCGCGGCAACGGGGGCGGCCTTGTCGGCCGGGGTGGAATCGGGAGTCTTCTTCTTGTTGGACATGATATTACTCGCTTTAGGTTACAGCGGAGCGCAGCCTGCCAAACCGGTTTTATCCAGTCTTACAGGCGGCGGACGCGCTGCTGATAGAGAAAAGTTGGAGAAGAAAGAAACGCCGGACATAAAGCCCGATGTTGATTGTTGTTAGCGCAATACGCTCGACACTTTGGCCAGAACCTCTTCTTTGGTCATGGCGTTGGTGGGATTGATGAAAACGAGGGCACTGCCCCTGGTGCGCTTGTAATACTGACGCAGGGGAGCGGACTCCTCTTTGTAGGTCGCCAGGCGCGCCTTGATCGATTCGGGGGCGTCGTCTTTGCGCTGAATCAGTGCGCTGCCGCATGCATCGCAGGTATCAGCGACTTTGGGCGGCTGAAACTTGAGATGATAGGAGCGGCCACAGCCGGAATTGCTACAGGTGCGACGCAGAGAGAGACGCTCGATCAAATCGGCTTCGGAGAGTTCAAGCCAGATTGCTCGCGTCAACGACACACCCCAGTCGGCCAGCTGCTCGTCGAGCATCTGCGCCTGGCGAAGGGTACGGGGGAAACCATCGAGGATGACGCCGCGACGATTTTCCGGAGCCTTGAGGGCACGAGCCAGGATGGAAACGACGAGTTCGTCGGGGGCAAGGCCACCGGCTTCGACCGTCGCTTTCACTTGCTTGCCAAAATCGGTGCCGTCGGCTATTTCTTTGCGAATCAGCGCCCCGGTGGAGAGGTGAGTCAATCCGAGAAGAGGAGCGAGCTCGAGGGCAACAGTGCCTTTACCGGCGCCGGGACCGCCAAGCAGCGTGACATAGGTCGGTTTGCGAAAGCGCCATAGCACCCTGCGCGTGAGGAAAAACATGACGCAGTCAGGAAATTTCATGCAGTCTTGCTCCAGTTTGATAATACCGAAAGGGCGGATTTGAGCCAGACTAAAGAAACCGTCCACAGGGGAGGGTTTATAGGCGGCAAGAGGCTAGTCAGAAAGGTGCTTTAGGTAAAATCTTGGGATGGAAAAGTAATTGGATTGATGCCTAGAACCTAGAGATTCGGACTATTCAAAAGCAATCTTGACTTCTATGCCAGAAGTATGGCGGTGCAAGCTTCTCGGGACGGAATGGGTCAGGCCAGGTAGAAATTGCCCCTTCTCTCCCGATACGTCAACCGATATCGGAAGACAACCGAGCCCGACCATCAGCGACTACGGGACAATAACGCCCAAAAGGCAAAGCTGCCAAGATGCACAAGCTCTCGCAGTAGCAAAGGCTTTGGCCACCCACGTGACAAGATCAAACTCATTTACTTAGTAAAAACGTTTTGATAACGTCGGGTGTACCCCGATACCCAAGACCCCAATTTTTCATCACGAGAAAAACCTCGCCAATCTTCTAGTTGCCTGTGCTTTACTAGTCTTTCTTGACGGCATTGCCACGTCACGTGCATCGTCGCGCAGAGAGACCCGGTCTTGGGGTTGTGGTCAAACAAAAAAAGGACATCTTATGCAAACCGCAGAAAAATCCACTGTCGCCGAGATACCACTGCGCAGCGAAGTTCCGACCGAGCTGACCTGGGATCTTACCTCCGTTTACCCTTCTGAAGAAGCCTGGAACGCCGACGAGGCCCGCGTCCGCGAGCTGCTCAAGCGCCTGCCCGAATTCAAGGGCAAGCTCAAGCGCTCCGGCAAACAGATTCTTGCTTTCTTGACCCTGCGCGATGAAGCCGGCCTGATCGTCGAGCGTCTCTACACCTATTCGCATCTCAAAGCCGACGAAGATAAGGGCAACAGCCACTTCCAGGCCCTGAACGAGAAGGCAGCCTCGCTCTTCACGCTCTACAGCTCCGCCGTTTCTTTCTCGCGCCCTGAGTTGCTCTCTATCGATCCGACCCGTCTGCGCACTTTCATCGCCAAGACCAGGGGCTTGTCGCTCTACAGTGTCCAGCTCGAAGAAATGATTCGCCAGCGCGATCATGTGCGCAGTTCCGAAGTCGAAGAAATCCTCGCCCAGTACAGCCAGGTCGGCCGCGGTCCGCGCAATACTTTCGGCATGCTGGACAATGCGGACCTGAAGCTGCCCAAGGTCGTCAACGATGATGGCCAGGAACAGCAGCTCACCCACGGCAACTATGTCAGCTTCCTGCACAGCCGCAACCCCAAGGTGCGCGAAGCTGCGTATCGAGGCATGATGGGCGCCTTTGAAGGCATGCGCAACACGATCGCGTCGAACTATTCGACGCACGTCAACGGCAATATCTTTGAAGCCCGCAGCCGCAACTATCCGACCGCCATCGCTTCGGCACTCGGTCCGGACAACATCCCGCTCGAGGTTTACACCAACCTCGTCGAGACCGCCCACAAGTATCTCCCACTCGTGCATCGCTATCTGGCTATCCGCAAGAAGATGCTGGCCAAGAGCGGCGAGCTCGGCGAAGCCACCAGTGGCGGTGCCGAACGCAAGCTGCGCATGTGGGATCTCTACGTGCCGCTCGTCGGCGAAGTCGACTACAAAGTCGACTACCCGACTGCCCAGAAGACCATCCTCTCCGCCGTTGCTCCGCTCGGCGCCGAATACGTCAAGACTCTGGCCGAGGGCTTCGACTCTCGCTGGGTGGACGTCATGGAAAACAAGGGCAAGCGCTCGGGAGCTTACAGCTCCGGCTGCTATGGCACCGCGCCTTACATGCTGATGAACTGGCAGGACAACCTCGAGAACATGTTCACTCTGGCTCACGAAGCCGGACACTCCATGCACTCCTGGCACACCCGCAAACATCAGCCCTACCAGTACGGCGACTACACGATCTTCGTGGCCGAAGTGGCATCCACTTGCAACGAGGCGCTGCTCACGCACTTCCTCCTCAACAAGGAAAGCGACCGCAACGTCCGCAAGTATTTGATCAACCACCAGCTCGAGGCGTTCCGCACGACCTTCTTCCGCCAGACCCTCTTTGCCGAGTTTGAAATGAAGGCCCATGCACTCGCCGAGCAGGGTGTCGCCCTGACCGCCGATAAGCTTTCCGAAGTCTTCCTCGAGCTCAACAAGCTCTACTACGGCGATGTCGTCGCCGATGACGATCCGGTTGCTATCGAGTGGGCGCGCATCCCGCACTTCTACTCGAGCTTCTACGTCTACAAGTACGCCACCGGCATCTCCGCCGCGACGGCTCTGGCCAGCCAGATCCTGAGCGATGGCAAACCGGCTCTGGACCGTTATCTGAAGTTCCTCTCGGGCGGCAGCTCGGACTCCAGCATCAACCTGCTCAAGGCTGCCGGCGTCGATCTCTCCAGCCCGAAGGCGATCAGCTCGGCCCTCGATGTCTTTGCTGATTATCTGGATCAGTTCGAGAAGCTCGTCGACGAAGACAGCGCTGCTAAGAAGTAAGTTTGAGAGGGGGTGGCTATTACAAGCCACTCCCTCTTCTTTTTTGGGGGATGTCTATTATAAGTCCAAGTATAAATAAACACCCCACTCAAGGCGTCGAAATGGGCTCTTTTTGATGAAGCTACATTGTAGCTACATCATTTTCGCCCCTTTTTTCTCACCATATTCAGGACCGCTGCCCGTCTTGACCTTGATAGTTGGTCCGGCAGCTTTCTTCGCCGCCAGATATTCGGCGAAGGTGCGCAGGAGTGCCGCCAAGATGAAACCGAGCAACAAAAAAGAAAATTTCAGCACACAAACACTCAGATCGATAAGCACGACCAGAGCGGTGCCCAACACATCGAACACCAGTGCACCGATATTTTTTGTGTCACCTCCCATGATACCGGCCAGAATCGCGATCATCATTACCGGCAAGAGCAAAGCACTTAGCACACCGCCGATTGCATGGTGGATCCAGGTGCAATCGAAGGCGAGAAGTAGACCTGGACCAGCCAGGTCAAATATGGACAGCATAAAAGTACCTCAATGGATTTACAATAAATGCAGCAGCCAACCGACACGAATGGCGGATTTTCAAATCAGGAACAGCAGTTGTATGTGGCTTGAGAGTTGAAAACTACCTCGGAGCGCAATCGGTTGGAGACTTGCATCAACCCAAACTTAAATTGATGACGCGGCAAACAAAATCCCCGGCGCTCATCTTTTTTGCTCTCAAAGGCGAAAAAAAACCAGAGACATTGTGCTAAGCATGGTGATTTTACTCAATCCGGAATTATGAAATCGTTAGCGCCATTCGTCAAACATCGCAGAGAAGAGAGGAGAACAACAGCCGCTTCGGTGAAGAGAGTGTGTGGATCGACCAGCAGAAATGCCGTCACATCGCCATTTTCGTTTAATTCTTTCTTCGCCACATGATCTGGATATACAGGAACAGTTAGCTTCACCAGGCGTCATTAGAGGCCTGTGTCTTTTAGCACTGAAAACCTGAGCTCAAAAATGAATATGCTTCGCTTTCATAATCTGCTGTTATCGCTAGTCTGCAGCCTGATTCTTTCTACGACTCTTGCCGTACCAAAAGCCCATGCCGGGATTTTTTCCTTTTTGAAAAGACATATTTTTGGTCAGCATTGCTCCGCTTCGACGGCCCCAAAAGCGCCCAGACATAAGGCTCTCACCCACAACAAAAAGTTGAGCAGTAGATTTGCCTGGAAAAGTCATAAAGCGGCCCCGCGCCTTACCACTACTGGTAGTGACATACCCACCGTCGCCCAAGAACTGCCTCAATCCCAGCCTCTGCAGTCCCAGCCAGTGCCACGGCCACTGCATTTGCATGCTCCCCTACATCTCATAGACTCAGACGCCGCCGCAATCTTTGCAGCGCCTCCGCCTCTCGCTACACCCGACACAGCCTTTGCCGGCAAAGCATCCTGGTATGGACCGGGCTTTGCCGGTAAGCGCACAGCCTCTGGTCAGATCTTCAATCCTGTCGGCCTGACTGCCGCCAGCCGCACCCTGCCGCTGGGTTCGAGAATGCTGGTAGCCAATCCCCAAACCGGTCGCTGTTGTACCGTCACCATCAACGACCGTGGCCCATATGTAAGAGGGCGCGATATAGACCTTTCCAAAGGAGCTGCTGCAAGAATCGGGGTCACGGGTGTGTCACCAGTCGTTTGCGTGGCCTACGCCAGCAACAAGGCGCCGATCATGGACCGGCTATACCAGGTCGACGGCCCCCGCGCTCATGGGCGCAAAAGCTCTCACAGACAATGGCTGGCAGCCAACCGTGCCGTTTCCGAAAAAGTGACCGGCAAGGTGTTCAAATTAAATGCCGATGTCTTACCCGATGAGATCAGCGAATCTCGCTACTAGCGAGGACGCTCCATACTCGGATCCGAGACGATCCATTTTTTCAAAAACTGGGCCCCCTGCGTAGAGAAATCCTGACGCCGGTCAGCGCTGCCGAGAAGCCACTGGGCAAAACGGATACCGTCGTTTTTGTAATCGTTGATGCCGTGATGACCGTCTTTGAGGATGTATTCCTTGACCTCGCCGACCTTGCAGCCACTGTAATTGCGCACAACCAGATCGCCGCGGTCATGGACTTGCACAGGCCCATCACACTGGTCCGCCGCTTTCCAGACCTGAGCCTGCATGTAAGGCGCGGAGTCCTTGAGGTTGGTCCCGAGAAGCCAATCCATCTTGCTTGCGACTGACTGAACCCATGCCACCGTTGTAAGGCAGTGTCTCATCGGCGTCGCCGTGGACAATCATGATTGGCTTACCTGCTGTCGGTGGCTTGTCTTTTTTTCATCCAGGTGCCGTCTTCACTGACGACGGCGGCCACTTTTTCGGGTCGATCGGCTGCATAGGCCTGGGCAATCAGTCCAACCGAATCTCCGCCAGCTGCGCCATGCATAGCGACAACAGTCGGTGCACGGTTGTCAGCATTTTTCGGCACATAAACATCGTAGCGGCGGCCATCGGGCATGGTAACAGCATTGATTTCGCCGACCTTTAATGGACTACCTGGCTTGAGTAACTGTTCTCCATCGACGCGGCGTTCAGGCGGTACATGATTGTGAGACTTGCTCTCCATTAATTTATCGAGCCGATCCGTCTGACTGCTGGAAAGTTGACGATGGATATCGTCCTGCAAAGTCCACGGCTTATCACCGGGGGCCTGAGTTCTATTAAACGCCGCTTCCGTCGCCTTGAATTCGCCCGGAGTCATATTGAGCATCTTGTTGAAGACTTTGTCGCCATCAGGGAAGAAGCGCGTGCTGAAAAAAGGCACATGCAAGGCGTCATTGATTTCGGCAGCAGCTTCATGTGCGTCAAACTGGCGCTCAGCAGGGCTCTTCTCTGTGGCAGAAGCGTCGGCGATTTGTACTTCTTTGGGGAAACCGGAGGGAACAGGTTTAGTTGTCGCATCGCCGGCGGTAGCACGCGAAGATAAACCCGCTTGCCATGCACCTGTTTCAATAGGCGCGGCAGGGTGCGCTGGCTTATCCTCGGGCATCCCTTCATGGGTAGTATCGGCCACGATCCTAACCTCACCGACCGCGAGCTACAACACCGGTATATACCCAGAGATGGCCCTTACAGGACATGGCCTGGATTAATTAGGCAGACTACTTGCCAAAGCTTTCGAGACATCCAGAATCAACTATGAATTGCGGCAGATATTGTGCCGGGCATCGATGACCTTTGTTTCTTCAGCCAGAGCAGCGAGGGCATCTGCGGAAAGAGCTTGTTCAATCTCCGGATAGAGCTGACGCTCCTCCCAGCGGATATGGTCGTTTAAAAGCTGGCCAAAATCAAAGCATTGAAGTACGTTTTCGGCGCTTACGCCAAAGAGTGCACCGGCGGCCTGACGAAGAGCGTCGTGCTCGCCTTTTAGACGCTCAAGACTTTCGACAGAAATGGGCATGCCGGCGAAAAGCCTCTCCTCCTCAGCGAAATGCAAAAAAAATTTCGTCCTCCCAGGCCTGTTTGAAATTTGTCACGGTCGTCAGCAAATCCTGGCGCGCCCGGCCATTAGAGAGCCACATCAACTGATGCGCATGAAAGAGCCCGGTCAGGTGTTCGCGCGAAAATGGCTGCAGGGCTGGGTGTCGTTTAAGGGACATGGTTTTATTGGAACCTACTTGAAAAATTGGGATCAATTTTAATCGCTCCATCGACCTCAATCGAGCATTCATCTTCGACCGCGCGAGAAGAACTCCCGCTCCACTAACCGCCGCAGTAAAAACCCCAAACCAATCCCGCAGCTCGCGCAATCTTGGCAACCTCGTGTTTTCAGGCAAAATTGGCCATAAAACTTGTAAAGCCCTAAAAAATCGTGTTTAGTTATAGATAGATCCCAAAAAGACGCTAAACTTCGGGGATCCTATGGAGACTGAGACCGCGAAGTCTCGTTTTCAAGATGCGCCCGTCGACAAAAATGCTCAAACAGCATTTCGGAAAGAGTAGTAGAGAAGTTCATGAATTTTCAGGAAGCACTGGCATACATTCAGTCTTTTCCGGATATGGAGAGGGCCACTTTTGGCGCGAGAGGACCATCGATGGGCTTGCCGGCGATGAAAGCTCTCCTGGCTCGCCTGGGCGACCCGCACAAAGGCACGCAGACCATCCACGTCGCCGGCTCGAAGGGCAAAGGTTCTACCTGCACTTTTATCGCCAGTATTTTGCATGAAGCCGGCCTAAACACAGCACTTTACACCAGCCCGCACCTACACAGCTACCTCGAGCGCTTCGCCTTCGGCATGGAAGCGATCTCGGAAGAGGACTTTGCCCGCGGTATGGGCGAGATCAAAGGCTTGATCGACGCCGAAAAAGATGCCGGCAACAACACCATTTCTACCTTTGGCGTACTGACCGCTCTCTTTTTCCAACTGGTCAAAACATCGCCCCAAAAAGTCGACTGGCAAGTAGTCGAAGTTGGCCTGGGTGGCCGCTATGATGTGACCAATGTCTTCGAGTCTAAAGAAGCGGCGGTGATCACCCCCATTTCCCTCGAACACGTAGAAATTTTGGGCAGCACTCAGACAGAAATTGCCATCAACAAAGCCGGTATCGTTGTACCGCACTGCCTCTGTGTACTAGCTCCCCAGGTCGATCCCGGGGCACGCATCGCCGTCGGTCGCCGTGTGCATGAAGTCGATGCCGAGCTCATCGATGTGGCGAAAAAATACAAAGTAAAAGTGCTAACGCAAGACAGCAACGGTCAGAGTTTTTCGATGGAAGGTCCGAACGGCCCGGTCGAGTTTCATATCAAAATGCTGGGCCAGCATCAGATCACCAATGCCACCACTGCCGCGGCCACGATCTGGGGCTTGAAGCAAAAAGGCTTGCTCGATATTTCCGACGAAGTTATCGCGCGGGGCCTGGATAAAGCGATCCTGCGGGGACGCTTCGAAGTGCTCGAAACAACAGAGCCGCACCGCACGGTAATTGCCGATGGCGCCCATAATCACGAATCGGCAGCGGCCCTGGCCAAGGCGATCAGCACATTTTACCCCGGCAAAAAATGCGTCTTTGTGATCGGTGTCAATAATGACAAAAATATCAGCGCCATTTGGAAAGAAATGGCGCATCTGAGCAAGCTCGTCATCGCCACACGCTCGGACAATCCGCGCTCGATGGAACCCACCCAGATAGCCGAACTGCTCGGAGACGTGGACAGTGAGGCGGGCAACCGCGATATCACTCAGTCAGTCCCGGAAGCGATTAAACGTGCCCTTGCGGTCACCGAGGAAGGCGACCTGATCTGCATCACCGGCTCACTGTATGTGGTGGCAGAAGCGCGTCAATATCTGCTCGCCGAGCAAGAAGCGAAAAAGACAGCCAGCGCCTTTCACCCTTAGAACCTAGAGCTTTTTCAAACTCTCGTCGATAAACTTTTTAATTGCCTCTTTGCTCTGTACGCCGGACAGGGCAAATCCTTTGCTTACTTTTTTACTGCGCACAACCAGCGTCGGGAGCGGTTCTATCCCGTAACGCTCAGCCGTCTTAGGGGCCTTATCAACATCGACGCGGACAAACTTGACTGTGTTTCTATATTGATCGGAGAGCTCGTCCACGGCGGGGGCAATGGTCTTGCAAGGACCGCACCAGGTAGCGTAAAAATCGATAAAGACCGGCGTGGCGCTTTCTTCCACTTCAGCTTTGTAAGAGCCGTCATCAACGTTCAAGACATCAGCAAGCACCGGCTGAACGCCGCACAGCAAGATTGGCACAAAAGCCAAAAGCAGCGGACGCACCAGCGTTCCGGTTTTCACAGGCAAGCGACATATGGCTAAGGACATGACTTCTCCTTGTCTGACGGCTGTTCTGAGCATAGCCTATCAGGCAGTAGCGTTTAGTATCTCTCATTTTGCTGTTTACAAAGGGCGCACATCTTGCCAACCCGGCCTTCGCTAGCCGCGCACAGAGCCACTCTTGACATCATGTCGGCGCAAGCAGACTACTTGCCAACCGGCCTCGACCAAGCACCATTCAAGCACTTCCAGAGGCCTGGCGGTTTTACAGCTTTAGCTCTTATAAGCATAAAGCTCATGAACTTTTAAAAGACGGCAATTCAAAGCTCACGAGTATTTGAGCCTCTTAACTTGCTCCTGATAAGTATTTCTATATAGGTTCTTGATCGTTCCCCTTATCTTTTTTCTTCCAGGTATTTCTCAAGCGCGTAATCATCCAGCTCATCAGCGCACCGTCTCTCTCCTATCGGTCTGACCGACTGAATCTCACACGCCCTGCGCCTTTCAGCTGATACGTACGCTCTCTGGCTCTGCTTCACCCGCCTCACTCACGTCACCGCAAGCCCTTCCGTCACGCCATACAGGTGCTTGCACAGACTTGAGTCCGACTCACTTCCACTCGCCCTGGCGCCAGACGCCCGCGAAACAACATATCTGCGCGTGTTCACCGCCCGAGCCTGCCGGCCCGGCGCTTGAGCATGCGTCGGAGGAATAAATCATGAAATATGCTCCTGATTTACCGCCGTCCACAAAGCGGCCTCTCTTTGTCGCGCTTATCAAGCTCGTTCAAACAGTTTTCTTGAGTGTCGCCGCCGCAGCACTGCTGCTCGTCGCCCTCGCCCTCTATGTCGTACCCGGCTTCAAGCATGTCTCGCCGGTCGAACTCTATCACTACACCTGGGCTGAAGCCCGTGCCGACGCCTACGACCAGGGCAATTACAAAGACTGGGACAAGTGGGAGCACAAATTCGACAGCCAGATCAAAACCGACGATGATGCCATCAAGTACGCCAACGAGATGCTCAAGTCGACCGGTGATCACTACGCCCGCCTGCTTTCGGCAGAGGACACCAAGGCTTCGAGCGATGACATGAACGAACACTTCGTCGGCATCGGCATCAAGCTCAAACCCAGAATCGACGCCAACGGCGAACCGATCATGGGACCGACCAAGGACGATGGTCCGCTCATGGCTGTCGACAAGCAGGGCAACCCGCTGATCGAAGACATCATCCCCGGTGGCCCCGCCGAAAAAGCCGGTATCAAAGCCGGTGACGCTTTCAAATCGGTGAACGGCAAGTCGATGCAGAATGCCACCATGGAAGGTCTGCACACGGCAATCGCCGGCAAGGAAGGCGAAGCGATCACGGTCGTCATCGTCCGTCAGGGCCACGAACTCGCACCGATCAGCATCGTCCGCGGCCAGGTCAAACAGGAGAAACTCACCTCCAAGATGCTGACGGCGCCTAACGGTCAGAAGGTCGGCTATATCCGCCTCGATGACTTCATGGACGTCAATGCGCCGGACGAGATGGCCAATGCCCTCAAAAGCCTTCCCACCGATCGGATAATCATCGACCTGCGTCACAACCCAGGCGGTTTGATGCCAATCTGCCTGCAATTGGCCAGTGAGTTCGTCGAAAAAGGCACACTCGTTTCCACCCGGGAACGTCAACACGACGGCGGCTATCAGACCACCAGGTTTGTACTCGATGGCGACGTCCTGTCCAGTGTCAGCACAGACGAGGCGACCGGCAAAAGCTCGATCCGCAACAGCGCTCGCCAGGAAGCGATCGCCGTTAACAAGCAGGTGATCATCCTCGTGGATGGGCGTTCCGCTTCGGCGGCCGAGATGTTTACTGCCGCTCTGCAGCAAAACGGCAGGGCAACTGTGCTCGGCGAGCAAACCTTCGGCAAGGGTATCGGCCAGGCCGTGATGCGCTTCCCGAACGGTACCGAATTTCATGTCACCACTTTCCGCTACTTCACGCCGAATGGCACGTGGCTGGGAAATGGCGGCAACGGCTCCAGCAAGAGCGAACAATTCGGCATCACTCCGGACGTCAAGGTGCCTTTCACCAAGGCACCGGGCATCGCCTATGGCTCGCCCAGGGACAACCAGCTCAACGACGCGATCGATATCCTCTCGCGTAAGTAAAAAAGTAAAGAGGGTAGAATCTACTTTTGATGGTGCTTGTCGGCCAGAGCCTCGTGCCCCGCCGACAGGCACAGTGAAGGAAACTTACAATGACAACGAAAAATCAGACTAAAAGCGTCAGCGGCACAACCGCTGCTCCTCTCGTGACCGAGGCTTTGCTTGAATCGATTGGCGTCGAACGCGTCAGCGAGATGAGCGGCATTGTCGAATACCGCCTCAAGAGCAATCAGCTCAAGATTCTCCTCGGTGAAAATCACGCCACGCCAAACGTGTCGACGATGATTCTCTACCGTGTCGGCTCGCGCAACGAAGCGGTCGGCTACACCGGCGCCACCCACTTCCTCGAGCACATGATGTTCAAGGGCACCGACAAGTTTGACTATGTCGGCCGCCTCAAGCCCCTCGGCGGCACCTTCAATGCCACCACCAGCTATGACCGCACCAACTATTTCGCCAAAGTGCCGACCAAGGGTCTGCCGCTGGTGATCGAGATGGAAGCGGACCGCATGCGCAATCTCGTACTGCGCAAGGAACACCGCGACTCCGAAATGACGGTCGTGCACAACGAGCTCGACAACGGCAAGAACAATCCGTTCTCGGCCGTGCGCGAGCAGCTCATGGCCGTTTCGCTGCAGCAGCATCCCTACCACCATCCGGTGATAGGCTATGCCCTCGACGTCGAGAACGTTCCCCTGGAGCGCCTGCAAGCGTTCTATCACACGTTCTACTACCCGAACAATGCTACCTTCATGGTCTGCGGCGACTTCAATAGCGCCGAGGCCCTCGAGCAGATCGCCAAATTCTTCGGCCCTCTGCCGATGTCGCCTGCGCCCATCCCGCAGGTGTACACTTTCGAGCCGGCCCAGGAAGGTCTTCGTCGTTTCGAAGTATCGCGCGTCAGCGCTTTCCCGGCTTTCTCCCTGATGGGCTACCGCACCCCTGGTGCCGCCCACAAGGACAATCTTGCCCTGGCTGCGATCAGCACCATCCTCGGCAGCAGCAACCGTCCGGCCAGCCGCCTCTACAAGGCAGCCATCGCCACCGGCAAGGCTGTCGAAGTTTTCTGCATGACCAACAGCCTCAAGGACGAAGGCCCATTCATGATCGGCGGTGTGCTCGGGCGCAACGGCAACTATGACGACCTCGAGGCAATCCTGCAGGCCGAGCTGAAAAAGTTTGCCGACGAACCGGTCAGCGCCGAAGAACTCGAGCGTACCAAGGCCGGCAATCGCAAAGCAACCGACATCGGCACCGACAACGCCATGTCCATGCTCGAGATGCTCTGCACGGCCGAAGTCGAAGACAGCTGGCAGCGCTTCTTCACCTACGACAACGATTTCGACGCGCTCACCGCCGCCGACATCCAGCGCGTCGCCCGTCAGTATTTCCACGCCAAAAACCTGACCGTCGGCCGTTTCATCCAGGAAGCACCTGCTGCTCCGGAACCAGAGGCGGCACCCGCGACGGCCGGAAGCGACACCACTGGCGGTGCGCCTTCAAGCACCGACGGTGCCGCCACGGAAGCGAGCGACCCGGCTACACCCGAGGCAGCGAGCTTCAAGAAGCGCACCACAGTCAAGAAGCTGCCCAACGGCATGACAGTGCAAATCCTGCCGATGCCCCTGGTGAAAACGGCGGCGGTATCGCTGACGGTGCAGGCCGGTAACTATCTGGCCAACCCTGCCAAGTCGCTCGTCCCCACATTGGTGGCGCAGTTGCTCGACAAGGGCAGCAAAAACGCCAGCAAGGAAGAAGCCGGTCAGGCCCTGGAAGACATGAAGTCGGCAATCGGCTTCAGCAACAGCAACTACTCGGTGGCCATGAACGGCAAAGTGGTCGGCAAAGACCTGGCCAGCTATCTGACCTATCTCGCCGACATGCTGCGCAATCCGCTCTTCCTCGAAGAAGAGCTCGCCCTGGTCAAGGAAGAGCTGCATACCGGTCTGGCCCAGCAGCTCGACGACAATGACGCCGTCGCCAACCAGAAGATGGCGGCCCTCCTCTACAGCCCCGACTCGCCTCTCTACGAAAAGCCCTACGACCAGCAACTGGCCGAGCTCGACACGATCACGGTCGAGGACCTGCGTCAATACCATAACGCGCACTACAGCCCGAAGTCGACGATCTTGACTATAGCCGGCGACGTCGATGTGGATAGCGTCCTGCAGAGCGTCAAGCTGGCCTTCGGCAGCTGGAAGGGTGAGGCGGCCAGGCCGATCGCCTTGCCAGCTGCCCTGCCTCGCACGGAAGCTACCCGCACCGTCGTCCGCCTCGAAAACAAGGAGAGCGCCACGATCATGATTGCCCTGCCGACCACGACTCGGATCGGCGAGCAGGAGCATTTCGTCGCTCGTATCGCCAACGCGGCGCTGGGCGAGGACACTATCGATTCACGCCTCGGTCGCGTCATCCGCAAGGAGAAGGGCCTCACCTACGGCGTCTACTCCAAGTTCGAAAATCCCTACTTCGGCGGCGGCGCCTGGGTGATCGAATTGACAACGGCCAATGAAGACGTGGAAGAGGCGATCGCTCTCGTTCACGAAATCGTTGCCAAGTACGCCGCCGAGGGCATCTCGCAGGCCGAGTTCGACGAGAGCATCGACCAGGCGGAGAGCCGCTTCACCGTCGCCCTGGACGGACCTAGCCCGGTGGCCAATACGATGAACCTGTATTCCTTCCTGGGTATGGGCATCGGCATGATGGACGAGCTGCCCAAGCGCTACCGCAAGGTGACGCGCGAGGAAGTGAACGCCTTCATCCGCGCTACCTTCGACCTGTCGAAGGCGGCCACAGTCATCGTCGGCTCCATCTAAAAGTGTCGCAGTAATTTCTAGCTCGACTTTATTCACAAACATCTCGGGCGCGGCTCTGAATTTGGCTGCGCCCGAGAACCTCTAATGCTTCCCATTTCACTGCAAGGGCATTAGAATCTAGTAGGAGAAAATTCAATGAAGAAAACATCGTATCGCTTTACTGCCCCCAAGGCGCCCCGCCTGTCGAAGGATTTCTTCGCCAATCGCCGCGCCGAGTTTGTCAAGAAACTGCCGGCCAACAGTGTGGCGATTATCGTCACCGGCCCGGAGCGCACCCGCTCCAATGACACCGAATACGCCTATCGGCCGTCTTCGGATGTGCTCTATCTGAGCAACTTCGGCGAGCCGGAATGCGTGCTCGCCTTCGTCAAAGGCAAGGAAGACAGCCGCTTCATCATGTTTGTTCGGCCCAAGGACAAGATGCGTGAAATCTGGACCGGCATCCGTCATGGCGTCGACGGCGCCCAAAACGAATTTGGCGCGGACGAGGCCTACACCATCGACGAGTTCGAGAAGGTGATTGCCCCCCTCGTCGACGAAGCCGACACCGTTCTTTATCGCCTCGGCCGCAATGAGCATCTCGACAGCCGCTTCAATACGGTCTGGTCGAAGACGCAGAAGCCGCTGGGCAACCCGGAAGAGATCCTGCACGAGATGCGCCTCTTCAAGACGGCCCACGAAATCGACATCATGCGCTACGCCGGCAAGATTTCGGCTCAGGCGCACGTCGAAGCGATGCGCCTGTCGCGCCCCGGTCTGATGGAATACCAGCTTCAAGCTTCGCTCGAATCGGTCTTCCGTTTCAACGGTGCCGACTACCCGGCCTATACCAGCATCGTCGGCGGTGGCAACAACGCCAACATTTTGCACTACATCGAGAACCGGGCTGAGCTGCAAGACGGCGATCTCGTCTTGATCGACGCCGCCTGCGAGTACCAGGGCTATGCCTCGGATATCACCCGCACCTTCCCGGTGAACGGCAAGTTTACCCCCGCCCAGCGCGAGATCTACGAGGTCGTCCTCGCTTCGCAGAAAGCGGCAATCGCCATGACCAAGCCGGGTGTCCGTCTCATGGACATCCACGAAACCGCCTCCAATCTCCTGCGCAAAGGTCTGGTCGGCCTGGGCATATTGCCCAAGACGCATCTGACCGCCGAAGGCGAGAAGAAGGCGATCGAGGCCTGGCAGAAGAAGAAGGAAGCGGCCAAGACCGGCTCCGCAGCCAGCTCCGCCGCCAAGAAGGGTGCAGGCAAGAAAGCGGGCAGCAAGTCCGCCGCAGCCTCTGCTTCCGAGCAAGAACCGCTGCGCCTCTTCGACTTCTACATGCACGGCACCAGCCACTGGATCGGCATGGACGTGCATGATGTCGGTACTTACGGTACCCGCAGCCAGAAGGGCAAGAAGCGTCCCCTCAAGCCGGGCATGGTATTTACCGTCGAGCCCGGCCTCTACATCGCCGCGAGCGAAACCCGCGTGCCGGCGAAATACCGCGGCATCGGCATCCGTATCGAAGACGATGTGGCCGTTACCGCCAAGGGCTTCGAAGTCCTGACGGCCGACGTGCCCAAAGAAGTGGATGAGATCGAAGCCGTCATGGCCGATGGTCGCAAACACTGCGAGCACGTCGAGGCCGTCTTTGCCGGCCGCAGCGGTAATCGCTAACAACGCCAGGTCCTAGCTGACTCAGGCCATTCTCATGACCGGCGAGGTTGATCGAAAGATCGACTTCGCCGGTCGTCTTATGTCAACTGTCTTTTGCGCAGTCCCTTCTACCGTGGGGAGCAACACTATGCCTGAAGCATCACTACTTCAAGACTTGCTTATCGTCTTTGGACTGGGAGTGGCGATGGTTGTCGCCTTTCACCGGCTCAATCTGCCCTCTGTTCTCGGCTTTCTATTTACCGGCGCCATCTGCGGTCCCTTCGGACTGAAGCTGGTCGAAGACGTTTCGGCTATTCAGGCTCTGGCCGAGGTCGGACTGGTCCTGCTTCTCTTCGAAGCAGGCATCGAATTTTCGGTAAAAACCTTCTTCCGCCTCAAACGCTTTTTGCTTGTCGCCGGCTCTCTGCAATTGCTATTGACCATCGGCGTGACCGCTCTGGTCAGTGTGAATCGACTCGGGCTGCCTTTGCATCAGGCGATTTTCCTCGGTATGGTGGCATCGCTGTCCAGTACGGCGCTGGTGATCCGTATTCTTGAGTATCGCGGTGACATCGACGCCACCCACGGCCGCGCCGCCATGGCCATCCTGATCTACCAGGACCTCGTCCTCGTGCCGATGGTCTTAATGGTGCCTTACCTGGCTGGCACCGGTGGCGGTGGCGCACTCTGGACTGTTGCATACACTACAGGCAAAGCCCTGCTCTTCGTGGCAGTGGCCGGCACCCTGGCTCGTTTCCTCATCCCCTGGCTGCTCTCGCAGGTGGCGCGCATCAAAAAGCGCGAAGCCTTCGTGCTCAGCATCATGCTGCTCTGCCTCGGGACGGCCCTGGCCACCGCGCATTTCGGTATGTCCATGGCGCTGGGCGCCTTCGTCGCCGGCCTGGTCATCTCCGACTCGAAATATAGTCACCAGGCCCTGAGCGAAGTTTTGCCCATCCGCGAAATTCTCAACTGCCTGGTCTTCGTTTCGATCGGCATGCTCTTCGATCCGCGGGTGATGCTCAGCAACCCGCTGCTCATCTTGATACTGGTCGCCAGTATGATGGTGACCAAAACGGTCATGGGCTTCATCGCCATCAAAGTGGCCGGTCATTCCTGGCGAGTGGCACTGCTGGCCGCCGTCACTATCGCTCAGGTGAGCGAATTTTCCTTCGTCCTGGCCAAGCTCGGCCTCGACGCCGGCATCGTCGACAAGCACACCAATGGTCTGCTTCTCTCGGTCGCTATCCTTTCGATGTTCCTCACCCCCGGCTTCATCAGCCTGGGCACCTTACTGCAGAAGCTGCTCGACCGAATCATTCCAGCCTCCCGGGCTGCCACCAGCGATGGTGCGACTACTGAAACGATGCACGACCACGCCATCGTCGTCGGCTACAATCTGGCCGGACGCAATCTCTGTCAGGCCCTGGCCGAGAAAAATCTGCCCTTCGTCGTCATCGACTTCGATCCGGCGGTCGTCGAAAGCGGCGTCGCAGCCGGTCTGCCGATCATGTACGGCGACGCCAGCCGACAGGAAGTGCTCCAGCACGCCGGCATCGAAAAAGCGAGAGTGATTGTCATCACTCCCTCCGATCCGGAAATTCTCTTGCGCACAGCCGAGCTTGCCGCCAGACTCAATCCCAGGACGCAGGTGATCTGCCGGGTGCGTTACACACGCCTGATCGAGGACTTGAAGGCGGTTGGCGCAAGCACTATCATTGCCGAGGACATGGCGGTCAGTCAGGAAATCACCCGGTCTGCCCTGGCAGCACTGGAAACCACCCAGACTCCGCCAGCGGAGCCTTGAAAGTAGAGGGAATTATGATTACACCTAAGCGCCAGGAATTTGCCCAGCGCATTCTGGTGGTCGGTCCCGCCGAGCCGGTCGACGGTGATTCCGTCGCCTCGACCAGCGCTCTCATCGCCCACCTGCGCAAAGCCGGCCTTTCCGCGTACACGTTGCCGACAGTAACGATGTACGACCAGATCGACTGGATTTTGACGGCCGATCATATCCATCCAAGCGCCCTGGCCGATGGCCTGTCCACGCCGAAGCTGACGACAGAAGACTTGCAAAAAGCCTACGACGCCGTGCTCGCCGACTTCAAGCCACAGGAAATCATCCTCGTCGATGGTCAACCTGACTGGCTTGGTTTCGACCCGCGCGGCGTCAAGGTCTACACCATCGATCATCACGTGCGCAAAGGCACGCAAAACGACGAGCATGCCTTCATTCAGCCCGGACCTTCAGCAGGCGGGCTGCTGATTGAACACTTCCATGTCTTCGAGCCGATCCTCGCTGTTTCGCTACTCACCGACACCTTCTGGCTGCGTCAGAACAGTCCGGTCAAAGCGATACGGCTGCTCGCCAAATTGACCGAACACGGTCTCGACGATGAAACGCTGATCGATATGCAGGCATTGCTCATGGTCAAAAAAGACCCGCTGATCATCGAAGAGTTGCGCCGGTCAACCGTACGCTTCTCCAAAAACGGTCGCGGCGTCTTCACCGTTTTGACGACTGATGATGCGGAATTGCACCGCGGCATCGTCGGTGAACTCGGCTATTTTGCCCGTCATCTCTGCGTCGTGCGCGCCGACGGCTATGCATCGCTGCGCACTGTCGATCGCAATCTCGACTTCGCCCACCTCGCCGCCCAGTTTAATGGCGGCGGTCACAAAGGTGTGGCGGCTGCTCACCTGGAAAAAGGTGGCGCAAATCAATTGAAAGCGCTGGAAGAGGCATTTTTCCAGCTTTGCGACGGCGGCACGTCAGCTTCGAGCTGACCGCCGGCGCTTGCTCCAAGCTCTAAACGTAATCGAAACAACGCCTTTTGAAAGTGGATCAGCAGATCCGCTCTCGTAAAACGGCGTCCGCTTCTACCTGGCAAACGGGAGTTTAAAATGACTCATCAACATACGGCTACATGCAGGCACAAAGCGCCTGAACTGAGTAAATATCGCCTGCCGCGCACAGTCGTGCCGCGGCGCTACGAACTGGTGATCGAAAGCGATCCGGACAGTCCAGATTTCAGCGGCCAGGTGGCCATTGATGTCGACGTGCTCGAACCGACCGCTAAGATCGTTGTGAACAGCCTCGATCTCGAACTCGCCAATGTCCTGCTCAGTCATGATGACGGCACGGTCTTCACGGCCGCCGTCAGCTATGACAGAGAGACCGAGATGGCCACCCTCTCGCTGAACGGCATCGCCGGTAGTGGCAAATGGACACTTGACGCCAACTTCCGAGGGCAGGTCAACGACCAGAGTTCCGGTCTCTTCTGCGCGACCGAAACCGACCGACACGGCCACACACATAATATCCTCTGCACGCAATTCGAAGCGGCCGAGGCGAGGCGCGTCTTCCCCTGCTTCGACGAGCCTGACTTCAAAGCCACCTTCAAGCTGTCGCTCATTCTGCCCCGCCATCATATGGCACTGGCCAACGGTAATGGTGTCTGCTCGGTGGCCCTGCCCGGCAATCGCAAGCTGGTCGAATTTGAAGAGACGGTGCTGATGAGCAGCTATCTGCTCTGCTTCACCCTCGGACCGATCGTCAGCTCGGACCCGGTCATGGTGCACGGTAAGGAGCTGCGCATCTGGACGCTACCAGATCATGGGGATAAGACGTCCTTCGCGCTCGAAGTCGCTGCTTTTGGTCTAGATTATTTCGAGCGCTATTTCGGTATCGGCTATCCGAACGGCAACAAGATTGATCTAGTCGCCATTCCCAATTTCGCCTGGGGCGGCATGGAAAATGTCGGTCTGGTCATCTGCGCCGACTATGTTTTGATCGTCGACAAGGATGCCGACGCGCACCACAAGCAAAATCAGGCCCGCATTATTTTGCATGAGCTTGCTCATCAGTGGTTCGGCGATTATGTGACGATGCGCTGGTGGAATGGCCTCTGGTTGAATGAAAGCTTCGCCACTTTCATGGCCTCGAAAGCGTGCCAGGCCTGGAACCCGACCATCAACGAATGGGAGCTGTTCACAACCGGCCGCGAGAAGGCCTACAACTTCGACAGCCTGAAGAATACCCATCCGATCGAGGAGACTGTGGAAAATGCGCGCGATGCCATCTTCCTGGTCGACCCGATTTCCTACGAGAAGGGCTGTTCGGTGCTCTACCAGTTCGAGCAATTCCTCGGCGAAGAAGTCTTCAGAAAGGGCATCAGCACTTATCTGAAGCGCCACGCCTTCAGCAACACCGAAGCCGCGGACCTCTGGGACGCCCTCGAAGAGGTCTGCCTGGCCGACCCGACCGTGGAATCTCTGCCGATCCGGCAGGTGATGGACACCTGGATCAGCCAGAGCGGCCACCCCGAAATCCTCGTCAGTCGCGGCCGCAAGCCCAACACGATCAAGCTCAGTCAGCGTCCCTTCCGCCTCCTCGACATCGGTCGCAAGTCCGGTCGGGTCTGGCCGATTCCGGTCAATCTGGCTTATCAAAACAGCGTTACGGGCTTCACCGGTCAGGCGCAGGCGCAGCCATCGCGTCAGCGCAAGCTCTTGCTGACGCGCAAAAATACGGTCGTCGACTTCAATGAAGCGGGCTTGCACAGCCGCCTGGACTGGGTGAAGATCAATGCCGGCGGCAGCGGCTTCTACCGCGTGCGCTACAGTCCGGACTTGCTCAAAGCTCTGACTGCTGATATCGACAGCAATCTGAGCGCTCTCGAGCTCCACAACCTGCTTGCCGATGCCAGCGCTTTCATGGAAGCGGGCATAATCACGGCGGCGGAATACTTCGCCCTGCTGCAAGCGGTGGTGGCCGGCACGAAGAAACCCGAATGGCACACATTTGCGCCGCACTTCCAGGGGCTCTACAGCCTCCTGGACGAAGTCGGTCGCAAGCGCTTCCAGGCGATGTTCGCCGGCACGCTCAAAGATTGTGCCGTCAATTCCGGTGTCGATCCGCTGAGCGCACCATTACCCTTCGTCAGCGACTGGAAGCTCTACAACCTCAATCTGAGCGCCACCATCCAGAAGGCGAGCCTGCTGGTCTGCAAAGCCTGGCAAGCCAACCCGCAAGCGGTGGATGTGGTCGACGCAGCGCTGGCGGCGATGATTCTTTCTTTCGCTCCGCAGAAGGCGCGCAAGGCGGTGCCGAAGGAGTTGTTCGATCTGCGCATGCAGGCACGCAATGCCTCTCCCTTCGAGATGCAGACCTACCTGCTCCGCCTCGCTGACCTCTGGAATGGCCTCAGCTCGAAGCCGTCCAGCGTCGACATCTTCGCTCTCTACGCCGCGGCCATGCTCGAACACAGCGGCCGCAATCCGCGCGCGAACCGCGCCGTCGACGATGTCCTGCAAAACTGGACGGCGTGGACCGGTCAGAAGCCGAAGGCCACGAAGCAGGCGGATGCAGCGGCGACTGAGGCGGAAGCAGCGGCAGAAGAGTCGGGTGAGACGGTAGAAACGCTCGAACCGGCCGCTCTCAGCCATGTGCTGCGCAACTTGTACGGTGTCGACGACGCCGAATCGGAAGCTAAGCTGCGGGCTCTTTTCCGCAAGTATCCGCACCCGCCGCTGAAGAAGGAAATCGCCAAAGCTCTCGAGCGCATCCGCGCCGGCGTCCTGGCAAGGCAGCGTGAAAGCAGCACTTTCGGTCGGCAGGTCAAACAGATCAAACAAAAGAAAAGCGCCGCTTGAGCCATATTTAGCAAGCCGCTAAATTTGGGTTGACTTTGGAAAAGGGACAGAACAGACCATTTTCATGGCCGTTCTGTCCCTTTTTTTGCCACCACCTCTTTACATCCCCCCCCTAGAACTCTGCATTGGTGCTTTGGAACGAATGAATATTTGAGTGAATGCTTGCATTTGAGGTCAATCTGACGGTGCGACTCAAGTAGCTCCATCCCTTCACCAGATTTCAGCACGATGGTCGTACCTACGAAAAATCGTGCATGACTAAGGGTGATGAGTCGCTTGTGCACCCGGTCCTGACCAAGCTGACGCAGACGGAGATAAAAATCTGGCTGCCCTCCGATACCCAGGTGTCCATTTAATAAACAACACTAAATAAATGCGTGGCGGGATGTAATAACACAGTCACCGCCCGCGGTAGCATCACGCTTGCACCGCAACGTCCTCCGACAACAAAGGCTCAAACGGCCGAGAGACTATCCGGACCGCACAATAATCAAAAAAATACGACTAAAATAAGACTAAAAGGATAAGACTAAAATCGGACTGAAAATATGACTGAAATCAGACTGAATTGTTGCGCCCCTAGCCAAGATTGGCGCATGGTCAGCTCTAATAATCATGCGCTAATCACGCCACTTAGAAATGCGCTCAACAACATCGTTTTCTGACGGTTATTACCATAGCAAAGCACCGTAAGCCCCTCAAAGAAGGTATTTTTAGGCTCATGCCCCTAGAGCCGTTGACCTTAAACCTGTAGCTTTAAGGAGTTCCTTTCTTTCCCCCTCAAACCCAAATCAACCTCAACCTCCCCATTCGTGAGCTATTACAAAGTCTTTTCCCGCAGCAAGCGCTGCCTAATTTTCAACGCCAGTATTTCAGAAGGAATTCGTTATGGTCCACTCAACCTTCCTGATCGTCATTAGCGTCAGCACACTGATCACGTTCAGTCTGATTTGCGTGTTCATGAAGCATTACGAATCTCGCTCGCCCAAGGACTACGCACTACTGCAACTGAAAAAGTCCCTCCGCAAGGAAGAGAAAAGCCTGCGCAAGACGCTTACCAGAGCCGAGCAAGAGCGCCGGGCCAACCTGCCCTTCGACCTTCGCCGCTCCATGCTCGAGCGCGACCTTCACCTGATCGAAATTTCCGAAGTCGGTTCGGAAGACGAAATGCTCGAACTCCTCGCGGTGGCCAAAGGACATTACGACCGCGGTATGGCTGCCCACGAGCTCGGTTTCCCGATCACCGCAACCACCCAGCATGATCTTTGCTTCGGCGCGCGCGGCAAATGCATCGTCGCCAGCTATCCGCTCTGCCTTAAGCGTCGCGCTCGCCTCGCCAAGGCCGTCTGAACGCTGAGCAGACAATATTCCGCAAAATTTCATCAGCAGCTGCATTCGCAGCCAAAATCATTGGAATTTCATATGTACAGTCTCTATCTCTGCGCCGCCATCGGTTTGCTGATCGGCCTCTGGTTTGCGCTCTCACACGACCTTTCCAGGCCTGCTTCGCACTGGATCTTTCACCCCGATGCGGACTTGATCGTCAAGCAAGATTTTCGCGTGCCGACTGGTTCAGTGAGGCAAATCACTACCTAAGTAAATGCAACCGCGCTTGTATGAGCACATGTGTTGGAGAATTATTATGCGTTGTTATACCACCGATGGATCGACCATTACTCGCGGCTTCACCTTCGAAAACGCCGACGGGTTCAAAATCGGCGACACCCAGATCAGCTTTGCGGAGAGCCTGCTCCACGCCCCTCGCTGTCATTTCGGCCAGCAGATAATCGACTGCCACGCCCACAGGTCGAGGGAAGGGAAGGTCATGCTGATGGCCCCTCTTGATGCGGACATTAACAGCGACAGCGAAATCCTGCTCGCCATCCAGGAATTTCTGCCGAACGCAGAGAAGCCAATCATCAGCTCAAACGGCGAGGTCGAATTTTATCTCAGCAAAGTCTACGAAAAATATGTCGGCTTCTACGGCGTTCAAGACAATGGCTGCGAGCGATACTGGACCGGACTGGTCATGCTGAAAGTAGGCGCCACTGTGCGAGTAATCTGCGACAGTGAATACGGCGCCGTCGAGAACTTCTGGCAGCTCGTGCACCTCGCCCGGCGCCCGACCCGTCGCGTCGTCGGCCGGACAAGCTATAGCTTCGACGGTGTCGACCTGAAAATCACGCGCCAGCTCGAAGTCGAAGGTAAGCTCGTTACGGCCTTGCGCGGTTGACCGCAACGGCATTTGCATACTCTTCGAGAAGATTGATCATGCCTACTGGAGTCATTAACTGGCGGCCCTCCGCCCCCATCGCCATCGGTATCGTCGGCTCAATGTGGGCTTATTACAGCCTCAAAGCCTTTCTGGTCGCCGGATACGGTAGCGAATCGAGATTGGCCGAGAGGAAGGCTGAGCGCTAAAAACTGAATTGCGAAAATCGACACACTAACAAATTTTCACCACCTCTCACACAGCTCATTCGGGGAGAATTATACGTTTGCCAATCACGACGAATACCCTGAATAACAGGGCTTCGTCGTGTTGGCGGTCTGTGCCTTGAAACCGGCTGTGATTTAGCGCGCTTTTCTTATTGCTCCGCGCGTATGGCATACAAATTTTGGCTAAACCACTGTGCCCTTCGGCCTCCTTTGACACCGCCGGTAGTGACACAATCCAGATTGCCAGGCAAAGCCCCGGAGCTGCTCTCGGCCAGCTATGGAACCAAGGAGAGCGCCTGCAAAGACCAATTCTCTCACCTTTTTTGCCGGCGACTATGACATAGCATAATAGAAAATCATGACGCTTCAGTGCGGGTCTAAGTGGGACCGAAGACGTGGGCCGAACTGTGACCACACCACCGGCAGTGCCACAGTCCAAGGCAGCGAGAAGCGCGCTAAATCTAAACAGGCGTAAAATCACACCGCGCTAGCAGTCGTCAGCAATGGCCATTGTGTGGCAGTGACCGGCAACAGTGGCAAAACGCCACTGGCGCTCCGGGCGTGCATCGCACGACGGTGACCGAAACAAAGCTCCCCAATGAAAAAAAGTGAGGTCATACTTGCATCAGAAGAAGATTTGCTCCAATAATCGAATATCACTTCAACACAAATTTTCCCGAGAAAAATATCGACGCCTGACACCCCACTCAAATAGCCTAAATAGCCCAGGTAATCGCTTCTATCCGGGTAGATATCAGACTACCGGCAGGCCGGAGTTTGATGCAACTTTCACCTTTTTCAAAAAAAACAGTTTAGGAGTCAAAGATGTTTTACAGTTCCATCGATTCAAGCAAAGCCGACACAAAAAACGCCGCCGCCACGAATCTGAGCCGCCGCAGCTTTCTTGCCCTGAGCGCAGCGACACTGACCATCTTGCAGATCTCGCACCCGGCCAATGCCGCCGGCAAAATCCTCGAAACCAAAGGACGCGCCGCAGCCGGCAATGAAGACGGTTACCGCACCTGGTTACGTTATGAAAAAATCGACGAGCCAATCGTCTTGCGCGACTATACAAAACGACTGAACCGCATTGTTGTCGAAGGGCAAACACCCACCTGCGAGATCGTGCGCGCTGAACTCAGTCGTGGCCTTTCCGGGCTACTGGGAGCGCCAATCGAAGCCAGCAGCTTCGACATGCACAACGAGAGATTTGCAGACGCTCCAGCAAAACCAGGCCTCCGCAACAGCCTCCTGGTCCTGACTGCCTCTTCGCCGCTTTTGCACAACCAGATCAGCGCCGCTGACTTGCGCGCTTGCGGTCCGGAAGGTTTCATCATCCGCTCGCTTGAAGGTCGCGAAGAGGGCGGGCCGCTTACGCTAATCGCCGCCAACAGCGAAATTGGCACCTTATATGGTGCCTTCGCCTTTCTGCGCCTGCTGCAGACCCGGCAGTCAATCGAGGCCCTGCACATTCAAGAGAGACCGAGAAATGCCCGGCGCATCCTGGCCCACAGCGACAATACCTATGCCGCAGTCGACCGCGGTTATTCCGGCAAATCGCTCTGGCACTGGCAGGATCTGCCGGGCGCTATCGAAACGATCAAAGAACGACTGCAGGATTACTCGCGCATCAACGCTTCGATAGGCATCAACGGCGTGATAATAAACAAAGTCGAAGCCGATCCGGCCTTCATCGCTACGCCGAATCTGCCAAAACTCGTCGCCCTCGCAGACCTGTTCCGCCCTTATGGTATGCGCCTCTATGTCTCGGCCAATTTCGCCTCACCGATCGCTCTGGGTGGGCTTCACACCGCTGACCCGCTGGACGAAACGGTACGCCACTGGTGGCAGGAAAAGGCGGACGAAATCTACCGGGTCATTCCTGATTTCGGCGGCCTCGAGGTGAAGGTCAATAGCGAAGGCATGACCGGTCCGGAAAACTACGGACGCAGTCACGCCGACGGGGCTAATATGATGGCGGCAGCTTTCGCCCGGCACGGCGGCATCGTCATGTGGCGCGCCTTCGTCTACGACTTTCCGAACAAAAACGTTAACGAAGACCGCGTCAAGCGCGCCTATCTGGAATTTCAGCCCCTGGACGGGCTCTTTGCCGACAATGTCCTGGTGCAGGCAAAGAATGGTCCACTCGACTTTCAACCGCGCGAACCCTACCACCCGCTCTTCGGAGCCATGCCCAAGACTCGCATGCTCGGCGAGCTCCAGTTGAACCAGGAATATCTCGGCCAGGCGACACATCTGGTCTACCTGGGGACGATGTGGGAGGAGTTTCTCCAGGCCGAGACCGGCGCAGATCATTACGGCAAGAGAAATCCAACCGTAGCCGATGTAATCGAATGCGGTCCCGATGCCGGTGGTGGCGGTTTTTCGGCGACGTCCAATGTCGGGGACGATCGCAACTGGACCGGTCATCACTTCGACCAGGCCAACTGGTTTGCCTATGGAAGACTGGCCTGGAACGCAAATTTGACAGCGAGCGCCATTGCCAGCGATTGGATCAAAATGACCTGGTCGCACGATAGCGCCGTCGTCGATTGTATCCACAAGATGATGATGGGCTCGCACGAAGCCTTTGTCAGCTATTCAATGCCCCTCGGTCTCCATCACATGGTAGGCGGCGATCATTACGCACCGATGCCGGAAGGTTACGGCGATCCACGCGGCATGTTTCATCACGCCGATCGCCTCGGCATTGGTTACGACCGGACCCGGGAAGGCAGCGACGCAGTGGATCAGTATTTCAAACCACTGAGCGATAACTTCAACGCCGTCCACACTTGCCCGGAAAAATATCTGCTCTGGTTTCATCATTTGCCCTGGCACCATCCGATGCGGTCTGGTCGCAGCCTCTGGCAAGAACTTTGCTTCAAATATCAAAGCGGAGCGGCTGAGGCCGAAAAAATGAAAAGCGACTGGGCCGTTCTCGCGCCTTTCATTGACAGCGAGCGCCATGCAGACGTTGCCGCCAAGCTGAAACAACAGGCCATAGACGCGGCACACTGGCGCGATCACTGTCTTGGCTATTTCGCCGCCATCAATAAACTAACGATCGGCTGAGCACAGCTAACCGCCGCGATTACTTTGCTAGCCCAAGCGAGCGAATGGTCACAATCGACGCTTGGGCCACAAAAAGCTATTGCACCTCCGCGAGAAGCTTAAAGATTACCTCCCGTGAAGCAGGCTAAAGGGCTCTCAACAGTAGTTTCTCCAATTTATTGCGAGATGTTAAGGGGTCGGTTGCAGCGACTCTCGGATAGGTATGAAGATCACCCTCTGTTATTTTGAAGTACATTTCTTCTCCTTCTCTACTCAGACAAAATAACAAAGCTCTCTTCAATCCCGCGCCACATGGACGTTCTTTCTCACCAGCAACGGCGTTGCCTGGTTGAATAATGCGTCTATCGCTGCACCCACCGCTCCCTGGTCGTTCCACCGACCCTCAGCTCTCTCTCTAACCCTCCACTGATGGAGATTGTCATGACTCATTCTGCCAGCACTGACCACGCAGTCACGCTTCACCCCGATACCTTTCACCTCCACCGCGCTCCGGACGGCTACCTCGAAGTCGAGCTCGTTCTCGGCGCCGGCGGCGTCAAGGGCTATCTCCACATCGGCCTGCTCAAGGGCATCGCCGAATTCTGCGCCGAGACCGGTCTGAAGATTCGTTTCACCAAAGTCACCGGTGTGAGCGTCGGCGCCATCATTGCCACTCTCGTCACCAATGGCTGGACCTGGAAGCAAATCCTCGACCTCTTCATCGAGTCCCACGACCGCGCCGCCAACCCGCTGCTCATCGCTAACGCCGTTGCCCTGCCTGACTGGCAGAGCTTCATGATCGGCCGCAGCATGCTTTCGCTCGAGCGCCCCTGGGACAAATTCGTCCAGGAAAAAGGCCTCAAGCCAAACGCTCAGCTCCGCATCGTCGCCGCCGACGCCACGACGCACGAAGCTGTCGTTT
Organism: Cyanobacteria bacterium REEB67; assembly: GCA_018971775.1. Lineage (GTDB taxonomy): Bacteria > Cyanobacteriota > Vampirovibrionia > Obscuribacterales > Obscuribacteraceae > REEB67. The sequence goes on along the minus strand of JAGXAB010000058.1, from coordinate 8,928 downwards.
TCGAAGGCGAAGACTACAAGCTCGGCACGGCAATGAGCGCTTCCGGTTCTCTGCCCGGCGTCTTCCTGCCCGTCAAGTACGGCGACAAGCACTTAATCGACGGCGCCGCCTTCCATCGCAACCCGGACAGCTTCTGCCAGGGTTCGGCGATCATCTCCGCGCTCGGTTTCGCCAAGACGTTCCCGCGCGAAGTGCTCGATGGTCTGTCGTTTTACTATCACCTGCGCGAAATGTATGCGCCTGTGATCGAACAGCCGACCAAAGTCGACGAAACGCGTCACCTGCATATCCTGCATGCCGCCGACGACGTCTGTGGTCTTTCTTTCTCGCTCTCCAAGCAACGCTGCTTGCAGATGGTCGACGACGGCTGCAACAACATCAAAGCGGCCCTGCACAAGGCCTGCCGCCAAGGTGCAATCGAGGGGTGCCCGCAAGAGAAGCTCGCTGCTTGAGGTTTTTGTCGATGCGGAGAGTGATCAAACCGAGCACCACAATCTTTGCTGCCACAAACTTTCGAATAGTGATGAGAAATTGAACCGACATGGTTAATCCCATGCCTGGTTCGATTTCTCATTTTTTCACTTGCCGTGACCATTTTCAATATTTTTAGGGAAGTTGCTACTACTGTATTTAATACAACCTTCCAGGATCTACAGCGCGAGCTGCGTCACGTATAGCGTACGAACCCTTAGACAAGCTTTATAGCGCCCGGCAGCACCGTTGAAAAGCGATACAGGGCAGGGACCGGCTCTGGCAAAAAAACGACCTGATAAGCCCGCCTGCCGAAACATTTGCCTTAAATCAGTGAGGATCCGTACGGTGGAGATATCCCCCGAGCTTTAATTACACAGACTTTTTCCGAAAATAAACCCAGACGTCACTTACGAATCAGACACACACCGATTTCGCGGTGCGGCTGGAGAGTTTTTGGGGGCTTTTACTTCTCGTTTCAATTTGTAGGAAGCGGCTTGCGCTGCTTCATCAAGGAGAGATTTTATGTCTACTACACACGTCATCCTGGCGGATGCCGGCGGCGGTACCCGCGGTCAGTTCACAGCCAGAGTGGCCAGAAGGATAGCCGAGCGCTGCGGACTGCCCCTGGCCAAAATGTTTACTCTGCGCAGCGGCACTTCCGCCGGCGCGCTCAATGTCGGTGCTACATCGATCGCTGCCGCAGACGGCAATCCGCTCTACGATGAAGCTTTTATGGACGACAACTGGGCCGACCTCTGTCAGCGCATTTTCGCCACCAATAGTTTTCGTCGGGTCGGTCAATATTTCGGCCTCGGCGCTCTCTATCCGGACAGCGGCATTGAAGGCGTTTTACAGGAGCTGGCAGGCGATACCGCTTTTGGTGATCTGATCGGCCGGGTGATGATACCTGCCTATGATACATACGGACAGCATGATCAAACAGGCAAGCTCATTCCCGGTACCCTCGGACCGTGGTTTTTCAAATCATGGGACAGCAAAGATGCCGGCGAGATGTTGCGTAATGTTTTACGAGCCAGTGCCGCCGCCTCCACCTACTTCAACCCGACCACCTTCGGCAAATTCGGCTGCCTGGTCGATGGCGGTTTCGCGGCCAACGCTCCAGGCACCGATGCCCTTGCCGAGGCAATCAACATCTCCACGCCCGGCGATGACTTCCTCGTCGTCACACTGGGTACCGGACGATATCAGAGCGGTTACAGCTACAAGCAATTGCGGCACAAACCAAAAATTTTGATGACCGGCCCGGTGCTCGATTTTTACGCCGATGGCCAGCAACAGGTCACCGATTACCAGCTCGACAAAATTCTCAACAAACAAATACCGCAGCAATTCGGCAACAGTGCCGCCGGTTTTTGTCGCTACTTCGACTTCAATGCAGACTTCAATGCCTCGCAGTATCAGCTCGACAACAAAAATCGAGCCAATCTCAAATCACTGCAGGATCTGGCGGACAGGACAGTCTTCGAGACCAAGGCGGCAGAATTCGATCTGCTCTGTCGCCAGTTGCTTCAACTTCGCCAGGCAAGGCTCGAGGCGCACGGCAGCAAAGACGAGCCGCAGCGCTAAGAACAGGCCAGGGCTCGAGCATATTTGCCAGCCCGGAAAGATTCTGGGAGGTTCACCCTGGAGCAATCCAGCGCGCCCCTCCCGGAATCTATTTCCGGCATCCATTCAACTATATGTCTTAATAGAACAGTCTGGCAAAGGCCAATTCCAAACGAGCCTGGGCGCCTCGAATGATTCTTCGAACCATATCCCAAGCTGACAGTTTCAATCGAGGCTTATAGAGGCCACGAATGGCTTGTGGATTGGCCAAGAGACCTTAAGTACTGAGCCCACGCAGGCAACGTCTAAGCAAGCGGTGGTATCGGCTTAAAGCACTTAAAGTGCAAAAAATCCCAGAAAATCGGGAAATTCAGAGGGATCTCTTGACAAAAACGCCCACATAGAAGAAGGCAAAAATAGAAATCGGTCGACGAGCTGATTCTGAGCATTCAGAATCATATCGCCGACCGATTTGTAGCTAACCTTACTGTGGCTCAGAGACTTTCGCTGCCAGCTCCCTGTCGAAAAATTCCTTGGCGCCCTTAGCACAGACGCCGCATTGCTGGGCAAGATTCAGCTCATGGCAGAGCGCTTTCCAGCGATCGGTGCCGCCGGCGATAGCCTCTCTGCTGCGGCGTTCGTTGACGGCACCGCAGATGCAAATGTACATAGCAGTTCTCCATTGCAGTTCTCCATTGCAGGAGAAAGAAGGCGATAGAAAAATCAGCGACGGGCGGCGCTGATCCGTTTTTCCAGCTCGGCCAGACCGACCGTGAGCTGCAAGTCCCGATCCGGCGCAGTCACGCTCGATGCTTGAGCGGCGGTGACATCACGGCGCGGCTGCTCGACATCGACGTCGGGCTCGATACCACCGGCGGAGACATCAAATCCCGACGGCGTCATGTAATGCAACTTGGTCACGGTCAGCTGGCCACCTAGCGGCACTTCGATTTCATCGAAACCGACGCCCTTGCCGAAGGTGCGAACACCGACTACCAGAGCGCGATGATTATCTTTGAGAGCACCGGTGAACAACTCGGCGGCAGACGCGGTGGAACCATCCACGAGCACGACCATCGGGCTATTGGTGAAAACATCGATCATCTTGCGCTGCGGCTCTGAGAGTCCTGCTGATTCGAAGCTGGTCAGCATTTCAGCGCGATAGCTGGACGAAGTGACGAGATTGCCTTCGCGGGTGGTGGAAGTGACGATTGTCTTACCCGGCAGGAAGAAGGCCGCTTCCTTCAAGACTAGCTCGAAGCTGCCGCCCGGATTGCCGCGCAGGTCAAGGATCATGCCACGCGGATTGCACTGGCAGCTTGCCAGCAGCGCCGTCACACTGTTATTCAAAACGCCAATGTCCGCCGGGCCGTCACGGAAGCTCGAAAGCCTGGCATACATGATGCCGTTATCGAGCATATGTGCCTCGGCCAGAGGAGCGGTCGAAGGGACGGCCTTGAAAGTAACGCTGCGAATGGCATCGGCGAGCGGCGCGGGAGCCACCACACCACTGGCGGTATCAACTTTTGTCGAAGCGCCGGTGTGATAGACCACGACGACTGTCGATGTAACCGGCACGCGCAGGGCTTCTTCCAGAGCGGTCGGAGAAAGACCGGCCAGCGCTTTACCGTTGATCGAAATGACCTGGTCACCGGCCTGCAGGCCATTGTCTCGGGCAAGACTGCCGAAGGGGGCGATTTTGACGATGAGGTCGCCCTGCTCGTTTTCTTTCAGCACCATACCCAGATCGACGAGACCACGCACAGCGGCGAAGACTTCCAAAAGCCTCTGGTGAGAAGATTCGTAGCCGGTCCAGGTGTCGTGCAGGCTGTTGGCCATGGCGTCGAGAGCGGCGTCGAGATCCTGTTCGGTCTTGAGCTTGCCGTCGTACTTGTGCTGCCATTCACCCCAGTTGGTGAGGCGGCTTGGATCGATGTAAGTCTCACCAAGTTTGAACCAGACGTCGGCATAAATTTCAGCCAGTCGGCCAGGGGAAGGGGAAGGGGAAGAGGAAGGGGAAGAAGAAGGGGAAGAGGAAGAGGAAGAGGAAGGAACATGACGTGCAGGATGGGGTGCCGCTTGCGCCATCACGGTGGAAGAAGAAAGAAACATTGAGGCCACTGCAAAAGCAGCCGCGAGAGCCCGAAGGCGTTTAGCAGATCCATGTGTCATGAGATTGCTCTTTCTACTGCGCAAAAATATCGCGGTCCAATCAAGAACGGCAAAAATCCGAGCACAGTAAATGCCGGATAGAAGCTGCAAGTTGGAAGAGTGATGATTCTGGGCGCTGTTTTTTAGATTTAGAGAAATAGGAGGTGTGTGTTACCTGAAAACTACTAATTCATCGACCAGGTTCAAAATTGCTTTGACTCTTTTATCTTGAGATAGATAACTGGTGGTTAATAAAAGCGCCTGGAGCATGGGAATCTTACTAGTGATCAAAGCTCTCTTTAAAAGCTCTAATGCTAGCGCAACCGCAGACAAGGCGGACATAGCGATTTTTTCTAACGCTTCACGGGCGATTCGGTGCCACAGGTTTTGCACTTGTAAGCGCCCGCTAAAAATGCGCCGCAAAATTCGCAACTGCCCTCTGGCACTTCGGCTATTGTCAGCTGTTCTTCCGTACTCACTTCGACGACGCGCCAGCTTCCTGTGACGAAGCCAGTGGCACAGGCCTGCAGATGCTCGGCTTCGTCTTCGCGATGCATATCGCGCAAAAGACTGGCGTAGTTTTGCAAGAGCTTGATAGTGTCGGGATGATCGGCGCCCTGCTTTTTAGTGCGGATCGTCAAACAACGCTTATAGGCGTTTTCGGCATCGCCCGGTCGCTTGATCAAACGGTAGAGCATACCGATATTGCCCAGACAGGTGGCCACCGTAAGGTCATCTGGACCCATCATTTCTTCGTAGATTTTCGTGCATTCGATCGCTGCTTTTTCCGCCGCTTCGAAATTGCCGTAGTAATAGTGACAACGCGCCAGATTATTGGCCGACTCGGCAACTGTCGTGCTGTGCCTACCGAGCTGGTCGATTTTAATAGCATGCACACGCTCGAAATACGGCACAGCGCGCTGATGTTTATCCTGCTTGAGCAGGGCGTCGGCGAGCAATTCGAGGGTGATGCAGAGCCGACTGTCCTTCTCGCCGAAATTATCAGCATAGTCGGCAGCTTTGACCAGCTTGGCTTCAGCATCGGACCAGTCGCCCTTATTGAAAGCGATTTTAGCGCTATCAAAGAGTGGCTGCCAATTTTTGATAGCGTCCTCCCGACTGATTTTGGCCGCTTTCGCGGGCACTTTTGCCGACGCGGCACTTTCCACTTTCAAGGCCTCAAAGCGTCCTGTTTTGGTCCACTGCCTGGCGGTGACGATGCTGGCCGGGGCCATACCCTGACTTTTCAACTTGGCGACAACGTCTTTGTAGGTGGCATCCAGGCGCAAAACATCGGGATGCGACGCACCAAGGACCTTGAATTTGATTGTCAGAGCATCGCGCAATATCGGCTCGGCCTCGACCACTTTATTGAGCACGACATAGAGAAGGCCAAGATTGGCTTGCATACAGGCTGTATCGATGTGAGTCGCTCCAAAGACTTTCCCATAGATTGACACGAGCTCCTCAGCCAGAGGTACGGCGTCAGTAAACTTTTGCTGGTACCAGAGACATTCACAAAGCCGCTCAAGCGAGGTGGCGCGCCGACGATCCGTGGCCTCAAATTCGACGGTTTCTTCTAAAGCCGTATACCACAGACTTTCAGCAAAACCGTACTTGCCTTCGCTCTGTGCTTTCTCAGCAGCATTTCTAGTTTCCTGCCACTTATCAATCATCGCGACGACCTACTAAAATAATCGCACCTGAGAACCACGCGCAACTATATAAAAAATTAGCACACCTGTAGACTATCCAAGACAAAGTTTGTCAACTTGGCAAAGATATTTCAGACTTAGCTGTCCGGAAGTCAGCGCCAAACTCCGAATTAGCGCAGTGGCGCAAAGTTTTTGAATTCAAAAACGTGTCTCCTGTCCTAATTTATACTCATGATGTCAAGGCAGTATTGCTTGAGAGTAGCTAAATCAAGCATGGTGGGATCGTCACATCCACCATTAAACCCAGCTACTTTTCTCTAAATAATTTGCCTCAGAACACCCCGTAACACCGCTCTAAACCAGCTACCAATCAGACCTCTTGCGGTTGCAAGCGAGGCCTGACTTTCTCGAGCACGTCATTTTGACCTGCTTTAACATCTGACAGCGGAGATAAAAGATGGAAAACCATCTCGCACCCTTCATGGCGACCGGCCAGGCTCTCCTCGGCATCGTCGCCATCTTCTTTGCCTCCTATCTGCTTTCCAACGACCGCAAGGCGATCAACTGGCGCTCGGCCTTCATCGGTCTGGCCATGACCGTCGCAGTATGTCTGCTTGTTTTGAAAGTGCCGCTCACCCGCGACTTTTTCAACTGGCTTGGTCAAGGGATCAACAAGCTGCTCGACTACGCCGTCGAAGGTGCCGCCTTCGTCGTCGGCGATGAGCTGGCGCACGGCAAATTCATTTTCGCTGTGCGCGTCGGCTCGAGCATTATTTTCATCTCGATGCTGAGCAGCCTCTTTTACTATTTTGGCTGGCTGCAGTTCATCATCAAGAAAATGGCCTACGTCCTGATGAGAGCTCTGGGAGTGAGCGCCCCGGAAGCATTCTCGACGGCGGCGGCGGTTTTCGTCGGCCAGGTCGAATGCCAGGTATTGATCCGCCCTTACGTCAAAGCGCTTTCCCCGTCCGAACTCTTTACCTCGATGGCGGCAGCAATGGCGACCATCTCAGGATCGGCGCTGGTTGCTTATACGGCCCTGGGTATGCCCACGCCATGGCTGATGGCCGCATCGATCATGTCCGCCTGCGGCGGCCTGACCATCGCCAAGATCATCTGGCCTGAGACAAACAAGCGCGTCCTCGCCGGTGAAGTCGAAATCATCGACGAGCACAAAAGCGCTAATGCCTTCGATGCGCTCACCAAGGGTGCGCTCACCGGCTGGGAAATCGTCGTCAACGTCATGGTCATGGTCATGGGAGCGATTGCCTTCATCGCCCTGGTCAACGGCATTCTGGCTGCAACGCTGCATTTCGGCGGCTCTGCCGTGCAAATCCAGGACATTTTCGGTTATGCCTTCTGGCCGGTGGCCTGGCTTATAGGCGTCCCGCCGGCAGAATGCATGCATGTCGGCAGATTGATGGCCACCGAATTTCTGCTCAACGAATATGTCAGCTACGGCGAACTGGCCAAGGTGATGCAGGGTACGGGCACCTACACGCTCGCACCGCACACCCAGATGATTGCCACTGTCGCACTCTGCGGCTTCGCCAATCTCGGCTCGATCGGCATCAACATCGGCGGACTCGGCGCTATGGCACCGGAACGCCGCGGCGAAATCGCGCGCATGGCCTTCAAGGCTCTGATCGCGGCAAATCTGGCCACTCACCTCAGCGCCGCCGTCGTCGGCCTGGTGAGTTGACCCAACAATACCGGGACAAACGTCCCACTGAAGGTGACTATGTCTGCAAAAAACATCCCCATCGCCTGGATTGATGGCGTCCCGACCGTGACAGCGCAGGAATATGCTGCCCGGCGGGCGAAACTTTTTGACAAACTGCCGGATAATTCGGCGGTAATCGTCGTGTCGGCAGCCGAGGTCCTGCGCAACGGCTCCGACAACACCTACACCTACCGGCAACGCTCGGACGCTCTCTATCTGAGTGGTTTTCCCGAAGCAAATAGCGTCATCGTCCTGACCAAGAAAGGTCAGGGCAAGGCGCGCCGGCAGCAGTTCACTCTCTTCGTCAGTCGCCAGGATCGCGCCAGTGAACTCTGGCACGGCAAAAGGGTCGGCATCGAAGGAGCAAGAGATGATTTTGGCGCGGACCGGGCCTATTCGATCACCACTCTTGGTGGCAATTTGCGCAAGCTTCTCGCCACCGGAATCGAGCAGGTCTTCTTCGCGCGCGGCGCCGACAGCAAGCTCGAGGCTCGCGTCGCTGTCGTGTTGAAAAAGCTCGGCCGGCGCGAATTGAACAGCAACCTGCTCGACGATTTGCGCCTGGTCAAAAGCGAGGCGGAACTGGCGATCATGTCTCGCTCGGCTCAGATTGCTGCTTTTGCTCATCAGCTGGCCATGCGCTCCTGCGCTCCCGGCCTGGCCGAAAGCGATCTAAAAGCTGAAATCGAGTACGTTTTCACAGCTAACGGCAATGCCTGCCCGAGCTACGACACCATCGTGGCAGCCGGTGTAAATGGACTCAGCCTGCACCATCCAGCTGGACGGACGCCGCTTGCTGATGGCGATCTAGTCTTGATCGACGCCGGTTGTGAAGTCTCAGGCTACGCCTCCGACATCACCCGTACCTTCCCGGTCAACGGTCGCTTCAGTACTGCCCAAAGAGAGATCTACGAGCTCGTCCTGGCCGGCCAGCTCGCAGCTATCGACGCAGTCAAGGTCGGAGCCAGCCTCGCCGACCTGGACAAGGCCTGCAGTGACGTTTTGAAGCAAGGCCTGAAAACTCTCGGCTTTCCCCTGGGCAAAACGAGCGCGAAGAAAATCGCGCTTCACGAGCTCTTCCCGCATGGGCTCGGCCACTGGCTTGGCCTCGACGTCCACGATGTAGGCGATGCGGAAATACTGGTACCGGGCATGGTGCTCACCATCGAGCCGGGTCTTTACCTGGGCAAGGACGATGAGCGTATTCCCAAACAGTATCGAGGCATCGCCGTGCGCATCGAAGACGACGTCGTTGTGCGCGAGCATGGCGGCGAAATCCTCAGTCGCGATGCGGTAAAGACGGTAGCCGGCATCGAAGCCTTGATGGCCGGTCTTTAAGGCTCGGCCCTTTCCACTAAG
>JAGXAB010000057.1 GCA_018971775.1 Cyanobacteria bacterium REEB67 | reverse complement strand
AAAGATCAAGAAGACGCGCAACAAAGCAGCCGGGTCGAGAAAAAGCCGGCCTCCTCACGCTAAGATATATCGGTTGTAGCGTTTATATCGTGTGGCCTGTGGAGAGCAAATATGAAGTGGGAGCCGGTAATCGGGCTGGAAGTACACGCCCAGCTCAAGACTAAGACAAAGATTTTTTGCGGCTGCCCGACCGAATTTGGCCAGGATCCAAACGAACAGGTTTGCCCGGTATGTCTCGGTATGCCCGGCGTACTCCCTGTTTTGAATAAGCAAGCCGTACAGCTCGCCATCCGCACCGGCATCGCACTCAATTCGCACATTGCCGAAGAGTGTCGCTTCGATCGCAAAAACTATTTCTATCCCGATCTTTCCAAAGGCTATCAAATCAGCCAGTTCGAGAAGCCTATTTGTGAAGGTGGCAGCGTCAAAGTCGGCGCTAAAACAGTCCGCCTGCAACGCGCCCACCTCGAAGAAGACGCAGGCAAACTCGTCCACACCGGAGCGAGCGGGCTGCATGGCTCAGATTACAGCCTCGTCGATTTTAACCGGGCCGGCATGCCCCTATTGGAAATAGTGAGCGAGCCTGACATTTCGAGCCCGGAAGAAGCGCGTCTCTATCTAACCGAGCTGCGTAACATTTTGCGTTCGATCGAAGTTTGCGACGGCAACTTAGAAGAAGGCAGCTTCCGTTGCGATGCCAACGTTTCACTGCGCCCGGTCGGCGAAAGCAAACTCGGCACCCGCGCTGAAATCAAAAACATGAACAGCTTCAAGGCGGTCGAAAAAGCGATCCAGTCCGAAATCGACAGACAGACAGCATTGCTCGATGCCGGGCAAAAAATAAAACAGGAGACGCGTCTCTGGAATGAAAATGACGGCAAAACTCATCCGATGCGCTCTAAGGAAGATTCGCACGATTACCGCTATTTTCCCGATCCCGATCTGATGCCACTTGCAATCAGTCGTCAGTGGGTGCAAGAAGTAAGCGCCACCATGCCCGAACTTCCGGAACAGAGAAGGCAACGTTATACGAGCGAACACGGACTTTCTGCCGAAGATGCAGCGATTATTACCGAGTCCAAGGACATGGCCGACTTTTTCGACCAGGCTCTCAAACTGGGCACACCGGCTAAAGCCGCCGCCAACTATCTGATCGGACCGACCAATTATTTTCTCAATGAAAACAAGCTCGAGCTTTCGCAGACCAAGCTCACCCCGGCCAATCTCAAGGATCTGTGCCTGATGGTAGAAAGCGGCAAACTCGGCTCGACCAAGGCAAAGGAACTCCTGGTCGAACTGCTCGCCACTGGAGGCGAGGTGGCAGCAATCATTGAAAGTAAAGGCCTGGCTCAAGTTTCGGACGAAGGCGCGATTGGCCAGATTGTCCAGTCTGTACTCGAAGCCAATCCTAACCAGCTAAATGAATACAAATCGGGCAAAATAAAACTGAGACAGTTTTTCCTCGGTGAAACAATGAAAGCGACTAAGGGCAAGGCCAATCCTCAGGTAATCAATAAATTGCTCGACGAGCTCTTGCCGCCCGTGACTGAGTGATCTGGGAAGGAGTATCGCCATTGCGTCTGCCGGGCACAATAATTACCAGCGCTTGCTTGCTTCTGGCAGGCTTTTTCGGTGGCCTCTCGCTGCCACAGGGCGCGCCCATTTCGAGAGCAGAGGCTTACAATTTCAAGGGCTATTTCGTACCGACGGTTTTGCATTCACCGATGAAGGACGATGTCACCTACACTCCAGTCGGTCTTGGCATCGTCACGTCCAGGGGCGGATTTCGCGTCCACCCGGTCACCGGCCACGGTGACTTTCACAATGGTGTCGATCTTGGCGCCAATTTGAACGACAAAGTTTATTGCCTGCTGGACGGGATAGTGACTCGAGTCGGCTGGCGCGGCAACCTCGGCAATGCCGTCGAGGTCTATCATCCTTATCCGAACGTGCGCACGATCGTCGGCCATTTGAACGCCTGGTCGGTCGTCCCCGGCATGCGTGTCGAGCGCGGGCGGGTGATCGGCTATGCCGGGTCGACCGGGCGGTCCACGGGAGTGCACGTGCACTACACCGTCATTCAAGAAGCGACAGGCGACTATGTCGAGCCCTATCAATTTATAAAAGAAGTGCCCAAGTACGTGAAGCAGATGCACTCTTATATGGCGCAGATGTCTATTGCCGCCAACATGAAAAAGCTGCCGAAGATCGACACCAAATTGGTAGACAGTCAGTCGAACGATCTGCCCGAGGAAAAAGAAGATCCGAAAAAGAAAAAGGGCACGCCGCCACCGAGCCTGGAACCCTAGAGGGTTTCATGCGCTCTTAATCGATGCAATAGAGATTGCCGTCCTGGCTACCGATGCAGACACCGCCACTAAATATGGCCGGGGAGCTGATGATTGCCCGCTGGGTTTTCAATTTCCATTTGACCGCACCATTGCGGGTATCAATAGCGTAGACGTTTGTATCGCAGCTTCCACAATAGAGCATGTTGCCTGAAACAGCCGGTGAGGATGAAAGCAAAGGCACAGGCGAGTTGAGCTGGGTCTTCCAGAGGATGCGTCCGCTGGCAGCATCGAGACAATACATCTTAAGGTCATCGTTGCCGACAAATATTTTGCCGCCGGTACTGGCCGCAGCAATACTGAAAGACTGCGGTGCGCCTACTTTCCAGCGCTGCTTGCCGGTGGTGACATCGACTGCATAGAAAGCATGGTCCCAACTTCCGAAATAAACAGTATTGTCAATTAACATCGGCGAAGAATAAATTTTGCCGCCGGTACGGAATTGCCAGAGTTGAGTACCGTCCTTGATCGATAGACTATATAGATTGCCATTATGGCAAGCAAAAATGATCTGATTGTGCCCCACGCATGGTGACGCCGTGATCCGAACCACTTCTTTGGGATCGTTGCTAGGCACAGCGTAGCGCCATTTCAGCGCACCGGTCTTGACGTCCAGCGCATACATAGCGCCATCCCAGCTGCCGATATAGGCAACGCCTTCATAGATGGCAGCCGAAGACGAGACTCTGTCAGCGGTTTCGTAATTCCAGAGTTGCTTGCCCGTTTTTGCATCGATGCCATAAATCTTTTTGTCCTCGCATCCGATCACGACGACACCGTCGGCGATAGCGGGGGAAGAGCGCACCTTGTCACCGAGCCCGGAGCGCCAGATCTGGCGACCACTCACTTCATCTATGGCATAGACATTTTTGTCATCCGAGCCGACGTATATCACTCCTTTATATATTGCCGGCGACGAATCGATTGGTCCTTCCGCTGGAAACGTCCACTTCACCTTGCCTTTAGAAGCCACCGAGGGATCAAGGTTAGCGTTGCTGGTCCGACAGGGGTTCTGCAAAAACATCTGCCAACCATCGTGATAGCGAGCCACGATCGACCCCGTGCTCTTGGATGTATCGCTTACTGCATCAGGCTTTGCGGTGGTCGTCGCAGTTTTGGCGACAGGGTTTACCGCTTCATTGGCGCGCACATTTTTCGCATCGAAATTCATCCCGACGATAATCGATAACGTGATCGCCGCCAGGGCGCCGCTCTTATAAATGGCTTGCCGGGCTGCTTTTGACGCAGTTGTCATGATAATCACCTGTAGAAAATATATCTAGCGCGTATCCCCAACCAATTTGTTAGTTGGAAAAATGAAGTAACCATCCTACTTCCGACGCGTCTCAATTATAGTCGCAGATGGCTTACGGTCTTACAAAATTGATGTCCTGCTAGTTTCATCAAACAATTTTTTTCGCCTCATCGTGATTCCACAGGGCATGCAATTTCCCGCGAGATGGCCATTCAAGCCACTTCTAGAACATCGAGACCATCGATATTTCACGTAGCATGCAGAAAAAAAAGTTCAAAAATTCCAGGCAGAATCTATTGTCTAATGGATTGCATGGTGTTATCATCCCTGCTTGTGGGTTGGGATGAGCATTTCCAACAAGGAGAAAACAGAATGAACCGAGCTGAGCTCGTCGAAAATGTGGCCAAAGCGACAGGCCAAGCCAAGTCTGAAGTGACTCGTACACTCTCAGCTTTTATTCACACCGTTACCGGCGCTCTCGCCAAAGGTGACAAAGTCACTCTCGTAGGCTTTGGTACTTTTGAGCGTCGTATGCGCAAAGCCCGCACGGGCCGTAACCCCAGAACCCTTGCTCCGCTCAAAATTGCGGCTGCACGCGTTCCCGCTTTCCGCGCTGGTAAAGAACTGAAGGACATCGTAAATGGTCGCGCTAAGCAACCTACCCTCGTTCTCGCCAAACCGAAAGCCGCTGTTAAGCCAGCTAAAAAAGCTGCTGCCAAACCAGCCAAAAAAGCTGCCGCTAAGCCAGCTAAAAAAGCCGTCAAAAAAGGTGGCAAAAAACGGTAATTATTAAATAGGCTTGGGTTCTGGCTTTGGCTGGAACCCAATCTATTTTTTCTACCGTCTCGAGTCTGAATAAGACAGTCCGAACACACACAAACGATTAATCGATCAATGGATTAGGTAGAGTAATCGTCATCCAACCCACTTTAAAAGGACCGCCCCGGGCGGTCCTTTTTTTTTTTGATTCGGCAATAGCTTGAGTGTTTCGCAACAGTGATATCACCGGCGGTGACGGTCATTCTGCGCCCTTATCGCTGAGTAAAAAGCGATTACCACTAACATTTTTCGAGGGCGCGGTATTCCGATATCGGTTCGCCGTTCAGCTCCGACAGGAGTGGATTTAGCGCCTAACGCCGTGATCCGCATTACCACTTGACATCATCATCCTGACGAGACCTCCTGGTTTTCGTGCGAGCTATGCGAGCCTAAGAAGCACTCATAAAAGCAGATGAGCAGCAGTCAATGAGCGCCAAAAGAGGGCCCGCCAGAGAAGAAACCCCTGCCACTTGATTACTTTTTTCTAGTAGATACTCAAAGACATAGATATTGGATGTCAACAAGACTGAGTATCAAGACCTTATACCTCATCTTTCTTTATAGGCTATTTCAAGACAGAAGCACTCCCTTCCAATCTTTCACGACGAGCGCGCGCTAGAGGCTATGCCTGAGATCTGGCAGGCTCGTCTATTGCAGCCCTCAAAGCGGTGACGATTGACCCAAACAGCTGTGCAAAAACTCTGTGAAAACGCCGCCACCACACCGATCGGTATCTGCTGCGGCTTCGGCTACATCCTCATGGCGATCACCTGCACTCTGCTCATCGTCACTGCCGTGCACATCAGCTATTACACCGATCCCCCGGATGATACCGGCGAGCACATACTCTCCGTTAGTTGTCCCATGGACAAGTTTGAAACAGTGCGCGCGCTCTTCCCGGCTCGCTCACATATCGACCAGCTGACTCGCGAGAACAACAACGTCGTCTCGGTGCGCATCACCTGCAAGATGCGCCGCGACGAGCTAAACAGTCTTCTCTCGAGAAATGTTCACAACCTGGATGTGCTGTCGATCCGCTTGATTGACGACCCGGCCAGCTGATTGAACTCTTAACCAGGAGAAAAGCACGTCAATGTCCAAATTCAAGCTCTTTGCCTTCAGGGCCCTCGCGGTCCTACTATTGCTCGGGGGCGTCTTCGGCGGCGGCACTTATTACGGCTACCAGCTGCCGCGCGCCATCGACCCTCAGGACAACATCGAGACGAGCTTCATGCCCTATCAAAGCGGCATCGACACTTACCTCAAATTTATGGACGGCACCAGGCAGTCATTACGCGTCGCCGTCTACAACCTGAGCGATCCGCGCGTCGTCGATAAAGCAATCGAGCTCAAGCAACGTGGTGTCAACGACATCATCTTCCTGCTCGACAAATCGCAGACAGTCTCACGCTCCGGCCCGAAAGAACAAGCGCTGATCAACCGTCTGCGCGCTGCCGGCATCGAAGTGGTGGTCGGTACTTCCGAGCAGAAGCACAACATCATGCATCTGAAGGTGACGATCCGTGATGGCCTCTGGGTGGAAGACGGCAGCTGGAACTACTCCAAGTCGGCCAATACCCAGGCCAACGACATCAACATCATCAAGTCACCGAAGCGGGCTGCTCTCTTCCTTGCCGATTGGCAGCGTATGTACGCTTTCATGAAGACACAGGACCAGACACCCTGGATCAAAGTCAAATCGGTCGCGCCCAACGCCAACGCGACCGACACCCCGGACGAGCCGACCGACTGAGACTTTCACCCTCTTTCCAGAAAGAACCAGACTATGAAATCGAAACGCTTTATCACCATCGCCATCCTCGGCTTCTTTGCCTTGATGGCCCTGCTCTGCCTGCACGGCTGCGGCGACAGCACCGACAGCGGTCCGGCCCGCAGCCTGCCCGCCAGCTTCGACGTCAAGCAACGCGTCTTCTTCAAGTGGGGCGAGACCTTCGATGTCAGCGGCGACGGCGTCAACTACGGCACTGTCAGCCAGAAGCTCATCTCCTTCACGAAGAGCTTCAACTACGACGACAATACCGGTGCCCGCGCCGCTACCGCTTCGGTAGCCGTGCTCTCCTGGGGTACGCAAATCGATGTCGTCGATGGCTCCGGCAAACGCCTGGGCACGATCAAGGAAGAGCTTTTCACCTCCCTGTTCAAGACCTGGACGACCTACCGTATCCTCGATGCGAACGGCAACCAGGTGGCGACCTCGCAAAAGTCCGAGTTCTGGTCGACCACCTTTGACCTGACTGCCAACGATGGTCACCTGATCGCCACCATCCATCGCAATGCCTGGAACTGGATGGGCGACAACTGGACCGTGACGATCAAAGACAGCACGACTGTCGATCCGCGCATCGAGGTGATGATCGCCGCTTTCAAGACGAGCGCCGACGAAGATCAAAAAGCCAAAGACAACAAGTCCTCCGGCTCGAAGAAGTAGAGCGCCGGTCCGATCAACCCTAACCGTCTCCTCCGCGAGACTCGACGGGAGCACTCGTGCAATTTGCTTCAAAACGCATCGCAGTCATCTTCAATCCCAAGGGTGGTTCGGCCAGAGGCGCTCTGATCGAGCAGCTCGAAGCGGCCCTCACCGCCCGCGGACTTGCCCTCGTTAGGTACACGACCACACCGGCTCCCTGTTCGGCGCGCGATCTCGCCGCCGAAGCCGGCCGGACCGGGGTCGATCTAGTCATCGCCTGTGGTGGCGATGGCACTGTCTGCCAGGCGGCGGAGGGGCTGATCGGCTCCGGCGTCCCCCTGGCGGTGATGCCCGCCGGCACGGGTAACCTTTTCGCCCGCGCCTTCTACGCCCGGCCGGACGTGCCTCGTCTCGTCGACTTGATCGCCTCCGGCCAACCACAGCCGATCGACATGATGCGCCTCACCTACACCGACCTCGAGGGCCTGCCACATGAGCAGCTCTACCTGGTGGCGCTCGGTCTGGGCAAAATGTCCGATGCCATCTCCGGTGCCAGCGTCGAGATGAAACGTCGTTTCGGCAAGCTCACCTATGTGGTGCGCATGCTGGCCGCCGCCTTCAATCCCGACCCGGTCACCTACACCTTCCAAACCGCATCCGGCGAGAAGGGAGGTATCGACCAGGAAAATCCGCCCGTGACGACCAGGGCTTCTCTTGTTTTTGCCATCAATGCTGTGCCACCGGCCATGGCCACTCTCAGCCGCGGCTGCAATGCCAGCGATGGCCTGCTCGATCTGGTCGCTCTGAAAGCGACCGGCTTTTTCAGCCTGCTGCAACTTTCATCGCGCTTCCTGCTCGGCCGCCCGGATCTTTCGCCGCACTACCTGCGCGCCCGTACGAAAGTCCTGCGCATCAACACGGATCGGCCGGTCTGTCCCAACATCGACGGCGATCCCGGTCGACTCACCCAGTCCATGCAAATCAGCACTCTGCCGCAAGCGGTAAAGGTACTGGTCAGCTAAGCCTCATCTCAGTCTAACCTTTGCAAAGGGACCACCATGTTTAATCTGCAAACGCTCGAATACGCCTCAGGCTGCCTCGCTGCAATCCTGGTCATCTTTGCCGGATGCCGTATCGGCTTCTGGATCTACCAGGGCAAACGCCTGCAAGAGACCGGCTACATGCCGCCCCCGTCCACCAAATTTGCGCGCTGGTTCTACAAGCGCACCTGCCATATCTTCACCTTCCTCTTCGTCGGACCAGTCAAGGTGATCGGTCGCGAAAACGCCAGGTTTGACGGCCGCGGCCTGATCCTGCCCAATCACCAGTTTGCCATGGACTTTGCCGTAGTCGGTGAAGCGATCCCCTTCTCCTACCGCCAGGTAGCCAAAGCGGCCGAGGTGAAAGGTGTGCTGCGCGGCACTCTCGCCGCCTGGATCGGCACGGTCGGCGTCCAGGTCGAGGGCGGCAAAGCCCAGGATGGCGCCGCCAATACCGTCATCGCCACCGGCAAGAATATCCTCAGCCACAGCCACGGCGCCCGCATGCTGCTCTTCCCGCAAGGCATGCTGGTTTTCGACAACGAGCTGCGGCCGAAGGATTTCCGCACCGGCGCCACCCGCATCCTGCAGGCCACGCTCGGTGCCATCGCCCCGGAAGAGCCGCTCTATGTCCTGCCCATGGCTATCGACTACAAGCGCGACCGCAAAAATGCCACATTGCTCGTCAAGATCCTGCACGGCGTTGGCCTGAAGGCTTTCCGCCGCTGGCGCGACTACGAGCTGATCAAAAACGAAGATGGCAGCAAGACCAAAAAGCCGCGCGTCTTCACCACTTATGGTGCCACTTGCGTGATCGGCAAGCCGATCGACGTACGCACCCTGCCGGCCGATCCGCGCCTGGCCATCGAGGCCGTGCGCGTCGCCATCCAGGACTTGCTCGACCAGGCCAAGGCTGACTGAAAATTCGCATCATCTGCGATCTCCGCTAAGAGACGGCGCGCGGCCACCACTGCCGGTCACGGCAGAGCCATGCGCTGTCTCATCACTGCAAACGCAAACAGCAACAAAAAAGCGAGGATTGTTCAATGACAACATTTATCGAGGGCCTGAAAGCGACCGCCCCACTGGGCCTCGTCCTGGCCATGATTGCCGCAGTTGGTCTCTCTCTGGGCCTGGCCAAAAAGCGGGTGCAGGAGTTAAATGAGCACGATCTGGCTCAATGGCGCCAGCAACTTGCCGCCGACCGGCAGAACGATGCCGACGCCTTTTGCCTCGCCGTCGACTACCAGAAAATCGGCAGCTTGCTCGCCAAGCTCGGCCGCTATCAGGAAGCCGTGGACGAATATCGGCATGGGCTGCTGATCATGGAGCTGAAGCTCAAGGGTCATCCGGTCCTGCGCGATTACTACAAAGGCTATCTCGCCCTGCTCAACGATAAGTCGCAAGCCGAAGAGCGCGCTCGTGTCAGGACCAAACTGGCGGCCCTGCCGGCATTCTAACCTGCCATCAATTCGAGCTCGAAGCCGCTTTCAGAAAGTGGCCCCGAGCTCCTCTTCGAGGAAGATGTTATGGACCCAAACGCCTTTACCATACTGGCCACCATCGCCGGTGGCTTCATTCTGGCAATCGGCTGCGACCTTTTCGGTCGCAAGTCGACTTTTGCTAAAGAGCACGGCACGATCACGTTTTTTGCCGGACTGATTCTCGTCGGCATCGCCGCCTACATTTCAATCCTGGTCAATCGGCAGGGCGGCTCCTGGCTACTGCCGCTAGTCGGCTTTTTCGTCATGGCCAAGATTAGCGAAAGCCGCGACAAACGCGTTCGCGCTCGAACCATCCAGGACAAGTGGCTGGTCAAAGTCAATGCAATTCTAGCCGCACGGGCCCCCGGTGAAGCGGTGGAGATCGACGTCAACGGCGCACCTGATACGGTGTTCTGGTACATCGTCAACACCAATACGAAAAAGGGCCTCAAAGTCGAGTCGATCAAAGATCTGACGAATGGCGGCACCAGGCTGCGCTTCTCCGATCCGACCGGCTCGCCCGAGCAACGCTGAGCGAGAAGACAAAATCTATCAATGGGAAAAGAGGGGTCACCATATCCGGTGGCTCTTCTTTTTTGAGATAATTATACTACTACTTATAATATAAATTTCCCGAAAACACACGGGCCGCTCATCATGGGGACCAGTCCACCGAAGAGGACGCTACGGTCTCTCTTGAATCGCTTCTGCGGCGGCGATCAGAGGCTCGAGCTTGCTGTGTCTCATGACGTAGCCATAATTGCCGATTGCCAGAGCAAAGACCGAGCTCAGTCGCTCATGGTGGCAGATCAAATCGCCGTATTTAGCCAGAACCTGATCGTGGGTGAGCTTGTAAGGGATGTGATCTTTACGACCGGCATACATGGCGAAATAGGGACGTTCGACATGTTTTTCGGAAACACCGTTAACGACCATCTGGGCCCAGATTTTATAGCAATCAAAATCGAACATGTAATTGAACATATTCAAAGTAAGCCCGCCTGGGGGACGCATGTTTACCTCGAGAGGTACGACACGTCCATCACTCTTGAGGAAAAATTCGAAATGGAAGAAACGACCGCGCACATCGAAGGCCTTAACGGTGGCAAGACCAGCCGCCACCACCGCCGGTTCGATTTTCCGAACGGTATAGTAATAAATATCGGAATCATCGTTGACCGCTTCCATCACTCCTTTGCTATAGCGCAGGGAAGAGGTAAAAAGCGGCACACCGGCGCCATCGACAAGACCGTCGAAGGAGACTATTTGACCATCGATAAATTCTTCGACAATATAATTTTCGGACAATTTTTCTTGTAGATAATTGGCAATTTCATCATCACTGGACATTTTGAATGTCTTGGCGGCACCGACACCGATGTCAGGCTTGGCGCAGATTGGATAGCCAACATCGCTGATAAAATCGCGCAAATCCTTTTCGTCGCGACAAACTCGTCCTCGAGCCGGATTCAATCCGGCCAGACGGAAGACTTCCTTCATCTCGGACTTGCGCTTGATCTTATAAATCGTATCCATCTTGATGCCGGGAATATTGAAATCAGTGCGCAGCCTGGCCTCGGTTTCCAACCAGTATTCATTATGCGAATCGAGGTGGCCGATTTTTCCGTAACGATGTGTGAAATAGCCAAGAGCACGAAGCAGTTCATCGTAATTGTGCATATTGGCGACCCGATAATATTCGGTCAGACCGACGCGCAATTCATGGCTGAGATCCTCGAAAGGATCATCACCGAGACCGAGGACTATGGCTCCTTCAGCACGAAGCTGGGTGGCGAAATTAACATAATTGGGCGGAAAGTTGGGCGAGAGGAAAACTGAAATCATTAGCTCGGCATTTCTTCCTGGAATGTGGATTTCATAGTATATCCAGATCGTCTGCTATTGTCGTGAGACGGCCTTATCGGTTGCCATGATGCTTGCAAAAAGGCCTGTTCAAGATACCTTTGAAAAATGCGCATGTTACAATTTCGGCCTAAAACAGGCAATCAAAGGCAATAATCAAGTGCAGAGAGAGTATCACAAGTGGCACAGTCCGGTCCTTGACCGAGAAATGGAGCTTTTAGTTTTCGGTCATGCCGGCGCTCGGGTGATAGTATTCCCCACCTCCCAGGGCAGGTTTTATGACTGGGAAAATCGCAAGATGCATGAGGTCTTGCAGCATCACATCGACAATGGCTGGATTCAAATGTACTGCGTCGACGGCGTCGACCGCGAGAGCTGGTTCAACGGAAATATCAGCCCGGAAGACAAAGCGCGCCGCCACATGCAGTACCAGGAATACATCATCAATGAAGTATTGCCTTTTACCAGATCGAAAAACGACAACGATTTCGTAATCGCAACCGGAGCCAGTTTCGGCGCCTATCATTCAGTGAGCATCGCCCTGCATTATCCCGAACATTTCAACCGCGTCCTCGGCATGAGCGGCATCTATGATGTACGCGACTGGACACATGGCGCCATGAATGACTGGATCGCCAATGGCAGCCCCTGCGAATATCTGGCTCGCCTGCACGATCATAATCATCTGGAAAAGATTCGCAAGCTCGACATTATCATCGCCATCGGTAAAGAAGATCCTCTCTTCGGCAACAACCAGTGGCTCAACCAACTGCTCTGGGACAAAGGCATCTGGCACGCCTTCCGCGTCTGGGACGGCAATCGTCACGACTGGCCAGACTGGGAGCAAATGCTGCCGATGTATATCGGCGGAGACAATTCCGGCGACTGAACCGACAAAATCAGGCAGCATAACAGAACACAGTATTGCGGGCGGTGCCGATCAGGCATCGCCCGTTTGCTTTGCAATTTAGCTAGCAAGCAAAAGCCAGTAGTCGAGGTCAACCATTTTGAGGGCTTAAGGTCAGAACGGTTAAGGCCGGGTATTTAACCTCTCCTTAGTACGGCGACTGCAAAGATAGCGATGTAAGCAACCCAGAAAAAGTGAAGGCAGGATCCCAAAATGTTCAGAAGACTGATCAACAAATTGCTTGTCAACGCCATCGTCAAAATCATCTGCGCCGCTCTCAAACCAGTGCCGGTGCTGGGTATAGCGGCTCAAGTCATTGCCTTTGCCATGTGATTTTCGCCGCCGCCCTTTCTCTCTCTTACTAAATTTGCACCTGAACTGATATCAATCCCTGATGTCACGCATGAAAAAGCGTCGGCCCAAGAGCCGGCGCTTTTTCATGCGTCGCCCGACACCAAACAGACGGACGAGTTTTCAACTACGGCTTACAGTAATCAATTTTAGAAGAAAATCCGGGCAAAAAAAAGAAGAAGAAGGAGGAGCAGCTTGCTCCCCCTTCTTTTAAACAAAGTCAAACCCGGCGCCCTGCGTCGAGTCAAGGTCCCGAGCCACTCTAGAAAGAGCGAGAACGACCCGCGTCATCGACTGATAGTCGAGGCTCTCGGGCGTATCACCTGACGTATGGAGATTGGGATTGCGAAAGTTGGAGGTGTCGGTGACCATCAAAGCCGGCCAACCATGCTGCCAGTACGACCAGTGGTCTGAGCGCGCAATGTCGGCAAAGCGCTCCGGAGCGGCCACTCCCTCACTGCCAATTTGCGCGCAGCTGCGAAATTGGCGCACAACAAAACGCACCAGAGAGGCCGAGTGCGTATTGCCGACGAAACCAATGAAATCGCCGCGGGTTGGATAGAAGAGATTGAAAGGGAAAGGATACTTTTGACTGCCCTCAGCCGGGTCGAAATAACCGAGCATCTCCAGGGCAAGCATCGCCTTCACCTTGACACCAACCGCCCTCAAACCGCGCGCATGAGCAAAACTGCCCATATTTTCGAAGGCACCGCCATTGTGTTCTTCGTTGGCATAGGCCACAAAGCAAATTGTACGCTCCGGTCGGCTGTCTTTCAGCAGCCTGGCCAGCTCGAGCAAGGCAGCCACGCCGGAGGCGTTATCATCGGCACCGCGAGTCTGTTTGACAGTGTCGTAGTGGGCGCCGAAGACGATCCAGGGAGCGCGCGGATCGCGCCCGGGTATAATCGCCTCGACATTGTGCATGGTCATGGCACGGAAGGTAAAAGCCTCCAGGCGCGGCACGAAACCGATTGCCCGGAAGCTCTGAGAGATATAGCCGACGGCGGCAGCGAGAGAGCCGTCCACGGTATCATGACGGACGCCGATGTCTTGGGCCAGTGCACGCACGTGGCCGGACAGGGCGCTCTGCAATTTCTTCTCGTCTTCGCCAAAAGCAGTCGGACGCCCTGCAAAAGAAGCACCCGGCATGCTCACATAAGGACGGAAGAAGGGCTGCAGCAGGCCCCGGAGAAGAGACCGGCCGATTGAGTTCATTTTCGATTTCGCCTTTGGGTCTGTTTTATTTCTTTTTCTTGCCAAACATGAGCGGCTCACCGAAGAAAATGTGCTCGGCGGCGCGAGTGAACTTGAGGCCGGTCAATCGGCTCTTAAGCAACTTGCCGCAGGCCTCGTACTGTTCATAGAGCTTGATCTGCTGTCGAACATCGATCAAGCCGGCCTTGCCGAGTCGGTCAACGGTGGCCAGGAAGCCGGTGATGATCGCTATCCACTTCTGGTTGCGATTGAGGTTAAACTTCAGAGCGTGGTAACCGCGAATAGGCGGCGGGTTGATCACGATCCGGCCCTGATTTTCGTCCGGGTGAGTACCGGCAAAAGGACCGCAAGTGTCATCGCCCGAACCGCAGGAGAGCTGCCACCACAGGCGGAACCAGCGGGCGCTCTTGATGGCGTCTTCGCCAACGTCGAAGGCGACCACGGTCGATTGCGGATGGCCATAATGGCGGGTCACGGGTGAAGTCGGGCAAACGCCGTCGTTACCGAGGGCGCCGTCGAAGAGCCATTCGCCGTTGTAGGGCACCAGGTCGATCAAGCCCGGGACCGCACAGGAAGCGCTGATTGCCAGGCCGACCGACTCCTCCTCATCATCGAGGATTTCTTTGCCGCCGAGATCGCGGTATTTGGTCACACCGGCTTTGTCGAAAACTATCTGTCCATGGTCGCAGCAGGCGAGAATGTAGAGATTGACAGGCCACTGGTCGTTGGAGAGCATGTCGAAATGCGCCTTCATGTCATACCAGGTGTAGACACCTTCGCGAGTGCGTTTCTTTTCGTGCTGATTTTTGTAGAGCAGGGCCAGAAGACGGCGGAACAGTCCCGTCTTGGGCTTGACCATCGACATGAAATCAACAGTCAAAACCTGATTGACCATCGGGCGAATCGCCATATCACTGGCGAGAAGATAAGCCGGAATAGAGCCACCGCTTACACCGCCAATGGTGGCGATGTTCAAGTCTGCCTGCTTGATGGCGAGTATGGCTCCGACTCCGGCGAGAATTGCTTTCGAACCTCCGCTGCCGAAAACCAGGTTGATAGTTTTCTTTTGCGTGCCGTCCGGACCGTCATTGGCTAGTTGAGTAGAAGTCTGTGAGAGATTATTTTTGGACATGTTATTTCTCCATTTGGTCCAAAGGCACGCGCTCAGACCGAGTCGAAACCGACCGTGGAAAGGCAGGCTCCGAGAGAGAGGGTCAAGACGTGTTGCGATGGGCGAGACATCCGGGCGCATGAGCACAACGCTGCAAGCGGGTCTGCGGAGGTTTCCCAGGGCGGTTATACAGGAATGACGAGATAAGGCCAATCCCCAGGCTATGCGAGGAGCCCAGGCGATGGAGGTAGTGCTGATGCTGACTGGTGTCTGAGCGCGGTGATAGTTTCTCTTGGATATTCGAAAAGGGGAATTAGGATCAAAGACCTATCACAGGGCCCTTATTAGAAGCAGCATCGACTGGATATAAATTTCGCAAGGATAATCACACGCTCTAAACCAAGACCGAGCACCTGACAACGGTAAATTTCCGGCTCGGCCAAGAGATGCTGAGCAGCCGAGGATTAGAGAGGCTTTCCAAGAGAAAGTTTCTACCTACTTCGCAGCTGACGCAAGCGGCGCTCAGCCTGACAACCTCCTGTAGTCAGCAGCTTTTGTCACCTTCTTTTGCTTTGGATTTAGCACACCTAGCGAAAGGACTTTTGCTTATTGATTAATTGAGCTTGAAAGGCGTGATATTTTGCGTTAAGGTGGTAGAAAGTAATTGAGAATGAATGTCAAACATTAACAGACTGAAACGTCGCTTTAATCGCTTATTACTCATTGAATCACCCAAGTCTGATTACCCCAAGCCCGAGAGGCGCCAGAACGTGCAAGAAAATCAAACAGATGTCGTTAACGAGAATGATTGTCACAAATCCGGAAGTCAAATGCTCGGATTTATGCCGCCGGGCGGACCGCTTGTCATGAGCCCCGGCCAGATTGCCAGAGCGAGCCACTCACCCGTGGTCGTCATGCCAATCGCCGAATTATTCGTCCAGCACAAAAAGTACAAG
Organism: Cyanobacteria bacterium REEB67; assembly: GCA_018971775.1. Lineage (GTDB taxonomy): Bacteria > Cyanobacteriota > Vampirovibrionia > Obscuribacterales > Obscuribacteraceae > REEB67. The sequence continues at coordinate 25,413 of JAGXAB010000057.1, read as the reverse complement.
AGCCCGGCCAAGCAAGCGAATTAGCGCCTTAAGTCTTTCAGTCTTCGAGCTCGCGTCTTGTCGTATCGACAAATTCGCTGAACATCCACATGCACAGCTCATCGATCGAGCCGGGCTCGTAATTAGAATCGAGCAAACGCCAGTTCAAACCGGCTTCATTGATCTTGACTAGGACAGTGGCAAAAGACAGGTAACCTGTCTCCATAACGCTGCCGGCGAGAGCCTGAGCCACCGGCACGATATAAAATTCGATCTTGTTGCCGCCGCCGCGCACGATGAGGCTGTGACGACGATTACTCAGCCGAGCCCGGAAAAAGGTCGACGTTTCTTCTGCCTCGCGCTTGCTGTTCATCCGCACCACTTCGGTTACTTCACCGAGGATGGACGAGGAAATCTGCAAGGGTGTGCCGTGGGCCACTTTGTTATATTCATGCGCAAACCAACGTAAGTCTTGAAACATTCTGTCGACGAGATACGAGATAGCCGTGCGATACATCGTTGCTTTCAGCTCGTCCTCGAGCAGATCGTCGCGCCGAGAAAACAAGAAACGCTCTGACTCCGCTTTGAGATTTTCCATCCAGTCCATTACCCGCGCCGAACGTTCGACACCATAGCCGCTCAGGAATTGTTCGGAAAGAGCGCGGTGAGAATTGACCTTACCCTGGGTTTTATCATCGAGCGTACTGGCTTCGCCGTGACCAAACATCGTTCTGTCGATGTTACGAGGCAAGCCGTTCTGGGAGGCGGGATGCGTTTCTACGAATTTGCGAGTCTGAGCCTTGCTCAAAGCGCCTTTAGCCAAACCATTGATATCGTTTCTAATCATTTAGCCAAACCTCATTTGTCTGCGAAGCACTTGCCGGTGCTGTTTTCATTGTCTGCCAAAGCTCCTTCCCCGTCATCGACCAAAGGGTATTAGCGAAAGCGTGTATAAACATGTGCGAGAATGTCGGCATGACTAATGAACCGCCCAATCAGCCGCCCTTTGCGCAAACGGAGCACGCTGACGGTCAGCCGCAAGGAGCGGTACTGACTTTCCACGTCGTCACCTTGTTCCCCGAAGAAATCGACCAGTATTGCCGCACCAGTATCATCGGCCGCGGCATCAAGGCCGGTAAGCTGAAAGTAAAAACATACAGCCCACGCGATTTTGCCCTGGACAAATATCGAAAGGTAGACGATACGCCCTACGGAGGCGGGGCCGGCATGGTGCTCAAACCCGAACCGATGTTTGCCTGCGTCGAGAGCATTCTCCGGCCACCAGACTCACCGGTGATTCTAACCACACCCCAGGGTAGGGTCTTCAATCAAAGCCTGGCTGTGAAATTAACGCAGCAGACGGACATAACGTTTCTTTGCGGACATTATGAGGGCTTCGACGAGCGCATTCGCTCCCTGGCGACCATGGAAGTGTCGCTTGGTGACTACGTTTTGACCGGCGGGGAACTGCCCGCCTTGACGATGATCGACGCTATCGGCCGGCTCATCCCAGGCGTTCTCGGCAAGACTGTCTCACTGGCAAACGAATCGTTCAACGACGGCTTGCTGGAAGGACCACAATACACGAAACCGGCTGAGTTCAGAGACATGGTAGTACCGGCGGTGCTGCGCTCCGGAGATCACCAGGCCGTCGATCGCTGGCGACGTGAGCGGGCTCTGGAAGAGACTTTTCACAACCGACCAGACCTACTTGAAAAGGCACCACTAACAAAATCTGATAAAGAGTTCTTGGCAAAACTTAAAAAACAGTTATAATGAATGCACAGTTTGGTTTCACCGGTGGTGCCACGCAGGATGCAAGAGCCAGCAATTCAAATTCATCCTATGGTACCGCTCGCGAAGGCATCGGCGATACTCAAGATTAGCCGCGATGAGCTCATCCGCAGGCTGACCGCTGGTGAATTGCTCGGTGAGAAGCGCCGCATCGGCGAAAGCAAAAAAGACAACTGGTTTATTTACGCCGACGAGTTTGACCGTTTGCTTGCCCAGGCCCTGGCAAAATACGAAGAGCGCATCTCGACTCGCGGCATGGATCATCTCTTCAACCCGCCCAAAGCAGCTTATGCAGCGGACTGGCGTCAGCCAGTGGCAGCCTCCCCCGAGGTGACTCCACAGGCAGTGCTGCCCAAGATGGTAGTACCGGAGCTCAAGGTCGCCTCGGAGCCGGAAAATAAATCTGAAGAAAAAGATGCTGAAGAAAAAGACGAGACAATTCTAGACTTCAGCACCGAAACAATAGAAATTCAACCGGTGAGCATGGATCCGCGCGAATCGGATCCGGGCGAAATTATCGACGCCATTGGCACCAATTATGCCCTTGGCGGCGATTATGAAGACGACGACGCCGGAATAGCGAGCGAAGTCGGCACCGGCCTGCAGGTCAGCCAGGCCATGGTAACGCAGCTGGTACATCACTTCCAGGAAGAGCGCCAGCGGTCCGAAGCGTTCTCCGAAGCTCTGAAAGTGCGCCTTTCCGTGCTGGAAGAAGAAGTGGATCAACTGCGTCGTGAACTCTTGGCCAGACCGGACCGTCAGTCGCACTCGCCGCTCACCCATATCAAAAACTATTTTCGCTTACTGCTCGGCAAAAGTACGTGATAAGCCGGGTAGTTCTTTCCTAGAACGCAAGCCGCGCCAAGCATCACCGGCATAGCGAATAAGGTGACAAAGAGTGCACAAACAATCGAAGCAACGATTGGCGCCCCCAATACAAACATGCCGACAGCGATACCAAAGGTGCCGAGCATGACGAAACCGCCGTAGGCATGCCAGTTTTCCAGCTTGTCCTTACCGGACAGCAGCACGCCGGTCATATAGATACCCTCGAAGGCGAAGGCCAGGATAGCAAAAAACCAGATCCATACGGCTCCCGTATTGTGCGCCTGCAGAGTGCGCACCTCCCTGTTGCACTCGCGGGCGGCCTCCTGGCGGTCACGGCTTTGCAAAAATTCGGCATAGTGCTCAAGGGCCGACGCCAGCCTGACGTCATTGCGGAAAGGGGCCGCCTTTAAGAGATGAACAACTTTTTGAAAAGTCTCATCGGCACTGGCATAACATTTGTCATCGGCGTACGCCTGAGCCAGGCCCTCGAGACCGGCAATGTGATAGGGAGAGCCGCTCCAGGTCTCGAGCTCGATCCGATTTGATTGCGAGAGGAAATATTCGACAGCCGGCCGGCCGGCTTTGTGATCGAGCAATTCAGCCCCTTTATCGCTGAAGGAGCGATAAGGAATGCGGTCGGTATAATGAGCGAAGGCACTGACAGCGATACCACCAATGAGGCCCATGGCCAGAGCAATCATTACAGGCTTGCTGATGTGAAAGTAACGACCATCACTGGTAAAGAATTCACGCCAGCTAATCGGACGGCGGGCATTTCTAGCTTGCTCGGCCATGGCCTCCCAGTCGACGACCGGAGCGGCCTTGGGAGCGCCGCCAAAAGCGGCTCCGTCATTGAAGACATCGGTGGAGCGAACCAGGCCCGCTTCGCTACCCTTCAAGTCGAAGTTTTTCGTAGAGCCATTCGGCGCTGCAGGCGCGGAGAGTCTGGTCGTAGACGGCATCGTCTTGCCGGTAAACAACCTGGAGCTCATCTCTCTGGTAGCTTTTGGTTTACTTTCAGCCACGTCATCGCCCAATGAGAATCCCAATGACTCTAATTGTCTATGCCCAGAAGAGCCGTGCACTACACTCTTGATACCAGACCGACCGCAGACGACGGCCTCGCCTTAATCTGGCTGCCCACAAAATGCCAGAGATAGCGCGCTAGCATCAGTCATGGTCCAGATCGGCGCTTGCGCAAGCCAGCGAGATTACGCCACTTACCATCAGGCTTCGTAAGGCCCGCAACGCCAACAATACGCCAATCTTTTGCTGTGAGCCATGGCCCGATAGACACCCCAGAACACGGACATTTCCCTGGCCGCCGGCAAGGAGAGTTGCAGTGGCTCAGGTTGTGACTGCTATTAGATTTTTGTTGGAATCAAGTCCTATCCCCCCAACTCTTTTAGAAAGACACTCTCCAAGCCAGCCAAAATACTCGAGCCATCTTCACCACTCCCGCATGCAACTTTCGTTGCTAGGGATTTCATCGACATTTTTCGACCAACAACATGCTTTCCGAAAGAAAGATCATGACCAAGAACGAATTTTTCACCCAGGGCCTCCTGATCATCATCTGCGGCGTCGCCGCCAGCCTGACCGGGGCCATCACCGCCGCCTGGTGGTCAGCTCCGCTGATCGCCCTCGCCTTCTACCTGGCCTTCGTCACCTTCAGCAATCGCCTTCTCATGGGCAAACTCTACGGCAGGATCGGCAAGTCGCCGCTCACCTGGATGGGTGTGCATGCTGTCTTGATGTTGGCTGGCTTTGCGATACTTCTCTTGGCTTGCGGTGCCGTCTTCGGCGTGCACAAGGGCAGCCCGATCATCTTCTGGGGCCTGACCGCATTTTCGGCCCTGGTGCTCTGTCAGCGCAGTCTGCGCGACTATCTCGGCCTGCTCGGTATGTGGATCGCCACCCGCCGCTGAAGGCATAACCGCAAACTTGCCCTACCAGCAGCGCCTTGCCAAGCTAGCTAATTTACGGAGGTTTACCATGAATCTGGATATCAACCGCAAACTGCAAGCCGCCGAAATCACCCAGGCGATCGAAGACCTCGGCGCCGGCGAAGTAGCCGTCTACTGCTTCTGGAATTTGCTTGTGCGCGTCCTTGCCGACCCGCGACTGGTCGGTCACAAACGCCTTTTCCTGCTCAGTCTGGAAGCAGCGGTCGAAGCGCGCAACGGCTTCGGCAAGGGGGTGGTGACGGTAAGCGAAATGCTCGACGGCTATACCCAGCTCGTCGACGCCATGGTGCGCCTGCGCAGAGCCTTTCCGACGTTGCGCGTTTCCGCCGCGCCGCAAAGTCTGCTCACCTTGGTCCAACAGTTCGAACATTGCCTGCAGTGGAAGCACCGCCGCGAGTGCTGACCGAACGGATGCTTTCTTGTTGACTTCATTTTTTGACTGACTAACCTGGATTTCAAAACGAGACGTACTCTCGACCGGCGCTCGGCAAGGAGGACTGGACCAAAGCCTTTTCGCTCGCGCCACTGCGAAATAATCAAAAAACAGGAGGACCGCACAGGCGGCGCCTGTTTTTTTTGATTATCCTCAGTAGACCAGTCTATTTTGTTCAATCCGAAAAGACACCGGTGTCAGACTCCAAGGTCCGTTCTTTTTAGGTCTTTAGAAATTGAAGTAGCGTATAAGCCGGGTTCTGTATTTGACTATCATCTATCTTCGAATGCAGTTACCTGCATCCTCTAGCGGCTTCAGCAAACTGAGATGGCGGGCCGCCATGACCTCAGCTTATACCTTCGCCTTGCACCTTCAGCGGGGTTTACCTAGCCAAGGCCTCTCGACCTTGCTGGTGACGCTCTTACCGCACCGTTGCACCCTTACCTGCCCGAGGGCAGGCGGTTTTCATTTCTGTGGCACTATCCTCACGCTCACGCGCACTGGGCGTTACCCAGCAACCAGCCCTATGGTGCCCGGACTTTCCTCATCGTCTTTTGGACGACGCGACAGTCTGCGCTACTTCAGGCCTGATTATAGTCTCCCTGAGGAGCAAAAAGAGGCGATTATTAAACCCGCGTTAACCGCGCTAAGTGCATAGCTGCGTAGGGCCACGCAAGTCCTGTCATCTCTAGCGCGGGAGACACCAGGGCTGGAATCGTGACATTTGGAGGGAAGGCGGCTGCCATCAGGCTTTTAGCCTTCAGGCGCTGACGCGCCAACCGATATCGCTTCGCCCTTGTCCTCGCCGACAAAAGAGCCAGTTCTGGCACCTTTCACCGACCTTCTGTTAGACCTAATTGTGGTTGCAAAGAGGCCCGATTCCCATGTTCCTACTCGATATGGCATTCTTTTTCATTTTCGTCTTCATTTCCTTCGCCATTGTCGTGATCCACCGCAGTCATGCGCTTCACAACACAACCAGAAAAGGACAGGTAGACGGTACCTACTGGGGCGCTTATTCCCACTCAGTAAAACCAGCCCCCGTTGTACCAGCTAAAGATCACGGACCCCGCGTCGTAAATGGCAAATTGGTCTTACCCAAAGTGATCCATGGCAGCTCCAGTGCATTAGCCGGAAAATCGACTTATGCAGGCAAAAGATGATTTGTCGATGAAAATTTATAGCTCCAGAGCGAGATTTCACTGGCGAAAGTGAAATTAAAGAGCGATCATAGATACAGGTCTTTTCGGGAGACAGCTTTGGCTGCAAGCGACGCAAATTTAGACGAATTAGAAACCCGCCCTCTGGAGAGCCGGTTCGAGGTGGTATTTTCGCGCGCCAGAACTTCCGGCGAGTTTGAAAATTATGCCGAAGCGGCTGATGATTACGCCGAAGCGGCGACTATGGCACGTGATTTTGGCGAAGGTGATGTACGCCTGCTCGAGAGCGTCAGCCGGCTGGCTTACTGTCGTTACAGGCTTGGCGAGCTTGCCCAGGCCGAAGCAAGCTACAGAGAAGCGCTCAGTCTCATGGAACGCTTCCATACAACGACGCACCCCGAGCGTTTCGCGTCAATCATCTGGGCCCTGGCCGTGACGTTATCGGACGAGCGCCGTTTTGATGAAGCCGAGAAGTTTTTCCGCCGCTCTATGGAAATCTCCGAAAATTGGGGCGGTCCCAAAGATCGTTTCGTCGCCGATTGCCTCTGGGGGCTCTCCAAATGTCTGACCGCCAACGGTAAGGTTAAAGAAGCCGAGACTTGCATTCGACGAGCCATTTCCATCTACGAAACCCTGCCGGATTGCTTCAGTTATCTCGGTACCAATTACGCCAATCTCGGCGAAATCGTCATCCAACAGGGGCGCTATGCAGACGGCGTGCCCATTCTCGAAAAAGCGATCAAGCTTAAACAGCAATACGGTGGCGCCTACGACAGCTCAATTGTCAGCCTGACCAGTAAGATTGCCCTGGCACTGATCCAGCTCAAACGCTACAAAGAGGCGCAGACACACTTAAAAACTGCTCTAAAGATAATCAGTGCTCTTTACGGAGAGCGGCATATCGAGACAGCGCGCCGACATATCGCCATCGGCAATTGTTTGAACAACGAAAATAAATACACACAGGCGCAAAAGCCGCTCACCACTGCCTATGAAATTTTGCGTGAGCAAACAAATGAAGATGCGGCGGCGATCCAAGCCAAGCCTGGCACTCGATCAGTAAATAGCGAACCGACACTGCTGGCCGCCTGCCTGTTCGAGTTGACTACCGTCTACAATAAACTGGGCGAAAAGAAAAAATACAAAGGCGCTCTGGAAGAACTCGTCGACCTTTACCAGCACAGCAATCTGCCCCGTGCCTCACTCTACGCCGATACCTTGATTAAACTCGGCTCGGTACATGACGAAGCTTGCCAGTACAGAAAAGCAAAAGAGTATTTTGAAAAGGCGCTTCTAATCAGAGAATCGCTGTTTGGCCTCGAACACAAACTAGTAGCCGAATGCTTGATGCGCATATCGAGCTGCGCCAGCCATATGAACAAACATAAGGAAGCGCACGACTTGCAAATGCGTGCCGAAAACATGCTGGCGATGCTCAAACATAGAGCCTGAAGCTACTGCGACGACTGATTGCAAAAATAATAAAGTGGTCAATGAAATGCCAGATTGCTGACCGCAATTTGCCCCAGTCTTTGTCTAACATAGGAGATGCTCTGATTGAACGAACGTCCTTTATCCAGGACACCGTCGAAGGTATCAGGGGTGGTGCCTTCGACAAACACGAAAGACGCTAGATACGCCATCGTGAATCAAAGAGATGCAATGAGGCCTGGGTCACATTGCATCTCTTTGCAATCAGGGCCATAAACGACTTTTCTTTTTTGACCTGACGCCCCCAGCTACGCTCCGAGCACCCAACACTGAAGCATTTGCCTGCTTCGTTTGAGACCAAGCACGCCCGGATGTCAGATTCACCTCGGTATCTCACATGAACAACAACACTTTTACCGGCAAAGGCTGGGTCGAAGTACCGGAAGCCAAACTCGGTCCAAACGACGAGATTTTAGGCTGGACCGTCAGACGCGACCTGCCCTTCTTTGCTCTCTTCGCCCAGGTCCATATCAAAATCGACTCCACCCCATCTCAAGTCCGCGTCACGCACTTAGTCGTCACCGGCAGCGAAGAAGGAGTGCGTCAGTTTCACCGCATTCTGCAACGCGCCGTCCGCCTCCACAACCAGGATCGCTTTCCAAATATGATCGTGCCACGCGTCACCTGGAACATGCACATTTCGTGCCGCCAAAAAAGCGCGCGTCGCACCGCTCGTTAAACCGATCGCCGACAAGAAAAAAAGAAATAGAGGTTGGGGAGAGAACTTCTCGACCTCTATTATCTGCGCCGGATTCGACCATGAATATCGATTGAAACTGTGTCAATCTGCCCGTTAGACAAAAAAGCAAATGTCTACTACTTTTCACAATAGAATCACCACCGGTAGTGGCCCATTTCAAAGGACCGATCGTAGCGTCTGACAAAACTGGGCGGCGCGATGGTAACGCTTTCAGGATTGCCCTAACGCCCGGGCAGTAAAGACTGCTAAAATAATCCGATGCTAATACGAATCGGCTACGACATTGTTTATCAAATACCGGACCGCACAGCAGTGACGGTGCTCTTGCAGGTGATGGAAGATCGGCTCGCCGACTTGAAACATCCGGACCCTGTCCTACTGGACCCGCCCCTGCCGATGGATCAGTTTAAAGATTGTTTCGGCAATCGCTGCGTACGCTTTGTCGCTCCGGCCGGACGTCTGCGAGTACACGGCGATACGGTTATTGAAGATAGCGGCCTGCCCTGTCCGGCCGACTTCGATGCCGTCCAGCATGAAATCCAGGACCTACCTCCCGATACACTCGAATTTCTTCTGCCCAGTCGCTATTGCGAAGTCGATCGTCTAACCGAAATCGCCTGGCAGATATTTGGCCAACTGCCCAAGGGCTGGTCCCTCGTCCAGGCCATCAACGACTGGGTCTATAACAATATCCAGTTTGGTTATCAGTTTGCCAGCGCCACCAAAACTGCTTATGACGTCTATCAAGATCGCAAAGGTGTCTGCCGCGACTTTACCCATCTGGCCATTACATTTTGCCGAGCAATGAACATTCCGACCCGCTATGCCACCGGTTATTTAGGTGACATCGGCGTACCCTTCGATGGCGCCGTCATGGATTACAGTGCCTGCTATCAAGTCTACCTGGGCAATAAATGGCATATTTTCGATTCACGCCACAACATCAGACGCATCGGCTGGGTACTCCTCGCTGTTGGTCGCGATGCCGCCGATTGCGCGCTGACGACATCTTTTGGTCCGCATACGCTCGAGAAGTTCACAGTCTGGGCCGATGAAGTGCAAACCGCAGAACTCACACCAAAAATAACCGCCACCGTTCAACCGAAGTAGAAACGAAAAAAGCGATTTTTGCTGTCCCGAATGCTGCCGTTAGTGCTGCTGATTTTGCTGTTCTTGCTACTGTTGCTGCTGCTGTTCTTGTTGTTCTTGCTGCTGCTGTTCGCGATGCTGTTCTTTGCCGCCCTGGTTTGTGCCCTCGTAAATCGGCACGTTCAAAACACCGGCACGCTCGGCGGCCAGCTCGGCCGGCACTGATTTCAACTCTTCCGATGTGACCGCGACATCGATACGCTCTTCGCTCTTACCCTTGTAGACGCCCTTGTTCGGAGGCACATCCTGGAAATTACGGCCAATCGCTACCTTGACGAAATTCTCGCCAACCACGCAATTATTCGTCGGATCGACACCGACCCAGCCGATCGAAGGAAAAAACAATTCCACCCAGGCGTGAGTCTGCGTGTAGCCCCGCAAGCGCTGCCGGTCCGGATGAATATAACCACTGACATAACGAGCCGGAATATTGAGAGCCCGAGCCAGACCAATCATAAGATGGGTGAAATCCTGACAAACTCCCTTGCGGTGCTCGAGAATTTCGGTGATCGGAGAAGATGCGCCGGTCACACCTTTTTGATATTCAAACTTTTCATCGATCATCTTGAGCATAGCCAGGACAAGATTACCCAGCTTGACCGGCGCATTGCGGCTGCTCACCTGAGAGAGTACGCCGGCGGCGAGCTCACGTAAAAGCGGTGTGTCGACGATGGCACCATCGAAGAGCAAAAAATCGCAAAGAGTGTAATCAAAATTGGCGTCGGGCAACCAGACATCAGGGAAAAGCTCGAGCCGGTTTTGACGCGCTTCTGTTTCTACGATACTGGTAGCGATAATCTGGATGCGATCGTGCATGGCATTGATCGAAAAGGCATGGATGGTATTGCCCAACCAGTCGAAATAACTTTTTACCGACGTGGCCGGTCCAATATCGATCGAGAAGGAGAGCCGTCTCTGATTTTGCTCCTGCCGCGGCGCCATGCGCAGCTCCATCACCGATTCGTTTATATAATCGTTGTAAAAAAGGTCAGTTGTATGTTTGATTGATAAAAGCATGGTCTCGGTTTAGTGTAAGAAATAAGCGTTTTCGATGGCGATGGAAGCGTCGGCCAGATTGACCTGAATTTCTTTCAGGAAACCACTGAGAGCGCCGCCGGAAAGTTGCTTGGGCTCTGCATATTCAAGGTGCGCATTGAGACGACCGAGAATGCGCTCGGCGGCATCGATCTGCTGCGGGTGCACGGCGGCGGCGATACCGGAAATAGCGGTGCGAGCGGCATTTACCGAGTAGCGCACGTTGCGCGGCGATTCGGCATCGAGGAGTAAGAAGGTAGCCAGACGCAAAGGATCGAGGTCCCCGAGATGTTTGCGCTGATAGGCTTCGATTGAGCAGCAACTGCGCAGCATGCCCATCCACTGGATATTACGTAAAGGCGTTTCAAGGGAACTATAACGATCGTCGGCACGCTGCAAAATGTCAAAATTGGTATCGACAATGCGGCAGATCATATCGGCGCGTTCGAGATATTTGGCCAACTGGATAAACTGCCAGCTCTGCGCGTGGGGAAGCGTTTGGTCGGCCACGCCTTGAAAAAGCATGGAGCCCATAATTACCGAGAGAAACATCTCCTGGGGATATTCTTCAAAGCGAAATTTGACATCATCGCCGGTCAAAGACCAGTAGAGAGTATTCAGTGTCTCCCACATTTCAGCTGAAATATTTTCGCGAATACTGCGAGCGTTTTCTCTGGCTTTTGTAACGCAGTGAATGATGCTCTTGCTACTCTCACGAGCCATAAAACTAGCGAAGTTATAACCAACCAGACAACGACTCTCTGCCGCCACTTTGCCGGCCAGGAGGGTCTCCTGCACTTCCGGTCTCTGATCGAGACGGAGGATGCGCAAAACACCCAGCCACTGCTTCTCTTGCATATCGGGAGCAAGCTCCCCCAGGTCGATGAGCATGTTGGAATTGATCAAAACAATACGAGCGATGTGCTCAGCGCGCTCGACATAGCGACTCATCCAGTACATCTGCTCGGCGACACGCGACAACATCGGCCGACTGGCCGGACTCTGCTGTACGAGCTTGCTCTGTACAACACGCTCGGCTTTGCGCTCGGGAGCGGGCGGCGGCTGATGGTCACCGTCAATTTCATGGACGGCGTGCTGCCCTTGAGTTTGCGCCTGAATATCGGCATGTTCGGCTTTTGCGCCGGGCTCTGATTTTCCGGAGCGATCAGAGGGTTCGGCATGATTGACATGGTCGGCTTCGATGCTCATCGCACATCCTCCACAACCCACGTGTCTTTGCTGCCGCCGCCCTGCGAGCTGTTTACCACCAGACTGTCCTTTTCCAGAGCAACGCGCGTCAGACCGCCGGCCATGACGACTAGTTTTTTGCCATAGAGAATGTACGGTCGCAAATCGATGCGCCGCCCTTCAAATTTTTCACCAACAAGACTGGGATGCTGACTGAGTTCTACAGTCGGCTGAGCGATAAAATTGCGCGGATCACTCTTGATCTTTCTGGCGAAATCTTCGCGCTCTTGCTGTGTCGCCTGCATACCCATGAGCATGCCGTAACCGCCCGAACCATTGGTTGATTTGACGACAAGCTCGTCGAGATGCTCGAGGACAAAATTCAAATCATCCTTGTCAGTACACTTGTAAGTGTGCACATTATTCAAAATCGGTTCTTCTGAAAGATAAAACTTGATCATGTCCGGCACGTAGGGATAAATCGCCTTGTCATCGCAAACTCCTGTGCCGACGGCGTTTGCCAGAGCGACGTTACCGCATCGATAGGCATTCATCATGCCGGGCACACCGAGAATGCTGTCGGATCTGAAGCAGAGCGGATCGAGAAAATCGTCATCGAGACGGCGATAAATTACGTCGACTCGACGCATTCCAGCAGTAGTGCGCATATAGACGAAGTTATTATCAACGACCAGATCCTTGCCTTCGACGAGCTCAACGCCCATCTGCCGGGCTAAAAAGCTATGTTCGAAATAAGCGGAGTTGAAAATGCCCGGCGTCAAAATAACAATAGTGGGGTCGTCACTGTGATACTGAGCCAATTCCTTTAAAGACTGCAAAAGATTGTAGGGATAATCTTCGATCGAGCGGACGCGATAACTCTCGAAAAGACCAGGGAAAACGCGCTTCATGATGGCCCGATTTTCCAGTACGTAGCTGACTCCACTCGGCGTGCGGGCATTATCTTCGAGCACCAGATAATTGCCTTTTTGATCGCGGATCAAATCAGTACCGCAAACATGGATATAAATGTCATTAGGGACATTGACGTGAATCATCTCACGACGGAACATCTGAGCGCTGTATACCAGCTCGGGAGGCACTCGTCCTTCGCGCAAGATGCGCTGCTCGTGATAGACGTCATGGCAAAACATATTGAGCGCCGTGATGCGCTGCTCGAGACCGCGTTCGATCGTTTCCCACTCAGAAGCAGGCACGATGCGGGGTACGAGGTCAAAAGGAAAAATACGCTCGACACCGTGGTCGTCGTTATAGACGGTAAAGGTGATGCCTTGATTGCGAAAGGACAGGTCGGCCATACGCCTGCGCCGCTGAAAATCAGCATGCTCAAGGCCGGAGAGCTGCCCGAAGACCGGCTCATAATGGGGCCTGGGAATATTTTTGTCGACAAACATCTCATCAAAGATGCCGTTCAATCTATACTCGTCGAACATGCCGGCTGTATTCCTATCCTATGTTTTAGATTGAAGGCCCACGCCCCGGGCGCTTGATTACCCGCCCTTCAGATGCGAGATATCTAATTTTAGATGGTTCAGCTTAGTATGCAAGTACTTATATCGTTCTAATAACAAGAGACTCGCTCTTTAATCTGAGCGTTGAGCAGATCCTTCCCTGCTGCGCTCCAGTCAGCCAAAGTTCCGAGGGTGACGTTTAAGGGCTTGCTATTCTTGTTTCATCCGGTTGATATTTTACAAGCAGATGCGTGCCTTGGGCGCGCTAAGAGCGCTCGCGCCAGCCCTCCTGTATCATGCTTTTCCGGAGTTTTAGGAAATCGATAGTACTGCCACTATTAGTGGTGCCAAACTGGATGAGCTCTCGTGCTATCAATCTCTCAAAGAGTGTGCAAAGCGACAGATAAATTATTGCCCAACCTCCACACTAGCTTCACCGCAGTAACATAAATTGGGGAACATACTAGAGTGAAAGTAGTGGAGTTCGAAACAGTCCAGATGGTCCTAAAGCGGCTCGGAAACTTCAGTACAATAGCACAGGCTCTGGCTTTGCTGACTGGCATTCTGGTTTGCCCATATGCCTCCGCCGAGCCGGAACTGTATGCCACTGCTCAACATTTACCAGGAACAGCGCACAGTAGCCGGTCCAGCGGCGGCGCGCATCGATACAGCCTCGGCGCCGACCAGTCGAAATTTAGCCTCGGCACCGGCCAGGCCAGGTTTAATCTCGGCACCGGCCAATCCACATTTAATCTAGGCACAAGCGCCGAGCAAGCAAGGGCGCATAATGCCGTCGGTATAAAAGTAAACCGAGACAATCCAGCGATCATGACCATCGTCGGCGGCAATGAAGCGGACATTCAAAAGTTGCTGGCTCAGCGCTACCACCGCGTAGTGGTTCCCTGCGGTCAATACACGCCGGCTCAGCAGCAGATTAACCAGCAATATGTCGGCCAGCAGCAACTCAATGCTCAGGTGATTCAACAACAAGTCGTCAACCAGCAAGCAATTGCCAGTCAGCCGCCGCCGCCGTCAAACAACAATCAAATTTGCGCCTTTCCGATGGAGACGGTCAACCGTTTCATGAATATCATCTGTCCCAAAGCGACTCCCCCGGCCGATGAACTCACAGCCGAGGCCAAACAGTTGAAACCTTTTGGCCAGGCCACTCGCATAAACTGGGATCCGTGGTATGACCGGGTACGCACCGCTGCCAATCTGCGCTGGCAATCCTACAACAACCAGGTCGCCACCGAAGCAACCGCTCATATCACCGTTTACGCCAATCGCAGCCTGGCCGTTACCGGGGTAGACATCAACATCTGGAAAAGCGGCAATCCCTTCGACAATCAATTCAACGAAGCAACAAAAATGGCAGTGCTTCAGACTTTGAATGAAATGAAAGGCAGCTCAATCCTGGCTTTCCCAGTCCACACTAGACGGGCCGAAGTATCTTTCGATTTGATTTTCAGTACCGCCGGAAAATCCGGGGGTCGCGGCGGCGTCGGTGTGAATGCGCCAATCAACGACATCGAAACAATTTACGGCTTATAGCTAATACATCCACGGCGGACGGCTATCGCCTAATACATCCATGGCGGACGGCTATCGCCGTCTTTGCGGGTCGTGGCGTGAAGTACATAATGCTGTTGTTCAGAGTCGGTGATCATGCGCGATGCAAGCGAAAAGCCCATCACACCGATACCAGCGATGCGACCAACAGTGCTCTTCCACATCAATGTGGCAGCTACGCTACCACCAACCATGCCCGCATCCTCAGCCATCTTGACACCGAGTTCCGATTTTTTGCCACTGTCACTGGTATGAAAATAATCGCTCGCTTCCGAAGCGAAGGAAACGGCGCGCGCCGCACCATAAGCCAGGGGAGCCACCCGTCCTTTACCGACTAGACCAGCAGTGGCGGCGGCCAGACCAGCAGCGTCGAAAGTGCCGTTGACGGCACTGGGGGCGACCATCCGCTTCTGCTCTTTGTAGTCGAAATTAAAAGTTTGCTCGGGACTATTGAGCAAATCCTGCACTTTGGTGTAAGGCACGTCAACCGTTGTATTGTTGCCGTTGACGGCGGTGACGACACCGACCAGATTTTCGTCGGCATCGACGATCGGACTGCCGGACTGACCAGGTCTTGCACCCTGAAACAAAATCAAACGTGGCGAATTGGCAATCGCGGCAGCGTCTTTTTGCAAGCCGGGATTGCCGCTATTATAGGCGTCGGCGATGCGTTTGGCGTCAGCGTCATTATTGGTATTAGGTGCGGTCAAAATGTTATAGAGCACACTGGTTTTGGCCAGCGTACCGGGACTGAGATACTTGGTCTCGTTGTGCACACCAGGCACACCGACCGAAACAACGGGATCGCCGGAAACCAGATTGAGATTGCTTTTGATTTTCTGAGCGCGACTGGGATCGGCGTCGAGGCCTATGATGTGGAGCTCAGCCAGATCGTTTTTGTCGTCCAACTTTTCCAGCTTGGCGGCGTAATCCTGACCCTTGTAGTGCACGCGTATTTCAGGAGAGCCTGTCACCACGTGAGCGCTGGTAACCATGTGCGTGCCGTCCTGGACAAAAAAGCCTGTGCCGGCATCAGGTTCGCCCTTGTTAGTGGTGACCACTTTAGCGACACGGTCCGAAAGATCTTTATAAACATCATGGTAAAAGCTGCCGGCACATGAATGCAAAGTAGTCAGATCGTTTTGACCGCTGACGACGGATGGTATGTCTTTGCAGTCCTGCCCTTCGGTCATCAACGCTCGCCTCGGAGATCATTATCTTCAACCAGGATTTGATTTTAGGGGCGAGGGCAACGGCAGTCATTGGGGAAAATACGAAAAAGATTTCCCGAAGTGACAGATTAAACGCATCAGTTGAATCGATCCTCCTTCAACTGATCGAGCAATTCTTTAATGCCGCCCATGCTGGCATCGTTCGGGTCGATGGCCTTGACCCGGGAGAGGCAGTCATATGCTTCGTTAAAACGCTCCTGCACGCCATAGACACGCGTCAGATGCAGCCAGCCATTGATGTAATAAGCATTGATCTTCAAGGCGTGCTGCAGCAAAGATTCGGCTCGATCGAGATCGCCCTGCCTGATCAAAAGTGATCCAAGATTGCCATAAGGCCATTCGAAGTCAGGGTACTCACGGATGAGCAGCTCGAAAGTCTTACGGGCCTCATTTTCATCCTTCATAAACATCTGGTTGTAGCCTTCGATGTTCAACTGCTCCGCCTTGAGCGGCACAGGATAGCGCGGTATCTTCGAGCGCAGGAAGCGCTGCGCTTTTTTCCCAAACTCGCCGTCGCCATCGATCTCCATGGCCAGCGTCAGCGCATCGCGCGCCTGCTCGGTCCAGCCGACCTCTTTGTATTTGAGACCAAGCTCGTAATATTCGGCCGGCTGCAGATCCTGAGGTACATCCCGCGGCGGCGGCTCGGAATGCGTCATTTCTTTGATTGCTTTTTTCAGATTCTGGATATACTCATCGCATTCAACCTCGGACAGGCCGCTCAGCAGCAATTGCTCGCGCATAGCCAATAAAGGATCGAGCTCATCATCGACTTCACTGGCCGAAGAATCGGCCTCCGAGCCGGAAAAACCACCGCTTTCGGCAGACTCGCCCGCCTGACCGACCTCAGGGTCTTTACCGTCTTTGCCGCCATTGCCCTCAGCCAGGTCAAGCGAGCGCCCCTCATCCTTGGCCAGATGTTTGAGCAGACGCACCAGCGTAAAAACAAATTCCTGATTGCTTTTGCCAAGCACACCGGCCGCTCCAGCCGCACCACCAGTCTCCTTGCCAGGAACGTCAGCTTCACCGGAAGCTTTTTCACCCCGGGCATCGTCGCTGCTAATCAAACCGTTTAAATTGCGCGTCGCCTCTTCCAGACCAGCCAGATGCGTCAGAGCTACACCGGCTTCGGCATGTCTTCCCATCAAGGTGTACAAGGCGACCAGACGCTTATATTCGTGAGCGGAAAGCTCTTCGGGGACTTGATCCGGTGGTAAGGACATCCAAGAAACTTCTCCAAGCCTTCATAAGAAGTATTCTAGACTAAACTCAACGATGATAAACGGACCAGAAAAGCGGTTCGACTTTTTTAGCCTGCGGATCGGCCGTATTGCGCTCGACTTTATCAAACACAGGTTTGCTGGTTAAAAAATCAGAGGCGGCGTCATAGGCCAGGCGAACACCGACGATGGCTGCACCGGCCACACGCAGTCGGGGTACGAGAGTCATCGCACCACCAATGAAGGCGCCGCCGTCCTCAGCCAGCTTGGTCCAGTAGTGTCCCGGACTCTGGTAGAGATTTTCCTTACCCTGGCTAAGCAGGCGTACATCGTCCAGAGCTTGCACACCGTAGTACAGACCGGCAAGGGGCGCGGCAACTCGACGCGTCAAAGGTGAAAAGGGAGAGGCCGTCACGCTCATCAGGGCAGCCGATTTCAGCACCGCAGACACCGGCTCGGCATCGGCCAGAGTCTGACGTTTGTAGTGAAAATTAAACTTCGCTGGGTCAGCGAGCAAAGCCCGGACGCGTGCCGCAGATATGGCGAAAGATTCGCCGGGACGATTGTCATCTTTGGCTTCGAGAATAGCCATCAATTCGTTTTTTTTGTTAAACAGACCACCGCCTGAATCACCATGATCGGTCAGAACAGCGGCATCTACACGCGGCGAGGCAAGCAACTGTTCGGCAGCGGCGGCGTTGATTTTGTCCCCGGGATAAATTTGACCGGCCAGCTCGCGTACTACTCTGGCCGTGCTGGCATCCGAGACATCACCATAAGCACCGTTTGTCCGAAAAGGCCCTGAGGCAATGACCGGCCGACCATAATTGCCCGGATTGCCGATGGCATAGAGCATTTCGCCGGCCGAGAGCTTGGAGGGATCGCCGATATTGACGGCGCGAGAGGGATCAATCTTGACACCATCCGGCTTGAGCACGGCCAGATCGTCCCCGTCGCTGAGTTTATCGATCTGAGCATTGAATGTTTCACCGGCAGCGTTGCTGAAAGTAATCGAGCGAGTGCCGGAAGCCAGATGGGCGTTGGTGACGATAACGACATTGTCGCCGTCTTTGACAAGCACACCGCTGCCGTTGAAGTGCTTGCCGTTGGCACAGTCAACGCCGATTTTGACGATCGAGTTTTTATTGTGAGCGTAAACTTCGGCGGTGAGCTTATCCACATCGGCGGTTTCATACACGCCAAGCGGTGCCGGCTTCAACACCGGTATCTCATGTCCACCTGTAGCGTCATTACTCATAGCGCCATAGTACGCCCGGCTGAGGCGGCGGTCATTGGGGTAATTACGAAATATTCAGATCTAGCGGCTACCGACTTTCAGGTAAAAGGCGCCGTTGATATTGTCGTCGTTGCTGGCCTCGGCTTTTCTTTTCAAAGCTTCGATTTTGGTCACAAGCGCCGCCCGTGTCGGACCATCCACACGAGCGCTTTCACTTTCGTGCGAAGCGCCTTCGACAGCGCCATCAGCTGCACAAGCAAGGGCGAGCGAATACTCGCTGAAGGCCCCATATAGGCAATCTTGCCTGGCCTGAGCATCGCCTGATTTAGCGCGGGCGGCAAAGTCGGTCGGATTTTGCCCGGATTTAAGCAGCATCTTGTTGATCTCGAGAACTGTCCCTTCGGCACCGGGATCGAGAGCATACGAGCGCCAGAGCGAATCGAGCGCCAGCTCGACATCATCTTCCTGACGCACCGCCTGATTCCGGTAGGCAAGGGCAAGCTCCTTCACCAGGACTTTATTTTGCGGCTCGGCATGTAATCTCGCCTCGAGCAAATCGACGACACTCTGACCGAGCTTGAGTGCACCACCGGCAGTATCAGTAACGGGAGCAGCGTCCAGATCGACCGGCTTGCCGGAATGTTCTTGAGTACTGATCACACTGCTGGGCAGAGGCTGATTGCCGAGCAAAAGCGGCGCTCCAAGGACAATGATGGCGCAAAAAACAACGGCCAGACCAATGTAGAGCTTGGCGTCTGGAGAAGAGTCGGGGCTCGCAGCCGCAGCAAGCGGCAAGGCAACCGGTGGCGGTGGGGCAGGCGGTGCGGGCGTTGTCGCCGCATCAGTTGACACCGAGTCAACGACACTGGGCGGCAAAGCTTCTACTTCGGCAGGTGCGCTTTCCGGCTCGGACACATGGTTATGCTCCGCATTATTTTCATTTTCATCTTCTTCCCCGGCACTCATTTCATCTCTCCCTCGAGCAGATTGATGGCATACTGCAGCTGATTGTCGTTGGCCGTACCGTATTCTAAATCCTTGAGGGCCTTCACTTCATAGCGTGGCATGATACCGCGCAATTTGCCTGCGGGCGTCTGGCGTTGGGCGTCATTCAGCTCTTTGCCGTCACCAGGCCACTTGCCGGAGGGAGTGAAGTAACGACCGGCCGTGACCGAAAGAGTCGTCGCCTGAGGCATACGAAAATAGAGCTGGGCGATGCCTTTGCCGTAGGTGCGCTCGCCGACCAGGGCGGCTCGGCCATTGTCGCTGAGGGCAGCCGCCACCATCTCGGCGGCGGAAGCGGAGGAATCGTCGACGAGTACGAGCATGGGTTTCTGCCCCCAGACATTCTCCAACCTTTTGCGATGAGTGCTCGTATTAGGCCGCCCATCCCGACTTTCCTCCACCGTCATGTCCTTTTTTGTCAAGATGTATCTATCCGTCATATAATCTCCATCCGCCGTGCGACTGCGTAATGAAACAAGTGGACCGCTATCGAGCATCGTCGAAACTATATCCAGACAAAGATCGACGCCGCCGCCACCGTTGCCGCGCAGGTCCAGAATCAAGGCGCGACAGTCCTTGAGCTTTTTGAAATCACGGTCGACGAATTTCGGCAAATCATTGCGCACGAAGCCTTCAATACGCTCGTAACCGATATTGTTCGGCAAAATTTTACAAACTGTCGAGGCCACTGGTATCTTGCTTGGTATCATCACCAGATCCAATTTTCGGCCTGCCCGCTCCATCAAAAAGCGCACCGGATGATACATATGCTCGCGGGTATGCTCACCGATTTTGACCGCCTCGATACGGCTGCAATCGATGCCGTCCACCGAAAGAATCAAATCGCCTGTCTTGACTCCGGCGCTGAGAGCCGGACTGCCTGGCATCACCCGCCGAACCGAGATTGGATGGGTCTTAGAATTCATCACCATACCGACACCGCTGTAAAATCCATCGTGAGCATCGCCCTGACGAGCCGTATCTGCGGCATTGAAAAAACTGGTGAAAGGATCATCGAGTGTTTTCAAAATCACGGCAATGTATTTTTCTGCGTCGGCCTCATTTTTAATCCGCGCGTCATATTTGTGCTCAAGCGCCAGCCACTTTTTCTCCTGAAAAACCTGGCGATCGTAGAAATATTTGGCGGTCGTCGCCCAGGTCCGGTGGTACAGCTCCAGCGGCGAACAAAACATCTGGTTCAGCCAGAAGCCCGCTACGTAAAGAGTCGAAAAGACGAGACTACCGACGACGACAATAGTCTGCCGGCGGCGAATACGTTCTTTGCGAGCAGCCGGATCCTCCGCCTGGGCAGCCGCATGAGCCCGCGCCTGACCGGCCTTCGCCCATTCGCTCAGCTTTCGACCGTCAAATATGCCCATAAAATCATATTTCCCAAATTGTCATGGTTATTACACCTTTAACAGCTATCTGACATTTAAAGCTTCGACTAAGGTTAAAACTGTGGAAAAATGGTGAGCAACTGTCTGAGTAGGCCGGCATTGGAAATCATCTTGGCAACAGTTCGGAGCAATTAGTGGAGCCCACAGAAAACAGCGGCGATACAATCCCAGTATTTGTGCAGATCGGTCCGGCGACGGCCCCCGGTCCTGAAGCCACTGTCGAAATTGCAGTCGATCCCGTCTGCAAAATGCTTGTACCCCAGAACGGCGCCGCGGACGAAATCACCTACCGGGGCAACACATACTCCTTTTGCAACAGCAATTGCGTGCTGAAATTTAGCCGCAATCCGACAAAATATGTACCTGTTGTCCGCTACAACGAAGACGACACAATTATCCAGGATGCCGTCGTCGAAGACGAATCTGAAATGAGCGCTGA
Organism: Cyanobacteria bacterium REEB67; assembly: GCA_018971775.1. Classification (GTDB taxonomy): domain Bacteria; phylum Cyanobacteriota; class Vampirovibrionia; order Obscuribacterales; family Obscuribacteraceae; genus REEB67. Next base: position 4,112 of record JAGXAB010000057.1, on the reverse strand, counting down.
AAAAGGCGTCGCCGAAAAAAGCCTCGATTTGAATAGCGAAGAGGGCTGCGCTGCGGCAATGGAACAAGCGGAAGTGACCGTGCAGTATTCTTGCCCGATGCACGCCGATGTGATCACAGAAAAGCCCGGGCCCTGTCCGCTCTGCGGCATGGCCCTCGATCCGCTCGACCCGACTGTCGCCGGCGAAGACGACAGCGAACTTATTGACATGGAGCAGCGCCTGAAGTGGGCCGTGCCCTTCACCTGCGCCGCTGTACTGGCCAGCATACCCGATATGCTCGGCATGCCCGCCGACGAATTTATCCCCCAACTCAATCAGGGCCTGCTCAATATAGCCCAGATGATTATCGTCACACCGGTAATCTGGCTGGCGCGGCCATTCTTCAACCGCGCTCTCGATTCGCTCAAAAACAAGAGCTGGAATATGTTTACGCTGATCGCCGGCGGTGTGGGTGTGTCCTACATCTACAGCGTCGTCGCCGCCCTGATGCCGAGCTTCATCCCGGCCGGATTCGGCATGCACAGTGCGGTCGGCGAAGGGCTGCCCTATATCTATTTTGAACCGGCCGCTGTGATTACGACCCTGGCCCTGCTCGGTCAAGTGCTCGAGCTCAAGGCGCGCAAACAAACAGGTCAGGCCATTCGCGAGCTGATCGGACTGACGCCGAGCATGGCTCATTTCGTCAAAGTCGACGAAAGCGAAATCAACATCCCGCTGGCCAAGCTCCTGGTCGGCGACCGGGTCCGCGTCAGACCAGGCGAAAACATTCCCACGGACGGCATCGTCCTTGAAGGCAAAAGCAGCGTCGACGAAAGTATGATCACCGGCGAGTCCAATCTCGTCGACAAGGTCGATGGCGATACCGTCATCGGTGGCACGCTCAATCACAATGGTATGCTCGTCGTCCAGGTGCAGGCGATCGGAAGCGACACGCTCGTGGCCCGCATCGTAAAACTCGTCGTCGGCGCCCAGCGCAGCCGGCCACCGGTACAAAAGCGCGTCGATAAGATAGCCGCAGTCTTCGTACCGGCGGTAGTGATCGTGGCGGCTTTGACCTTCGTCGCCTGGGCAGCGCTTGGACCGGCACCGGCCCTGGAGAAAGCGCTGATGTGCACGATCGCCGTTCTGATCATCGCCTGCCCATGCGCCCTCGGCCTGGCCACACCGATGTCAGTGATGGTAGCCATGGGACGGGGGGCAAAATCAGGCATACTGGTGCGCGACGCCGAAGCTCTGGAAAAGCTCTCTTCGATCAATACGCTCGTAGTCGATAAGACCGGCACCCTGACTGAAGGCAAGCCGTCGCTGACTAAAGTGATAACGATCGGACGCTTTGCCGAAGGACAGACATTGATGCTCTGCGCCGCTGTCGAGGCCGCCTCAGAGCATCCTCTGGCCCGGGCCTTCGTCGAGCACGCTGATAAGCGCGGCCTGGCCGATTGCCAGGCAAAAGATTTCTCCTACCAACCGGGCGGCGGGGTGCGAGCCACCGCCGACGGGCATGACATGGTGATCGGCAAACCAGCTTTTTTGCTGGAAAGCTTGCCGACAGAACGTGTTGACCTGGAAAAAGCAATGGCGAAAGTGTCAGAGCAAGTGGAAGCGATGAGCAAGGAAGGAGCGACACCGGTGATGGTGGCATGCGACGGCGAGCTGGCCGCCGTGGTTGCTTTTTCGGATCATGTAAGGCCCTCTGCCAGAGCGGCGGTTGATGAGCTCAAAAATCTCGGCATCAAAGTACACATGCTCACCGGCGACCGCGAAGGAACGGCCAGGCACGTGGCCGAACAACTCGGCATCAGCGATGTTTCGGCGGAAGTGACACCGGTGGACAAACACGCTTTTGTAAGCAAGTTGCAGGAAACGGCCGGCAATGTCGTGGCCATGGCCGGCGACGGCATCAACGACGCACCGGCTCTGGCCAAGGCCGATGTCGGCATCGCCATGGGAAGCGGTACCAGTATTGCCATCGAATCGGCCGATATCATCCTCGTCCACGGAGACCTGAACGGCATCTTACGCGCCATCCACCTGAGCCAGGCGATGAAAGCAAACATCAAGCAAAACCTCAATCTGGCCTTTGGCTACAATATACTGGCCGTGCCGATCGCCGCCGGGCTTATCTATCCATTTACCCACATCCTTCTCGATCCGATGCTGGCCAGTCTGGCCATGTCGCTCAGCTCGGTCTCGGTGATTGCCAACGCTCTGAGGCTCAAAAAGGCACCGCTCTAGCATGCTTGTCGCCGCCATCGCCTTGCTATTAATAGTGGTCGGACTGACGGTCAGTCCATGCCTGCGCTGTTTTTTCTTCAGCGAGGATCTGGTGCAAACCTATCTGGCCGCGCAGGAGCTGAGCAGGCACGGCCATTTATTGCTAGAACGGCTGACTATGCCCTGGGTGCAATGTTCGAATATGGGACTGTTTTATCGGCCAGTTGTCGATTTTTCTTTTGTCAGCGACTACCTGCTCTATCACGGCTTGAATAACCTGACGGCCGGCGACACCCTCCTTGCAGTCGGCTCGCATCTGACCAACATGCTCTGCCATCTGACGAGCAGCATGATGTGCTTGTTGATTTGCAGACAAATGCTGATTTCCGCCTGCACCAGGAGCCAGGGGATTGGCCAAGCTACGTCCCGAGAAATAGAGCAAAAAGCAACTGTGACCGGCCTGATCGCAGGACTCTTGTTCGGTCTCAATCCCTTGCAGGGAGAAACAGTCTACTGGCTCGTCTGCCGCTGCGACTGCCTGTGCACGATGCTGAGCCTGACCAGTTTCTATTTCTATCTGTGCAGTCGCGCCGCCGCAACGACCCTCAAACAAAAACGATATCTGTTCTCCACACTGAGTGTGGTGACCTGCCTGGGGGCAATCCTGGCCAAAGAGCAGGCTCTATTTTTGCCCTTCGTGATGCTCTTGCATGGCACGATTTTTGCCAGAGACACGGTCGAGGCAGGAAAAAAGCTAAGCTGGAAAAAATTTACTTTTATCCTGCCCTGCATCATCATGCTCGCCGTCTACACTATGCTCCGCCTCGTTCTGCTCGGCGGCATCGGCGGCTATCACGGCAGCATCGGCGTCGTCCTCAACGAGACAATCGCCGAACGCCTGGCCGCTCCCCTGATGTGGCAAAAACTATTCTATCCGCTCGATCAATGTATTTTTGCCTCGATGCCCTTCTGGCCCTGGTTTTTTAGTGCCCTCTACCTGCTGATCGCCATCGGCTGCCTGCAGGGCTTAGGCAGCATCAGGCTTACAAATCCGACGGTCAAACTATCGCTTTTTCTTCTACTGGCAGCATTGATCGTGCTCATTCCAACAACACAATCTTTTGTCTTGAACGAGAATCTTTTCGGCGGCCGCTGCGCTTATATGGCCCAGGCCTTTGGTTCCATGACCATGGCCCTTGTCTTAGCAGCAATCAAGCCAAAAGGCCTGCGCAACTTTCTCATTCCCGCCTATCTAATTCTCCTGGCGCTGACCAATATTTTGAACGGCAGCGCCTGGGTGAGCCGCAGTGATAATTTGAGAGCTTTTCAAAAGGCCGCCAACGAGTGGGCCAGGAACACCCCGGACGATCAAAAACTCTGTGTCCTGAACGTGCCCCTCGACTGCCGCGAACTTTCCAGTGTCTATGACCTCGAACAATTGCGCTGCCTGCTCAGACCACCGGTAAACTCCATTGATCTCAGTAAACGACTGGTGCAGCCGACCTATTTGCGCATGACGCCCGATGCCATGAATAAAGAGCGCCTGCGCCGTCTGCTTGAGCGCGGCGATGTCGATTTCGTCATATCGAGCGCTAATCAAAAAGCACCATTTCATATCATCCCTCCAGAAGCGCTCAGCTCGCACTTCTTACCAATCGATGCACTGGTGCAGGTCTTTGCCGTTCCACCTGCACCGGCACAGGCCCAAGATAAAAGCAAACAACCCTATCAACTGGATCTACGCGGCGCGCCGGATCCGCAGCGCGCCGACTGCGTCGAAATCACAATCGCTCCGCAAAAGAGCATGAGCGCTGAAAATAAATTCGAGGCAGCTACCGCCATCCGCGCCCTGCCTATAAATCAGTGCCCCAGGGGTAAAACTCTATTCTTACTCTGG
>JAGXAB010000142.1 GCA_018971775.1 Cyanobacteria bacterium REEB67 | reverse complement strand
TATTTTCTGTCTCATCACGAGGATTTAAAAGCGATAGACGCTTTTAGCAAGGCTATGCGTCTAGATAATATGCTGCTAGAGGATTGCTATTTTCACCGAGCCTGGGCCTATACCAATCTGGAGCAATATAATAAGGCTCTTGCTGATTGTAATGCCCTGCTAAAAATGGATCCGGAATCAGAATGGCCTCTTCATCTACGCGCCTGGGTCTATGGCCGGCAAAAAGATTATAAGCGTCAGCTTGAGGATTGTACGACCTTGATCCGCCTCGATCCAAAATCTCCTCACGCATATCGCGAGCGCGCTTCTGTCTATGATTCACTCAAGCAATATCAACTAGCCACGAACGACCGCCGCATCGCCAGGCAACTCACAGATTCAAAGTCATCTCATTGACTCGGCTCTTGCGAAACCTGCACCGCTTCCCATTGAAAAGCTTTATCGTGAAATTCGGGGAAGGCGGCTTGGCCTTTGATGGTAGTACCGTGTATGGTGCCGACTAGATCCGCTTTAGCCGATTTTAGCCCCCTCAGCTTCAACAGTTTCAATCCGGTAAAATCCACCGCCAGATTGACCTTGCCGCTCTCTTTGTCGTATGTGCCGGTGAGCTTGACGGGCTCAGTGTCCTGGGCCGGACGCTGCAAGCGCGTCGGTCGAGCCTGACATGGGACGCCGTTTAGAAAATGGCTTACAACGAGATTAAATGCCGCACCAAAAAGGAGCAGGCAAGCGTGCTTCTTGCTTTTCATCGGGCTTTTCGTCCTTGTGTTTTAGCTAATAAACGACCGGCAGATGCTCTAACCCGCGCAGGGCAAATGGCGACCTGTATGAAAGCTGACCTTCCTGCAAGCGCATGTCCGGATATTTACTCAATAGTGTGGCTATGGCGATGCGTGCTTCGTTGCGGGCGAGTTCCGAGCCCAGGCAAAAGTGTATGCCGGCACCAAAGGAGAAATGTTTGAATTTTTCGCGTTGAATGTCCATTTTTTCAGGATGTGCAAAGACTCGCGGATCGCGGTTGCAGGCGCCGATCAGCATGGTGACGGCCTGCCCGCTTTTGATTTTTATGCCGCCTACTTCTATGTCGCTGTAAGCGATGCGGCGCACAATTTGCACGGGCGGATCGAGTCGCAAAAATTCTTCCACGGCCGCTTCCAGCAATTGCGGATTTTGCTTGAGCAACTCGTGCTGCTCTTTGTTTTGCAGTAGATGATACACGCCATTGCTGATCAGATTGACCGTCGTTTCGTGTCCGGCGATCAGTACGAGCATGCTATTGGCGAGCAATTCTTTTTCGCTCAGGCGCCCATCTTCCTTCGTCTGGATCTGACTGAGCGTCGTCAGCAAATCGTGACCGGGCTCTTTTTGTTTGTTCTTGATGACTTTGTGCAAATAGGCGCGCAACTCCCGCGAGGCGCGGAACGATTTCAAAGCTTGAAAAGGGCAGACCTTTCCCTGCAGGCTACCGGTGACAAGTTTCGACCAGTGTTTGAACTGATCCCTATCGGCGGCCGGTATGCCGAGCAATTCGGCGATTACTGTGACCGGCAGCGGGAAGGCCAGTTGAGCGAGCAAATCGCCCTGGTCGCCTGGCTTGATCTCGGCCAGCAATTGATCGGTGATTTCCTGGATGTGAGTTTGCATGGCATGGATCGTGCCCGGTAAAAAAGCTGTTTGCATCAAGCCTCGCAGTCTCGTGTGCTCGGGCGGGTCTTGAAAGAGGAGATTGCCCGCACTGCGAGCGCGCAAAAATTTGAAGAGCAAGCGTGTCATCAAATTAGGATTTTTCCAGAGGCTCATATTTTTGCCGAAGCGATTGTCGCGGACAATTTGATTGGCTTCTTCGAGACCGGTTACCAGCCACTGATTACCACGCGAGCTCCAGGCAATTGGTCCGATGGCGCGATATTTTTCGAAGAGCGGATAAGGATCTTGCAAAAACTCATGGTTTTCATCCATCAGCGGATCGATCAGGGTGTTGTCGATTAGATAGCTCGAGTCTTTTTCCAATGTCTTAGTCATGGTTTGATCTTCTTATTTGTATGGTCTTTTTATATGTACGGTCTGTACTTTAGGTTTGCTTAATCGGTTCCACAGCATCGAGGCTGCCGTCGGCAGACTTCGATTTTTTCCAGAGTCGCATCGTGAGCACCCCTAGTAGCGGTACGAGCGCTAGTTTGGCCAGCCAGAGCGTGCCCAGTAAGGTCACTAGCTCAGTCGAGATGTACTGGTGCAGGTAGTGCCAGAGGGTGGAGGCGAGCAGCAGCTTGCAGGCAAGAATTGCCAGAGGCAAGAGCCAGATCCTTTTGAGCATGTGCTTTTTATTCATTGATGCGCCGCCTCGAGGTTTCCCTGTGTTTCCTTCTGTCTGCATCTACTTATACGCAGGAGCGGAAGAAAAGTTGCAGCGAAAGTGAAACTTTTTGGTGAGTAGATCCGTATAGCCGATTATCGCCCACCTGGAGATTGGAAAATGAACACAATAACATCGGGCAATGAACTCAATGCCAAAAGAAACATTTTCGTTCCCCTCGCCGCTGCTCTATTGATGATAGCTCTTTTGCCCTGGCAAGGGGCATCGGCGCGTGGCTTTGCGGCGCGTGGCGCTAACGGTGGGGGCGCCGGCTTCCACCGGGCCAATCTGGCCGGCCCGAATGGCGGCAGTTTGCAGAGCAGCGGCAATACCACCTATAAGACTGGTGTTGGCGCCCAGAGTCAGGGATCTTTCAACGGCACTACCGCTAACGGTGCCAGCGGCTATGGCAGTCACAACGGGCAATACAATGCCCAGACCGGTCAGGGCACGTCGAACGCTGCCGCTCAATTTACCTCAGCTTCCGGTCAAAATTACGGCGGCAGTGAGAGCAGTACCTACACCAAGGGCCAGGGCGGCACGACGGCGATCAATACTGACAATCACGGCAGTTACGATGTCGATTGGGCCAGGGGCCAGAAGCCGGTCGTTACTCCGGTCGGAACCAGCCAATAATAGCTGAGTCGGGGCATTTGACTTGCGTATAATATAGCCAGTCAAAGCAAGGAAATGTCTCGATGTCAAAACCTCCGCTCCGGCCCTTCGCCCGCATTTTGCGAGCTTGCGGATTGAGTCTTTTGGGTACGTCGGTGGCCATGGCCGCCCTTGCTTCGCCAAATCAGGCGGCGAGCCGGGCCACCGGACGCATCCGCTCGGCGCGGGGCTCTTTTGGACTATCCGGCAGCAGTCCGCGTAAAACTGCCGCTCGAGTTGTCGATGCTTCAGTCGATCTTGGTAAATTGACTCGAGGAGAAATCGTCAACGGTTTCCGCACCGATGCAGTTTATTTAAACGATGCCGGCACACCGGTCGGTGCACGATTCAAGCATGTGCGCAGTGCTTTTACTTTTGACTATCTGTGCGTGCAGACGGCGCCGCAGGCCTTTATCTGGGTAAATACACCGCCAACTTCCGATATGGGCGAGGCGCACACCCAGGAGCACCTGCTGCTCGGCAAGGGCAATAAGGGCCGCAGCGTTGCCACCCTCGAAAATATGTCGATGACTTCGAGCACGGCCATGACTATGCAATGGCGTACCTGCTATCACTTCAATACTACGGCCGGGTCGGATGTTTTTTACGAGCAAGTGCAAACGCGTCTCGACGCGCTTCTGCACCCGGACTATACCGATGAAGAAGTGGCGCGCGAAGTGCGAAACTTTGGTGTCAGTAAAGATGCCAAAGATGGTCTGCTCAAGCTGGAAGAAAAAGGCACCGTCTACAATGAGATGGTCAGTGCATCCAAGACTCCCAACAATCCGGTCTGGCGTGCGCAAAATGCCACTCTCTACGGCAAGGAACATCCGCTCTATTACATGTCCGGCGGTACGCCGGAAGGTCTGCGCAAGCTAAATTCCGCTGATATCAAAGCCTTCCGCGAGAAGCACTATCTCTTGCCGAACATGGGCATGATTGCGGCATTGCCAAAAAATATGGCACCGGCATCGGTGCTCGAGCATATCGATAAGATTTTGAGCGATCTACAGCCGGCGCCGGTTACTGCATCGCAGCTCAATGTTTCGGATATACCGGTTTTTCCACCGGCGCGACCGGTGGCAAAGGCCGATATCGAAATTGTCGATTTCCCCGAAGATGATGCTGAAAAGCCCGGCTCGATCGAGTGCTACTGGCCTGCCGATCTCGAGGTCAGTCCCGATGAGGAAATGCTGCTCGGACTATTTCTTGGCAATCTTGCCGGAGACCCGGCCACACCGCTCTACAAAAAATTTATCGATACAAAAACTCGCTACAGAGATCTTGGCGCTACAAGCGTCTGGGCCTCTTACAGCGATGAGCTCGGCTTTCCGATTTCGATCGGATTGAGTAGCGTCAGCAAAAGTCATATCAATGCCGAGACTATGGCCGAGGTGCGCAGCATCATTCAAAAAGAGCTGCAGACGATCGCTGCCTGGAAGGACGACTCGCCCGAGCTTGCTGCTTTTAACGAACGTTTGCGCGACCGTTTGATTTCGACAAGGCGCTCCTATTGCAAGTTTGTAAATTCACCGCCGGGCTTTGGCAATCGTCGTCAGGGCGCCGGGTGGATGGGTTTATTTCAGACAATCGGTCGCAGCGGCGAGTTTTATCGCTCGGTGACAATGAAGCCGGAGATCACTTTTGCCACCAAAGAACTGGATCGCAAGGGCAATATCTGGGGCGAATATTTGAAAAAATGGAAATTGACCGAGGTCAAGCCATTTGCCATCGCCAACAAACCGGAGCCGCAGCTGCTCGTTGTCGAAGAAAAAGCGCAGAAAGAAAGGCTGGCGCAGGAAGTAGAGCGTCTTAAAAAAGTCTACGGCACGAGCGATGAACAGGCTGCCCTGACTGCCTATAAGGCCGATTACGATAAAGCTACTGCGCAGCTGGATGAGGTGGCCAAGCAAGATAAGCCGGCCAAACTGGTTGCCAGTCTGCCGCTTACCATGGACGATCCGCTCGAATATTCTGTCAGTAAACTGGACGGTGTGCCCCTCGTCGCCTCGACATTTGAAAGTATGACCGGTGCCACTGCCGGTCTTGCCCTGCGAGTCGACAGCGTCCCTGAAGAGGACCTGCTCTATTTGTCATTTTTGCCGACACTTCTCAATCAGGTTGGTTTGATCGTCGATGGCAAGCCGATTACTTACGATCAGATGCTCGATCTCTTCCGGCGCGAAATTCTCTCGGCTGGTTGTTCGATTACTTCAAATACGATGACCAATCGTTGCGAGCTCGTCATGCGCGGGGCCGGCAACGATCCCGCCGAGGTGGACAAAGCGATCGTCTGGATGGGGCGTCTGTTGCAGAGTCCTGACTGGCGAGTGGAAAACCTGCCCCGCATCCGCGATGTCATCGATCAGACTCTGACCAGTCTGCGCAATTCAAGACAGGTCGGCTACGAAGACTCCTGGGTGAACAGTGTTTCTGCCGCCTACTGGCGGCAGGATTGGCCTCTGTATCTTTCGACGCGGTGTTTCCTGACGCGCATTCATAGCGCCCAGCGTTTGCGCTGGCAGCTCAAGGGCGATCTGCCGGCCGAGACGATAAAAGACTTCGTCGCTTTTATGGCCAGGCTCTCGCAGTGCGGTTTGACGGCTAAAACCGATGATTTGAAAGTGGCTCTCGATAAACTGCAAGTAACGAGCGATTCGGCGAAAGCGCCAATTAAGGCGGGCGCTGTCGCTGCACCGACCAAATCAGCGGAGCTTGTAGACCCGGCTCTGGCTGCTCTTGTGCATGATTTTGGCAAGGCGTCGCCGGAAGTTGCCAAACTGATCGCCGCCGCCGCCAAAGATCTTTCTCAAGATCTGGTCGAAATACCAGACCTCAACTTCAAAGGCGACTGGACCGCTCTTTGTGCGGAAATAAGCGCAGATGTCCAGGTGCCGCCGGCCAAAACACTAGAGCGATTGGATAAGGTCCGCAAGAAAATTCTCACTACAGGCGGTGCGCGTCTTTTTGTGATCGGAGCTGAGGCGACACAAAAATCGATGCAGTTACCTCTGCAAAAACTGTTGAAAGAGATCGGCTCGACGCCTTTTGTCCAGGCCAAATACACCCGCGAACCAGTTGTGATTGCTCGCATGCGTGAGCGCTATCAGGGTCTGAAAAGGCCTGATTATGTAGGCTTTGTCAATGCCAATACCAAGCAAGGCGTCTTTCTTCTTTCGGCGCCGACGTTGAAGTATACCGACACTGATGAAGAATCGCTGCTTCGTTATCTGGCTTTGATCCAGTATTCGGGTAGCGGTGCGCACAGCATGTTTATGAAAACCTGGGCGGCCGGGCTAGCTTATAGCAACGGTGTGCGCTCCGGTCCGAACGAGCGCATGTCCTATTATGCAGACAAGACTCCAGCCTTGCCGGAAACAATCAGGTTTGTCACGCAACAGTTGAAGGAGGCTCCGAAGGACGCTGATTTCAGTGAATATGCCATCGCCTGTGTTTTCAATTCTATGGCTGCTCAGAGATACGAAAGCCGGGGTGAGTCGATAGCCGAATCTATTGTCGATAACGAGCCGCCGGAGATGGTAAGCAAATTTCGCCAGGCGATTCTCAATCTGCGCGATAAACCAAATCTGGCCGCCGCCCTGCATGAGCGGCTCTTGCCGCAGTGCGCGCGGCTTTTTCCGGGGCTTGGTTTGCGAGCGGAGGACGTGCCTGACTCTGTTTACATGGTGATCGGTGATGATAAGCAGATGGAATTGTATGAGCAGTACTTAAAATCCGTCGTCGGCGCTGATGCGAAGCTTTATCGCCTTTACAGTCGAGACTTCTGGATGTTTAACGGGCAATGACGAAAAGATCCGCACTGGCCATCGCTGATTTAAGTAAGGCAATGACCTATACGCCCGATGTAATTCAGCTCTACGCTCTGCGCAGCGAGGCCTACAAGCTCTGCGGCAAGCTCGATCTGGCGAAAAAAGACAGAGATACTGCATACAAGATGGGGATGGATGGTTATTAATGGATAAAATGCCTGGCAAAGTTTTACTTACCGGCGGGGCCGGCGATCTGGCTCAGATTCTCATTCCCGAGCTTCTCGCCAATGATTTCTTGCCCAGCGTCATCGATGTCAGGCCACCGAGTGATAAGGCTATCGCTTTTACCGAGGCTTCTATTCTCGATCGCGAAGCGCTCGATAAGGCCGTGGCCGGTTGCGAAATGATCATACACATCGCTGCCTGGCATGGCATCCACGACTTTCGCAAGGAGCACGATGCTTATGATTTCTGGGATTTGAATGCTACCGGTACTTTCAATGTCTTCGAAGCGGCAGCTCGGGCTGGTATCAAAAAAATGATCTTTCTCTCCAGCACAAGCGTCAATGAGCCTTACGGGCTCTACGGTCATACCAAGATCATCGGCGAAGAGATTGCGCGAGCTTACTATTACCGCCATGATATGAAGGTGATCACCCTGCGTCCACGCGCCTTCATCCCGCACTGGAACGCGACTGTCTATAAAAATTACATTGAATGGGCGAAATATTTCTGGTTGGGTGCCGTCCATATCAATGATGTCTCCCAGGCCGTTTATAAGAGCGCCATCCGCCTGACGAGCGGCAAGCCGCTCAACGAACCGCTAACTCTTGTCGTCGACGGAGCCTATGAATATACGAGCGATGATCTGGCTAACTGGGACAAAGATGGTCCGGGCAGTACATTTAAGCGGCACTACGGGCAGTATTATGATGTGGCTGTCGCTGATGGTCTCGATCCAAGTCTGCGTCCAAATAAACTCGATCATAGTTTGACGACCAAAGAGATTGGTTATAAACCTGAATACAGCTTGAAGAGTCTTCTGGAGGAGCTGGCAAAATTTGGCGCGGCGGGACCGCCTGGGCCATCTGGTTCAAGCGTTGTAGCTAAAACTAGCGTCTAGCGTTGGGACTTTAACGTTGAGATTTTAGCGCTTGTTGAGTGCGACAACGTCAGGCCAGTTTGGGCTTTTCTTTAGCTCATTACGCAAAGCTTTGTAAAAGGCTTTTTTGCCACCGGTGCCGACCGGCCAGACTCTGTCGAGCAATTGTTTTGCCTGGTGTTCGTGGCCGCCATAGATCAGATTGACCATCTCTTCGGCAAGGTTGGCTGGGGCGAAGGTGAGCGGTATGCCCGGGGTGCGCTCCAGCTGGGCAAATTCCTCGGAATAGTTTGTAATGCGCGCCTTGCCGGCGGAGGTTTGTTCAATTTTTTCCAGGGGTGTTTTAATCGGGCGCAGTTTTGCATGCTTCCCAGCTACTTCCAGGCGATAGGCGAGCTGTGTGCAGACCGGTGCGTGACCCCAGACGTCAAAGACATCGCTGGCGACAAATTCGTAAACTTTATCGTTGTCGATGTCGGCCAGTACCAGTGATTTGTCGCTATCGAAGGCCGCTATTTCCCGCACAGTGTCGTTCGCCTGATGTCCCAGATCGATCACCGAAAAGTGTCTCGAAGTGTCTGTATTTTTTGTCTCCAGCACGATCTGTCGTTCGCCGCCGGGCAAAACCGTAAGCGGGTGAATGCTGGTCAGTTGGTTTGCATCTGTGACCGCCATCACTGGTTGCAGAAGGTCGGGCTGGTGATTGCGTGTCGGGAAAGGCTCGGGCTCCGGAAGCACATTGTATTGACCGGTAAGGGGATCATCAGCAAGTGCCGGTGATTCGGCAGCAAGCGCTGCTTTCTTCTCGTCTAATGCTGGCAAGCATTCAGTCATTGCCTGGTAAAGATTGGCGTGGTAGACCTCGCGGCCCTCTCTTAAAACCTGACAATAGGCCCCGTGTCTGTCGTTCCGCGCGAAATATCTAAAGATGTCCGCACCGAACTCGACTTCAGTCGTGGGACTTTCGGCTTCGGGCGATGGCAGCTCCGCGGGCACCACCTCTGCCACAGTGACAACATTTTGCCTTGCGCCGGCCGTGATATTGAGTGCGGTTAGCACCGTAAGTGCGACCGCGGCAAATAGCAGGGGCTGCCATTTTGCTAAGGTGACAGGCATAGACGGACCGGTGGTCATGGATAGCAACCCGCAAAAAAAGAATGGGCATCTGTGTTCATTATCCCCGTCTGCTTTTGCTTATCAGGTAGCTGGACGACAATTTTGATTAGCTCTGTGTAAGTCGCTGGTAAAACTTGGCAGCTTGCTGTTCGGTTGCAATTTGAGGGTATAAGTTTAGAACAGCGTCCGAGGTTGCTTATCATGGACGATAGAAGTGATTCTCCCGAAATAGTCGTGCGCGGGAGGATTTGATTGAAATCACTTTCTTTATCGTTTTTCCTGTGATAATTGTGCTTGTAAATTTAGGTCTGGCGTATGTCTACAATCTGCTGCGAATTGCAGGAAACAAAAGGGAATCCCGGTAGTTAGAATTCATCTGAGGCGGGGATAAATGATGAGCTTGGAAAACACGCAAGAGCTCGATTGGAAAAAAGCTTTTGGGGCGTCTTACAGTACTATTAGCCGACACGCTCTGGTTCTGCTTGTGGCGATTTATGCGGCCATGCTACTGCCTCAGGGTCTGACATTCTTTTTGCCGCCGCCCTTCCGATTTATCATTCAAATCGCGCTCAGCTCGACGCTTGCCTGTGGCATGTGGCATGTGATTTTTGCCGCTGTAACCGACGATGGACCAGCGTTTACGCAAATTTTTTCCAAACTCAGCTCGTTCTGGAAGTTTTTCCTGGCTAACACCGCCACTGGTATCGTCACAGCAATCGGTCTTGTGCTCTTCCTCTTCCCTGGTATTTATCTCGGTTTGCGACTCTGTTTGTTTCCAGTGGCTATGGCCGAGCATGACTTTGGTC
>JAGXAB010000008.1 GCA_018971775.1 Cyanobacteria bacterium REEB67 | reverse complement strand
GCTCACTCTCCAGAACTGGGGTATGCGCGCAGACCCCTATGGATAGCCATTTAATCTAGATTTCTTCAACCATTTTAATTACACGAACTCTAAGACCGCTATTCTGTGCGGCTTCTCACCTCTTTACTATATGGAGGCATAATCCAGGGGAAAAAATTTTAAGCGGAAACCCGCCTGTCTCCGAGTGAGACAGGCGAGCCCGATTGTTCAAGTACAGACCGATCAGCGCGTCGGCAGGAACGTCAGCCCTTTGCGCAGATAGCCGGACGCATAGCCGAGCGCCCAGATCAAGAGCGTATTGGCCAGAGCGAAAGGCATGGCCGCTACGAATCCCGACGCGAGAACGACGGATGGCGACAGCCAGCCCACCAGAGCGATGCTGGCCGAACCGGACAGAACGCCCAGAACCGTCGGCAGAAGATAGCCCGGATTTTTGACGCCGAAGGGGGCGCAGACCGCGACCCCGATGATGCTGTAAAACACCCAGGCCGCAGCAAGGACTTCCAGCGCCGTGAGCAAGACTGCTCCGATGCCGAGTGCCGGGAAGGTGCCGAGCGAAAATGCGCCGCAGGCGAAAATTGAAATCGCCGTCGCCGCATACATGATCGTCAGGCCCTTAGCAATTTTGTACATTATGTTGATCTCCCTATGCGCGGTGCAACCAGCACTATGCCGGCTGCACAGCCATCTGACGTTGACGTGGTTCTAAGTTTGGAAAGGAGGGCTCGCAAGCTCTCCTTTAGATTCGTGGACTAACGCTGGCCCGGGTGGCGCAATACGCCTGCGGGCAGTGCGTCCAGATCGACATCGCCACCACTGCGAAGCGTCGCGGCGATGGTCTCCCGCCAGGTCCGCTTGTCGCTCGCCGCAGCGTCCGCATCGATCCAGGCCAGGATGTGAGGCAGAGCCGCGTCGACGTCACCGCCGATGGTGACAGTGCCAAACGGCCTGGTCGCCCAATCGATCTCACCGGCTTCGGGCACCGTCACTTCGTAGCCGATCGGCACATTGCGCATGGCGACGAAGAAGTGGATGTCCTTGGCGCTGAAGTCGATCTCGGGACGTTAGAATTTTATGGTGGTATTCATGGCATTCCACAATTGATTGGTGATTGAGATTTGAGGGACACCGACACCGATGCTAATGCTAAAGCATCGTCCCGACCAGGATCACTTTTGCCAGAGAGAAGTAGATGATCAAGCCGGTCACGTCGACGAAGGTGGCGACGAAGGGCGTACACGCCGTGGCCGGATCGAAACCGAGCCGGCGCATGACGAAGGGCAGGATTGACCCGGCCAGACCGCCCCAGAGAACGATCACGACCAGGCTGAGTGCCACCGTCAGCGCCACCAGTACCGCGTGCTCACCGTAGGTATGGAAGACACCCTGCCAGAGCATGATGCGGATCAAACCGGTCAGGCCAAGCAGGGCGCCAAGCATCAAACCGGTTACGACTTCGCGTCGGATCACCTTCCACCAGTCGGCCAGGGTAACCTCGCCGAGCGCCATAGCACGGATCACCAGGGTGGAGGCCTGCGAGCCGGAGTTGCCGCCGCTGCTGATGATCAGCGGCACGAAGAGGGCGAGCACGACGGCCTTGGCCACCTCCGCCTCGAAATAGCCCATGGCCGAGGCCGTGAACATTTCACCGATGAAGAGGGCCATCAGCCAACTGCCGCGCTTCCTGGCCATTTTGGTCAGACCGATTTTCAAATACGGCTCGTCCAGCGCCTCCGAACCACCCATTTTCTGGATGTCCTTGGTGTGCTGCTCGTGCACGACGTCGACGACGTCGTCGAGGGTGACGATACCCTTCATGCGACCATCGGTGGTCACCACCGGCAGTGCCAGGTAGGGATGCAGGGAGAAGGTCTTCGCGACCTCCTTCTCGTGCATCTGCTCGTGGATGACAACCAGATTGGTTGACATAAACTCACTGACCAGCACCTCCGGCTGCGAACTCAAGAGCTGCCGACAGGAGATGACGCCGAGCAATTTTTGCTCGACGTCGAGGACGTAGGCGTAATGAATCGTCTCGACGGTGCGGCCGGCCGAGCGAGCGCTCTGCCGACGCACATAGTTGGTCGCTTCGGCGGCGGTCATGTCCGGACGGACGCGCACATAGCGCGGGCTCATCAAGCCGCCCGCCGAATCTTCGGCGTAGGCGAGCAGAGCCGTTACTTCATTACGCGAAAAGCGATCGAGCAAGTCGAGCAGACCGGCACGTTCGGACGGAGGCACCCCTTGCACGACGTCGACGGCATCATCGGGATCGAGGACTCGCATCCAGATTTTGCGTTCGGCGATCGGCATAGCCATGAGCAGTTCTACCTGCTGGGCGGCCTTGAGGTGGAGAAAAAGCGGCTGCTGCTCGGCGGGGTCGAGCGCATTGAAATCAGCGATTTTTACCATAACTGGCGCCTTTCGGTTAGCTGTCCGGGGACAGACTTTACGGCGTTAGACTCCGCACTCCGCTACAAAACCGGAGCAGACTTACGACTAGAAACGGCTGCGCCAGCCCCGCTTTTCGACGCTGCGAAAATTTGGTACCGGGGCCAGCGACTCGAGATAAGCAGCGAGGTGAAGCAACTCTTCGTCCTCGGGCTCACCGTTGAATTCTTTGATGTAGACGGCATTGCCATAGTTGGCGACACACTTTTCCGGTGAGTCGTCGACGATCAGCATGCGCTGCAGATCAAAACCGCGCTTCGCCACCTTCTTCAGGTTTTTGACAGAGTATTCGCGGTAATAGAGCTCGTTATCGCGCTTCTTGGTGCACTTGTTCGAGCTCCAGACGAAGAGCGGCGCAGGCAGCTCGAACCGGTCAAAAAGCCAGGAGATCGTACTGCGCACATAGTGGCCGCCGGCCGAAGACCAGACAGCCAGGTCATAGACTGCGGACGTGCGATGGAGAAACTCCCTCACATGCGGCCGCAGATAAACGATGATGTCACCGACCTGAAATTCGACTTCACGTCCGGGCAGCGGCGTGCGCTTGCTCGGATCGTCGTCTTGCAGGTCGATGGCGA
Organism: Cyanobacteria bacterium REEB67; assembly: GCA_018971775.1. Taxonomy (GTDB): domain Bacteria; phylum Cyanobacteriota; class Vampirovibrionia; order Obscuribacterales; family Obscuribacteraceae; genus REEB67. Next base: position 118,256 of record JAGXAB010000008.1, on the reverse strand, counting down.
AGAGTAGCGTCTCATCCATGTCCAGGATGAGAAGCGGCTTTTTCTTTTGAGAGTCGGACACTTTGGGCTCCTCCTTTCCTGGTTGGAGCGTTGATGATTGGACACTGGAGATTGAAAGACCTCAGAACGAGCGGCGATAAATCGCTTCGATCTGCGCCAGGCGTTCGTCCTTCATGTGACGGACACGGCGATCGATGGCCTGGACGGCGTGATGCCGAGCCATGTAGGCCTGGCTCGACGCCAGAGCATAGGTGGCGCGAATCGCTTCGATGGCGCGATTGCGCTCGGCGATGTGGGGAGCGTCGAAGGCGCTCTGCTCGCTGTCGAGAGCGCGCAGGTCGGCCTGATAACGCTCGTGCATGGCTTTGAGGTCGGCGTCGTAGGCGGCGCGAGCCGGTGCCAGTGCGGCATCGATTTCAGCGATGAGAGCGGCGCGCGCCGCATGATATTCGCTCTCGGCGCGCGCCATCAGAGCAGGCGCGGACAGTTCGACGGCGGCGAACTGCATCGTCGTGCGCTGCCTGTCGATGGCAGCGAAGCGCTCGTTGACACCGAGGCGGGCCGGCTTTTCGGACTGTTGAAAAAGCCGGTTGGCCGCGTCGATGTCTCTGTTGAGCTGCACTTGCAAACTGCGCGCCCGCTCACGGTACTGGCGGTTTTCGCTCTCGGTGGCCTGGCGATAGACATCCCAGACTCCGGCAGTGGCCGCATCCGCCGCACGCTGGGCGCGCAGCATCGTCTCTTTGTACTGGCTCTCGGCCGCGGAACGCAGCTGTTCCTCGACCAGAAGCGCCTCGTCGACCAGGCCGATGTAGGCCTGGAAGAGCTCCGGATGGAGCTCGACGAAGGGGCGCAGAGCTGCGAGCTTGTCGCCATCGGAGCCGGTACGCGAGATTTGGTGTTGGTGATCGAAATGCACTTTCAGTCCTTGAAAATTTTTACTCGGGCCAGGTCAGCGACGCTGACTCAACGACCCATGAACATGTACGACTGGCCGTACAGATTCACATTGTCCGGCAGCTTCGGCACGTCGAGGACCGGGCGAAGGGTCCAGGAGGCGTTGGGGATGAAACTGACATGCTCATCCTTCGACACCGGCTTGCCGCCGTCATCCTTGTCGTTCTCGTCGTAAGTCTTGACGGCGGTGGGATAGCCGTCCATCCCGATCGTGTACAGCTTGCGCGCACCGAGAATGGTGTCACCGTAATAGTCAGTGACGCTAACCAGGAGCCTGTCGGTGTAATCGTAGCGACGATCGATGTTACCTTCGGTGTTGAAGCGCTCCAGGTAGCTGATCATCTGCTGATATTCGCCGTTGACCTTGGGAGCGCTGAAGTCGCGATACCAGTACTGCCTGACAATTGGCTTGCCGGCCGTGTCGGCGATGACGATCGCATCGACGTGCGAGGGCGTAAGGGTCAGCTTGTACTGCAGGGTGTGGTCCGGCCGATACCACTGGTAGGTCGTGCCCTGGTAAGTGTTGAGGGCCTCGACCTTGATGTTCTGACCATCGGGATAGTAGATGGCGGTGTAGTACGTGCCGCGACCGGTCTTCACGTGCGTGAGCAGGGTCTGACCGTCGGCGGCGTAGTTGTCGAACATCTCGTCGAGACCATCGCCCCAGGTGTGGACGAGGCTCTTGGTGCCGTCCGGCCGGTAGTCGACGACCCTGGTCGGGTGGAACCACTTATCGAAAGTCTGCTCGGAAGAGACCACGAGCGCACGCCGGTCAGCGGAAGGTACAGCACCGGCGTAGTACAGGTGACGCACATAGCTGCCGTCGGGATTCAACTGTCCATCCGCTTCCAGCGATCCGTCCAGACGGAAACGCTGCTCCCAGGAGAGATGGTTGGACTCGTCATGCTTCTTTTCGTACATGACTGGACCGTGCTCCTGACCGGGCGCAGCCTTGTAGTAGGCGATGACGTGACGGATCACGTTCGTCTGCTGGAAATAGATGATCGTCTTGGTGACACCGGTATCCCGCATCAGCACCTCGTCGACGGTATTGCCGTCAGCGTTGACGCGACTGAGGATGCGCTCTTCCTTGCGCGGCTTAGCCGGCAAGTAGAGCCTGGAGGAGGCCTGACTGAGGCCAAAATTGTCAGGCAAAACAGTGGAGTTGTCGTTGGGATAGAGCATCGCGGCCGCGGACGCAAGGGCGCCGGCGACGACGATGCCTACAAGTATGAGAGATTTCCTCATGATATTGCTCTTTGGTTAGGGTGAGCGATTGATCGAAGTCCGCGGGCGCGGCTCACTCTTTGCAAAGCGAGCGGCGTCCGCGGGCGTTTTTGTAATCAAGCCGCGCAGAATCAACAGCAGCTTCGGGCCTCAGTAGGGTCCTTGCTGCGGCGGATCGCCATAAAGCTTGTAGCCGTCTTTGACAGGCGGCAAGTTGGCAGTTGAGCGCTCGCGCGCAAAGGCGGGCAACTCAAAGCGCACGTCATCGGCCGGGGTCAGATCCACCTTGGACTTGACGTAATTGTGCTCGTCGTAGGTCGATACGTCGGTAGCGAAACCGGAAGCACCGACGGTGTAATCACGCCTCGCACCGAGGCCGGTGATATCGGTCGAGTCCATGACGGTGACGGCAGTGATGGCGCCGGTGCGGTCCAAGGTGTAACGTTTATCGAGCTTCCCGTCCGGCCGCAGATGCTCGAGGCGGATCAGAGCGCGCGGACGCTCAGAACCGCTGACTGGTTCTCTGCTCCAGTCTTCAACCCAGGTCTGAACCCATTCGGGCCTACCTTCGCCGTCCATAATCGTGAACTGGTCGATCATGGTATTGGTGAAAACCAGCCGACGCGTCATCTTGTGGTCGCGATTGAAGAGCTGATAGATGGTGCCGCTAGGCCCATTCGTCTCGTCGACTCGCAGGCCGGAGCCGTCCTCGTAATAGAAGCCCTGGTAGTAGTCGAAATCCTTTTTGGTCTCGACGAAGATGGCGGTCTTGCCGTCCCCGGCGAAGTGCAGGGTCGTCTCTTCCGAGTCCTTCCACTGGTGCTGCGCCGAAACGGTGCGGTCCGGACGGAAATCGACTTGTGTGAGAGGGTGCCATTTCAGATCGAAGGTCGTCTGCGTGGCCACACCCAAGTCTGCGGGATTGTGCGAGGTGCCCGGGTAGAAGGCGCGGCGCACATAAATCTGGTCGATCAGCTGACCGACCATCTCGAGTGAGCCGTCCTTGCGCCAGTGTTCTTCATGGCGCAGATGCCCGTCCGCGTCGAGAAATTTCTCGTATTGCAGAGGACCGTGGGCGCCGGGCATCAAGCCCTTATAGAAAACACTGGCGTGACGCAAGACGTGCTTGTCGTCGTAGAGATACTGTTTGCTGCGACCGTCGCGCATATCGACGTCATCGACGGAATCGCCATCGGGCCTGGATGTGCTGACGATGAAACTCTCCGGACGCGAAGCGTCGGGGGTATGAACGGTCACCCGGCTCGTACTCTCGTTGAAACGAACGTTGGTGACACTGGGATCAGGCAAAAAATAGAAAACCGCACAAGCAATCGCACAAGCGACCAGAGCCAGAGCGGCAAGCACGGCCAGAGTTTTACTCATGGCTTTTCCTTATCGAAAACTGGTTGCACAACTTCTTATTCAGCAGATGCTGTCTTATTGCAGCTAGCTATCCATGCATTTTTCACCAGAGCAGAAGGGGTCAACGACGGACGTAAGATACCAGCGCTCTCAAAGCGAGAATAACGGGCGCAGGTGTCGGGCGTGCATGTCTTATTTCTGGTGTGAGTGCAATAGATCTCTGAATCAAGGAGTTAGGTGTTTAGATCTCATACGTTGTCAAAGATGCGCGCTGTCTTTCAAACCAAGAATTGTATAGAAATATCCGTAACATTGGCAGGGGTGAAACGCCGCTCATCATCCCGCCATTGCCACAAATCTCTCTCGCAGCGATCGTTGCCAAGAGGTTGAATTTTTGGCCGCTTCAGCCTTTGTGAAGAGCGGCTAAAGATCGTCTATCGACGTAAACGCTCACTCGCAATTAGCGCGAAGGCATGGGCCAATTTCGCGCCAAACCAACAGACAAAAAGACAAACAAGCAAACAAACAAACAAACAAACATGCAACCTAAACGGCGAATAATCTCACCAATATCTGCTCATAAATCCGGCAGAGCGGCTCGAGATCGGCGACACGCACGCACTCATTGATCTTGTGGATGGTGTCATTGAGAGGACCGAGCTCAATCACCTCAGCCCCGGTCGGAGCAATGAAGCGACCGTCGGAGGTACCGCCGGAAGTGGAGAGTTCGGTCTCCACACCTGTGACCGCTCTGATTGCCTCCTGCACGGCGCAGAGCAGATTACCAGTGGCCGTGAGGAAAGGCTCGCCGGAGAGGCGCCAGGAGAGCTCAAAATCCTTTTCCGCATGCAAACCATGATCGGCAAGTATCCGGAGAACAGCGGCCTTCAATTGCTCGGCGGTGCACTCGGTCGAGTAGCGAAAATTGAAAAGCGTATCGAGAGAACCGGGGATGACATTGTCGGCGCCGGTACCGGCATTGATATTGGTCACCTGGAAAGTCGTGGCCGGAAAAAATTGATTGCCCTGATCCCACTTCTGAGCGCAGAGAGCAGCCAGGGCAGGAGCGAGCTTGTGGATTGGGTTGTCGGCGCACTGCGGATAGGCGGCATGCCCCTGCTCGCCTCTGACGCGCAGACGTCCATTGAGCGAACCGCGTCGACCGTTCTTGACCATGTCGCCGAGTACTTTCACCGAGCTCGGTTCGCCGACGATACAATAGTCGATTTTTTCGCCGCGCTCACTCAGTGCTTTCACCACTTTTACGGTGCCGTCGACGCTCGGTCCTTCTTCATCGCTGGTCAGCAAAAGGGCTATAGAGCCGCGGTGCTCGGGATGTTTGCCGACGAAACGCTCACAGGCCACGACAAATACAGCAATGCTGCTCTTCATGTCGGCGGCACCGCGAGCGTAGAGCAATCCATCGCGCTCGGTCGGCTCGAAGGGCGGGCTGAGCCATTCTTCGACTGGTCCGGTCGGTACGACATCGGTGTGACCGACAAAGGCCAGCAGCGGGCCGCCCTCGCCACGCCGCGACCAGAGATTTTTCACATCGCCAAAAGGCATGCTTTCACTGCGGAAACCGCTGACAGCAAGCCGCTCAGCCAGCATCGCCTGACAGCCGCCGTCCTCCGGCGTCACCGAAGCACGGCGCAAAAGGTCTCTGGTCAAATCGAGCAGGTCGGACATTTTTATCGCCTCGCTTAGGGCCCCTTAATCGTCACCGGCACGCAAAAGCTCATTAAGGCTGACTTTGCCGCGGGTTTTGGCATCGACCTGTTTGACGATGACGGCGCAATAAAGGCTGTACTTGCCGTCGGCGGAGGGCAGATTACCGGAGACGACGACCGAACCGGCCGGGATGCGTCCGTAAGTGATCTCGCCGGTGGCGCGGTTGTAGATGCGCGTGCTCTGACCGAGGAAGACACCCATCGAGATGACGGAACCTTCTTCGACGATGACGCCTTCGACGACTTCGGAGCGCGCCCCGATGAAGCAATTGTCTTCGATAATCGTCGGACTGGCCTGCAAAGGCTCAAGCACACCGCCGATACCGGCGCCTCCAGAAAGATGCACGTTTTTACCGATCTGAGCGCAGGAGCCGACCGTGGCCCAGGTGTCGATCATCGTGCCGGAGCCGACATAGGCACCGATATTGACAAAAGAGGGCATGACGACGACATCGGGCGCGATGAAAGAACCACGGCGCACCGTCGCCGGTGGCACAACGCGGAAGCCGCCCGCTTTGAAGTCCCCTTCGCTATAACCGGCAAATTTGCTCGGCACCTTATCGTAAAAATTGGTGTAGCGGCCGGCCATGACAAAATTGTCCTGGGTGCGGAAGGAGAGCAGCACCGCCTTTTTCACCCATTCGTGTACCTGCCAGTGGCCGTCCTTTTTTTCGGCCACCCGTAAAGAGCCGTTATCGAGCCCGGCAAGGACTTCGTCGATGGCACTCTTGATCTGGGGCTCAACGTTTTTCGGACTGATTTCGGCTCTATTCTCAAAAGCTTCTTCAATCGTTTTCTGGGTAGCGGTCATCTGCGTTGTCTCCATTTTTATAGTGCTTCAACAAAATTTCTAAAACGTTTTGCCCCTTCGACACACTCATCGAGAGGTGCTACTAGAGCCATCCTGACGCGGTTGGTGCCGGGATTTACTCCGCCGCTCTGGCGCGAAAGATAAGACCCGGGCACGACGGTCAGATGTTCTTTTTCAAAGAGACCGCGAGCAAATTCGGTGTCCGAGATTGGCGTCTGCGGCCAGAGATAAAAGGCACCCTCGGCCGCTTTTACCGAGACAACCGGCGCGATGATCTCGAGCACAGCGGCAAATTTTTGCCGGTAAAGCTCGCGATTGGCGCGCACATGCTCTTCGTCGCGCCAGGCCGCCGTGCTCGCTTTTTGGAAGGGAGGAGACATGGCGCAGCCGTGATAAGTGCGGTAAAGCTTAAATCTGGCCATAATCTCCGCGTCGCCGGCGATGAAGCCGGAGCGCATACCGGGCAGATTGGAGCGTTTCGACAGACTGTGGAAGACGACGCAATTTTTATAAATGTCGGCGGCCCGCTGCGCGCTCTCGCCGGCAAGCTCGGCGGCCGCCTGCAAAAGACCGGTAGGCGGGTTATTTTCGTCGGGATAGAGCTCGGAGTAACATTCATCCGAAGCGATGACAAAGTCGAAGCGATCCGAAAGGGTAATCAGCTTTTTCAAGGCCTCGCCAGGCACTACCGCCCCGGTCGGATTGCCCGGAGTGGAGAGGAAGATGAGCTGACACTGCTGCCAGACAGATTCGGGCACGAGGTCGAGATCGGGCGAAAGGGTCTCGCCATCGACATTCATGTAATAGGGCTTTGCCCCGGCCAGAAATGCCGCCCCTTCGTAGATCTGATAGAAGGGATTGGGCATGAGCACGAGCGGCTCAGCGCCGGCAGCCCGAGTCGGATCGACGACGGCCTGGGCAAAGGCAAATAGAGCCTCGCGGGTACCGTTGCAGGGCAGTACGTGCCGGTCTTTATCGATACTGCCGACGGGAAGCTTGAAGCGCACATTGAGCCAGTCGACGATCGCTTCGCGCAGGGCCACCTCACCGATCGTCAATGGATAAGTGCTGAGGCCGCCCATTTCCGCTTCGATGATTTTGGCGATCAAAGGTGGCGCGGCGTGCTTGGGCTCGCCGATCGACCAGGCAATCGGCTTTTTGGCCGGATTGGGCGTGACGCCTGCTAAAAGCGTGGCCAGGCGTTCGAAGGGATAGGGTTGCAACTGGGCCAGACGGGGATTCAAGGCTGATTTCTCACAAAGTTTTTGGTTGTTTTTTGGGGAATATTTTCTGGGGACTATTTTTTTGCTTTGTAGTGGCCGACGAGCCTGCGCGCCGTTTCGGCGAGCACGGCCGGACCGATGTAAAGGCCGCTTTCATCGAGGTCAAAAGTAGCGGAGTGATGCTCGCGGGTCGAGCCCTTGATTTCAGCGCCGAGAAACATAAAAGCACCAGGAATTTTTTCGGCAAACATGGAGAAATCTTCGCTCCAGGTCTTGGGCTGGATGGCGATCACATTTTCTGCACCGATTAGATCAATGGCCGCCTGCCTCATGATTTCGGTCACTTCCGGATCGTTGACAGTGGTCGGGTAACCGAGCTCATATTCGATTTTAAAATCGCCACCGAGGACACGAGCGAGACTGCAAGCGCGTTCGAGCTCGGCGATGATGTGCTCGCGCACCTGCTGATTGAAGGTGCGGAAGGTGCCTTCCAGTCGCACGCTTTCGGAGATGACATTGCCCCTGGTGCTTGAGCTATGAAAAGATCCAATCGTGACGATGGCCGGATCGAGGGCCGAGATGCGGCGGGACACAATCGATTGAATGGCCTGAACTACTTGCGCACCAATCACGACGGCATCGATGGCTGTTTCGGGATAGGCGCCGTGACCGCCTTTGCCGAGAATAGTGATGACGAAACTGTCGGCGGCGGCCATGATCGGTCCGGGGATGATACCGACCTTACCGGCCGGCAAGGAGGCGTCCATGTGCAAGCCGATAATTGCCGAACAGCCGTCTAAAGCATTGTCTTCCAGCATGCGGTAAGCGCCGGATTTGCCTTCTTCATCGCCGAATTCTTCGGCCGGCTGCATGACCATGCGGATGCTACCGCCAAGCTCGGAGAGATCGCCTATCTTGCCCTGGGCAATCAATTTAGCGGCGGTGAGCGCACTGGCCATGTGGCCGTCGTGCCCGCAGGCATGGCTCACACCCTCGTTTTTGGAGACAAACTTGGTCTCATTCACTTCCTGTACAGGCAGGCCGTCCATGTCAGCACGGATAGCCACAGTCACCGTGCCCTGCCCGGGCCCTTTGCCGGTGTTCAGATCACCTAAAACGCCGGTCTTGCCCACGCCTTTGGTGGTTTTGTAACCGAGGGCACTGAGCTTATCTTCGACTACCCGCGCCGTTTCTTTCTCATGAAAACTGAGCTCGGGATGCTCATGAAAATAACGACGCATCTCGACCGTTTCCGCTTCCAGGGATCTGGCCGCTTTGATGACTTCCTGAGCTGAGGTTTTGGATGACATGATAATACTCGCAGAATCGTCTTTATTGGCTATACAAAACGCTTTAAAAGTCCCCGACCAGGCATTTTGCCGGGCGAAGACTTTCTCAGGGTTCTCAATTTTAGCGCGACTTGCCTGCCCTCAGGACAATCTTAACGACGTCCGCCGCCGCCACCGCTGGAGCGATTGTTGGCAAAGGCTTCTTCGATCTGGATCGTAGTAACTTTGAGCAAAATCTGGCTGAGGGCGTCCATCTGAGCTTCGGTAAACTCAGCCTTGGTCTCGTCATTGATTGTCTTTACTACTCTTTCCACTTCGCTTTTGAGCATCTGCGCATCTCCATAAGGTGCATATAAATCTAAATACTTGCCGGATTTTCCAAACTGCCCCGGCTCTGAGTTTAGCGCGAAAGGGACTTTTTAATCGAGATCAGGCCAGAGCCATACGATCGATCAAATCACCGAGCAGGTCGCCAAGACGATTTTTGACTAATTTTAGCGGTGCGGTAAAAGGAGCGAGCGCAGCAGCACCGACAAAAGCAAGTGTCCGGGCGGCAAATGAAAGGACTGGAGACTGCTTGCGCTCCGCAAGGGCGCGGGCTTGAGCGAGACTGAGGGCATTGAGACGGGCGGTGGCGCGGGCGTTTTCAATACGCAGACTGCGACTCTGTTGATTTTCACGGATGATCTGACGCAATTCAGAGGGATCGCCAGCCGGCAAAAAGGCCGTCTTGGGAGCAGGCAAAAGCTGACGGCGTCTGCCCGAAGGAGCAGCAGAGACCTCGCTTTTTTCTCTGAGCGAAACATTGGCAGCAAAGGCAGGCATAGCGCCGGTCTCCTGTCCCAGTAATGGCGAGGCGACATGATTGGGGATGTAGATGCGTCCGGCGGCATTTTTGGCGGCATGCTTGCGGGTGTGCATCTGGACGCGGATTGGTCCGTTGACGATCACCGCTTGCAGCGGCAAATCCGTCGTCGCCGATTGTTCGAACTTGGCGAGGGCCGGGTCGAAACATTCATAGCCACTGCTCTTTTGAAAGTGCAAATTGCCCATGGTCGGCTGGGCGGACGACCTGGAAGCGGCGGGAGAAATTTCGGCGCGACAAACTGACGAGTGCATGAACATTACCTCGGCGGAAAAAATTAGTGTGCGATATGCGGGACACCCTCTTCTGCAAATACCATGCCATCATGACATCGGAGCCTAAACTGCTTGGCATCAAAAACAAAAAAAATCTTTCTCGGCACGCGCCCGTGAACAATTGCTTGAGCTTCTACGTGACAAAATAGTCTTGATCATCTGGAAAGTTGTCACACTCGGCCTGACAGATGTCCGACAGGCTCAAGCGGTAACTCCATGAAGATGACAGACAGTATTCACCGCCTGCGCGCCTGCGCCGTCAACGACACGCTCTTCCCTGCTACCACCTTGCCCGCCGCCCTGAAGCGCCTCGGCTTCGTCCAGGCCGACCCAATCAAGTCTCCGGCCACTGCCCAGGACCTGATCCTGCGCCAGCGGGTGAAAAACTATCATGCAGGTGACCTTGAGCGGCGCTATGCCAGCCTGGACATCGAAGAAGATTATCTCTATGCCTACGGCTTCATGCCCCGCGATAACTGGCGCCTATTACACCCGCGCGACACGCATGATCTTTCGCTTCTGGAAAAGAAGGTCTTAAAAGTCCTGCGCGCGCACCCGGAGATGCACCCACGCGATCTGGAAGAACACTTCGGCGCCGAGAGGGTCGTCAATGCCTGGGGCGGCTATTCCAAAGCGACAACGCATGTCCTCGATGCACTGCATCACCGCGGTCTTCTGCGCATTTGCAAAAGAGAAAAAGGCATCCGCGTCTACCGCGCTGCCGAAGCGATTGTGCAAACGATGAGCGAAGCGGAGCGTTCGAGGGCTCTGGTGCTCATTCTGGCGAATATTTTTGCCCCGGTCATGGAAAAAAATCTGCGTAAATTGCGCTTTTCCAGGCCCGACTCTTGCAACACTCGGGCCATCATCACAGAATTGCTCGAAGAAGGACTGCTGGAGCGGGAAGAGGTTGATGGCATCGCTTATCTGCGACCGGCTTCACTAAAAAAGACAGAAACCGCACCGCCGGTGGTGCGTTTTTTGGCGCCCTTCGATCCCCTCGTCTGGGACCGGGAAAGATTCGAAAAGCTCTGGGGGTGGGAATATCGCTTTGAAGCCTACACTCCGGTGGCAAAAAGAATATGCGGCTATTATGCACTGCCTCTGCTCTGGGGCGACGACATCATCGGCTGGGTCAATGCCAGCAAAGGCGAAGTGGACAGCAGAGGCCAGCGAAAGCTGGATCTCGAAATTGGTTATGTCGGCAAAAAGCCGAGCGGTGCGGCTTACAAAGCGGCTCTGGCGGAGGAAGTGGAAAGGTTCAACAGCTTTTTACAGACAGGCAAAGCATAACCGGAGTGTTAATGAAAAGTTGGAGAGTAGCTTATACAAGCCTTTTGGCCACTCTGCTCTGCGCAGGTTTTCTATCGTGCACTTTCTCTGAAGCGATCGGTGCCGAGGAAACTAGTGTTGATCAGCTACTAGCTTGGCTCCCAGCCGATACGGAAGAGGTAATGTGCGCGAACGGCAATTACAGAAAGCCTCGCGAACCGATAGCGGCAGTGTCGGCTGCCGATTTGCTGGCCAGTTTACTCAGAAACTCATTGCCTTATTTAGAGGCTCGGACAAGATCTTCACAGCTCGGCGCTGAAGACACCCTAATCCACATCCTCGAAGCAACAAAAGCTGTCTCACGACCATATCCGGCAAGGCCTCCGTCTCGAGACTGGGACCGCTTCACTATCTTTGTTTTCAAAGACCCGGTGCGTAAAGAAGCGGAGAAGTTTTTGCAAAGTGCTGCAGCATCCCAAATTACAAGTGGCACAATGGCGATCTGGAGAATTCCCGACAATAGCTCCAGGAGCCAAGTATTGCCTCAGTTTCTGGCGCTTCCAAACGATCGCACAGTGATTGTAAGCCGAGCTGCGGAACCGAGCTTTCTCACCGCTTGTTTGACCAAAATCCAACAAAAGCAGAACCAGTGTTCTTTACCTGCGAATTTGCCAACGTGGAAGTACATCACAAGAAACAGCGCATTCTGGGCCATGGGTAATTATTATGCTCCGAAAGTCAAAGTGCAAAATCCAAATAACTCCAATTTAGCGCCTGTTTGCACTGCCGCACAACTTTACGGTGAAACGATGCGCTTCACGTGCATCATCCCGATGAAGAATAATCTCCAATTTCTTCAAGATCGAATGAAAGCGGCTATGCCCTGGGACCGTTCGGAGCTTAAAGTTTCAAAATACCCTTCTGGTGATGTAGTTATCGACTACAAAACCCGAAATGATCTAACTCACGATACTGCGACCATCTTCTCCGTCTTTCAAATGCTATATGTTCATGACGTCAGTGGACTCAATTAATAGACCAGTCTATTACTAGCTCAAAAAAAAAGGAAAACACCCGCCGGGGCTCAGGCTCGAGTAAAAACACGAACATAAGCCCCAGCAGGTGAAGTTGGCTGCCTCGATATGTGGCTACTTCCAATGACTGGCCGAAGATAGACTCCGTCCAGCTCAGTCGGGCAGGTGGGTGGTGTTGCAGGCCTGGGTGACGATCGCTTTGCGAACAGCCTCAGTAACGGCGTCAGCGGTCATCGGCGAGATTTCGTCGAGATAGATCGGCTTGCCGATCGATATCGTAGCCCCGCCGCGCCATTTGAAAGCCATGGCTCCATACGGACCGCCGGCGGTTTCTTCGTCGCGTTTACCGAAGCAGATGTGCACCGGCACGATGCCGACACGGTCTTTGCGTTCGATACGCTCGTAGGCGTTCAGGGCGATGACGGCGGACCCCTTCTTGAAGGGCAGGTAGGTACCGGAGCCGCTGATTTTACCCTCGGGGAAGATGACGAGCGGCGAGCCTTCGACCAGGACCTTGATGGCCGGATCGATAACGGTGCGTCCCTTTGAGCGGTCCACTGCAAAGCAGCCAAACGCGCCCATAGCAACGGCTTTCAGACCCCACAGCCCACGCATTTCTTCGTAGGCGGTCATGTAGCGGGGCATGCGTTTCATGATGGAAAAGACAACCGGCGCGTCGAACATCGAGCTGTGATTGGGGCAGAAGATGATCCGGCCGGGGGCGGTCAGATTTTCTTTGCCGACAATGCGGATGCGACCAACCTGGACGTAAACCCAGATTTTTGCCAGATACTTACCAACAATCTGCAGGGGGCGGAAAGACTTGGGGATAAACCCGCTGGTGAGACAGAGTTCTACGTACTCGTTGAATCGACGACGCGAATCGGCGGCAAATCGACGGCAAGCAGCAGAACCCCTTTTGAGTGAGGGTTTCATGAGAAGCTCCTGGCCCCATCACATCAAGCCTGAAGCGAGATGACGTGGGGCTTTTTATTTGAGATGCGTGAGCAGAGACAGAAAGTGTTTCTTCCGACTCAACCCGGACCAAATCCGAACACCCGGCTCGAGAGCGCGTGATAGTTCGGAAGCAGGTTTGTAGGGTTGATTAGCTTTTGAGCTGGAAAGAGTTCTTAAGCAAAGGGAAGAATTTATAGAGACTAGAACTTAACAAGTCGTTTCAAGCAATATCAATCGTTCTCTCGAGCTCACCGACAAACGAAGCGACCATTAACCTGAGAAGGTAGTAATAATGGTAGCTTTGAGCAACTGCGCGAGCCGCGCTACCTCCCCCATAATAAAGTGAGCCACACTTTAGAATGCGCCAGTGGGTGCAATTAGGCGTGGGGTTATCCCCAGCGGTTATCAAGCGCCGCCAAACCCTTACAAATAGAGAAATAAGTTTGGATCTCAAGAATCTAAAAGATAGATTAAGCTATCCAGTTTTTTACTTTTTCAACAAACAAAGGCCACTCTTCTCTCCAAGTCACAGATAACCTCTCTCCACCCCTCATCTGCAGCTCTTCTTGAGTCTGACGACACACGGCCTGGAAAACATCTGCATTCGACACGAGTGAATGAGCGCGCTAACCTGGTTCCCAACTCGGGAGAAACGGAGGTCACATGCTGATTGTTTTGAGAGCGCTCTGGCGCCTCTTTTTCTCCTATCGCCCAGACGCTGCCGCCATCGGTCAAAAGTCCGGCAACGCAGCAAATGGCGACAAGGGAACAAACTTCGAGGTGGAGCGCAAGTTCCGACTCAAAGACGATGAACTCGACACTTTTCGTGGACGATTGGCTGACATGGGTTTTACCCTGGCCCAGACGATTGCCATGACCGACCGATTCTTACCCGTCAAGGTGGAAGGCGAGATGCTTCGGGTGCGCGATGAAACCATTGGCGCAACCACGCATACCGTTCTCACCATCAAAGAGTGGGTGGAGATAGCCGGCGGTAAGGAAAGACGAGAAAGCGAATCGCACCTGTCGCGTTCGGCCCGCAGCTTCATGCTGTCCGTCGGTCGCCTGGTGCGCGGCAAAGAGCTGCTTCAGTTTTCCAAAGTACGCAAGGAACACGGAAGCCCCTCCCATCCGCACGTCATCATCACCATAGACGAAGTCGAAGGGCTCGGTGCAAACTCGGGCCACTACGCAGAAATCGAGGTCCTCGTGCCTCAGGACGGCAATGTCGAAGCAGCGCGATCGCAGATTGCGAGCCTTGCCCGGCAGGTCTTCAACGATGAACGCGAGCCAGTAAAAGCGTCCTACATGGACATGCTCAAGCTGGTTTCGACGCTGTAACCCTTTATCTTTCACTGTTAACCAAGAAAAACCGCCGTGGGCGCTTCGGCACCACGAGCGGTTGTAGGAGTTTACTATGACAACCTCAAGAAAAATCACTCGCAAAAGCACGGACAAAGGCACTGCAACAGTGGCGCGCAAACCCATCGTGCTCGACGTCTACAGCGCCACCCGCTCTGAAGACGACATGACCTCCTGGCTGAACACCCGCATGATCGGCCAGGGCGAAGCCGTCACCGCCGCCGTGCGCATGAAGACCATGGCTCTGAGCAAGCTCAAGAGCGGCGACAAGGCGGCCGGCCTCTACTACCTGATCGGTGAACCCGGTGTGGGCAAGACCGAACTGGTCAAGCTCCTGGCCGAATACTTGCACGGCAGCCGCAAGGCTTATGTCAAGATCGACGGCGCCTCGCTGTCGGACAAGAGCGACGCCAGCCGTCTGATCGGTGCTCCGCCGCGCTACGTCGGCTACGAAGACCCGAAGGACACCGAAGCTCGCGAAGCCAAGGAAGCGGAAGCGGCCGCCATGGACCCTTCCAACATGGCGCGCAAGTACGCCAAAAATCCGCGCAAGCTGCTCAGCCGCAAAAACCTGGTGAATTCGCGCCTCGGCTCGAAGAACAACATCACCATCCTCTTCGTCGATGAGGCGGAGAAGCTGCACGGCAGCATCGACGACCTCTTCCTGAACGCTGTCGAAGATGGCGTCATGCTGCTCGGCGACAACGAGGAAGTCGATTTCAGCGATGTGCTGGTCATCTTCGCCGGCAATCCTGGATCGAACGAAGCGGTCAACCGTAAAAAGCCGATCGGCTTCCGCGAGGAAACCGAAGAGCAGCGCGAAGAAGCGACCCTGGATATCATCATGGGCGTGCTCAAGCAGCGCTATCGTCCGGAGATGCTCGATCGCTTCGACGAGTTCATCTACTTCAAGAAACTGGCCAAAGAAGACCTGCGCTCGATCACCAGCCTGCGCATCAACGAAGTGATCGATCGCTATCTGGACACAATGGAACGCGGTTCGGCCTTCACCATCGACGTGAAGACGAGCGCCCGCGACTTCATCCTCGAAGAAGCTCTGAAGAACACCGGCAACGCCCGTCGTATCGGCCGCGCCGTGCGCAAATACTTCACCGGTCCGCTCAACCGCCTGATCGATCTGGCCGCCCAGCAGGACAATGACTTCAGTGTCCTCTCCGGCGACCTGGTGGTTGTTTCGCACGACCCGCAGTATCACGAAGGCAAGCTGCTCAAGTTCGAGCTGCTCGAAGGTGAAGGCGTGGTCGCTCCTCAGGACACGATCAAGCCCTCGAAGAACGACACGCCGCTCGGTCTGAAGTTTGCCGGTTTCGACCGCAAGCTTTCGCATGCGGCGACCCAGGCCAAAGATCAGCCGAAGAAGCTGGTCTCGGTGACGCTCGAGCTCGAGAACGAGAAGGAACTGCTCGAGGAATGGGTGGCAGCCAAGAAAGAAGCAGCCTCGATTCTGCAGATGGACTTCGTCGAAGCTCGCACGCGCATGCACGAGCCCTGGATCCTGACGCTCTACTACGAGGTCACCGATGCGCAGGCGGAATTGCTCAAGCAGCACTACGCCCAGGGCACATTCGCAGTGGTCGGCAAGGTCGCTCCCAAAGCGAACGAGGCCGCGAAAGAAACCAAGAAGTAAGGAGGCTCCCGGCTGAACATCGCAGCGCCAAACCGACTTCATGACGTTCAAGACGAGGACCGCGGAGACAGTGCTAAAACACTGCCGACCGCGGTCCTCCACCGGCGAATTCTTATCACTTCTCACCCCGGGGAAAAACGCGACCTCACGCGAGGTTTCTGTTTTTCCCCTTTTTGTCATTTTCTACTACTTTAAATAATATAAGCAAACTCCAGCAGCGGCAATATACGGCTGTACCATCCTCGGCGTGCCACAACTCGCGCGAGTAGCGCTAACAATCAATGGCCATTTCTTCTTCCGTTAGTTTGCTTAATAGGTGAGCCTTTCGCGTTGCATCGGCTCCAGCCTAAAGCCTAGGTTTAATGACAACCACTAAAAACCTTAAGTCAACAAAACGAGAAATAAAACCAGAAACACCACTCGCACCCGCGGCATTTCACCAGCTCACTTTCCCTCCCCAGCCAAAAGCTGTGGATATAGGCAGCTGGAGCGAATATGGACCGACTTTAGCGGGTCTCATTTCTCTTACCGCCCTGGAAACCATGTCCCAGACAATCACCCGAGGGAACGACGAACGACTGACGGCATCTGCTGCCACCGCTCGCATCGTCACCACTATGGCAAAATCCACTGTTATCCAAATCGGTTATGCGGAACGCCACTGGGCTCATTCCTCTGCTGCAAGATCGTGGCAACGGTTTTGGGGCAAATATGAGCGCCATGCCGAAACCGGACTCTTCATCGAATACGGCTCTGACCCGGAGCAGATTGAGAAGCTCGCCCGAGCCTTCCGGAAGCTTCCGCAAGCGCTGCAAGAAGTCTGCCTCGAATGGCGCGTCACCTTCAGCTTCTCCGAAGGTTTTACGGCCAACGGCAATTCGTCGACCTTCTACGCCGACTTCTCGCAATCCACCCCAGCCCGAGTTTCGCCTCACATCGAGATCGGCATGGTCAGCATGCAGCCGAGCTTCATCGTGCCGCATCTGACGCATGAATTGAGCCACCTCTACTGGCGCAGCCGCCGAGAGTACGAGCGCAACGAGTACCGCAGTTTCCTGCGCGAAACTTGCCAGAGCGACTGCATCGAGGTGACGACATACGTGCACGACATCTTCCTCGACCGCCAGTACTCATGCGAGGCCATCCGCTGGATGGAAGAGTCGTTTTGCGACACGGTCGCCATCCTGGTCGCACCGACCTATCCGGCCTTCAACCCGAACAGCACCGTAGACCTGAACGTCCGTCGCGAAGCGATTGCCGGCACCTTCGGCCTTCAACTGCCGCCGCGCCTGCAAATCGTCGACTGACCAGCGGTTAGTCAAATCTCTAGCCGCTCACCATCCAATCCAACAAATCAAACAGAATTGGAGACTTTCATGACCATCGAAACCGCACGCAAAATCGTGCTCGGCCTCAAACTCGGCTTTGCGGCCGTTTGGGGCTACCTGCTCTTTGGCAGTGTCGCCGGAGCAGGTGTTGCCGTAGTCTTCGCCTATGTTCTCCTGCAATGCTATCCACGCCCCTTCACGACTTTCAAAGAGAGCCTGCGCGTCAACTGGCGCTCATTCGCCCTGCTCGGCGTCGTTGCAGCGGCCGCCATCCTCGCCCTCGCCTTTCACATCGCCGCAGCGATGGTGCTGGTAAAGGGCTTCCAGACCGGATTTCTCGGCCTCGTCTGCGGCGAGCTCTTCCAGGCCATCATCCTCGACTTCGCCAGGAAGCCTGACGACAGTTCGAAGTAGTGAGATCAAAGGGCGAGTATCTCAGGAGTAACATCCTGCTTTACTCGCCCACTCACTATTTTGTCACCGCCTCAAAAACAAGATTTCAACTACTTGATTTAGTATAAATTCACTGTTACCGTCAGGCAATTAGAGGGCAATAAAGCTCACAACCAGGCAGCCGCCATTCCGCTTGACATCAAGGTTTTCGCGGTGCTACGCTGATTTCGGCGGCCCTTACATCTGCAAATTTTCGCACAGGAGGAAGGGTTTGCCCCTTCGTCTCAGAAGTAAAAAAGGCGCCGTACTGGCTGAGGCTGTCCTCTCCAGCTGCATCTTCGTGCCGGTCATGGTTTTCATCATCTGGTCCGTACTCGAAGTTTCTTACGCCTACATCATTGCCATGAACATGAACGAAGCGTCGCATCTAGCCGCCAGAGCCCTCGCCGAAGAGTACATACGAAATCCCAATATCGACCATGATAGCGGCGCTCAACAGCGAGTGTTCAGCACCGTGCGCATCCCGATGATGGTGGCCAGTAACCTCCAATTCAGCTTTCCAGCAGACGGCTGGGTGACCAGATCGCTACCGCGCAGTGTCACAGTGCAATGTACTTACCTCCCCGGAGAGGGCGATCCGCCCCTACCGCTTTTCCCCAATCCCGACATATTGAAATTGCGCAACAAGCTCAATATCCAATCCAGCGCCACAATGCCGCTATTTTGAGGACCATAATATTAGAAACTTGGCACGATTGATGCGTAGAAAAGCAGGACAGGCTTCGACCGAAATGGCCGCCGCTTTGATGTTGATATTGCCCCTACTGGTGATCAGCATCTATGTCATCACCGAGTGCGTGCAGGCCTACACCATTTATTGCACAGTCAAACAAGCCAGCGCCAGCGCCTCTCGCAAGTTTGCCCTGGCCTACGTCCAGGATCCCGAACGGACCAAAGAACGCTGGGTCGATATCTGCACGAGCATCGAATATCCAGGCCTGGTCAACAGTTATCGACAGTTTGAGCTCGTCAATCTCTCCGAAAATTCAATACCGCCGACAGTGACAATCAGAGCCGTTTATCGCCCCGACCTTTACGGCTGCAAACATTTTCCTCAACCGGATCTCCTCAATCTCGGCCAGTATTTTGCCATTTCCGCCCAGACAACCAAAAAGCTCGACTGAAGACACTGACTGACAAAGGTAAAAACCGATGGGCACGCACAGACCGAAAGATCGTTCTAAGCATAGATTGAAACGGGGAATGAGTCATGGCTGGAGACAAGGTCCGAAAACCAGATCGAAACGAGGGGCGCTGTCTTCGCTGTTTTTTGTCGTAACGTGCCTTGCCCTGTTGATGCTCGGCAGCCTGGGCATCGATATCAGCCACGCTTTTTACGCCCGCGGACAATTGCAGACCGCTGCCGACAGCGCCGCCCTGACCGGAGCGTATTATCTGTGCACACCAGTGCCATTGAAGGTCAATCTGGTCCAGTGCGAGGAAAATGCTCGCTTGATGGCGGCCCGCAATGTGGTCGATGGTACAGCGGTCGTCCATGACGGCGAAAACACCATCGTCAGCGTCGAAAGTCAGCCAAGAACCTTAACCGGACCACATCTGTGCCACATCCACATGGCCCGCAATGTTCCAACCAGCCTGGCACGTCTCGTCGGCGTGACCAATCTGCCAGTGACAGTCGATGCCTCGGCCGGCGCTTTTATGGTAAGCAAGGCGATAATGCCCAACTGGCTGACAAATCTGGCCGTTTCCTGGCGAGCCCAGCAAGGCGTCCTCAACACCGATGTCACCGACAGCGAGAACAACAGCTGGATGATTAAGGAATGGCAAGGAACAAGTAGCCCGATCGTCAAATTTGGCCTCACCCCGGTCTCGGCCGGCGGCAGCCCACTTACCGCTCTCAGCCCCGGTGTCCTCTACAACGTAGCGATTGTGCAGGGCGGACCGGAAACGGGCAAGATGCCGAATGTCTCTACCGTGATCGGATCGACGGCACTGGTCATTCAAAGCTTCAAAGGGCCGAATAAAGCGGTGGTGAAATTCGTGCCCGGTAGTTTGATCCGCAGCTATCCGGGAGCCTGGCCTGTTGACCGCAATACGAATTCCAAAGATCTGGACTTTGCCAAAAATAACGGACAATGGCGCGTAGCCTTGATCCGTTAGGCATAGGTAACGACAACCGAAGCCCGAGGAAAAGGGACGGCATCGCGGCCGTCCCTTTCGCTTCTCTTACAAGGGCCTGCTCAAGCGCACCGGGCAACGGCGCGCCCAGGCTTTAGCCGCAGCAATCGTGGCAGGTCTCACAGGACTGGATACAGTCCTTGAGAGCCGGGTCCTTCAACTCCTTGCACATCTCGGCGCACTGTTTGCAAACTTCATTGCAAACGGCGTCCAATTTGGCAGCGTGGGCCGAATTGCGGCTCTTCAAATCGGCCGAGGCTTTGCACAGGGCGATGCAATCCTTGAGCACGTCCTGTTTTTTCGCCTCGGCATATTTGCCGCCTTTTTTCTGAAAATATGCCAGCGTCTTTTCGCAGGTAGCGGCACAGTCGGCACAGGCCTTACCGCTGGAGACATTATCGTGATGCGCGGCTGCGCCTTGAGCGTACACAGGTGCGGCGAACGAGCTGAGCGAGACGGCAAACAGAGCAGCCAGGCTGAGCATTAGGGTGAAAATTGATTTCATGAGTTGATCCTTTGATTTAAAAACAGTGTGAAAAACTTTTTCTCCAGAGCGTTGCAAAGCTCCCGCCGGGCCAACTTCAACACAGAGCGAAGCAGGCCGACCGATATGAGAAACAGAGCAACGCCGCGCTTTTTAAATCAGTAGGGCACGGTTGAGGATATAGAGAGGTCTGCTGATCACAGCAGAAACAGCCAACAGAGGCACGATACGGCCCTGGGCCAGAATAGTGTACAGAGGCTTGGGCAAAGACTGACTGATGATCCTGCCACTGCCTTTGATGGCAACAAATTTTGGCGCCGGAGCAGGAAGAGCGGCACTATTCATGTCGGTCGGTTCTTGCCGGGCCGGGGCCATCTCACAGCAACAGGCGACCATCTTGGCGCAGCAGCTGCTGACGACGACGCAAGGGTCTTCAGGAATAGCATTTACAGGCGTAGACAGCGCTTTGAAAGGTGCCAGCATAACCACTGCCAGCGCCAGAAAAAGCAAATAAATTTTTGTCTTGACCGAATGCACTACTCTGACCTTGACGAATGCTGGATTGACGACTGTCTACAGTTAACCAGGGACGCCTGCTTTGTTTATACACCAATCAACGAGAAAAATGCTGCCCTTCAAACAAGCAAAGCCAAAAAAATTGACGATGGCATCCAGACAGATGTTCCGCACTTTAATTCAGTTTGAACAATGTCCACTTGCGAATTTTGCTGAGTTCCACGGCACCGGCGGGAAACCATTCCATATCCTTGAGACACTTCTGAGGGACGAGCACATAGTGCGGAGCTAATTGCGATCCATTCAACTGCCTGCGCTCGAGGTAAGCACGCGCTTCGAGCGGCGTGTTCAAAACATCGATATGGCGGTGCAAAAAATAAGATATCGATGGTTCTTCTGTGACTACCGTGGCAATCATGGCCTGGTCCGCGATTACTTTTTCGATCATCACTTCGAAGGGCCGGTGCACCTCGTTGTAAAAAACACGGTGACCAACGGGGACACAGATGCCAACACCGACAGCAGCGCTCAGCAAGAGCAGGGCAAAGGCCGGAATCGCTTTGTTTTTCAAAAGCAAAAGACCATAGGCAATGCCGACGATTATGGTCAGAATCAGAAGCAGGCTCTGTTCGCGCAGCATCACCATCACCCAGCTCGCCTTGACGACATGGGGTACGACCAGCCCGGCAATGCCGGCAATAATAAAGAAAAGAGCGCTCGGAGCGAGCTTTTTAGCCGAGCCTACCTTAAGCCAGTAAAAAAGGGAATAAGCGGTTAGCATCGCCAGCGGTGGCATAGCCGGCAGAATATATGTGGCCAGTTTAGTTTTGATCGCTCCGAATAGAACGAGGACGAGGAGGGCCCAGACAAGAGCGAAGAAGACCAGCGCCTGGGGCTTATCGCCGCTCGCCTTGCGATTTTTGATAGCGCTGACAAAGGCGTCGTAACGAGAAAACAAAATCAAATTGAGCGGGAAGAGGCCGCCGGCAATTACCGGGATGTAATACCAGAAAGGCTCGATGTGATTGACTTTACCGGCCATACGACCAAAATTTTGAGTGATGAAAAAAGCGTAGAGAAAAGCGCCTTTAGTTTGCAGGGTCGCCGCCGTGTACCAGGGTAAATTGACAGCGAGCATGATGCCCAGGCCGGAGAAAGGCCTCAGCCTGAGTGTGTTTTGCCAGATGCTGGCGACAAAGCTTTTAAAATCACTGTAGTCGGCCAGAGCGCAAAAATACAAAAAGACTATGGCGGCGACGATGACTACGGCGACGGGGCCTTTGCAAAGAAAGGCCAGACCAAGGGCGAGATAGGCAAGAATAATGACTGGCCAGGAGGGTTTACTCAAATAGTTATAAAAGCCGAGCAAGGCCGAGGTCATCAAAAAAGTGAGGGTCATGTCGGTGAGCGACTCATGGCCGATCACGCTGACCAGGGGGAAAGAGAGAAAAATCAGAGCGGCAGCGAAGGCCTGGCGAATACCCAGAGTGCGCTTAGCGCCTGCATAAATCACCAGCCCCGTAGCGACGGCGCTGAGAGCACTGGCCAGGCGCCCGGCAAAAGCACTTACACCAAGTATTTTGTAGCAGGCGACCACGAGCCAGAAGTAGAGAATCGGCTTATCGAGCCAGATTTGATAGTTAAACATGGGCAGCAGATATTGCTTGGTTTCGAAGAGCTCACGCGCTCCTTCGATAAAAAAGCTGTCAGTCGGATCGAGCGGACCGTAACTGCCGAGTCCGGGCAGATAGAGCAAACATGCAATGATGAAAAGTAGCGGTAAGGCCAGGCCTTCCAGTCTCTCGGAGCTGCTTTGCTTCGCCGGCGAAATTGTTTCTGTTGATGCCATAGGTGCATAGATTAGCAGCCGCGGCTGGCGACCGATATCACACTACCGCATTTAGTATTAAAATCCACACAAAAATTACTCAAGATGTTAAAAAAACGGGGAGAAACCAGGCCCCGCATGGGCGCTGGTCTCTCCTCGCAAACGTCAGGCCTGCCTTCTACCTTACCGGGCCGTACAGCCAGGGCCGTGAGCCAGGGCCATGAGCCAGGTCCGAGCCGAGGCCGTGAGCTAGGGCAGATCGGCCGGGTCGAGAACGTCACTGCCGCCATGACAGGCGTCGCATTGCACCTTGATCCAGCCGCCGCCGCGCACCGACCCGGGCTTGCCGCAGTCTTCGCAGGTGACGGCGCTTTTGGCGTCGGCCTCGTCGATAGCGGCCCAGATGGCGTCGTTGCCCATGCTCATGTAGAAGCGCAGGGTGCCGAACTTCTCCTTGACCTGGGAGGCCCGGAAATTCGGCTGCTCCTCCACCGGCATGGCGGCGATGATCGTCTCGATTTTAGCCGAGAGCTCGCGAATCAGCGGCTCCCAACCATCACCGCATTCAAAGCCCCAACACATGCAGCTTGCCTGCATCGGGGCGTGACGATTGCCGTAAAGCAGAGGGAAATCGCGCACCAGCGCCGCGTCCAGTTCAGCTTTCATCGGAAAAATCTCCTTCAGTCAGTTAGTCAGTCAGTGAATGCTCTGCACTCGGATCGGCAATGCCATCGACCACATGCAAACCGTGGTCGGCAAGCCATTGTTGAATCACCTGCTCGTGCAGCGGGAAGGCGATGTCGGCGGGCAGCGCGTCGGTCTTGTAGACATCGACGGCGCCTGCGTCCGAACCACTCTCCAGCTTGCCGCCCACCACCTTCATCAGGTAGAAGCAGAGAAACTGATTGGCCGCCGGCACCGGCAACTCGTTCAACGCGCAGACCACTTCGACGACCAGACCGGTCTCCTCGAAGGTCTCGCGAACGACCGCCTGGCGGGGACCTTCGCCTTTGTTGATGAAGCCGCCGGGCAGGGCAAACTTGCCGGCGCGCGGATTGACCAGGCGCTTGATCAGCACCAGGCCACCCTCCATCGGAATGACGGCTACGGCGACGCCGCGCGGATTGTCGTAGTGGGTAAACTTCTTGCAGCCGTGGCAGTGCTTGTAAGTAGTGCCCTCCTCGATGATTTCACCGAGCTTGGTGGCACAGAGGGGGCAAAATTGATAATCCTGCATTTGTCTTTCGACCTTTCTTGATATGGGCAAACGCCCGAGTTCAGGCCTTGCGATAGGCCAGGCGCAGCGTCAGGAAGAGCATGCCGAGCGAGGCGACGCCCCACCAGACACTCCAGAACACCGCCGGGATGCCGGTCAATCGCGCCATGTTGGTAGCGTCGCTGAACGAATGAGAACCGACCATGCCAGCCGAAATCTGGAAGAGCCAGATCACGTCGTTGAGGGCGGCAAGCGAAATCTGCACCGCCAGAAAGAGGAGCAGATAGTGGGCGATGACCGGGTTGAATTTCAAACCGATGAAGAAGAGCGCGCCGCCCATGGCCAGAGCCAGACAAATGCTGTAGAGAGCAGCCTGACCGTAATTGCTCATGGCAAAGGTCTGAGCCATGAAGAAGCAACTGCCGAGCGCCACGAAGGCACCAAGCAACATTAGAACAGCGCGGGAATGACGCTCATAGCGGCCAAAGAAGAGCATCAGGCAACCGAACATCGTCGTGCCGAGATAGCCGGTCTGGTTGTAGATGAAGGGAATGCCGCCACTGCCGAAGGTCAGTCCGGCATGCCCATCGCCATCGCCAACGATGGTGAGACCGTGGACGGTGCCGCCGGTGAGCACGCAAAAGAGAGCGTGGCCGAGCTCGTGCAGATTGGTGTCGAGGAAGTCGACAGGCGTCAAGATCAAGGCGGCAAGGGGCTCGTGCGAAAGGAACAAGCTGACGACGGCGAGGACGACGATGACGAGGAAAGACGTTTTGCCCGGATTTTGCTTCACGGGCGCAGCGCTGGCGCTTCCAGGATCGGAACCGTTTTGAGTGGATTTACCAAACATAGCTTCTCCTCAGGAATAAAAAGCAGATTTCAGACTGGACCGACATCGGCCGGAACAATCACATGCGGCCGGGATCGAGGCTGAGCAGGCGCTCTTTCAACAAGGCCATAGCCTCGTCGTCAGTGCGCTCATTGAGCGTCGGCCCGTAAAACTCATGGGTGCTAACCGGCGTACCCACCGTGACGACAGCGCCGCGACGGTAGAAGAGGAAGCCGAAGAAAACCATGAAGAATTGGGTCTGACGATCGAATTTGGCCAGCCACTTGCCGGGATACTTGCCGTAGCGCGTATAGGCGGGCACAATATAGACGGGCTTGCCGAGGCGGATCGCCGCTTCACGGGCGATTTTCAGGGCGCCGGGACGCAGATCGTCGATGGCCGGCGAAAAGTTGGTCAGCCCCTCGGGGAAAATCACGACCTTCTGACCGCTGACGAGCATCTGAGTGCCGGCTTCGCGCGTGCGCACTCCGCCGTCCTTGATGTTGTCCTGGGCAGCGAAGACACCGCGCTTGGAGAGATAGACACCGAGCAGACCGCCAAGCGACTGCATGACCCGACCGTGAGCCATGTAGCGAGCCGGCTGGTCGAGCATGAGGGGCATGATCACGGCATCGACCCAATGCGGGTGATTGGCCGAGAGTATACAGGGGCCTTCGATATTGCGCAGATTTTCCAGACCGACGTATTTGATTTTGCCGACCTGGATGAAGACGAGGGCACGAGCCAACCGTCTGAGACTGGCGGTCATGGCCGCCGATGGCGGAGGAGCAACGTAACCGCAGGTGGTGGCATTGGCGATGGCCCCGCTCAGACTACGATATTTCACGTAACCGAGCAATCCGGCAAGCGCCATTACCGCAAAAGCGGCGAATGCGATGTGGAGAGCAGAAAACATAGATATTTCCCGTTGAACAAGACGCTCGGAACCGTTTGCACAGCTCCGAGCGAGGTGAGGTGAACTAAGGGCAGTGAAGAAAAGCGTTTAGCGTGCGGCCTGTCGATCGGCGAGCGAAAGCGCCAGGTCGCTCAAGGTCGGATAGAGGCGCTTCACGCCTCTATCCTCAGCTTTGATCAAACGCTCAGCTTCGCCCAGGAGGGCGCTGAGGCGATTGACGGCAAAAGCTCGTTCTGTGGGCACGAAGGCGGACCGGGAGCGCATGTCAGCGACCACCGATTGGGCGCCGGCGATGAAGAAGGCGGCGCGGTCCCATTCGGTGAGGAAACTGAAGGGGAAGTGATAGACGAGATAGTCGGGACTGGAGGCGCAGGTGTAGAGGAGCCTGGCGCGTTCAGCGAAAGTCGTCGTGTCGTCGATCTCGATGTCGGGCACGGAGGCAATCAGAGCCTTCACGGTGCGCACGGTATCAAGAAGATATGTGCCCTGCTCGACAGTGCTCACGCCTTGCAGAGCACCCTTGCGGAAAAAGATGCCGAGGCGATGCTGCAGGTCGTCGAGGTGCGCTTTGATGACGATGACCATAGGACGCACGGCGTGCGGAGATGCATCGCTCAAACGAGCCTGGAGAGAGGCGGCGGCTTCGTCCGCATATCCGAGCAGCGCACCATGGGTGGTGGTGACGTTGCCGCAGTGCAAGACCAGATTTTCGCAGTCGCGAGTGACGTCGAAAATGAGCTGGAAAAGCGCTTTGTTGACAGGGGAAAGGGGATTGACACGGTCCTCGGCGCTGTCGAGACAGGCCGAAGTGTTGGCCCAGATTGTCGCTTCGCCAAATTTGCCAGCGGCGCGGGCCTGTTCGAATCGTGCCAGTGTCTCCTGACAATATTCAGAAATGTTACTGGGAGTGTTGCTCATAGAGCACCTTCTACTGTTGTTGAAATTGCAGATTGGTCAATACAGAAATTGCCAAAACCCATCAACCCACGACTCACGTAGCACGTCAGACGTCGCGAATAGCAACGAAGCATAGATGTGGAGCGGTAGTGGGGGCTCTTGATCGAAAAGTTTATAGAGAGCCTGATTGGGTTGGAAGGAGAATTAGCTCCTGAAACCTAAGAGAGAAAGGGCTATGAAAGCACTATCTGTGAGCCTTTATGAGTAGCTCTCAAGATAAAAAGCGCTTAGGAAGAGCTAAGACCGGCCCAGTTGCCAAGATGTGCGCGCTGTGCACAAGCGGGGTTTGCGTCAATCGCGCTAGTTTAGGCGGTCTTAACTTTGCAGCAGGAGCGCAGTAGAAGAGTCAGATGCTTATTAGAGTTTTTCTATAGTTCTCAAGAATCATAGAGTTTTCAAGTTTATCTTCGCTAAGTTAAAAATTCTGCTTCTATTCGCTCTTCACAAATCAAACCTCAAGAACTCATCTCTAACCGCACATTTCAACTCTTTCTACGAAGTTTCAAACTTCGCAGGGAGATTCTGCGCGTGCAGAGATTACTTGTTTTGGAGATTTGGCTGTCTGCAAGGCGTTTATTTCGCGAAGCAGGTTGAATAAGGAACCCATGATGGCTGAAAAATCTCGTTTTAGCATGCGCAGCGTCAGCGTGACGATTGCCGTGATCTGTATCGCCATTCTCGCCTGCGGCGGACAATGGTTGCCGAATGTTTTCGATAAGATGCAAGTCTTCGAATTCAAGAGCCTGGGCGTCAAGCTCGTGCCCGCACTGGTCAACCTTCTCACCGGCGCTCTTCTCTTCTCCGTTTCCTACCTGCTCTACCGCCCGGCCAAAGCCGCCCTCACCCGCACCCTGGACAGTGCAGGAGCAAGCGAGCGAGGACGGACGATGGTGCTACGCACCACTCAACTTCTCTACTGGGGCATCACCCTCTTCGTGATAGCGTCCGTGGTGGCACCAGAAGTGCTTGGAAAACTCTTCCTCGGCATCTCTGTTTTCACCGCCGCTCTTGCTCTCGCCCTCAAAGACATTGCCAGCGACCTCTTCTCCGGCACTCTGCTGCAGGTGACGAGACGTTTCAATGTCGGCGATGACATCGCCATGATCGGCCTCGACGTCAAAGGCAAAGTCGTCGACATCGGCTATCTCTCCACTCAGATCAAAAACACCGAAGGCCTGCAAATCGTGCCCAATCGCGAAATGTGGGGCAAGTCAGTAAAGATCCTCAAAGTGACGAGCATGATTATTCTGCCGCCCGGATACGAGCCGAAGCCTACCGCAAAGCCGTCCGAGGCTGAGCAAAAGCCGAAGCTTTTCAAACTGCTGACCGACTGACGGACTGACGGACTGACGCACAGTCAAATGCGGACAGCGCTTTTTCTGACGCCCGACTCGATCGCAGACGCGGTCATCAAGTCAGGCAAACAAAATATCGAATGGAGACTTCAATGAAGTTCAGCACAAGTACAACTACCAATCCGGCAGTCCTCGCGGTCGATACACTCCTGGTGGGTGTTTTCGAAGGCGAAGTGCTCGATCTGGTCGGCGCCGGCGAAGCTGCTCGCGCCGTCATTCTCGCCACCGCCAATGCCGCTCAACGCCAGGCTTCGGCCGAAGGCTTCAAGGGTAATGCCGGCGAAGTGATGGTGCATTTCTCTGACAATCGCCTGGCGGCCAAAAATGTCGTTTTCTTCGGCCTCGGCGCCCGCGCCAAAGCCAGTGAAGCGAGCTTCCGCAAGGGCCTGACCGCCGCCCTCAAGCGCGCCAAGAGCCTCAAGGCGGAGCAAATCGGCTTCACCGCCCTCGATGCAGTGAGCGTCGCCGGCATCGACAACCGCGCCCTGGCCGAGACGATCGCCAGCTACGCGGCCATGATCGACTACGTCATGAACCACCAGAAGACCGAGAAGGGCGGCCACAAGAAAGAAGTCCGCTTCAAGAAGCTGCACCTGATCGTCGACGCCGCGACCCTCGAAGACGTGGCAGCCGGCCTCAATTCTGGCTTTGCCATCGGCAAGTCGGTCAACTATGCTCGCGACCTGGCCAATCTGCCGGCCAACGTCCTGACGCCGAGCGCCATGGCCAAGCACGCCGAGGCGGTAGCCAAAGCGTCGGGCGGCACGATCGCCTGCACCGTGCACAAAACCAAGGCCCTCAAGAAGATGGGCGCCAACCTGCTCCTCGCCGTATCCAGCGGCTCGAGCCAGCCGCCTCGTCTGATGGACCTGCTCTACACGCCGGTTGCCGCAGACCACGACAACAAGCCGCCGGTGGCCGAGCTGACCATCGTCGGCAAGAGCGTCACCTTCGACTCGGGCGGCATCGACATCAAGGTAAACGGCGGCAGTCGCAATATGAAACGCGACATGTCCGGCGGCGGCGTCGCCCTCGCGGCCATCCAGGCCATCGCCGCCCTCGGCCTGAACATCAAGGTGCGCGCCGTCATGGCCGCCACCGAAAACATGGTCGACGGCAGCTCCTATCGCCCCGGCGACGTGCTCAAGTCGATGAACGGCCTCACCGTCGAGATCGACAACACCGATGCCGAAGGCCGCCTGACTCTGGCTGACGCGATCGAATACGCCAAGCGGCAGGGCGATAAGAATATCGTCGACCTCGCCACCCTCACCGGCGCCGTCAAGCAAGTGCTTGGCGATGTCGGTGCCTGCGCCTTCGGCAACCATGACGACTTCACGAGCTCGGTCGTGGCCGCGGCCATGTCCCAGGACGAGAAGCTGCTCGCCATGCCGATGTGGGAGGAATACAAGTCCGCCAACAACACCGATATGGCCGACCTGAAAAATTCGGGGGGCATGCCGGGATCGACAACGGCGGCCTACTTCATCCGCGCCTTCGCCGGCGAGGAAATCAACTGGGTACACCTCGACATCGCCGGCGTCGCCTTCCGCGATCGCGAGCTCGGGCCCGACCCTCGCGGCGCGACCGGCTTCGGCGTGCGCACGCTGGTGGCACTGGCTCGCCGCATGGCGAGCGTCTAAAACAGAATCGCCGCATGGCGAGCGTTTAAAACAGAATCGCCGCATGGCGAGCGCTAGAAGCGAGGCTAAGCCGTCAGGCCGTCCAGGCGTTTGAGGAGTTCCGCCACGAGCGAGCGAATCAGATTGTCTACCGGCCCGACGGTGGTCCCTTCGATACCGCGCGATTTGCGCTCGACCAGCCACTCGAGGAAAAGCAGACGGCTGAGCGTTTCGGCGTACGGAAGGGTGGCTCGTACATCCTTTTCGGAACGTCCGGACTCGAAGCAATAGGACTCGATCAATTCATTGCGG
The DNA here is from genome assembly GCA_018971775.1 of Cyanobacteria bacterium REEB67. Classification (GTDB taxonomy): domain Bacteria; phylum Cyanobacteriota; class Vampirovibrionia; order Obscuribacterales; family Obscuribacteraceae; genus REEB67. Next base: position 88,289 of record JAGXAB010000008.1, on the reverse strand, counting down.
TATCTGGCAAAGGCACCGTTTTTGTGATGCTCGAGACTGAGCGTGGCCAGATCGACGAGGGGTACACCGAGATTGGTAAACCAGGACCAATCGATGATAAACAAACGATTGCCGCGCAGAATGATATTTTCGGCGTACAAATCGCCATGCACCAGCGAGATCGGTTCACCTGCAAGTGGTGGCGCCAGCGTCTTAGCAAGGCGCTCCATCTGTTCGATTTCGCCTTTGGCCAGAAGTCCCCAACCCGACAACTTCCGGCAAAACTCAGCGGTAAAAGTCTCGTAATCGATTGGCGAAAGTGAACGCAAAATGTTTAGCTGCAACAGCTCATCGGTGCGATAAGAATAAGAGCGGTGCATCTTGGCCAGCTCCTCACCAATGCGCTTCGCCACCTCTGCCGAACCGCCAGAACCGATCAAAGTGTCGGTCCCCAGGTCTTCCATAAACATGGCCGTTGCCTGGCCGTGATGAGCAGCCATGAAAAGCTGTGGCGAATTGGAAACGGACGGTATCAAAATGCGTTCGTGCAAATCCTGCTCGACATCCCAGGGTGGTAGAACGACCTTGTAAATGAGCGATTGAGGCAAAGTGTCCTGAAACTCGAGTCTTTCCACATAGGACAGATCGCGGTGACGCAAAAGGGCTCGCTTGACAATGCGGACTTCCTTGCCGAAAAATTCCTGGAGCCAGAGGTTGAGCCTTTCTTCCGGCACCGGCGACATCAAATTAAGAGAGGCGTCTTCGGAATCGGTCGATTCGGGCCTTCCTGTTGGCTTGTCCATGGGCTTGTGCATCGGCTCCTCAAGGGTTGTCAGTGACCGGCTCGGCCAGCGCCAGATGGCAAGACACGAGCGGCAGGTTCCATTTTACTCTCGTGACAAGACCCATGTCGGGTTTTCACATTCTTCTTTAGCGGCGGCATCAGACAGCTACCAATCAGTCTGTCGGCTGTCGCGTTCTCCTGTAAATGCCCACAAAACGGGCCATAGCAACGGCTGCCTCAGACGCAGTCTCAAAATTTAGGAGGTATCTATGATTGACGGATCCGGACACGGCGGCCATGACGGCGCCGGAATGGACATCGGCCACTCCTCGGGCTTCGGCAATGCCGACCTCGGCGTAGGCCACGGTCACGGACATCAAGACAAAGGCCATTTCGGTGGCCATCATGGTGGTTTTGACCACAGCGGCAAAGTGACGATCGAAGCGCTGATGGTTGCGCACTCCCACAGCGGGAGCCCCAGCTTCGGCAACTTCGGTCACGTCCATGCCACCGTCGACGCCCACAGCGGCATGCCCGACCACGGACACGTGGAGAGCAGCACCGCAGGCGACGGCGTCGATACTCACAAACGCTCGCTCAAGAGCGAGGATGTTTTCTTCAAAGCACTGGAGCAGGCCGAGAACGACCCGCTGCGGCGCGTCTATGGCGTGCACGTCCTGTCGCACGGCTATCTCGACCTGCCCCGCACCTTCACCGAACTGGCCACTAGCCTCGGCGCCATCCGCGTGTGCGGCACTACCGGCAACTTCAACCCGATCGATATTTCGCTCAACGATCTCACCGACTGGTCGAAGTTTTCGCCGCCCTATTCGCGGCGCCGTCCACCCGCCGGTTGGTATCCCAAGGCGAACGGCATCACCCACGTATGGCGGCAATACTGGCAGGTCGGCAAAAAGCTCCCCTGGTGGCGTCGTCCGGTCAAGGGCAGACAAATCTTTGACCGCAGCCAGTCGACCTACCTCGAGGTCAACCTCGTCACCTGGTTCTTCGCTGACATCGGTGACTACGAGACCCGCATTGATCTGAAGATCGTCTCCCTGCCCGTGCTCGACCAGTACGACAAGCAGTGGGCGATCAAGCGCACGCCGCTCAATGCCCACCAGACGCTCTCGGCGAAGCTGGAAGCCGGTCTGCTCGACGCGCTCAAGTGGGCCAAGCCGACCGAGTGGGCTCGCAAGCGCCGCGCCAAGCTGGTGCTCTTGCAGACCACCCGTCCGGAGGAAGTGGAGAAATCAGGAGCCGACCTCGACTCTCTCTTCGCCAACTATTCGGACGAAAATCTGCTGCGCATGCGCGGTCAGACTCCGCCCCCCGCGCCGGTCGGCACGGCGAACACAGCGAACACGGCTGACACCACAGACACGTTTGTTGCCGTTCCTCCGCCATCACTTGCCACCGCGCCGCCGCCCCTGACAGGCAACAAGGTTGCGGTCAAATTGGAAATCCCGCCGCCGGTTCTCCGCAGCAAAACCTGTCCGAGAACCGAAAGAAGGGGCCAATAACAAAACCAAGCCCGCGGCCTGGAAGAGCATGGCAAAAGCTCTTTCAAGACCGCGGGCATTTTTTTGCCAAGGAAATAGCTCCCACAACCGGAAAGAAGCCATGAGACGGTCTAACTTCGCGATAGCCGCTATCTGCATGATTCTCGGAAGCGTCTACGGCCTTCATGTCGTCCGCAACCAGATCGACGGCCTGACGGGCGGCACCGACAATAGTATCGCTGGTGGTGCGTGGCGCCAGACCAGGATACACGACCATCAGTTCGCCCCGAGCGCGGTCAACCCCTATCAGTATTTGCTCGAATTTTTCGCCAACCTGCCAGACGGTACCAACCTCGATCAGGGGCAATTTGACCAGGCACTCGGTGCGGACGCCGCCAAACTGCTGCTATCGCTCAACGTCACGCACATCGAAGCCAAAAGCGGCGTTGTGCATGTTACCTTGAGCCAGGTCTACGACACCAAAACCGACGCGGCCGAAATCCGCGTCGACACCTCGCTCACCTTCAGTCACAAGCTTGACGGCAGCGGCACTTTGATCTGCGACAACATCGTCGGGCTCGAGGTGAATGCATCGGCACTGCTTGGCTGGATGCCTGTCAAACACGTGGAGGTTTCCCACGATGCGGCCGGCAACACCACGATCGAAGTCGAGGTGAGTTCACCTTTCGGCACGATCAAACGCACAATACATCTTGATCCGGACGGCAAACCATTACCCTGAGATTTTATCTCGGGCGCTGGAGAGATAATGACCAAAAGAAAAATCCTGCTGGTCGAAGATGACATCACCCTCGGCGACCTACTCGTCTATGCCCTGGATAAGCGCGACTACGAAGTGACCTGGTTTTGCCGGGCCCGCCTCGATAGCGCAAGCAAACTCATCTTCATCAACGACCGCGGCATCGAGACCTGCTTCGACGCAGAGGCCAATGACATTTGCTACGCCCTCGTCGATTCGCGGCTTAAAGGCAGCGTTATGCAGGGCGTCGACGTCACCCGGGCTCTCGTCGCTCGCGGTCTGAAAGTGATTGCCACAAGCGGCCTCAGCTCTCTCAATAAAGAGCTGATTGCAGCTGGCGCACTGGGCGGTATCGAGAAATTCGACATCGTCTCGCGCCTGAGCGGTGGCATCGAGCAGCTAGCTAATGCTTTGAGCGCCGCAGCACAGGCGAAGAGCAAATAGAAAAATCGACAAGATTTTTTGGTGGAGTGCGGATTGGCTTAAACAGCCGGTTTTGCACTCTGCTTTTTTCAAAATTTATACTATACTCATTAGTTTAAAACATTTGGCGACCACACACACACACTTGGCCAGAATCTCAGAGGAAGTAGCAAAAGTCATTCGATAAATTGATGAAACCTTCTGGAATAGGCATTTCCTAAAAAAAATGTATCGAACAAGGCCAAAATTTAGCCCTTAAAAGCACAGAAATTATCGAACAAGGCGAATTTGCACCCCGAAAAACCTCAAAAATATCGAACGAAGCGAAAGTGTCATTCGAGCGTTGCCGTCCTGGCTCGAGGATTACCGATCAAGCTTGTTCGATATTTTCGCCAGTTTTAGACCACTGTTTTGAGCCTTATTCGATACTTTAGGCCTTTTAAAGCACCCTTTTTTGGCATTGTTCGATACTTTTTGAGAGCTGAACACCTCCAGTGCCGAGTTTAATTGAAGTATCGAACAAATTCCGCCGACCGCATACAGGCCTCACCCTGCCCTCATCAGCCGCTTAATAGTTGACCCGTATGGGCACAACTAGTTTCAGGTGCGCCATTCTGGAGTATTTCCACCCATGTCTGCCGACCAGGTCCACAATTCAGATAAGCCTGTCGAAAAACACGACGCCGCTCCCAAGCAGCCTCAATTTGACGCGCTCGCTTTGATGAAGGAGCACAATACTGGCGGCAAAGACGGCAGTCAGGACACCAAGACAAGCAAAGCAGAAGCGGACCATTTGATTATGACCGACCCCTTCGCCGGTCTGCAGGGCACTGGCGATACACGAGGAGTGAAAGCAAAGGGTCATGACGCTCCCAAAGCTCACGACGCTCATGACGCTCCCAAAGCTCACGACTCGTCCAAAGACAAGGGCGCCTCGCAGAACGATCCGACCGACGGCCAGCCGATCAAGATTGTCGGCAAGCCCGAGCATCCGGATCCGAACAAACCAAACGTCGCCGTCCTCGATGATTTCGCCGGACCAAAGGAAAAAGCCGGTGGACTGAGCACCGAAACCCACGGTGACATCAGCGCCAAAGCGGCCGAAGCCAATGGTTTCAACGTCTACCGCGTGCAGACGAGCGACGCTTCCTACGGCGAGCAAATGAAGGCCCTGGACGATAAAATCAAATCGGGCGAATTGCCCCTCGGCAAAGGCGATGCCGTCAATGTCAGCTTAGGCATGCCCAGCGACCTTTCGATCAAAGACACGACCGGATTTTTCGGCGCTCAAGCGAGCAACGATAATCTGGCCCAGAACAAAGACAAATTACTCGATGGTTTCAAAGCGAAGAGCGAAGATGCTAGCAATCCCGGTCTGCAAGCGGTGACCAGGGATGTGGTCCAATCAAATGACGCCATCAAAGATATGCAGGACAAAGGCATAAAAGTATTGCACGCCGCCGGCAATGAAGGCACCGACAAATACAGCGCCCACTTCCTCAACGCCACCGAGCTCAATTCGACCAGGCCGAATGGCCAGGTGGACAGCTTTAGCGCCGACCACAATCTCACCGTCAGGGGCGACGGCGTCCTGCCGGTAACGACACGACCAGCCGATCCCTTCAGCAAAACACCACTCGCCCAGGATAAGGGCAGCAGCGAGATTCAGCTACCGAACGGCAAAACCCTCAGCCAGCCGATTACCGAACTGAACAAGGCCTGGACCGGCGACCGTGTGCCCTTCGATCGCAACAGCTTCGACGCCCATACCTATACCGACCAACTCAAAGAAATCCCCAACGAACAGCCCAACTTGATGATCAGTGCCGATCGCCTCGGCAACAAAGAAACGCGCTTCACGCCGGGCCGCTCCCCCAAACCGGATTTTGACGCCGGCCAGCTCAGACCCGCTGCGGGAGACAGCGGCCTTTCGATCACCCAGACCGTGCCGACCAGAAACGACAATAACAATTTAAAATTTACCGACACGCCCAGTGCCGACAAAACGCCTAAAGTAGCGGGCGTACTGGCCGGTACATCCTTTTCCAATATCGGCTATCTCGCCGACCACAAAGAAGAAATGGAACGCCTCAAGCGCGAAGGCAAATAAGCTAGTTTAGGCGCGCCCGGGCCGGATTGCCGACGACAACGGCACCGGCTGCCACATTTCGCGTCACCACACTACCGGCTCCGACGACGGCACCATCACCAATGGTGACACCAGGCAAGATGATCGCCCCACCGCCAATCCAGACATTGTTGCCGATCGTAACCGGCAACGCACTCTCCAGGCCGCTCAGGCGCAGCGCCGCATCGACCGGGTGGGTAGCCGTATAGATCTGCACAGCCGGCCCCATCTGCACGTCGTCACCTATCGTAATTTTATTGCAATCGAGAAAAACGGCGTTGTAATTAACAAAAAGATTGCGCCCGACCGTGATATTCGTCCCATAGTCGCAAGAAAAAGTGGGCATGACGGTGGCGTTTTCACCAAGCGCTCCAAAGAGCTCACTTAAAAGGTTATAGCGTTTGCCCCGATCATCGATGCCGCATTGATTGAAGCGCTGACAGAGCCTTTGGGCACGCCGATATTCTTCGGCCAGGGTAGGATCACTTGCCCGGTACAATTCTCCGGCCAGCATTTTTTCTTTTTCGCTGCACATGGCAAAATCTCCCAAAGCCAGATTTTTTTGTCAGTGCATCTTAGCAAAGTGCGTCGGAAAAATGGCCGCTCCCTGCTTTTACCAAACAGATGGACAGTACCCCCTCGCTGCGCTATCCTGTGGCTGTGGATGATCAATCAGACCTAGTCAAGCTCGTCGAAGCCCTCGGCTTAGCGCCCCATCCGGAGGGCGGCTATTACCGTGAGACGTATCGCACCGATCAAGCTACAGCCATTTATTATCTGCTGACCGCCGATACATTTTCGGAGATGCACCGCCTCGACGCCGACGAGATTTATCATTTTTATGCAGGCGATGCAGTCGAAATATTGCAGCTTTTCCCCGATGGCAAAAGCGAAATACACCGCCTCGGAAATTATTTACAGGGTGGCGAAATCCCTCAACTGATCGTACCGGCTGGAGTCTGGCAGGGCAGCCGACTGTGCCAGGATGGCTCCTACGCTCTAATGGGCACAACTATGGCACCACCCTTTCGCTTCGAAGGCTACGAGCAGGGTCGGCGTGAAATACTTAGCGCTCTCTATCCCGAACGCGCCACTCTGATCAGAGAACTGAGCCGAGTCTGAGGCAATGCCGCTAAGCAATAAAGCACTAATCGCCCATGTCGAAGAAAGGCTGCTTGCCCTGGCCAACGCCGATAAAGCGGTAGAGATGGCCGCTTACATGAAAACTGACATGCCCTTTTACGGCGTGCAAAAACCGGATCGGATTCCGATTTTGCGCGAGCTCAAAGCAAATTTCAAACCGGCAACTCAAGAGGAATATACAGGCGCTATCAAAGCGCTCTGGAAACGCAAGCACCGCGAAGAAAAATATATCGCCATCAATTACGCCGCGTTATTTCCGCAATTTATGACACCATCGGCGGTGCCTCTCTGCGAGCAAATTATCCGCGAAGGACAGTGGTGGGATTTTGTCGATTCAATCACGATCGACACCATTGCTACAGTGTTGCGCAAATATCCGACTGAAACAAGACCATTAATCGACGCTTTTTCTGAAGACGATGATTTCTGGATACGGCGTGCCGCACTCCTCGCTCAGCTCAATCACAAAAAAGAAACGTCGCACAAGCACCTTTTTACCTACATCGAAAAAATGAGTGCTGAAAAAGAGTTTTTCATTCGCAAGGCGATTGGCTGGGCTCTGCGCGAATACAGCAAAAGCGAGCCGGAGCGAGTCTTGAAATATTTGCAGAAAAACAAAGATAAACTGTCGCCGCTGAGCATACGCGAAGGCCGTAAGCATTTGGTAAAAACGGGTCGAATGAAAGATCTGTGATCAAACCCCAAAAAGCTACGGCATTCGCTCAAGATCTCATTGCCGGGCAAGCCCAGGATGGTTGACTTGAAAGATTGGGCTGCTCTCAGCTCGCCTCAGTCCATTGTCGGTTTAGTGCCGCTGAATCTCTGCTGGATCAGGCGAAGTACATGCGTATCTTTCAAGCGAGCGAAGGAAAGACGTTCCTGACCGGTCTCGAGCAAGGTCGCTCGCTTAGATTGGCGGCATCCCCGCTGAAATCAGCCATTTTCTTGCAAACGAGGAAGAGTATCAATGCCTATCGAAGAAGCCGCAGTGGCAGGACGCATCGCCCTGGAAGTCGGAGAATCAGTCGCTCCGAAGCTAGCCGCTGAAGGAGTCAACTTGCTGACTGTCGCCGAAAAGCGAGTCGTTGCTTCACTACCATCTGAGATAAAAGCAATGGTCCACGTGGGCCCCAATAACGGCACGATTGAAATTCATCATTCAATCGATGCTGAGATCGGCAAAGCGAGAATGTTCGAAGCAACCAGCCACACGCCCTACGCAAAACCACTCGGTTCCTTTCCCCAGCTGCAAGAAACAAAAAAAATAGACACTCTCGTCATCGGCGGCGGTATGGCCGGACTTTCGATCGCCGACAGGCTAGCAGCAAACGGCATCCACACAATGCTTGTCGACGCCGGTGCGATCGGCGAGGGCACGAGCCAGTTTGCCGGCGGCATGATCACACGCGCCGGAGATCCTTCTTTCGTCGAGCTTGGTGAAACCTACGGCGAAAAAACGCTTGCGCGTTACGCCAGAGGTATGGTCAAAGCCCACGACGGTCTTCTGGAAGAAAGCAAAGACGGCATGCCAATCATCGCTCGCCACGCTGAATTGCCTCAGGTATATGGCATCAGCGGAATCGGCGGCAGCGGTATCGACAGCTCGCAGTTTGTCGCCGATGAACTCGCCAAGACATTGAAAGTTGGAAATTCGGTTCTCTCCGCCGAACGTTTTGCAAAATAAGCGAAACTTGCTGCCCTCCGAGAAAGGCCGCCAAGCACCTGGTGGCCTTTTTCGTTTCAATGTCCTGACCTGCCCGCAGATTTAAGCTTCGCCCGCCTAATTTGCCTCTGCTTCGACTTATTGTTATAAAGGACAAATCGCAACAAGCAGGTGCAATGGTGTTTTTCGAACAAACTCAAAGAGTCAAAGACAAACTGGCCCTTCTGCGCATCTTTATGCAGGAGCAGATCTACCCGAACGAGCCGATATTGGCCCGGGAGCTGCAGACAGCAAAGGACAGATTTGCCATTCCGCCGCTTTTAGAGAAGCTGAAGAGGCGCGCCCACGAGCAGGGTCTCTGGAATCTTTTTTTGACTAACAGCATCACCGGCCCTGGCCTGACCAATCTCGAGTACGCACCGCTGTGCGAAATGATGGGCCGCTCGCTCATCGCTCCGGAAGTCTTCAATTGTTCCGCGCCGGACACCGGCAATATGGAAGTGCTCAATCGCTACGGCACCAAGGAGCAAAAGGATCGCTGGCTCAAACCGCTCATGGCCGGTGAAATCCGCTCCTGCTTCGCCATGACCGAGCCCGATGTAGCCTCCAGCGATGCCCGCAATATCGCCGCTTCCATACTGCCTTCGAAGGGGGCGGACGGATCTTCTGAATACATTATCAATGGCCGTAAGTGGTGGACTAGCGGCGCTTTAGATCCCCGCTGCAAGCTTGCCATCGTCATGGGTAAAACCAATCCAGCAGCGCCGGCTCACGAACAGCAATCGATGGTTCTGGTGCCGATGGACACGCCGGGCGTGAAGGTGATCCGTCCGCTAACAGTGTTTGGTTATGACGATGCACCGCATGGACACGCCGAAGTAGATTTCGTCAATGTACGAGTACCGGCCGCCAATCTCATCCTCGGTGAAGGCCGCGGCTTCGAAATCGCCCAGGGCAGGCTCGGGCCGGGCCGCATCCATCATTGCATGCGCTCGATCGGAGCCGCCGAACGGGCCCTCGAAATGATGATTGCCAGAGCCGAAAGTCGCACCGCCTTTGGTGGCAAACTCCTCGACAAAGGCGTGATTCGCCATTACATCGCCGAGTCTCGCCTCGAGATCGAACAGGCGCGACTCTTGACCTTGAAAGCGGCGCATATGATGGACGTCGAAGGCAATAAAGATGCCCGCCTGGAAATCGCCATGATCAAGGTTGTCGCTCCCAACGTCGCCTTGAAAGTGATCGACCGGGCCATTCAGGTGCATGGCGGCGGCGGATTGTCCCAGGATTATTTCCTGGCCCAGGCCTTTGCCTTCCAGAGAGCTCTGCGACTGGCGGATGGTCCAGACGAAGTGCACATGGAAGCGATTGCCAAAATGGAAATAGGGCGGAGAAAAGCAGCCTTGTAATCAGATTAAACTCAAGGCCAACTGTGCACACGGTCTGGCCATACGTCCGACCCGCTCGGCTTCTGCCGAGCTGGCAATTCCCTGACGCGCTCTGGCAGCCACTCCCTGAGCGATTGCCGCCAACCTAAAGAGGGCGAAAACGACAAAATATTTTTGTGCGCTGCCCATAGTATCCGCGGAAATATGGCAAGGCAAGCGGCTTGCAAGATAGCTGAGAGCGAATTGTTCGGACGAAGGAATACCGAGCGCTCCCAGATCCAATCCCTTCAATCCAGCTATGGCCGGTGTTTCCGGCGTCAAATAGTAAATCAAAGAGAAGTAGCCGAGATCGCTCAATGGATTGCCCAGGGTCGATAACTCCCAGTCCAGAACGGCAAGAATCTCATTTTTGCTCTCATGAAAGATCATATTATCGAGACGATAATCGCCGTGTACCAAAGTCACCTTTGCGGTCGCATCATCGGCGGGGATATTGACTGTAAGCCATTCGATCAAGCGTTCCATTTCCGGAATCGCGTCGGCCACACTGGCCTGGTATTGCTTAGTCCAGCGACTCAATTGCCTGGCGACAAAACCGTCGGCGCGTCCGTAATCTTCAAGACCGACACTGTCTAAATCGACATCGTGAATGCGGGCCAGCATGTCGGCGGCGGACGCATAGATAGCTTTGCGCGTCTCGACATTGAGGCCGGGCAAAGCAGGATCTTTGAAGATACGGCCGGAGATATGACGCATCAAATAAAAAGGAGTACCAATAATGGTGTCATCGAGACAGAGATGCAAAACCTCCGGCACCGCGACGGCGCTCCTGGCCAGGGCTTGCATGACTTTATATTCACGCTCGATCTGATGAGCGGACTGCAATAGTTGCCCTGTCGGCTTTTTACGCAGGACTATCATCAGCTGTCCATCGGCATTGAGAGCCGATTGCCGGCAAAGGCACCTGAGCAAATAGGTCGGATTTGATTGACCGGAAGTAAACTGTTCGACCTTTTCAATCGACTGGAAATCAGGAATCAAAGCATGTTGTTGCAAGTAGGACTCGAGCGCCTTTTCGTCGAAGCGCAGGCCCTCTCGCACTGGTTTAGTAAGCTTTGTATCTGTCATTTTTCCTTACCAGGCGCCACATAACGCGACTTATCCTCCACTTATTATCATGGCAAGCTTTCCTCAGTCAAAGATTACGTATAATTCCCTGGGAGGACAGCTTATATGACTGCTGATCCAAAAGATGATTTGAAACCGCAAACGCAACCGCAAGCCGGGGGCAGCGGCAAGCCGCCCAAACCGACAGCGATCGGCACCGGTGGTTCGGGCGATGATGACGATTACTACAGACGCGTAGCCTATAAAAGAGAATCGCATGCGCCAGCCAAGCTGATACCGACCTGGCCTATACCGGATTTGATTTTCAAGCGGATCAATATGCCAGGTGCAGCCGATTGCGACCTCTCCGCCGCTTTGCCGGACTTGCACAAAGCCGGTGCAAACATCGCCCATCTAGTATTGAGCAGCGGCCGCGATTTACTCACAGCTGTCGGCGTTACAGCCTCGGCGAGCGAAAGAATTCCCGAAAGCGCCCCCCTCGACCGGGCTGAAATTGACGAGCGCATGCACACCCTCAGCAGAAGCGTGGGCACCGTTACAGGTCTGCCCGTGGCGTCAGGCACCAGCAGTGAAGCGCCGCCGCTCGAGCGCCTGACGGCGGAGTTGAAGGGACAACCATTTGGGATTCTCACACTAGCGGCGCCCATTCCGCAAGCACGCTTCGAACTGGACGAAGAGGCTCTGCTGGCAAACATAGAGCAAGCCAGATCGGACGACGATCCCGAGACCGCAAAAAGATCGCGATATCGCATGCAAGCAGATTTGCTTTTGCTGGAAAGACTGCGAAGTGGCGCCGCAAGTGGCCTCTGGCAGAACTGTACCTATATCTTTTCTTCACAGCGACAGACATTCAATCAACTAAGCTCGAGCATTGTTCACCGACTAGGAGATATCAAGGTCAAACCAACCCTGATCTGCCATGTCGATCTCAGTCACATCAGCCATCTGGAGTCGCTTGCCATGCCGCTTTCGCGCTGGACAAATGATGAGCTCCCTAGCCTCGATACTTATAAACACCTGACGCCACTTAGTTGCGACCAGCTCGCCCTGTTCTTTTCAGGCCCGAAGCAAAATCCTTAGAGCAAATTAGAGCAATCTAGTTTTTGCTTTTCTTGCCGGTAGTCGCTGCTTTTTTAGCAGCAGGCGCTTTCTTAGCCGGCGCTCCGGTTTTGGCCGTGCCGACCTTTTTCACCAGAGAAGCAGGGTGAACGGCGCTATTCTGGTCGTGCACACCGATCGCTTTCAGCTCCGCATCAGTGGGAAAACCCACAAAGCGATAGCGCACAGGATAAAGATCGGTTTTTTCGATCTTATTGCCAAGTACCTTGGCGACAGCGTCCCAGCTATTGCTGGCCATGACCTGACCGCTCTGCGACGCGACATTGACACGCATAAATGTGACCCACTCGACACGCGGCACCAGCGTCACGGGCACGCCTTCGGTCACCATTGCCGAAGTGCACCAGCGGCCATTTTTATCCTGATGCAGGTCGAAAGCAGCGACGAAAGTTTCTTCGATATCGTCGGACACAGTCTCAAACAAAATCGGCCGCTGCTCACCATATATAGTACCAAGATATTTCAGCTCATATGTCCTGGTCAATTCATGAAGCGGCGAATCGAGCGGTGGCACCCAGGGCGTATACATATCACCGCTGTGGACTAGCGGAATAGGCGGTAGCAGAGCGTCCGTATCGGCAAGTGCACTTGTCAGTCGCCCGAGGCCGACTGGAGATTCGCTGCCGGCAATAATCAGACTCTTGGCGCCGACCGGCAGAAACACTGGCTCTCCGGCAACCGGCCCGAGCAGCAAATCATCGAGAACGATGCGGGCGGCGTGATCGCCGGCCGGCCAGGCCGATTGATAGTAATGAAGCGTGCCGGTTTTATCGCTTTTTGGTTTAAGCTTGGCACCATCAGTAATATCACGAAGATTGGAAATAGCATCGTCAAAAATTTGTTTGGCAGTTACGCCCCAGTTTTTGATCGCCCGATTGGTCACCATGTACGTACGCCCCGGCGCATTGACAAAGGCGATGATAGCAAGGTGCTCGGAGACAGCCAAAAAAGGTACCGAATCCGGCTCGCGCAACCGTTCGCCGACGGCCAACTTAGACATGCGGCGATTGAGCTTATAGACATCCCAGAGACTGGTCAAGCGAGCATCAAGCAAGGGCACTACCCAATTGTACTTATTGGGCAGAGCGGTCGCTTTGCAAAGAGAAGCTATCAATGATTGCATCTTAGCGGCCGCTGCTTCCGCATCCGCCTTAACGTAATCATGATAATAGGGGGCAAGTAGACGACTGGCCACCAGACGTCCCTCTGCATTCATCAATTTCAGCTGCATCGCCCGGCGGTCATATTCTATTTCCCAACTATCGCCATCAGCAGAAAGTCGCTCGCTTAGCAATTCGGCCAGGGTGGCGGCAAATTCTTCCAGACTTATAGCCATTTATTCAAATTCTCCGAAGCGCAGACTTTTGCAGGGCAAGATGGAAGGAAGGCTACTAAGAGACATTCCCGGGGGTGCATTTAGTATAGCGCCCAGACGAGCCAGCGCACCTATGGACGCTTGCCAGGCGGCCCAAAACTACGATATTGTGATAACCGACAGGCCCCGAGCGGCGGTCAAAATCCCCAGGACTTGCAATGTCATCTTTCCATCCATCAAATTCCAGCGTCACAATCCAGACAACGCCAGCCTACTTTGGCCTGATTAAGGCGACCAATACTATTTCTTACTGCGCCGTGCTTTTGCTTACCTGGCGCTTTGTCACTCACCATCTTGACTGGAAGCTATCAACCGGCTGTGTGGTTTTGAGCGCAGCCTGGCTGCTTCTAACTCGTATAAAAGTCGACCATCTACTACAAACTTATTTCGATATTCTGTCCCGCCTGGAAGTACAGCTGCCCGTATTTTTGGGAGCGACACTGAGCGTGGTGGCACTTTTTTCGCGCGCCTATCATCCATATTTTCACGTTGCCGCGGTGGGAGAGCTCGCTTGTTGGGTCTATATCTACATCCTCTACCGGCGCAATCAGAAGCGTTTCAAGAAACAAGGCTACGGTCCTGTTCCGGTAAACACCTGGGTCAATCCACCAGCTTCGATCTTGCGGGCTGGTGATTTGCTCCTCACCAGCGGCAACATCGCGCGCGAGCTCCATGAAAGTGTCGGCCACGCAGAGATGGTCCTTGAGATGCCGGACGGCAGCAAAATGCTATTCAGCTCGTATATGGAAAAAGGGACCAAAATCCATCCGATTCATGAGCTCACGGACAAAGGCGACAAAACCCACTACATTGGTCTGCATTTGAAAAATCCCTGGAATGAAGAGCAAAAAGCCAGGGCAGCAGCAATTGCCGAAGAAATGGTAGCGGCAAACGAAAAATGGGCAGCGGAGGAAAACGCGCGCATTGATAAACGCATCGACTTCCTGCCGCTTCCGGCTGATTGGAAAGCCTATTTAAAAGCGCATATCAAAACCAGCGGCTATGACTGGTTTGGTACATTCATGGGTCGCACCACCGAGAATCGCTGGACCTGTATCGGATCGGCACTCGTGCTTTATCACTTGATGGGCGTCAAAACAAATCACTACGGCACCGGTTTGCTTGGCTACGGTACGACCATGCTTGACCCAATTTTGCCGGTGCGTTTCCTGTCAGACCCGGCCCTCGAGCTAATCACAAAAGATGACGCTCGGGTGCCCGTCGCCGAAAAGAAATAAGACGATTGATTTATCAGCCGTTGGTAATTCGATTTTGAATTATGCGACTTTGACATGCTGCACCGTTTTTTGTCGGCGAATGTCGGCAAGACAACAATATTCGGTCTTTATTGTTACCTGGCATGCCAAGTCCGCCGATTTAATCTAGATAAGCGTTTGAGGGCTTTTGCCCTGTGGCTGAATACTAGTAGCTATATCAAACATATAGATTTAACTCTTCGCAAGCAATATCTGCGCGTTCCACCGATGCCCATCACGGGTAGCGGTGTATCGAACACGCACTTCTAGTCTGGAAATTCATGGATAACCTGAATGGCACCGTCAGCGATGACGGTCAGCCGAAACTCGCCCTCACATCGCCTCCAAACGGCCACTCGGCCGAAAATACCGCGCTTCACGGCGATAGCACCGGTGGCGCGAGCAACGCTAATGCGCAGGTCGTTGCCTTTCACGAATACATCATCGCACCAAATACGCCACCATCCACCACCCTGGACACCACGGGCGGTGCACAGCCACTACCCGGGATGGAGTTAACCAATCGTGACCCAATAGGAGAGCAAAGCAGCACCCACAATAACGGCACTATAAACCCTCCCGACAAGTCTATTTTTCAATTCGCCACATACGCACAGGTCACCGATGCCGCAGACATGCTGCACAATTCACACGCTCAGACGACCACACTCCGGGAAAAGAATCTCCCGGACATCAGCCTTGCCGTGCAGCAAACAACGAATTCCCAGCCTTTCCCAACAAGCAATCCGACGAACGAGCGGGTCGCAGCACCAGCAAAAATTGCTCCACCTCTCATTCAAACACCGACGCAAGTTGTGGCCAGCGCTGAGAATTCGGCAGCACCCCAGGCATACAAGCCAACAGGCGACGCGCCGGTTACAGCAGTAGCGGCTAACGCGCCCGCTCCGCAACCATTTGGGCCGGTCGTCGCCGATAATAGCGCCGCACCTAAACCTCCGACTTTCCAATTTGCCTCTTTCGATGGCGTCACCAGGGCAGCGGCAACGGTTGCTTCCAAACCAGCGATCGACGCGCCGGTTTCCGCAGTAGCCACTAACGCCCCGGTCGCACAACCATTCGCACAAACATTTGTGCCGGTTGTCGCCGATAACAGCGCCGCACCTAAACCTCCGACTTTCCAATTTGCCTCTTTCGATGGCGTCACCAGAGCAGCGGCGACGGTTGCCACACCTGCGGCCACTCCGGGTGACGCACCGGCAAGAATAGCTCCTCCTCTCATTCAAACACCGACACAAGTTGTGGCCAGCGCTGAGAATTCGGCAGCACCGCAGCCTTACAAGCCAACAGGCGACGCGCCGGTTACAGCAGTAGCGGCTAACGCGCCCGCTCCGCAACCATTTGTGCCGGTCGTCGCCGATAATAGCGCCGCACCTAAACCTCCGACTTTCCAATTTGCCTCTTTCGATGGCGTCACCAGGGCAGCGGCAACGGTTGCCACACCTACGGCCACTCCGGGTGACGCACCGGCAAGAATTGCTCCACCTCTCATTCAAACACCGACACAAGTTGTGGCCAGCGCTGAGAATTCGGCAGCACCGCAGCCTTACAAGCCAACAGGCGACGCGCCGGTTTACGCATTAGCCACTAACGCCCCGGTCGCACAACCATTCGCACAAACATTTGTGCCGGTTGTCGCCGATAACAGCGCCGCGCCCAGAACCACAACAGACTCCATCCTGGCTCGAAACGCTGTCACCTCGAGCAGCGTTGAAGGCACAAGTGCGAAGGCTCAGCCTGTTACATTTGCCGCTTACAACAACACCATCGCCGATGTGACGGCAGCGCCTGCCAACACAGTAAAGCCGCAAATTTTCCCCCTCGACCACATTACTGCGACAACTACTACGAGCATCGAGCAGGCAGGAACAGTTATCGGCACGGCCATTGCCGCGAAGAAACCAGTGGAAAATGCAAGCGGAGTAGAGGCCGACAAAACCGTTGAAATTGGCAAAACCACAGAGGACGGCAAGGCCGCCGATATCAGCAAAAATCTTGAACCACTCAATTCTGCTCTGATTGGTACCACTAAAGCCGCCATTGGTGCGACTCTGCTTGGTGAGCACCCGAATTTGATAGTCGGTCCTGACGGCAAAATGATAGAAGCAACTACAAAGGGCGCAATTAAACTTTCGCCTATAGAAATAGCCGCAATCGACCTGGAGCCTTCCACCAAGAGCGACAATAAAGTCGTCGTAAGGTTCGGCGACATTTTGATTAGCACCGTTAAAAGCGGCAAGATGAGCGGCAAGGACGAAAAAGAGAAAGAGGACGAACTGACGACCAGCGCCAAAATCGTCGCGACAGGTTCCGGATTGAGCGGCAACGGGCCATCCGGTGCGATCGGCACGTCCGGCCAGGCCGGCCAGAGCACAGACCCTTCGCAAGCATCAGTGTCAGCGATCATCATCGACCCGACAACCGGCTTGCCGATCAGTATCGCGCAATCTGGTCAGAACAGCCTTCCCGGCCTTCAATTGATGGACGGCGAAAAACCAATCAAATCCGACAAGAGTGAAAAATCGGACAGCTCTGTGCGCATAGACGTCAGCTCCGCCGACGGCATCATCGCCGGAGTCGCCGACAGCACCGATAGCGATGATATGACCAAGGCCGAAAAGCACATGCCGGAGAGCGATGATAGAAGTTTGATCGTCTCGACCCCGAGGGGCGAAAAAGCACCGTTGAAGGCCGAAGAAAACATCAAAGGCGGACGCAAAAATCAAGTCAAAGACCCGGATGAAAAAGACCTGGGCGACGCGTTGCAGGCGCTCATCGACGGAGCCCGCAGCAAATTTGGCAAACGTGAGCCCGGCCAGGTCGACTCCGGCGAAAGCCGCTACGATCCGGAAAAAACTCGCAGACATATGATCGAGGAGGGTGAAACACTGGAGTCCATCGCCGAGATGCTTTTCGATGATGAAGACCTGGCCGGTTTGCTTTACGAAATCAACAGCGGATTCTGGAAAAGCCGTAAGAAAAAAGGCAAAATTACACTGGAATTTGGCGCCGGTGCGACGATATTTTTGCCGACGAAAAAAGAAATCGAAGCCTACCGGCTGCGCATGCGACAGCTGGGTGAAAAGCGTCTGCATTTCGAATATCTAACTCAATCAACAACTTCACTAAGACAGGTCTTGCAAGCGAATCAAAAGCAAACAAAGCCGGGATCGCCTGAATGCTCATGCGAAGTCATGCAAAGCCAGACTGAAACTACCGATCTGCCGCAGCAATCAGAAAATACCCCAAGCCGGACCACGGCCAATCTGGCCACAACCGGCTCACCGACGATGTATTTTTCCAGCGAAGTGCTGCGGATCTCAAAACCGCTCAACAACAACAACAACAACGGCAACCATCAGACAACCGGACAACTCCAGGCAAGACACCTGCAAAGCATCACGCGGCATTTCGTCGCGGATCTCAAAGAACAGCTCGCGAATATAGAGCTGAACAGCCGCATTGTCATCGACAGTGACAGCCGACCAGAAAAAGAAATGACTTATTTCAACGCCCGCGTCGAATACTGCCACCAGGGCCACTGGGCAACGGTTATCGAATATCAAGTCAATGCCGATTTTGCGATCTTGCTGGCTTACAAAGGCGACGGCAAAAAGCAAAAGGTCGATCTCAATTTGCCGATGGAGGTACTGAGAGAAATGGCCGAGACCGATCTGCAAAACAACCGTCTCGAATACTGCCGTAAGTTCATCCTTGGCAGGCGTATTCTGGCCTGAACGCAAGCGCACGTTTGCCTCTGACGGGGCAAATCTCTAGCGCAACTTGAAGATGAAGCGCGTCTGATAAAAACCAGGCAAAGGCATATCCGCCAAGGCTTTATAGACATTCGCGGAAGCTCGCGCGACTGCCCCTGCGAAAATTAACCATGGGATTTGCCCTGCCCGGAGCGATTCAGCTTCGCCGGACGACCGCTCCAGCATGATTTTCCTTATCGCAAAGATCGGGCTATTGCCGGGCGCTACAAAAATTAGCAGGGACGGCACTTTCCCTCCCTAGATTCAAAGTGATAGAAGAAAGAGTCACTTTTTCTTTCTCTCAAACACAGGGTATCTTTCCACCTCCCACCAGCAACCAGGTTATTCAGGGTTTTAGCTTTTTTCTTGTCGCATCGGCGCCAGGATCAAAAGACAACACTCTGAGTGCCCATCCCAAGGAAGCCTCTTATGTCCATCCGCAAAAACTCTTTCGCCCGCTTCGCGCTGGCTTCTCTTTTGGTCGTCGGCATGAGCTTCACCGGAGCTTCCGTCGCCCTCGCTCAGACCGCCACCGCCACAGCCGCTCGCGTCCCCGCTCCCGCCGCTCAGACCCCTGCCCTGGTCGAGCTCACCGCTGCCAACGCCAACGACCTCCTCGTCGGCTTGCAAGGCAAGACCTTCATCATCGCTTACAGCTCGAAGGAGTCTTCGCCCGCGCAGACGCAACAGATCGCCCTGATCACGCGCGAAGCAGCCAATTATGCCGGTCGTCTGCCGTTCGTCCGCCTCGACGTCGACAAGTATCCCGAAGTCTTCGCCGCTCTCTACGCGAACCGCAAGTGGGATCATGGTCCGTATTTCTTCATCGTCAGCAACAACCCGAACTACATCGCCACCCTCAGCGACAACTTCAACAACACCAGCGACCCGCTGCACAGCATCGGCTCCGTCCGCCTGCACGCCGAGATCAACGATTACCTCAAACTTCAACCGGCCCCGTAAGCCCGGGCAGCAGGAGGCACACATTTCGAACTTCCGGTTCGACGTTGCCTCCTGCTGTGCTCTTCTCTTCAGGCCTGCGCCACTGTTTCTCGCCAATTTTTAAACCACCCTTGCAACTACAACAGTTAGTATAAATTTCACCTCAAAATATTGCGAAAACTTCGGGCAAACTTCGCCGAAGCAATCGCAGTATCCTTGAGTGCAGCTCAATTCAAGCTAATAGTCACCCAGGGATTATCGGCTTTGATTACCTCGCTTATGAGCGAACCGACCTGACCGGAGGCCATTAGACGGGCCATACAAGACTCCTTGTCAGTGGAATTGCCAACGGGACGATCTAGACAGACATCGCTTGCGGCGATATCGAGCTCGATCAAAGCGTTTTCGATGTAATCGCAAGGAGCGGATCGCCGCCTGGACAGGCCGGCTGGATAGCCACTTTCACGGCCGCGGCGCGAGCCAGGCTGAATTCTTGAGCGAGCATAAGCAGGCTCAATACGTTTTCTTCGTTCATGTCAAAAGTTTTGGATTGTGTAAAAAAGCAATTTTGTAAACTGACTCAACTGCAATTGCTACTACGCAAAATCGCAGATTCAGAGAGAAAAAAACGCTACCCGGCGGTGATTTGAGAGGCAGCGGAAATTTCCGCATGCATCAAATCACCTGACCGGGAGCGCCTTTTCCTCTCTCTCACGCCGTCTCTCACTCAGCCTCAAAGCCGTTTTCTAACAAACTGCCAGCCGAGAAACGAGAACAGAGTCCGTCAAACCTTGTCAGCCAGGACCATCACCCCGACGACAAGGCCAAAGATAGCCGTGAGGATACAAGTGCCGATGTAGAAAACCTTGCGGTACTTGGTCAAACCAAGGCTGTAGGCGGAGGCCCAGGCGAAGAGCATGTTGCCGACGACCATGCCCGAGCAGAAGCAAACCAAAACCATTCCACCGCTCAGGGACAAACCGGCGGCCGAAACCGACGAGAGTGCAGCAAGCTGGGTGGGGGTCTCGACGCCGATGCCGTGCAAGCAACCGAGACCGAAGTAGGTCTTGGCACCGAGCTTCTCGGGGACGTGGGCGGGGTGGTAGCACTCCGGATGGCCGGCGAGGCGGCAATACATCCGGTTGAGCCAGTTGCGCACACCGACGAAAAATTCGAAGATAATGCGCCAGCGGCTTTTCAGCTCGATTTCCTCGCCCTTCTGGAAAAGCTGGTAGATGACGTAGCCGGCAAGCAAAATCAGGGTGACGCCGACAAATTTTTCGATAATCAAGTCGACGCTGTGGGGCAGGTAAACACCGATGGTGATTGCCAGGACTCCGAGAATGACGACGACGAGACAGTGACCGAGCGAATAGAGCAAAGAGCCCCGCATGCCGCTTTTGGCATCCTTTTCGCTGGAGACGATGTCGGTGATGGCTGCCAGATGATCGGCTTCGAAGCCGTGCCGGAAGCCGAGCGCCAACATGGAAAGACAAAACAAAAGACCGATGTGTTCCATGGCTGTGTTCCTTCAGGTTGTTCTGCACTGCCGCGAGGCAAAGTTCCGGCGGAAGCAAGGCTTCAACCAGGGACTGCAGAGATTGTTAGAGAAATTGAGAGACAGAAATTGGGCTGACACCGACGACCGAGAGAGAGGGGTCGTGACCAGGGGGATGCTGATGGATGGCTGGTTGGTGCTTAGCTCGAGAAGATACCGTGGTGGAAAAAATGTGTAGTTGTACCAGCACCATATCTTGGCAGGCGCCCTTCAAAGCAAATGAAATATGCTTTGAAGTCTTAAATGCTTTGCCTTAGAGCTTATCTAAAAGCTTATTTGATCTCACGCAAGCTGCGCCAACCACGCGGAAACAGCTATTAAGTGGCAAATGGAAGTTTGAAATGGCCACATTTCACAGCTTGCGCTAACGACGGATGAGCCAGGGATTTTAGCCTTGCAAACCGGCTGGGCCGAGGCGGAAAACCAGCAATTCGACATCGCTATCGGCTTCATAGCCGGATTGCTCGACGGCGGAGGGGCAGTGCAAAATTGCGCCGCGTTCGACTCGGCGCCCGGCCGCGGTGAGAGTGCCATTGAGGACGATAACATACTGGTCCAGCACATTGGTGATTGAACCGAGCCGCGAACCGGCACGCATGAACAAGTGGTACAGCGAACCACCGGCGAACAGCGAGGTGAGCCATGCCTGCGATACCCCGGGCGAATGGGGCACCGGCACCGCCGTCACTTCACCGACGGTGAGCAGACGCGGCTTCAGCTGCAGTTTTTGCAAATTGACGGCACGATCCTCGCGCACGCATCCAAAAACCAGGGTGTCACGCCACTGGCCTTTGATAAATATGTGCTTCTGTAAATAGCCCTCAAGGACCAGCCCTGCTTTTTGCAGGACCTTGGCCGAGGCAAAATTGAAGGGCTCACAGGTGGCGCTGATTTTGTGCAGCTTCAAATCTTCGAAAGCGAACTTCATCACCAGCTCCGCCGCTTCGGAGGCGTATCCCTTGCCCCACGCTTCACGAGCAAGCACATAGCCTATTTCGCCAAGTTCGCCGCCCGGCTTATTCAAACGCAGGGTGAAAGAGCCTACAACAGTGGCCGCTTCAGCTTCGACGATGACAAAATCGTAGTGCACTTTGGGACTGACCCGCTGATTGGCAATCGCCCCTTCGAGAAAGCTGCGGGACTGCTCCAAATTGTTCGGTCCCCATTGCATATAGCGGCAGACATCGGCGTCGCTGGAAAAAGCATGCACAGCCTCCAGATCCGACTCCAGATGGGGACGTAAGACGAGGCGCTCGCTGCGGAGCGTCGGCTGGATTGGATTCGACTGCAAAAGGCACCCCTGATTGAGACGTTGTAAAAACGATTAATACGAGGGCTCGTTGCCCGCTTTCCATTTGATGTTGCAACCGGTACTGACCAGCTGTTCTTCCGCGACGGGCTTGTCGGCGAGCACGGCATCGATAGCGGCGCGCAAATCGTTGCCGGTGACAGGTTCGTTGTTGCCCGGACGACTGGCGTCCAATTGACCTCGGTAGACCAGCTTCAGGTCCTGATCAAAGAGGAAAAAGTCTGGGGTGCAAGCCGCTTTGTAGGCTTGAGCGACTTTTTGGGTTTGGTCATAGAGAAACGGATAATTGAAACCCAATCTTTCTCCCATCTCTTTCAGCTTTTCGGGCTTGTCTTCGGGATGGGTATCAGCATCGTTGGAGCTGATCGCTACGATGCCCACGTCTTTAGCACCGTAATCCAGACCGAGCTTGGCCAACTCCACTTCGATATGTTTGACGAAGGGGCAGTGGCGACAGATAAACATGACGAGCAGGGCTTTCTTACCCTGGAAGTAGGAAAGATTGACGCGGTCGCCGGACAGAACGTCGGGCAGGTCAAAGTCCGGGGCGCTCGTGCCCAATTCGAGCATCGTCGAAGCTGTCATCACCATGTGTTTTCTCCTCTGGTGCCTAGATTATAAACCGCTCGGACCGTGCGGAAGCAGCAAAACGCACAAGGGCGGCGGCTGATGTGCTTAGAAGTCTTTGCCGGTACTGAGGCAAACCTCATGACAACCGATCCTCAAGCCTACCTCTGCCTGATTTTGATGACACCTCAGCTCGCTGCGCTAACAATCATTGCTCCGCGTCGCTGAGAACTTATTCAGATAAGCCTTAGGTCTGTACTATTTTCGCGTAGGCAAGGAGCTAACATAGGTGTTCTACCTATTCCCTCTCTTCCCTGGAAATTTCTCTCTTACCAGCTATCCAAACTACCGCCCAATCCAAGAGCCAATGACCACCGAACCACGGAGAGTCAGACGGCAGTGAGCGAAATCAAGCAGGCGCGGATAGTCACAGGCAGTCAAAGCGCCCCCAGCCTGGTAAAACGAGAGATGGAGAAATGTCATGAACTTTGATTTGACCAACTGGCTGAGACGGCAGAGCGCTTGCGACAAGCTCCCCGTCATCGCTCATAATCTACAAGGCATGGCCGCTACAGACACTCGTGAATGGCTTGTCACGAATGGACTGGGCAGTTACGCCTCCGGCGCATTAAATACGGCCAACAGCAGGCGCTACCACGGTCTCCTGGTCGCTTCGCTAACGCCTCCGGTGCGCCGCACCGTTTTGCTTTCTCACCTCGATGAAACCCTTACAGCTGTCGGTGCAAGCCCTGTCCAACTGGCCACTAACTTCTGGCAGTCCGGTCTGGTCGCCCCCGAAGGCTATAAATCGCTCGAGTCCTTCAGCGATTTGCCCTGCCCGACCTGGTGCTTCCGCCTCGCCGCCGGACGCCTGATCAAGCAAGTCTTCATGCTGCCAGGCGAACAGCGCGTTTACGTAGCCTACACCTGGCTGCCGGACGACGACAAAAGCGCAGCTGACCTCGACCTCGACGTTCTGCTCAACTACCGCGACTTCCACAGCCAGACCAGAGGCGCTGACGACTGGCGCTTCGGTCAGGAGCTCAAGGGCGAAAAAGAGGTGACGATCCGTCCCTACGACATCGCTCAGCCTTTCAGCCTGCAGGTCGATCACGGCAAGTACGCCCCGGCAGATCAAACCGCTGCGGCCGACTGGTATAGAAACTATTACTGGCCTCGCGAACACGAACGCGGCCTGGCCGAAAGCGAAGATTGCTTCCACGCCGGTCGCATCAGCGTTCGGCTCAGCGCTGCTCAGTCGGTCACTTTCGTCGCCGGTCTCGAGCCGCTCGTCGAAGTACGCCCTTTGAGCGAATTGATCTCGAAAGTGACCAACACCCGCCTCAAACTGCTTACGGACGCCGGCGCTCTTACCTCAGCCGCGGCCGTGCAACGATTGGCGCTCGCCTCCGATCAATTTCTCGCCCACCGTCAGTCCACCGACGGCTCGACGATCATCGCAGGCTATCACTGGTTTTCGGACTGGGGTCGCGACTCGATGATCAGCTTGCCCGGGCTCTGCCTCAGTACAGCTCGACCGGAAATAGCGCGCAGCATTCTTGCCACTTTCGGCAAGTATCTGAGCGACGGCATGCTGCCCAATTTCTTCCCGGACGGCGGCCAGGCCCCCGAATACAACACGAGCGATGCGACGCTCTGGTGGGCTCAAGCACTCTACTCCTACTTCGAAAAAACCGGCGACAAAGACTTTGTCATGGCCCAGCTGCCGCTTCTGCAAGAAGTTGTGGACTGGCACGTAAAGGGCACCAGGCACGGTCTCAAACTCGATGACGATGGCCTGATCACAGGCGGCGACAAGAGCGTCCAGCTCACCTGGATGGACGCGAAGTGCGGCGATTATGTCGTCACTCCGCGCTCCGGCAAGGCAGTCGAAATCAGCGCTCTCTGGTACAACTTCCTGCGCACCCTCGACTATCTGCGGACAGCCACAGCCGATCCGAAGGTTGCTGCAGTAGCGCCGGCCGCCGCCACGAGCAGCACCGTCACTGGTGCCAACGCCCAGACGACGGCGAGCGGTTTCGCCAAATTCTGGGACGAAAAGCGCGGCTACCTCGCCGATGTCATCCGCGAAGACGGCAGCATCGACGACAGCTTGCGCCCCAACCAGCTGCTGGCGGCGGCTTTGACTTTCCCGATCGTGACGCAGGCGCAAGCCGCAGCGATCGTCACGGCGGTCGAAGCGAAGCTCCTGACACCGATGGGTTTGCGTACCCTCAGCCCGGATCATCCGGACTACAAGGGAGTCTATGGCCTCGGCCTGGAGTCGGCCAATCAGTATTCGCGCGACGTCACCTATCATCAGGGCACAGTCTGGCCCTGGCTTCTCGGTCCCTGGGTAAACGCTCGCCTCTACGCCTACGGACCAACCGACGAAAACTACAGCTTCATCCGCGAACATCTCAAGCCAATCCTCGCCCATATTGAGGCGGAAGCTTGCCTGGGATCGGTCAGTGAAATTTTTGACGGCGACGCTCCGCACAAGCCGCAGGGCTGCGTCGCACAGGCGTGGTCGGTGGCCGAGCTGCTGCGTGTTTTGACCGCACATCCCCAGCTTTGCGCCTGAGAATCGGGCAGCAAAAAAGACTCGGACTTTCAAATCGGCACAGGGACTCAGGTCTCTCTGCCGATTTTCTTTGAGACCTTCTACTATCCAACATAAGACAAAATTTTGCCCGCCACACACACACACACACACACTGGCCCGCCCCCCCCCCGTTGAGCCCCGGGCACCGTTTCCAGCCCGCGATTTTGTTCGATATATTGGCAAGAGTGCCACTGCAGGGCCTTCCAGCAATCGAAAGTTATCGAACAAGGCGCTAAAAGCACAAAAAAAGAGCCAAAATATCGAACAACGCTTTAACATCATGGCAAAAGCGACAAAATATCGAACAACCTTGAAATTAGCCCTTATTCGATAGAAAGGGCGTTATCGACGACCAAAATTTGCCTTGTTCGATAAAAAAGACTCTTTCAACGGTCGATTTTTGCCTTCGTTCGATACTTTCCAAAGACTTAGAGCCCACAGATTGGCCTTTTTCAGAAAATATCGAATAAGAATGTCCACCCGCAGAACGCTTCGGTAGCAGCAGCAAGCAAAAAAATTTTACCTATTGTTGACTAATTTTATCAACCAGTCAATAATGATTTATCCGGAGAAATTTGATGGCCAGACCAAAGAGCCTGCATAACAGGGCGGAACTGATTGTCGACGCCGCCGACGAGCTCTTTGCCCGTTACGGCTACGAACGCACCAGCATAGACGATATCGCCAAGCATTTGCGCATCGGAAAAGGCTCTATCTATCTCGAATTTCGCACCAAAGAGGACATTCTGGCGCTGATAATCAAAAGGCACGCCGATCAGATTCAGACACTCATTCACGACAAGGTCGAAAACAGCGGCGATGCGCCACTCGTCGCCATAAAAGACATTTTGATCGAGAGCAGCATCCGCGTCTTCGACATGGTTACCCGAGACATTCACACGCCGGGGGCCCTGTTGCACACTTCCATCCACATGAAAAATCGTTTTTCGGGATATTTCACAAATAAGCGCGCTCACCTACTAATGCTGCTCGAAAAAGCAGCCGCCCTTGGCCAGATCACACCAGAGAAGGCCACCGACGAAACAGCCATGGCGCTAATGGTTGCTACCTCGGGACTGTTCCCACCCTACCTGGACAATTACTCGGCATCGGAAACAAGGATCGACAGGCAGACTTTGATCAATCGCGCCACCTGCATTGTCGATTTGATCGTCGACGGCCTCAAAAAATAATTTATGGCAACCTTTTTTCAAGAAGAACTCGAACGCGATGTCGCTCAGCGAGGCGAGATCGTACGCTGGCTGATGCTCCTTGGAGTAGCTTCGGCAGCTCTGATGGAAGTAATCGACTCCAGTATCACCAACGTCGCCCTGCCGCACATCCAGGGCAATCTTGGCGCCACGACAAGTGAAGCGGCCTGGGTGGTGACGGCGTATTCGATCGCCAACGTCATCACCATGCCACTAGCCGTGATGCTTGGCGATATGTTTGGCAAGAAAAACTATTTCATTTTTTCTGTAATCGGATTTACCATTGCTTCGATGGCCTGCGGCTTCAGCAACAGCCTGATCTCACTCGTGCTTGCCCGTGTCGTCCAGGGACTTTTCGGCGGCGGCCTACTGGCCAAAGCTCAGGCCTTTCTCTTCGAAGGCTTTCCGCCGGCCAAGCAGGGCATGGTACAGGGTATTTTCGGCATCTGCGTCATCGTCGGGCCGGTGCTCGGTCCGACCCTCGGCGGCTGGCTCACCGACAACTACAACTGGCGCTGGATTTTCTTTATCAACCTGCCGATCGGCATCATTTCCTGGATGGTCTGCCAGCTCAATCTGCCCCGCGATCCGCATCCGGAAGAAATGAAAGGCGGCAATCAAAAATCAAAACCCGTCGATTGGTGGGGGATCACTACTCTCAGCGTTATGCTCGGTTCTTTTCAATATGTACTGGAGAAAGGCCAGGACGACGACTGGTTTTCGTCCAAGACAATCATCTGGTGTTCAGTGGCGGCGGCCCTTGGTCTAATCGCTTTTCTCACGCAAGAGTTTCGGACTAAATTTCCCGCCGTCAATCTGCGCATCCTCAAATACAGATCAGTGGCGGTAGGCTTGCTCTTCCAGCTCGTCGTAGGCTTTGTGCTCTTCGGCGTCAATTACGTCCTGCCCAACTTTGCCCAGGTGATGCTTGGATACACGGCATTTCAGGCCGGCTTATTGCAAGTGCCGAGTGCTCTCATTACCGGTTGCATGTTTCCGATCGTCGGCGCCCTGACCGGCAAAGTAGACGCCCGCATCATGGTTTGCACCGGCATCGTTTTCCTCGCTACTTCCTGCATTTTTCTAGCACCGCTCACCCTCGACTGGGGCTGGGATAATTTTCTTATTTCCAGCTTGATGCGCGGCTTTGGCGTCGTGCTCGTCTTCCTGCCGCTGACTCTGGCAGCAGTAGGTGACTGCCCGACCGAAGATATCCAGACAGCGGCCTCCTTGCTCAGCCTCGTGCGCACACTGGGAGGCAGCATAGGGATTGCCACACTAGCCTTTGTTTTGACCAGACGCATCGATTTCCACCGCACCATGCTCGTCGACAATATTACCGTCTACTCGCAGGAAGCGATGAGCCGCATCAACGCCCTTACCGGGGCCTTCGCCTCTCAGGGCGGCACGCTTGCCGAAGCGCGCAATCATGCGATGGCCGTCATCGACGGACAGGTCACCCAACAAGCGGCAGTTCTTTCCTATGCCGACCTGGCCTGGATGCTCGCCATTTTCACCGCCTGCAGCTTACCCTTTTGTCTCTTGCTCACCTCGGGCAAGAAAAAAGGCGCTCCAGTGGAAATGCACTAGCACTCACGTTTCTCCTCATCGCGCCGCTCTTGCTCCAAAACCGGCACACCCGGCAGTAGCTTCTTGATTTCAGCGATTAAAACACAAGCATCGAAAGTAGGCATGCTGACGAATACATCGGCGCCGAGCAGCCGGCCGGCTCTTTCCGTCGATAAATTTACTTTAGAACCGGCTGGTCCTGCAGCCAAAGCGAGAGTCATAAACATCGAATGTTTGTGAATCGGATCAATCCTTACTCTGCGCAAAAACTCGAAAAGCGATTCGTCTTCTAAGTAAGCAGCGCAGATAATCACGTCGGCGTGATCTTCACCATCCAAGAAAGCGAATGCCTCTTCAATGGTTTGCGCTGCGACAACGGAGTGCCCCGCTTCTTTGCAAGCCAGCTTTAATAGATCCGTATTTTCCTTCGAATCCATAATCAAAATGCGATACGTATTTCTAGCGGCCAACCTTGCCCCCGGCGAAGCAGGCTCAATTTTCGGCTCTTCAACCATTGGAACTCCACAAATCGCCCCGACATTCGGCAGACATCACCAGCGCTCAATCGCACAGTTTACCGGATTGTCGCGTGTTATCATTTTGCCGTCAACCTTTTACAGGCACCGACAAAAATATCCGTCAAAATTTACAGGTGTTATATGAATCGCTTCCTATCTCTCATGCTCAGTATGCTTTTTGTCGCAGTCAGCGCCAGCGGCGCCCTCGCTAAGGAAGAGCAAGTCAAAGGCTATACAAAAAAAGACGGCACTGTAGTCAAAGGCTATACCAAGCACGTCAAGGGCAAAGACACCAAATCCGATACCAAGGCCGAGACCAAAGAAATTACCAAGGAAACCAAAGACAGCAAAGGTAAAGATACAATCGAAGTGAAAGGCTATACGAAAAAAGACGGCACTGTAGTCAAAGGCTATACCCGCAAAAAATCGAGTAAGTAAGTAAGTAAGTAAGTAAGCTAACTAACCTGGGCGCGACCCGGCTCTCGCCTTATTTGAGAGTCGGGTCCACTATTGATCCCAGGAAGAGTATTTCGCCGCTGTCCTGATCGGTTAGAGCGACCACAAAGGGACGATCAACCGTAAATTTAATCGGTGGCTCGACCTGCATCATTGCCCGGCTCTGCATCCCCACCGCGGTCACCGCTGCGGCCTCCGTACCTTTTTCATCGACATCGATATAAGTTTTTTGCAACACGCGGCTGATCGCACCCGGCTGCCCCTCGAACATTTCGCTAAAATCGGCTTTGGCCCCAAAGGCATCGGTCATGCCCATGGCCTTGAGGGTCTTATTCAGCTCAGTGGAAAAAGCGACGGTATATTTCGGCATGGCCAGATCGACTTTTTTAGAGCGGGAGGATGATAGGGATGACATCCAACTATTCCAGTCTTTACTGGTAAATTTGGCCTGGAATGCAGCGAAATCGGCTCCTTCTGAGGGCAGAAATATATACATATTCTGGCGATGACCGGCATACGGAATAGCCACGGCTTGAAAACCACCACCTTCGTAATACTGCAAATCAGTTGATTCATACATCATCGCCACCTCTTTCGTGGCGCCCTTCAATAGTTTGAAATCCTGCTGCCGGGTGGATTCGGCCTTAAATGGCTTCTGCCAGGTACCTTTGAAATAAACACTGTTGAGCAAGACCATTTTTTCAGCCGACGACAGTGAACTGATAATCTTTTTGATCTTGCCGTGCGTCTTCTGATCGCACCAGGTGTTGATTTTGGTCACTGTTGCCGGATCGTTGAAATTTTCGCTCTTTGCCTCTGCCTGATAGACATCGCGGCATAGGGAGATGAAGGAAGACCTGAATCTAGTGCTGGAGTCGGCATAAATGGCGTTGGCAATTTCCATCTGCACGGCGGAGTTGCTGTTGAGAGCGAGCAATACCTTGTGATTGCGTTCATTCAAGAGCTTGATATCGAGGCCGCCCCCGAGTACTTGCTCCATTTGCTTTTTGGTGGCACCGGCAGCACCATTAGCCGCCATGCTCAGCGCCTCGTAAGCACTAAATGGTGAAACGACTATGTTTTTGCTCAGGTCGCTCGCTTCACGACGGAAGAGATCCAGAGCAAAGTCAGCGCTGCTCGCCGCCTGCACATTTTTATCCTGAGCCATGGCTCGCACCCCCTTAAAATCGAAAACATTTTGCTTACTAACATCGACAAAAAGAGCGGAAGCGGCGCCGAACAAAGCAAGACCGGCGGCAAACAATCGGGGATGGGCCAAAATGTTCTTTTTCACCAATGCCTGCCTGTATTACTCGTGGTCACGACTCGGCTATTATCCACCAATCAAAAGGCAATGGCCACGCAGGAGTAAAAGATGGGTATTTTAAATCGAAGCGATCGCCTCTGCGCGGCCGCCACCACTTGGCTTGACCTTATTGTTAACCTGCGCCGTTACCGATCAGCCATAAAGTCGGTCTAATCGGGGATAATTGCCTGATCATAAACAAATTTGCCGGACAAATCTGGTAGTCGCAATCGGGGATAAAACAATATGGCACGTGTTGTGCTCGGCATGATCGGTCTGGGGACAGTGGGTAGCGGCGTAGTGCAACTGCTCGCCCAGCATAAACATTTGCAATTGAAAAAAATTGCCGTACGCGATTTGCAGAAGGAAAGGGCCGCCAACCCAACTTGTCCAATCACCGAAAATGTCTCGGAGATTATCGACGATCCTGAAATCGAAGTATTAGTAGAGGTCATGGGCGGCGAAGAGCCGGCACTGACTTACATCCGCCGGGCTCTGGAAAAACGCAAGCACGTCGTCACCGCCAATAAAGAAGTCCTGGCCAAGCACGGCCCAAGCCTCTTCCAACTGGCCCGCGAAAAGGGCGTCACTATTTTCTTCGAAGCCTCTGTCGCCGGAGGCATTCCCCTCATTTCGACGATTCAACGCGGTCTGGGCGCCAATCAATTTGCCGCCGTCACCGGTATCTTGAACGGCACGACCAATTTTATCCTCTCCAATATGGAAGAAAAGGGTCTCAGCTATGACAGCGTCCTTGCCGAAGCCCAGCGCTTGGGCTTTGCCGAAGCCGATCCCTCCGCCGACGTAGACGGCCACGACGTCGCTTACAAGCTCTCGATTCTGGCGGCGCTTTCCTTCCAGCGTTTCGTCAAACCGGAAGACATCTACCGCGAAGGCATCCGCAACATTACCCCTGATGATCTGGCTCTGGCCAAAGAATTTGGCTACCGGATCAAACTGGTCGGCACCGCCCGCAATACCGATCCCAAAAACAAGGCCGGTGCCCTCGCCGTGCGCGTCCACCCCACCCTTGTGCCGCTGGCCCACCCGCTTGCCGCCGTTTCCGGCTCGAGTAATTGCATTCTCGTCAACGGCGACGCCGTCGGCGAAATCATCATGGTCGGCCCTGGTGCAGGCAGTCTGCCCACCGCTTCGGCAGTGGTCGGCGACATCATCAATCTGGAAAGCGCCCTCAAGCTACCGGATTTCGCCAGCTATTTCCAACCGAGCATCACCAGCGAATGGTCGAAAACGGCCTCGCCCGATGACTGGACCAGCCCCTACTTCCTGCGCCTCTCGGTCAAGGATACGCCGGGCGTAATCGGTACAATCGGGACAATTTTCGGTGAGCACAAAATCAGCATCCAGAGCATCATTCAGCGCGGAGTCGCCGATCGACGCGCCACCATTGTCATCCTGACGCATGACGTGCGCAGCGGCAACATGGAAGCGGCCCTCGCCGATCTGAAAAAATGCGAATTTCTCGATTCGGTGGCGAGCGCCATCCGCATCTACAAAGCGGCCTGAGGAAAATAAATATGCAAAGCACCAGAAAAACAGTCGGGCTGATCGAAAAATATCGCCAGCATTTGCCGGTAACCGCCGCCACGCCTGTTGTCACTCTAGGCGAAGGCAATACCCCCCTGGTGCAAGCAGCAAATATTCCCAAGCTGCTCGGTTATCCGTCGCTGCAGCTGCATTTTAAACTGGAAGGTCTCAATCCTACCGGCAGCTTCAAAGATAGAGGCATGACTCTGGCCATTTCCAAGGCGGTAGAAGACGGCGCCAAAGCAGTCATTTGTGCCTCTACCGGCAATACCAGCGCCTCGGCCGCCGCTTTTGCCACTAAAGCCGGTCTCAAGTGTTATGTCCTCCTGCCGCACGGCTATGTCGCCCTCGGCAAGCTTGCTCAAGCGATTCATTACGGTGCCATCGTCGTGCCCATCCTCGGTAATTTCGACCGTGCCCTCGATCTGGTCCGCGAACTCGCCGAGCAGACACCGGTCACTGTCGTCAACAGCATCAATCCCTATCGTTTAGAAGGGCAGAAAACAGCCGCTTTTGAAGTCGTCGAACATCTCGATCGCGCCCCTGACTATCTCTGCATCCCGGTCGGCAACGCCGGTAACATCTGCGCCTACTGGCGTGGCTTCAAGCTCTACAAAGAGCTCGGCATGGCCAGTTCTGCGCCTCGCATGCATGGCTTTGAAGCGGAAGGCTCGGCCGCGATCGTCCAGGGCAAACCAATCAAAAACCCGGAAACAATCGGTACGGCTATCCGTATCGGCAATCCAGCCAGTTGGAAAGAAGCCGAGCGGGCCCGCGATGAATCCGGCGGCCAGATCGATTCGGTCACGGACGACGAAATTTTGAAAGCCTATAAGATGCTGGGCACGGCGGAAGGTATCTTCTGCGAACCATCAAGCGCCGCTTCCCTGGCCGGTTTGATCAAACATCTCGAAAATGGCACCATCCCTCAAAATACCACCGTCGTCTGCGTCCTGACCGGCAATGGCTTGAAAGATCCAGACACAGCCCAGAAAATAACAACCGTCGACCTCACCCCGGTCGATGCCGAAATCGCCGCTCTCAAAAAGGTGATGGGTCTCTAGATGACGGCCAGCAAGAAACTTACCGTCCGCCTGCCGGGCAGCACCACCAATCTAGGACCGGGCTTCGACACCCTCGGCCTGGCGCTCGGGGTTTATACAACGGTCACTTTCGAAGGCACACCCGCTGCCATTGATATAACGCAAGATCCAAAAATCGAGTTAAAAGGGGCTATGGCTCAGAGCCTTTCGACATCGAAAGAAAATTTGATCTATAAAGTCTTTAGTGATTACTACACGGGCGCCCCGGCGAGCGGCGGCAAAAGCGGCAGCAAAAGTAGCGGCGAAGCGCTCAAAATCACAATAGAGACCGACATCCCCCTGGCTCGCGGCCTGGGCAGCAGCAGCACGGCCATACTGGCCGCGCTATGGGCAGCGCAGGCCTTCAGCAGCAGCGCTCCACCCGACCGCGACCAGATCCTCGGTCAAGCAGCGCGTCTCGAAGGGCATCCGGACAATGTCGCCGCCTGCTTGATGGGCGGATTTATCATTTCGGGCTACAGGCAAAAGGGCAATCGCGCCCTGACCTCGCGCCACAACTGGCCGGAAAAATGGCATACCCTGGTGGTCGTGCCGCCCTACGAGCTCTCCACCCATGAAGCGCGTCGTGTCCTGCCCAAGCGCGTTTCCATGGCCCAGGCCGTCAACAATGTGCAACGCACCGGCCTTTTGATCGGTGCGGTGATCAGTGGTGACGACGATATTTTGAGAGAGGCGCTCTCGGATCAATTGCACGAACCCTACCGCATCCACCTCGTCCCGGAGCTCCAGGCGCTGCGCCGTGACCTCGCCTCCCTGCCGGCCCTCGGCTGCGTCCTGAGCGGGGCCGGTTCGTCCAGTCTGGTAATCGTGCACGAAAAACACAAGGCTGAAATCAAAACATATTTAAACGATTGGGCGCAGAAGCGGCAACAGAAGCCGCAAATACTGGATCTCAAAGTGGACGAAAAAGGCCTGCAGGCAATTTATGAATAAAGAAATCAAAAAGGCGGCCACACCGCATACAGTTTCCGTACTCAAGTTTGGCGGCACGTCGGTAAAAAATCAGGCGCGTATCCAGCACGTCGCCGAAATCGTCCGCGATCGCCTGGCCGAAGATCCCGGCAAGGCCGAGAAAAAAGCGCACAAGATTTTGGTCGTCGTTTCGGCCATGGGCGACACCACCGACTACCTGCTCAAACTTGGCGCCCAGTGCGCCAAAACACCGGACAAGAGAGAACTCGACTCGCTCCTGTCCACCGGTGAGCAGATTTCGATCACGCTTCTGGCTATGACTCTAAAAGAAATGGGATTGAAGGCGCGCTCCTTTACCGCCGCCCAAATAGGTATATTTACCGAAAGCGTCCACAGCAAGGCGCGCATCGTCGACATCAATAATGATAATTTGAACAAAGCCCTGGCTGAAAACGACATTCTTGTCGTCGCCGGCTTCCAGGGCATCACCGCCGATGGTGACATTACCACCCTCGGCCGGGGCGGCAGCGACACCACCGCCTGCGCCCTGGCAGCGGCCACCGATGCTGTTATCTGCGATATCTACACCGACGTCGACGGCATCTATACGGCCGACCCTAATATCATCAAAGCAGCCAAACTGCTCAACCGCGTCTCCTATGGCGAGGTCATCGAAATGGCCCGCCTCGGAGCTCAAGTACTGCATCCGCGAGCCGTCGAACTGGCTCGTCAATACAAAGTGCGCATGCGTGTGCGCAATACATTCAAGCCGGATCACGAAGGCACAATCATCGATGGGGGCGAAGACATGGAAATCTACCGCAGTATCAGCGGCGTAGCAGTGGACAAAGATCAGGCCTGCGTGACGATTATGAGCGTACCGGACATCCCCGGCATCGCCGGTCAGATCATGCAAGCTCTCGCCGACAACAATATCGTCATCGATATGATCATGCAGGCTTTCCATCAAACGGCCGGGCTGAACAACATCACCTTCACGGTGCACAGCACCGATCTCGATCAAACGATCAAAACGCTAGAATCAATCAAAGGCGATCTGTCCGCATCTTCGGTCATCGCCGATAAAGACATAGCCAAAGTTTCGTTGATCGGCGCCGGTCTGGCCGGTCAGTCCGGGATCGCCGCCACAGTTTTCAAAGCCTTCGGCGGAGCCGGCATCAATATCAAAATGATTGCCACCAGCGAAATGAAACTGACCTGCGTAGTCAGCGGCAAAGACGCTGATAAAGCTGGCAAGCTTATGCACAGTAGTTTCGGCGAAGGCTAAATATTGTCGGAGATGTACAAACTCCTTGCTTATCGCCCGATTGAAAGACTGCCTCTGAGACCTTATATTCCTGTAGTCGCAGCTATTAAATAGTTTCGAGCCGCTTACCGCCAGGCTATAATAGTCTTTCAATCCGGTTATCTCCGCCCAGGTTCAGGAGTCTGTAATGGCCAAATCCGACGATAAAAAAGACAAATTTACGATCGGGCCAGGAGACGGCAGCAAGAAGTTTGCCCAAAAAGACTATCACCATCCCGCCGCCGCCTGGGGTGCTGCTTTTAGCGTCGGCGAGATCCTGCTAAAACAGCGCGCCATCATTGACGGTACCCGCGCCATCTTCAAGATGAATCATGACAAATCGGGCTTCGATTGCCCCGGCTGTGCCTGGCCGGACGACCGCAAAGGCCTGAAGATGGACATCTGCGAAAACGGCATCAAACACGTCACCTGGGAGATGACCCACAAGCGCACCGGTCCCGAATTTTTTGCTCAGCATACGGTCAGTGAGCTGATGACCTGGAGCGATTTCGCCCTCGAAGATCAGGGCCGCCTCACCCATCCTGTAGCCTACAACGCCGCAACGGACAAATACGAGCCAGTCACCTGGGAAGCCGCCTTCAGCACAATCGCCAATCACCTGCGCTCTATGGACAGCCCGAACCGTGCTTCTTTTTATACCTCCGGTCGGCTGTCCAATGAAGGCACTTTCCTCTATCAGCTTTTCGCCCGCGAGTTTGGCACTAATAATCTGCCCGACTGCTCGAATATGTGCCACGAAGCGAGCGGCCGAGCCATGAAAGCTTCACTCGGCACCGGCAAAGGGACGACAACAATTGCCGACTGGCAAAAAGCAGATGCCATTTTCGTCATCGGAGTCAACGCCGCCACCAACGCCCCGCGCATGCTTTCGGCTCTGGCCGACGGCGTCAAAGAGCACGGCCTGAAAGTCGTCCACGTCAATCCACTGATCGAAGTGGCTGCTACCAGGGCGATAACGCCCCACGACATCATGGACATGGTGACCTTCAAAGAGACACCGACGAGCACACTGAATTTGCAGCCGCGCATCGGCGGCGACATGGCTTTTGCCCGGGGTGTGGCCAAACACCTTTTCGAAAAAGCGGAGAGTGATGCCAATGCTATAGACATGGCATTTATCGCCGAGCACACGGCCGGCTTCGAAGCCTACAAAGAAGTAGTGCAGGCGACCAGCTGGGCGGAAATCGAGCGCCAATCGGCGTTAAAAGAAGAGGAAATCCGGGCCGCCGCCGAGATTTATCGCCAGGCCAGGACGGCTATCATTAGCTGGTGCCTGGGCATTTCGCAGCAGGAATTTGCCGTCGATACAATCAGAGAGTTTGTCAATTTAATTTTGTTACGCGGCAATATTGGCAAGGAAGGCGCCGGCCCCTGCCCGATTCGCGGCCATAGCAATGTGCAGGGCAACCGCACCTGCGGCATCGCCAACGCTCCCGATCCAGCCTGGATCGAGCGTATGGACGCCGCCTGCGGTATCAAATCGCCGCGTGAAAATGGCCTTGATACGGTGCAAACAATCAAAGCGATGTATGAAGGCAAAGTCGATTTCTTCTTCGGCATGGGCGGCAATTTCGCCATGGCCACGCCCGACCGCGACTATACCTTCGAAGCGCTGCGCCGCTGCAAATTGACAGTGCATGTGGGCACCAAGCTCAACCGCAGCCATCTGGTCCACGGCAAGCAGGCGCTCATCCTGCCCTGCCTAGGCCGCACCGAGCATGACATGCAAAAGGCCGGCCCGCAATCGGTGACAGTCGAAGACTCGATGAGCGAAGTACACCTCTCCAAAGGCATGAATGCGCCCGCCTCGCCGCATCTACTCTCCGAGCCGGCTATTTTAGGCGGTATCGCCCGCGCCACCATGCCCGACTCTAAAACACCGTGGGAAGAGTATGTCGGCGACTACGATAAAATCCGCGACAAAATGGCCGAAGCAATCGCCGGCTTCGAGGGTTTCAATCAAAAAGTCAGAGAACCGCTCGGATTTCGCCTGCCGCAGGACGCCCGCGAGTTGAAATTCAATACGCCGACTGGCAAAGCCGATTTCTCCGCCGCGCCGCTCGCCGACACCGTCCCGCCGCCCGGCAAGCTGATGCTTGGCACGATGCGCTCGCATGACCAGTTTAATACGACGATCTATTCGGACAACGATCGCTATCGCGGCGTCAAAAATCTGCGCAATCTCGTTTTGATGAACGAAGCCGACATGGTCGAACGCGACCTGCAGGAGTTTGACTTTGTCGAAATCACGAGTTTTGGCAAAGACGGCTCGACGCGCTTCCTCGACGGCATCCGCGCCGTCAAATACAACATCCCGAAAGGCAATGCCTCGGGCTATATGCCGGAGCTCAATGTACTGATTCCCCTCAATGATTACAGCAGACAGAGCGATCAGCCGATGATGAAACAGCTGCTCGTCGAGATTAAGGCGGCGGCTAAAGTCGGAACAGGACAATGAAATGACCGCAACCAACGGAAAAAAGCATGCACCGCAACCGCTCACCGCGACAATCGAAGTGCAGACCACAAAAATCAGCGGCCATTCCCCCGCTGAATTCACAGACACACTCTCCGTAGAAGAGCCGCTCGAGATCAGACTAACAGCTGAAGTTGATGGCCACGAGCTGACCCGCCCGGTGGCAATCACGATGCGCACACCGGGCGAAGACCGTGACCTTGCCGCCGGCTTTCTTTTTACCGAAGGCATAATCAGCGATATTGAGCAAATTGAAAGCGTCGAAAGCGACGGCTGCAACGTCATCGCCATTAAACTACGTGCCGGGGTGGAAGTGCCGGCCTCGGTGTTTGAGCGTCATTCCTTCGTAGCCTCGAGTTGTGGAGTCTGCGGCAAGCGCTCGATAGATGCCGTCCAGGTGCGCCGCAACTACAAACTCTTAGCGGTACAAGCGGTACAACCAACCGTTGCCGCGCCGGTCATACACAGCCTGCCAGCCGCCTTACGCGCCGCTCAAAAGTCTTTTGACTCGACCGGAGGCATACACGCTTCAGGCCTTTTTGACACCAGCGGTAAGCTACTGCTGCTGCGCGAAGACGTCGGCCGCCACAATGCCCTCGACAAAGTGATCGGTGCCTGCGGCTGGGAAAAGTCACTGCCTTTGTCTGATCGCATCCTGCTTGTCAGCGGACGCGCCAGCTTCGAGCTGATTCAAAAAGCTGCCCATGCCGGCACGCCGATCGTCGCCGCCGTCGGCGCTCCCAGCAGTCTGGCCGTGCAACTGGCGGCGGAGTCTGGCATGACACTGCTGGGCTTTGTGCGCAACGACAAATTCAACATCTACTGCGCCGCCGAGCGGATTGGATACTGATGACATTTACCCCTGGACTTGACCTGCCCGAGGCTTTCTTCCAGGAAGCGATTAGACCGGTTATCGAACGGATCTTGCCGGCCCCGCCCGACCTACCCTACGCCGCCTCAGCAAAAACTGGCCGCGCTGGCAGCCGGACGCATCTTTTACGATGCCATCGGCCTTGGCCAATTACGATAACAGCTGACCTGGTATCCGCAGGATGTCTGGTTGTACTTGCTTGCCGCCGGCTGGACCAGAATCGAGCAGGAACAACACTTGATGGGTCGAGCCGGCTTTGTCGGGGACGAAATCGGCTCTGCTGTAATCGGTGCAAGACTGGTGCGAGACATAATGCGTCTGTGTTTCCTGATGGAAAAGCGCTACGCGCCATACCCCAAATGGTTCGGTACGGCCTTTCAAAAACTGCACTGCGCGCCGCTTATCAGCAAAAACTTGGAGAGCAGCCTGGCCGCTATCAGCTGGGAAGTTCGCCAGCAATGCCTCAAGCCCGCCTACGAAACGATCGCAAGAATGCACAACAAGCTGCATATCACTGACCCATTGAACGAAACAACTAGAAGCTTCCACGAGCGTCAGTTCATTGTTATGAGCATGGGAGCCTTTTCTGAAGCGATTCTGCAAAAGATTGAAGATCCCCAAGCAGAGCCATTGCCCCAAAGCCGAGAATCGGCTCTATCAACCAATTTAGCGACAGCACTGATCTACTCAGCAATAGGTCCTGGCGACCGGTGATCAAATCTCCGTACTCGTAGAACAGATCTAACCCGATCTAACCCGACCAGACTGAACCGAACCTAATCTAATCCAATCCAATCTAATCTAATCTAATCCAATCTAATCAACACCGGCCTTCTTAAGCTGGCTGTCGATGCGGCGATTTTCGCAGCTATTGGAAGTGCCGGAGGTCTTGAGGCAATCACCGAGCGCGGTCGTGTCGAAAGAATCGCTGAGCTTCTGGGGAATTGAAGTGACATAGTCGACGGCGTGGCTAAGGTTGGCTTTGATTGTGTTCTTGAGACCATTCGGATGGGCAGAGAGGTGGCCGTCGGCGTCGGAGATGATCATCGAAGGCGTTTTAATCTGGTGAGCGTGGCCGGCATCATCCGAGGTGATTTGTAAGCCGGGCAGTTGGTCAGCCGTGGCGATATGGGCCAGGCGGTCCATGAAAATCTGTTGTGCGCCTACGGTGTTCAGTACGTTCTGGGCTGCGAAGGAATCGCCGGCTTTGAGGTTGTCTTCAACGGCCGAGACTTTCTCCAGCGGGTTGAGGGTAGCTGCGTCGTTAGGCATGTATTTGCACCTGAAAGAAAGAAGGGGATGGACGAGCCATCGTTTGGGGAGACCGCCGCCAGGGGGGAAGAGAGGGCTTCGAAGGTTCGTGCAATCAACATACGAAAAAGTTTTGGCATATTTGTGAAACGCTCATAAATGTTTGGCGGCGCTCACGACTTTGTCACGCGAACGCCGCTAACCTGGAAAAATTCTCGGCCATTTTTATGACACACAAAATCGGTCGACCAATTTTAGCCACTTGCAGGTGAAACGAAAAATCGTTTCGCCGCTTTGCCAATTTTGCCACCGCATGCGGTATCAAACCTAGCAGAGCTGGCACACCTCCACTGTTACAAATTTCTCAGCAAGATCGTAGACCTGCGGCAATTCCGGTCGGTTTAATTTGTTTTTGCGCCCATAAGTAAGAGAGACTGATCTTATATTTCCTCCACACCTGAATCTCAAGATAACCGCTTAGAAAAACAACACCACTACCAAACCAAGCGCGACGGTCATCCATGTTACCGGCGCCAGCCTCAGGCTGCACAGCATCAACGTGTACGAAGAGGCGCTCAACTCGATCTGAACGACCGGGAAGAGCCTTTTTCTCAACAACCCTCCAATCATCGTCATCGTTAAACAAAGGCACAACCATGTCTACCACCGCTCACCCCCTGCCCTTCACCCAGAACAACAAACTCGAGCGCACCTATACGCTCCCCTTCGCCATCTTCCGCC
The DNA here is from genome assembly GCA_018971775.1 of Cyanobacteria bacterium REEB67. Taxonomy (GTDB): domain Bacteria; phylum Cyanobacteriota; class Vampirovibrionia; order Obscuribacterales; family Obscuribacteraceae; genus REEB67. The sequence continues at coordinate 47,598 of JAGXAB010000008.1, read as the reverse complement.
AGGGCGCTCTCACCCACATCGGCGCCTGGCTCCTTCGGGAGCTTGGCGACGACGACGATATCCACGTGGAAGCGACCGGCGACAGCCAGCTCCATGTAAGCATGCCGGCCACCGAGCTGACCTGCTCCTGCGAGTCCTTACGCAACCGCACCTTCGCCGAAGTCGACCGCATGCTCGAGGTCGCTTGCCGCCGGGAAGAAGATCACCAGGATAGCCTGGCGCGGCATATCGACCTGCTCTGAGCAAGGACGCAACGATAGGAGGCTATGATGAAAAATGACAATCCGCCCCACGAGGCCGAGGCGCTGAATCCCTACGGAGACCAGATCAAGAACGTGCGCGAAGGCTTCGGCAGCGATGTCTCCTCACAGCGCCTGACGCCCTTCGAAGAAGAAATCCTGGCCCGCGCCGAAAATATGCAAGCCAGACAGCGGCATCCACTCGTTGCCCTCGACCTCTTCTCCGGCTACTGTGCAGCCAATGCCAGGCGCTTGAGTGAGCTCGGCTTCAAAGCACACGCAGTGGACTTTGCTCCGGCCGATCCGGCGATCGCAGCGATCGTCGACAAGCCGAACCACTCGGGCGGCGTCCTGCACTACCAGGAAGTCGACCTGCGCCAATTCGACCCGTCAATCTTCGACGGCAAGCTGGACCTCGCCACCTGCCAGCGAGGCCTGCATTTCTTGCGCTACAACGAAGCTCGTCATCTGATCGTCGAACTGACGAAACAGCTGACAAAGGGGGCCCGCATGTACTTCAGCATCGGTGCCGTAGATTGCGCTGTCGGTCCGGGCTACAAACACGCCGAGCGGCCTGTCGCCGACCGCTGGCACCCACTCGAGCCTGATCTCGGCGGCCCGATTCACGTCACCGAACCACTCTGCCTCTACAAGGACGAAGACATCGTCAGCCTCTTCGCAGGTCTGCCCGGCACACTTCTGCGTGTCGAACGGGACGACTTCGGGCTGTTCGTAGTCGAGTTTGCAAAAGACTAAACGAAGCAAAGACAAACGAAACCAGACAGACGAAAACTTTGCACGCACAGGCGAAGAGGGAGACTCAGTCTCTCTCTCCAGCCTTGCGACAATGTTTTTTGCCCAACGCTACTATACATTTTAGCATTTCCACTGTTTTTCTTTAGTTGTTGAGTGACACCAGCGGTCATTGCCTTCGACAGAATTTGTTCGATAAATCGGCCAAACCCACTGAAACTGGGACTTTAGTCCGCAAAAAGTATCGAACAACGGCGAAAAAGGGCTCTAAAATAGGCCGAAATTATCGAACAACGTAAAAATGAGTCTGCAAAAAAGGAGCAAATTATCGAACAACGCCCGGCCGGGGATAGGCAGGGCATTTTTTGCAGAGCTGTAGCGCAATTATCTTGTTCGATAATTTCACCCTTTTTTATCCCCCAAAATTGGCCTCGTTCGATAATATCGGCCATTTTTTAGCTCAATTATGGGCCTTGTTCGATACTTTTTTCAGCGAGAAAGCGGCAATAGTGACCTATCTGGCAAATTATCGAACAATTTCCCGCCGAAACAATCAGGCCCGGCTCGACGCATTTTGACAAAGGATTGCTATTATCAAGACTGGCGAAGGTACAGATACGCCTTGGCAATGCCTCCGAGGCGAAAGCGATGATTGATCAAATTTCGCGGGATTCAACAGTTTGAAGCATGCCGGCAGCCAATAAAAACGACATCTGGACAAAAATCGACGAGAACATCATCGCCGGTTATACGGCCACAGCGGAGCACGATTATTCAACGGCCCGCGACCATTACGAAAAAGCTATCCACATCGCCGTCGTCACCGAATCAGCTTTGCCGCAGAACAAATTGCCGAATAAATTCAAGTCAAATCTGAGTGGTGCCAGCGCGACAGCGGCCGGCTATTACGGCCTACAACCCCCGCGAGACTTACCCGAAGAAAATCACGCCAAAGAATTGCAAATGGCGATCGCTTTGCGCAGCATGGGCATAGCGCAACAAAAGGCTGGAGATAGAGCGGCAGCAGCTGTCACTTTCGAGCGCAGCGCTGAAGTATTTCAAAACGTCCTCGGGGCCAACAGCGAATACACGGCCTGGTGCCTTTACTGTGCCGGGCTGCTCAGCGACAAGGTGCCTGAAGTGCGCGAAGTACTCTTCAAGCGCGCCCTGGCCATCTACGACCACTATGACCGCAATGGCTCCGACCAGTCCAACAACATCATCGATTGCACCGACGTCCTGGCCCACTGCCTGGTCATGCAGGGCAAACATGAGGAAGCATTCGCCACGCTGAGCCGCTGCCTCGACGGCATCGCGGCTTACCCGGACAAAAACAAACCGATACCACCCTTCGTCGAACTCACCATCGCCGGCCTCGTGAACGGCGGCGTCCTGCACAAGCGCCTTGCCGAGATTTGCCGCACCAGCGCTAGAGCGATGCCCAAAATCATTGGCCTACCAAGCAAGCAAAAACAAGTCATCAGTCTTGCCATTACGATCGCCTTTTTCTGGTTCTTACTTGGCTCACCGCTTATAGCCGCCGCCTTCCTCGTGCTTCTATTCATACACGAGATGGGACACTTCCTGGCCGCCAGACAGATTGGCGTGAAAACGACGCCACCGATTTTCACACCGATGGGAGCGGTGATTACATTACTCAGCCAACCGGCATCAGCAAGTCAGGAAGCCTATTTCGCCCTGGCCGGGCCGGCGGTAGGCACGGCCGGAGCACTCGCCGCCTACGGTATGGGCACCGCATTTAATATCACCGAATTGATCAGAGCCTCCGAATACGCCTTTGGCCTCAACCTTTTCAATCTTGTCCCCCTCGCGCCCATGGACGGCGGACGCATATCCATGGCCATCTCGCGCAAAATGTGGATACTGGGCTTTTTGCTCTATGCGACAATTGGCATAGCGGTGATCGGTTATTCCTTGCTCGACGTGCCAGGCTCTCTGCCCCCACTGCAGCGCCTTTCAACATTGCCCATAAAAGTATTCGTTCTTTACTGGGTCGGTAAAGGAGCGATCGCCGATCTCAAAATGCGCGGCAAAATGGCGGCGGCCTCACCGCAGTATTTTAAAATCCCACTCTCCGTGCGACTTGGTTATACCCTGGCCTATTTTGGCCTGGCCGCGTTTTTGATCTGGATCATCGGCTATCAGGCCGAGACTCTTTCTTTAACACACGGGCGGTAGTCAGTTAGGGCTATCGACTTCGTTCAAAGTCCAGACACCAAACTTATTGAAAAAAGCGGAATCTTCTTCCCACTCGACACAGGGACCGTAAATCACACTGTAGTTGCAACCGGCATTTTCCGCGCTGAAGACCAAGGGTGAGGCAGCAGCGCCGAGCTTTTGCTCGACTGTGTAGAGCAAAAACTCGAAAAGCACCTTGGCTCCAGTCGTAGCCGGCAGGGAGGCTTTCAAGCAGGCGTCGCCAAAGCCGAAGGCATGCATGCCACAGGAGAAGAATGCGCCACCGCCCCCGATGCGCTGCACAAAAGCATTGATTGTGGCGGTCATATCGCGCTCGTTGTTCATACCTACCCAGGCTTCAGGAGTATGCGTGATACCGGCTGTAGCGACGTGCACAACAGCGCCGTTCAGCTCCTGCACAAGTATGGCGGCAGTATTCAACATATCGAGCGCCGCTTCCATTTGCGATTCGATGGGACTGACTGCGCTACCGACCGGGCCGGTCAGAACAACATAGTGAGAATGATCTTTTACTGCTTTGATATTGCGGGCGTTCAGCCGACCGGCCCCGCAGGACACAACCGAGCTGACCAGCTCGGGATCACGGTCACGGACGTCGATTTCATAGACAACCTTACCGCTCTTTTTGTTGACCAGAGTCGAGCCATCGCATGAATTTTGCGAAGCCGGATCGACCAGCTTCGTCATGATTTCCCTGCTGTTTGTCCACCTGCCAAATATCGCCACGATAATTTCTTGACTGGCCATTACGGCCGTGCCTGGAACTTCCAAGTTAGGTGTCACGCGATATGCGCCCTCCTGATTTTTGCCAACGCTTGATGTTATTATCAAATTTTCATTGCCATCAGTCCATGGTGGTTCCCCCAATTGTTCAGCGAGTCATGTTCATGTCAATGAGATATCAAAGGCTGATCGGTTGCGCTTTTTTAGCCCTTGCGCCAGCGCTGACAGGAGGCTGCATTCAGTCACCTGCAGATGGCATAAAGAAAGCTGAAATTAGTGAACAAATCCAAACCACCACCTCACCAACAGCACCCACCACCGCCGAAGATACAGTGCCCAGGCTAAAAACGTTACCGCAAGGAATTTTTCCCGAAGCGTTGGAAGCGCCGCTGTTGAGCGCCGAGGATTTCACCAGGCAATACGCGCAGGCAGTGCAGAGCGCACTGCCGACAACGACGGTGACTATAGAAAAGCCACTTCTGGTTTATATAAGAAGCCGCGTCGGCCATCGAGAAGCAACCAAAATCGACCTGACCAAAATGTGGCTAAAGTGCAAAAGCGATCCCGGCAAGCGCCAGGCAACAATCGCTCCCAGCATCGAGGCAATTTACAACATGACCAATTTCGTCGACCAGCCACTCCAAGGGGAGGAGTTCATCGATAAAATCGTACCGCTGGTGCGCAATCAGACATTTGTCCAGTCGACGCTCGCGTCAAAGTCAAAGAATAAAAAGCCGGATGCATATTACGAGAAACTCTTCGACGGCCTCTATATTGTCTTTGGCATTGAAGACCCAAGCGGCATACGACTACTCGACACTTACTATGTTGAACAACGCGCCCACATTGCACCCATCGCACTGCGCAACCGCGCTGTCGAGAACATCGAACGCATTCTGAAAAACAAAATAGTAATCAAAGCGGAGGGGCCGATCTTCCGCGTTGAGACCGAGAGCAACTACGAACCGAGCTTGGTCGTCAGCGACAAACTTATCCATGAGCTGCAAACAGCCGTCAAAGGTCGGCTAGTAGTGGCGATTCCAAATAACGCCGAAATGTTTATCTGCGGCGACGAAACGCCAGGCGCTCTGGTGAAGCTGAAGGAAACAGCAGCGGAAGCGAGCAACCGCGGCGCATTGCCAATCAGTCAAAAACTCTACATCCGCGACCAGGGCTCCTGGAAGGTATTCACGGCCTTTGATTCACAATAGGCGCCGGCGACATAAAACTCAGGCCTCCAATTTATAGCCGACACCATGGACGGTGCGGATACTCGACGGTAGGCCTTCCACGTCGATCTTCTTGCGCAGACGCTTGATGCAGGTCGTCAAAGCGTCGACGGTCGCTTCCGATTCCGCTACCCAGACGCGATTGAGCAACGCCTCGGGAGCGAAAACACGGCCCTGATTGCGCATCAAAAATTCTAGTAAGGCAAACTCCTTGGGCAGCAGCCTTATCTCCTCATCGCCCCGCATGACGCGAAAATTGGCTCGCTCGAGTGTGAGATTGCCCACACGCAGTACATCGCCAAGGAAGGCTTCCGGTCGGCGCAAAATAGCCCGCAACCTGGCGGTGAGCTCCTTGGCGTGGAAAGGCTTGGTTAAATAATCATCGGCCCCGTAATCGAAGCCTTTCTCTTTGTCGTCGATACTGCCGCGCCCAGTCAGCATCAAAACCGGTGTCAGACCGCCGCGTCCGCGAAAATCCTTGAGAATATCCACGCCCATGATACCGGGCAATTCCCAGTCGAGGACGATCAGATCGTAATCATAAACCTTGAGCATATGCACTGCTTCAGCGCCGTCGTGAATCAGCTCGGTCTTATGGTGCTCGAGGGACAACCAATCGCTGATCATCTTCGCCAGCGCGACATCGTCTTCGACTACCAGCACCTTGGCCATTTACCCATTCCTCAGGTGTTTCGAACAGATGTTTCGAACAGGTGTTCCAGATATTGATCGGCGCATTACACAGAGCCTTAAACCACGTTTTCCGGCAAAGTAAACCAGAATGTGCTGCCTCGCCCCTCGACAGATTCGACGCCGATACGGCCGCCGTGCCGTTCGACAATCGCCTTGCAAATGGCAAGACCAAGGCCGCTTCCGCCCTTGACGCGTGCATCGCCGACCTCGACTTGCTGGAAGCGATCGAAGACCGCCTCGAGCATATCTGCCGGTATGCCGCGCCCCTGGTCGACAATGGCCAATCGCGCAAAGCCTTTATCCCGCTCGGCCAATAGAGCTACTGTGGAACCATTAGGCGCAAACTTGACGGCATTGGAAATGAGATTGATTACTACCTGGACAATGCGATCTTTGTCGGCATAGACGATCAAATCGCCATGACGATCGCAGAGCGTAGAGGAAGAAGGACCCTCGAGCCGCACGCCCTGCTGCTCGGCGAAGCCACTGACGGCGCCAATGGCCGCTTTGACGATTGACGCGACCGGACACGGCTCGCAGAGCAGCTCGAGTTTGCCGCTTTCCATTTTCTCCAGATCGAGCAGACCGTTAACCAGACCGATCAGCCGGTCGACATTGGCTTCGGCTGCCGCCAGCTTTTCATGTCCATTATCGCTGAGCTGGCCGTAGGCTTCGGCATCAAGCAGTGACAGCACCATCTGGATAGAGGTCAGCGGCGTGCGCAAATCATGGCTGATCATCGCCACAAAATCGCGCTTCATACGATCTACTTCTTTGCGCTCGGTAATGTCACGAGCGACACAAAATAGGGCGCGGTCCTCCGCCGACCAGTGCGCCGACCAGGCAAAATCGACGACCCGGCCATCGGCTCGCACGATACGATTTTCGAAACTGCCTTCTTTCTGCCGCGATGCGACAATGTCCGCTATCGCCTGCACTGTCGCCTTAAAATCTTCGGCAAAAACGACCCTGTTGATTGGTTCGCCGACCAGTTGATCTTCACTGTAGCCCCAGAGCGCTTCCACAGCTGGATTGACGGCGGCAAAAGCGCCCTCGCGGTCGATCGTACAAATTACATCGGCGGCATTTTCGACGACAGCCTGCTCTTTGCGCCGCGATTCGGCCAGAGCGGCTGCCATTTCACGAAAAGTGCCGTCCAGATGGGCAAATTCATCATCACCGCCGATGCGTTCATTGAGCGGCTTGGCGATGGCAAGGCGCACCGTGTTGTCGATCAATGTTTCCAGACGCCGGGTCGTGCTGCGATTAAAATAAAAAACCAGCGCAAAAGCAAGCAGTATATTGAAAGCCACCGCCAGAGGCAGCACCCAGTCGACGACGGCGAGCATGTTTTTTTGATTGAGACGGCGCCTCTCGATGTCTTTCTGCTGCAATACAACGATATTGTCTATGGCAGCCAGCAGCGATTCTATCTGCCGGTCAGCCTTGATCCACATTTTCGCCGCCTGCATCTTATCACCGAGCTCGAGCTGGCCCTGGGCGCGTTGCAGATCCTCCCCACAGCCGACGAATTTGTCGCTCAACTCGTCGATGCGGCTTTTTTCTTCGGGGTAGGGGGCGACGATCTCGTGCAGAGTTTTGAGCTCACTCTGTATTTTCGCCCGCGAATTGGCGAAACGCTGCCGGAAAGCATCACTATCAGAGACGTGATAAAGGATGCAGGAAGAAAACCGGTCCAGCAAACTGACCAGGGCGCCGTTCACATGGGTGGAAATTTCCCGGGCGTGGTTCTCACGCTCGCGCTCGTACTGCACGCCGTGCAAGAGCCAGCTCAAGCCAACGACAAAGCCAACCTCGAATATCAGAGGCACGGTGACAAGGATAATCGCTTTTTTGGAGAGAGTAATGGACATCAGGCACCTATTATGACCGACCTGACAAATTTTCGGTTTTGCCAAAATTCTGCCAAAAGTTTGCCCGGAACCTGCCAACAGATCTCCGTAGATTAGACCCATCGAGATTCCGGCCGAAGCCAAAGCAGGTCAAAATGAAAGTCAGCAAAGCCGCAAAATTAGTAGTCCTCGCCCTCTGTGCAGCCACCTCCGCCACACCTGCCTATAGCCAGCAGCTCGCCTCGAATGCTTACTCCAGCTTGCCTCCCTGCACCACCGACAGCTTCGTCTACCAGGCCGGTGCCCACGCCGAAGAAATCTACGGCGACGAGGGCACTAACGGTCTGCCGCCCCTCGCGGGCTTTACTAAAGCAAGCCGCATCAACAACGGCATCATGGATGGGCGCGACGCCGGCCTGACCACTGGCCATGGCAGTCTTATGCCCGATGCATCCGGCGCCGATGAATTTATCGCCCCGCCCAATGGTGAATGGGGCCAGGCCGGTGTCACCGGTCACACCGCCGGAGACAACCTCTACGGCAGCGCTCCCCTGCAAACGCAAGCGGGCGGAGGCGGAAGCAATGGCGGCTCGCAAACCGTATATAGCGGCCCCGGAGGCGTTTCGCCCAATCCAAACTTCCCCGATGCCCCCGGCCCGGGTTATTACTCCATCGTCGGCTGCGGCGGCGATTTCCAGGGCTGGATGACTCCGCAAGACGCGGCTCTCGGCCAGACCAACTGGGGACAGGCTCTCTACAATTTTTACACCAGCTCAGCCTTCATCGGCGATCCCCTCGAAGCCCAGTATGAAATCTCCCAGATACAAGCCTCGGGTGCGCTAGGCAGCCCATAATCGAAGGCGTAACAAGAATGATCGGTGCAGGAACCGCTTCACCTCTCCTCCGTCTCAATCAGTTACAAGCCCAAAAAGCGACAAGCGAGAAGGTGTTCCATGAGTGAAGCAGTTAAGCCTAAAGAAGAATCTATACAAGTCAAAACGGACAAAACGGACCAGACTGACAAAATAGATTACTTGCATCCGGACGGCAAGCCGCAAATCAGCGAAGAGCAAAGGCGCATCAACAAAGAAGAGCAGAAGAAGCCGGTCTCTCAGCAGGCACTTCAAGAAGCGGACGGACATCATGTTTGCACGGAAGAATGTCTCGGTCATAAGCACGAGAAATAGCGCACAATCGTGGTAAATATAAAGATAGGCATACCGCAGAGGCGTCCTATCGCAAAAAGCTAGATGAGAGTCCAGCACATCGTTAGAGGCGCATCGGCCCTGTCCATGCTGTTTGCAATTTCGATTGCACAGTCTTTTGGCGCCGACCAACTCAAAGTCCAGCTCCTCAACGCATATCACGGCGCTCATTACGGCAATGTCGTCGAGTACGGCGAGCAGCTGCTCAGGCGCTCACCTGGCGATTACGACACTCGCTATTATCTGGCTAACGCTTATGTGATGACGCACAGAAACGAAGAAGCGATAAAAGAATATCGACTCTGCCTTCATAACAGTAAATCGGAAGCGCTGAGGAGTTATTCGGCGATTGCACTGGAACGCTTGCTCAAACTCAAGGAAAGAGCGCTTTCCTCTTTATCTGCAAATACTGCCACCGCAAAAAACAAGGAAATCCGGGACTTTCAAAAAAAAGTGAATACCGAAGCCTTTCACGAAAAAGCGCGCCTACAGAGCGAATGGGATCAAGCTCTGGCTGCCCTGAACGCCCGCCAGAATTCACGAGATAACTTCCGCCGCGGCTCATTCAACTCCGGCGACTGGTACAGGCAACGACAGGAAGCGGACAATTTTCAAAGGGAACGCGCCCAGATTAACCAGAACTTTACCCAGCGCATGCTCGACCTTTCGCAATACACAGACGCAATGCTCACCCAGGCCAATTGCGGCCTCAGCAAAATACGCCTGGAGCCGAGCTTGAGCAGTCGGCGTGTCAAAAATTATATTAATTTCGGCGATGAATCGGAAGCGGCCAATATCCCCGTCGATAACCCTCTGCGCGCTCAAGCGCTGCCCCTTGATGCAGCCAAAGTCGGCCCCAAAAAAACGATCAAGAAAGGCAGTAACACAAGAAAAAAGACAGAGGTCGAAGCCGGAGCGAAAACCAGACAGAAACCACCAGCGGTGGCACATACAGCCGTAAGAGAAGCCCGGTGAGCGACATGAGCCTTGCTGCTAAAATTCATAAACCATCACGTCTGTTGACAAAGATCGGATCAATGCTCTTGCTCGTCAGTGCCCTTCAAGCTGCATGCCACTGCGCCTGGGCCCTGGGAAAAACGGAGACGGGCGGATCCACGACGACATTGCATGGCGGTATCAGCGCTCTGGCGGGAGCCTGCGCCGGAGCGGGCATAACGATTGAAGCCAGCACTCTGCCGACCAGCATCACTAAAGTGCGCCTGGGTTCGCCGGCCGCCTATGCCGGTCTGCAAGACGGCGACAAATTACTGCAAGGCAATCTGAACAGCAACAATATGCAGCTTTTGATCGAACGAGCCGGTAAGCGCTACGGCATTACTCTGCGCTACACGCCCGACGATCTTGTTGCCGGACATCGCAACAAAGCCAATAACCTTCGCCTTTCAGCGGAAGCAACCAAGAGCAGCGATTGGAAACAACTAAAAAACTACGACATCGCCCTGATGATCGATGCCTCCGGCTCGATGCAGAGCCCTGTCGATCGCAATGGTCAAACCAAGTGGCAATGGTGCCTGGAGCAAATCTACGCCTTCGGCAAAGAAGCGCAGACTCTCGGCAACGGTCCTTTTGAATTTTGCACATTTGATCTGAGTCACAATCTCAAAGCGGCCTGCACCGCCGATCAAGCACGTCAACTCATGCTCGCGACACGCCCCACCGGTGGTACCGACCTCTCCACTCCGCTGGCTGAAATTATCAATGATCGACTGAGCGCGCGCCTGCCCAGACCTTTTATAATCGTCATAGTCAGCGACGGCATGCCAAATGGCGGCATCCCGGTCGAACAAGTGATCATCGAGGCCAGCAAACGCCTGCGGTCCGCAAGCGAGCTCAAAATACTTTTCCTTCAGATAGGCGACGAGCCTGCGGGCAAAGTTCTAGCCAATTATCTCGATAATGACCTGACGATGGAGGGCGCCCCTTTTGACATAGTAAGCAGCATCAATTCCGACAACTTACTGCAACTCGGCCTCAGACGCGGACTGATTGCCGCCCTCAATCAATCCAGCGTAGCAGCGGCGACGCCCAATCCTGAAATAGAAGCGGAATTAGCCCGGGTAAGAGCCGAACTAGCCCGATTGAGAGCCGGGAAATAAATGAGCAAATCAACCGCTTCTTTTCTCAATCTTCTCCTCACATTTTTCCTGACCGTCTGCCTCGGTGATCCGACGCCGGCTGTGGCGGCACCGCCAGGCGGAAACTCGCCAAACGCTTCGCCGCAGGCCGGGATGCCACCACCAGGAGATATCCCGGCCATCTGGTTGAGGCAGACGAATGTATTCCTCGGCAACTATACCGTGACGATAAGCAACGACGGCATCTGCCTGAAAAGTATTGATCGGCTGGGATTTACACTCGTTTCCCATGCGCCGGACTGGGTAGTGAATGTTTATCGCACCGACGACAAAGTTTTTCACAGTCAGCCTTTTAAGGCGTTCAGCCAGTCCGGGCTTTCTTCAGATATCATCACCAAGCGCTTCGACCGCGTCATCGATGGCCTACCGACGCGATCTCGACTGGGAAAGCTCGACTGCACACGCGTCGTCGGCTACGAACAGATACTCGAGTTTTTGCCGCTGGGGAAAAGGGCTCCGCAGATTGAAACGATCATTTTTTCAGCGGTGAAAACGCCAACCAATGGCGGTATTCCCCTCTATTACGGTCGCCACTCCAAAGGCAAAGACTGGATGACCGGCCTGAAAGAAGACGCGCACAAAGATATCATCAAAACGTTCGAGGCAAAGGAAGTAAGAGTTTCACCAAAAACTTTCGCACTGCCATCCGGTTATAAGCGCGTAAAATCCATACAAGAAGCGCTCTGCAGCCAGGAAAATCGTGCCGGCGCCGACGATTTCAAAGAAATGTTCGACATCGGCAAAGATAAAAGGGGGGCCACAAAGTAAATAAATGCTCCGCTTTTAACCCAAGTTGGCGATAGATGAGATAACATCCCCACTATTCCAAGGCAAAACTCTGCTTGGATCGGCGCCGATCTCAACCAGGGGGCGCTGTCGGCACACCAAGCAGTTGTGGAGAGCAAACCAATGACCGATCATGAAGAAGCCCTTGAGCAGCTCAATGAGCAAATCGCCCAACTCGTTTATGACCTTTCTCCCGATGAGCCCTTTGCCAGCGCCGCTATCCGCGTTGTCATCCTTGACGAAACAGCCGAAATCGAAGGCAAATACGATCTCAAAGACGGCTCAGTCGTGGGCATGGAACTCGACGAAGATTGCTTCGCACCCTTCCAGGAAATCTTCATGCTCATGATCGAAGAAGGCCAGGAGCCCTGGAAAGTAGCCCTCTTCAGCCTGACTGTCAATGCCGATGAATCTTGCATTTATGACCTCGCCTTCGAATACGAAGATGAGAACAAATGGGCCTTCGAAGCGGAAGAAGACGGCGAAACCCACGCCCAGAGCAAAGGTGAAGCCGCTCCGGCCGCCAAATCAAGCAAAAGCGGCAAAACCGGCAAGTAACAACCTTTCGGGACAAATTTGCCCTACATTGTGGTGGCGGCGGAAGCGTGGGCGCAATCAACTTAGCCAGTTGAAATCAAGCCCGGTCTTTTCCCGCAAATTGCCCAGCACGTCAGGCCTCGCCGCACCGATCAAACGTCCCTGGTCCTTCAATTCGAGGACGTAGAAACGTTTGCCCGCACCAACCAGTTTTAATAGCTCAGCAAATTTCGAAAAAACTTTGCTGTCGAGCTTGCCGCCCTGTGCCTGCAATTCCCAGCGGTAAGGCATGCCGTCCAGGGAAAAACTAAGCCAGGCATGATTTGCCGCCATATCGACATGGTCGCGGGCATCGGCGATCGGCATACTGCCACCGGCCAGCCTGGACATTTTAGCGGCGATTTTCAAATAAGCTCCCTGGCCGCCATCCTCAGCATTGAAGCGCAGGCGCGTCGGATCAAGGCGCCAGATATCATCAGAAAAATCATCGAATGGTGCCTTCGCCATTTCACCACCCATGACGGTCAGCGCCAACAAATATGGCTCACTGTCGTAATTTTGCCTGGGATGCATCTCGATGAAATGCTCGACGGTCATACTGTCGCGCAAGCGAATGCCGCAGCCGGTAAGCACTTCCAATTGTTTCTCAAGCGTAAGGCTGGGAGCTTTGCGAAACCACATGAGCGAACCTCAAAAAAGCAAATTTTGTGCACCGGGTTGGCGAGTTTCCCACTATAGTACTGTAGATCATTTATCACCGGTCAGAAGAGGTGCAAAGTGGACAATATCCATAGGCCTAGTCGTCGTCCGCGGCCTGTGCAAGCGGGCCTGATAGCGACACTTATCGCGTTGTCTGCGCAAATCCTACCCGCTCAAGCGCAAACCGCCGGAGAAAGCGGTGGTGGTTCCGGCAGCGCCGGATCGACCGGAGCCTCGTCGGGCTCGCATGGCATATCCGACGACAACGATGCTCCTTTTTTAAAAGACGTCCAAAAGGCGAAAAAATTTGGTGCCACCAGTCGTGAATATATCGGCAGCCTCTGCGAGCTTGGCATGCACTATAACCGCAAGGGACAGTATTTACTTGCCCATAAAATCCTGACGAAAATGCACCGGACGAAAGAAGCGCAGCATTATAAAGACGAAGCCGATAAGATCAACAAGAGCATCAGGCCGCTATAGCCGGATCTCTCACAAGCATTGGACAGCGCGTCCTACGTTGTGAATATTGCCTTGTTGCACAGCGGGAGAAGCAACAGCGGCCACGGTAAGTCCTTCACTAAAAGCGCCCGCCTCAGCAAAAATACATGGTATGGCCAGGTCGCTTTTCTTGTCCAGATAGCCAAATTTGCTGCCGCCTCTCGACCCTGTTTATCCAGGCATTGATTCGGCATAACCAACAGGCCATCCGAAAACTCTGTCCAGATATAACCGTATTTATTTGGTGAAAGGCAAAGTGTCCACTGTGATCGACAAAACCGGATTCGCTAAGGGAGTAGAGATTACAAAAAGAAAATAAGGTCATGAATAGAGGATTAAGTAAAGTGGGCGCTGCAATGTAGCAGCCTATGCCCATTGCAATGACCGTACCGATAATGAAAAATGAGCGACGCAGCAAAATCATGCCCCACCAAAAGAACCTAATCCTTCAGCCATTCTATAGCACGCTCGACGCCCTGCTTTATTTCCGACGCCAGACCATCGCTTGAGCAACGATATACTGAAACTTGCGCCGATGCTCGCGGATAAGGAGCGGCACATCGGCCACTTCCAGCAAATCAAAATCCGGGGCCAGCAGAGCTTTCAGGCCATCTTCGGAAAAATGGCGCTCGCCATCACTATCAAGATACCCGCCCAGCCACTTATCCCTGGGAGTGTAAGCGGTCATCCAACTATAGGGCGAGACAAGCACGAGCAGACCACCCTGGCGCAACACGGCTTGCTCCCCACTCATCCGCTTCAGGCAAGCTTCTGGATCGGGCAGACGACAGAGCAAATTAGCCATTAAAACAGCGTCAAAATCAGCCCATTCGGCTGGCAAATTGCAGGCATCTCCCTGGCGAAAATTCACTTTAGCTGCGGCGGTAGCATCGACTGTAGCACATGCATTTTCATAAATATCCGACTCGACTTTGTAGCGATAATCGAGCTTACGCACGTTTTGCAAAGTCTGGGCAGCAGCAATAAATTGAGCGCTGAGATCAATGCCTTCCACCTGAGCAAAGGCTGAGGCCAGGCGGAACGACGCGCCGCCAACAGCACAGCCGATATCGAGCGCTTTTCCTTTTTGGATGCCCAGCTTATCGCACCAGCTATTGACGAGGTCAGCGCATCGCTGCGGAAATTGAGTCGCTTCGACAGGGCCAGAAACAGTGCTGATAGAGCCCTGATAGGGCATCTGCACTTCAGCAGGAGCATAGTGCAGAGTCATGTATTCGTCGAAAATCGTCTGCGTTTCATAAGGATCGACGACCGCACTCACCTTAGAAGTCGCATCACTTAGATGCACGACTGCGCCATCACCAGCAGTGGCATAAACAACGCGAAAACCGGCATGCTGGAAGAAATGCGGACGGAAGTGGAAGCGGGCGTGAACAGTAGCTTCGTCGCCGGTACTGATGAACGATCCACCAAGGATCATCTGGTGTTCACCGTCAAAACAAGGAGCGCTGAAGTCGTCGTAAAGCCTGTCGATTTTGAAACCTTCAAGCGGGTGGAAATGATCTTCGGCCCACTGCCAGACATTGCCGAACAAATCGGCAAACTTACTCTGCTTATCCAGCTTACTCTGCTTGTCGAGCTTATTTTCCTGATCCAGTTTTGCCCCCTTTCCCAAACTGGCGTCGACAGGACATTCCGAGCCTTGGCGCAAATTGCTGTTGTATTGCGGCGCCGGCATCAGCGTGCTCTCGCTCTGCTGATTGTCCGATAGGATCATCGCCTGGTGCTCGGCTTCGGTAAGAAGGCGAAAGTGCACATTTGATTTCAGCGATTTCCACTGACAAAAAGCCTTCGCCTCGTGATAATTGACCACCGCCGGCCAATCCCATTGCATTGGCACAATTTCAAAACACGTGCGCAGGCGGTACTGATGTGTGCCGGCTGGACCATCGGGCACCCAGAAGGTGGGCCATTTCACATTGCGAAAAGAGCGCCAGCGCCAGCCCGTTTCACTCCAGTTTTCTTTTTGATGGTAGCCGCCGTCGGCGACAAATTGCCAGTATTCGCCGTTGCTAATGAGCATTTCGCCTGCGGCAAAATCACTGATCTGAGCAGCACGACTGCCGTATTCATTGTCCCAACCGAAAGTGGGGAAATCAAAATCTTTGCCGATCGTCACTTCGCGTGCGCTGACAGTGACAAGATTATTTTGCGGAAAATCTTGGCCCGCCTGCGGCGGATAGGCGACTTCAGCATTTTCAACCGGGTGCAGCGCGGCCAACGCCGGCCATTGTGGCGGCCGGGCGACAAGATGCACTGGCAGTTCGCGAATCAAAGCAGATGACGTTTCAAGATGAATGCGCTCGTGCTCCATGCCCATAAAAATCGCCCAGAGCGGATTTTCACGGTCGATTTGCGTATGGCCGTCAGCAAGTCCGGGATGATTTTCAATCAGTTCGCGGACTTTTGCATAAACCTGCCGGCGATATTCGCGACCGTCCTCGATACTCGGCCATTCGATCGCATTTTTGGACATATCGTCCCAGCTCATTTCATCGACGCCGGTTTCAAAAAGGCTCTCGAAATAGCTATTGACCGGCGCGCTCAAAAGGCCGGCCAGGCGCAGCTTGCTAACATAAAGCACGGACGGATGCACATAATAAAAGATGAGCGGGTGACGCAAAGAATGATAGGGAGGGCGGTAAAAAGGCTCTTCACCAATCAGTGAGGAAAAGAGCAGCTCATTGAGCGTCCAGGTATTGTTGAAATAATCGAGTACGGATTGACGGGTGCAGGTTGCCAGATTTGGAATGTCCAGGGAGTGCAACTGACCCTGTTCATGGCTGTAACCAGCGCATTGTTCCGGCGGTAAACCGGTCCACCAGTCGGCGCTGCGAGGCAATCCGAGCGGCATCGTGGTCCGGCCGAGATTCTTGCGCCAGAAGTCAGCGGCATTTTCTCCGCGACCAAAACCAAGATCGGTACCAAGATCGGCACCGGCACCACCGGCAATATCACCGTCACGCTCGAAGCTGACGGGCATTACACCAAGATTGGGATTACGGGAGCCAGACATGCTTTATACCTTTACTAGTGATTCCGTTGTTGATTCCGTTGTTGATTCCGTTGTTGATTCCGTTGTTGATTTCGTTAGTGATTCCGTTTGACGTAAGTGGCCTGTTCGAGCTCAGCGGCCAGATGCCGAGCGGTCTCGATATCGGAATAGGGGAAGCTTTCTTCACCGATTGTCTGTGTCGTTTCATGACCTTTGCCGGCAATCAATAGGCAGTCGCCCTTCGCTAGAGATCGCATCGCCATCTCTATTGCTTTGACGCGATTATCGACTTCAAGTGCCCGGGGAGCCCCGACCATCACAGCACGGCGGATTTCGGCCGGATCTTCGCATCTGGGGTTGTCATCGGTGACGATTACCTGGTCGGCAATTATTGCCGCGACGCGGCCCATTTCAGAGCGCTTGCCCGGGTCGCGTTCGCCGCCGCAGCCGAAAACGACAACGAGTTTACCGACGGTCAGACTGCGTGCCGCCTCGAGGGCGGCGCGCAGGGCATGGGCCGAGTGCGCATAATCGACGATCACCCTTCCCCCGCTCGGGGTAAAAGCGACGGTATTTAGACGACCCTCAATCTCGGTCAAAGTTGGCAGGAGAGGCAACAAACGTTCCACCGGCACTCCCGAACCCAGCACGATCGACAGGGCGCACAGCACATTGCTCACTTGAAAGAGCCCGGATAGATTAACGTGGCAATTGTATTTTTTGCCAAATATTTCCAGGATGAGATTCTGGCCGTTTTCGACGTCCTCGCAATCGACCAGACGCACATCATCGCCGTTGAAGCCGTATGAAATCACCTTGTGGCCGCGCTCGTGGCAGATGGCCAGAGCCTGGGAATATCTGTTGCTGTTTTTGACACCGTCGGCCACAAAATCTTCAGCACCGGCATCGGCATCGGCGTTCAAAACAGCGACGCTGCCCGGCGCGAGCACCTCGCTAAAAAGAGTCATCTTGACGCGGAAATATTCTTCCATGTCACCATGAAAATCGAGATGGTCGCGGGTGATATTTGTAAAAGCACCAATTGTGGCGCCAAGACCGGTAACGCGCTGATCAAAGAGAGCATGACTCGTCGCTTCCATGGCGACATAGTCGAAGCCACGACCGGCGACATCGTGCAAAATCTTGTGCAGGGTGACCGTATCCGGTACAGAAAGAGTCGGGTGGCGATCCCAGACCAGGGTGCCATCACTGCAAACGCCGCCCAGATTGCCTATCGAACAGGCAGGCAGGTGAGCCCCAGACCAGAGCATGCGACAGAAGTTGACAGTCGATGTCTTACCATTGGTACCCGTCACTAATGCAATATGTTGCGGACGAGGCTGGCCGTAAAACTTTGCACAGAGAGCGCCCAGCAAGGTCAGGGGTCGATCATGCTTGACAAGGAGCACCTGACGGGCAGATTCGACGGCGGCAGAGCGCACCTCCGGCAATACCACATCCGGTGTCGTCAAAACAGCCACCGCGCCATTTGTCACGGCTCTGTCGATAAAATCACGACCATCCAGTCGCACGCCGAGACGCTTACTGTCGACCGATTCCGAAATCTCGGCAACATATAAAAAGCCGGGGCGACAGAGGTCGGGATCGGTCGTAACGCCGGTGATTTCGACGCCTTCGCCCGCGGCGGCGCCGAGGCCCAAATTATCGAGCAATTTGTCCAATTTGACAGCTGTCATGACCAATTTTCCTACAGATACAAAAAGTATAGAGTGCCTGCGACAAAATCCCCCCATTTAGATGAACGCCAACAAAACGCATTTATTCACAAATTGCACGTATCCAGGGCCGGAGTATCGCCTTGCGGGCAATTTCCTCACGCAATCCTCCCTGTGCTTGGTTAACATCGGGTTATGAAGACCAAGCGCACGACTTTTGCAGCCAGCCTCTTAAGCCTCAGCGCTTGTTGCAGTCTCGTCGTCAATTTTCCAGCCGGGGTGGCCCTCGCCCAGGACGGCAACGGTCCGAGCCAGGCGGACGATGCAAACGGCGAAATGTTCGGCGACTCGACCGGCGCGGTCAGCAGCGGCAATACGAGCGGCGCCACCGGCGCTAACACGGTGACGAGATTCCTGGCCGGCCAGGCAAAACTGGACATGACGGTCACCCCCAAGATTAAACCTTTCACTCTCGGCGTCAGCCAGCATGCCGAAGCTCAACCCCTCAATGCCGGCGCGCAAGATAGTGGCCTGGCGGCGGGTAACGGCATCTTGGACAACAGCGCCAGTGCGCTAAAAGCAAGCGCTGACAATAATCGTTTCCGGCTGCAAGCCGAAAAAGAGATGCGCATTCTCTCTCGCTTCAACTTCGAACTTTTAGTCGACCGCTCCCTGTCAATGCATCAGACCGATTGCCCCGATGGCGTTTCGCGCTGGGAATGGTGCGGCATGCAGGCTGCCAGCATGGCCCTTGCCCTCACGCCGGTTGCCACGCAAGGCATGACCATCGTGCCCTTCGCCACTGAATATGACGTTTTTGAAAACGCCTCAGCCAATCACATTGCTTATCTCTTCGACAACATGCGGCTGCAAACGGGCACCAGATTATTCGAGCCTCTAGCCGAACAGGCCGATCGCTACTTTGCCGACCATTCCCCCAATAAAAAACCCCTGCTCATCGTTGTCGTCACCGACGGCTTGCCTGTGCCCAGGGTCGAGCCCGAGCGAGTGCGCCAGGAGCTGGTGGACATCAGTAATCGCATGAAAAATCCGCACGACGTGACAGTGATTTTCTGCCAGATCGGCGCCGCCGACGGCAAGGGTCTTGCCTATCTCGAGGACCTTGACCAGAATCTCACTACCAACGGTGCTCGCTACAACTTCGTCCACACAATCACCTTTGACGACCTGCAGCAAAGGGGTCTGGGCGGTGCCCTCGCCTCGACAATGCAACAATATGCTCCCGCACCTCCCCTGCCTCCGGCACCAAAGCAAAGCGTCGCAGCCAGGATTTCCAGACCTTCCGCCCCCGGGCGTAACACCAGCCATTCTGCCGTAAAAGCATCTCTGGCCCACATTGCCAACCACAGTGCAAGCGGAGGCAGCAGATGAACAAGATGCGCCGCTTAGCTTGTCGCCTCGGCCTCGGTCTCGGCCTTTCACTGAGCGCCCTTTCGCCGCTCTGCCCCGGGCCAGCACAAATGGTCCTCGCTGATAGCGACATTTCCAGCCAGTTTCCCGACCAGCTACCCGGGCAAAACTTTTCACCGGCCGCTCAAAGACCCTGGGTAGTGGATCAGTATCGTGGCAGTCGCCGCCGTCAGAAACGCTTCAATTCACCCGAGGACAATCAATATGGAGCGACCGGCGCCTTGCCTTCGCCAGCCAACTATGCCGCCTTCAACAATAATCCGAACAATTTTGGCAACGGCGGCTTTAACAATGCCAGCTTCGGCAACGGCGGCAATGGCGCTGGCTTGCGCGGCAACCAAGCACCGCGCCCCGACAAATTTGTCGATTTTCCGGACACCGATACCTCCGGCGTCCGCCATTTTGCCAACGGTCGCCATTACGACTTGAAAAACATTTCGATCGAGCAAGCCGTGGCCACGTCAGCCGCAGGCGACCAGCAAATACAGGAAGAGATGCAGCAGGCCAGACGCCAGCGACGTAATCGCAACCGCAACCGCATGCGCAACGGATTTTAATGACGCCGCCGAGGTATATTCTCCTTGCTTGAGGAGATCACTTTTGGCTGGAATTTCACGCGTCGCGCTTTCGATCACTCTTTTGACGACAGCCGCGCTCGGCCTTCCGAGCGCCTGGAGCGCCCAGGCAGGAGCGGCGAAAATGGCGACGGCGAAGGCAGCGAGCGCGCCGCAGCTGAAAGCGCCTGATCCAAAACCACTTACCAGAACTTCTCCAGAGGCGCTAAAAAAAAGCCCGGGGCGACTGGCCGAGATTGAGGCATTGCTGCAGAAACCGGGGCAGAGACCCTCGCGCCCGGCCATGCAAGGTTTTGACGCCGAGCTGACCAAACTAATAGCAGCCCATCCGCAGGACGCATTTGCTCTCTACGTGCGTGGCGTTTTGCGCTTTGAGATGAAAGATCGAGCGGCCTCGACAAGCGATCTCGACGCTGCCTTAAAATTAAATCCAAAGCTGGCCAGAGCTTACGAGCAGCGCGGCTACAACTATGCGTTGAGCGGACGCAGCAGCGAAGCACTGCAAGATTTTGACAGCGCAATCGCCAATGGCGATACCTCGATCAATGCCTATATCAACCGTGGATCACTGGAATTTACTTGCGGCCAAAATGACAAAGCGATAGCCGATCTGACCCAGGCATTGGATCTCTGCCGTGGGCACGGCAAACAAGGTCACAGCGATATTGAAAGACAGTGGATGCCTCTGATGTTGCGCTCCGATGCCTACCTGGCCACGAAGAACAACGAAGCAGCCCTGGCCGACATCGATGCCTTCATCACATCCAAAAGCGGACCGGAACCAATCAAAGCCGAAATGCAACGCCGCCGCGGTGTTGCCCTTTATCGCCTCGGTCGCTACAGCGAAGCGATCGTCGCCTTGAATGAGGCCCTCGAAAATCCCAAACTATTTCCCGGGGAGAAGGGCCGCACCACCTTTATCCGTGGAGCCTGCTATTTCAAACTAGGGGACAGTGAAAGGGCGGAGGCGGATCGCGCTCGCGCGCAAGTGCTCGGCTTCCGCGAAGTCGGGGCAGGGTCAGGTTCTGGCGAGCGGCCCGTCGACAAGCCCTTTGCCGGGGAGCGAGCCAAACTGGATGCGATGCTAAAACCGTATATCGAGCAGGCGAGAAAAACAATTCCCGAGATCAAGGCCCGTTATCAAAAAGGGCTACCCGAAAAAGAAACACTCTCTGTGACTACCCGCCTTTTCGGCAAGGATGGGCGGATGGAACAAGTCTTCGTCACGGTCAAAGACTGGAGCGACGATAAGATAAGCGGTTTGCTGGCCAGCAAGGTCGCCCTGCCCGACCATAAAGAAGGTGAAGCACTAACTGTAGCTGAAGGCGATGTGCTCGATTGGACAATTGTGCAAGCAGACGGGAGCGAAGAAGGCAATCTGATTGGCAAATATCTCGATTCGGTGCAAAAGGGTGTCGAAGAAAAAGCGGAAGCGCCGAAAACCGAAACACCTCACGTCGATGTGCCGAAAACGGAAACACCAAAAGTCGAAGAACCAGAAGTCGAAGAACCAGAAGTCGAAAAACAAAAAGTCGAAAAACAAAAAATCGAAGAGACGAAGCCTTCGCCGGCAGTGGAAAAACCTTCGCCGTGACGGCCTCGCGCTAGGTGTGCCAGCGCGGAGATTACTAGTTAAAGCAACTTGCGCGACTTACAACAGCTTTTAGAAGCAGAAACTTAAACTCTCAACTCTTCACAGTTCTTGAGTTTTATTATCAGCAAAGCGAGAAGTTAAAGCTTCTAACCCTTCAATCAATTTACGGAACCAAAATCATAAGCACCTGATCCCTGCTCCACCGCATCTTTTCCACAGCCCATGACCTTCCGCGAAGGTTATGCAGTTTAGAACACCTCAAGACGGTTGCTGGCAAAATGACTGCCTGAGCCCGCCTGGTCAATGTTTGAGAGGACTCAGCATGAGATACCACACCTTTTGCATCGTCGCCGGTTCGCTCGCTTGCAATGCTCGCTGCGCCTGGTGCGCCGGCTCGGCCTGACGCACATCTGCATCTCGGTGGTCAGCTCCGACGCCGAACGCAACCGTCTCAACTACACGCCACGTGAAGCCGACCGGGAAGGGACCGTTCTCTCCACCCTGCCCTGGGGCGCCAAAATCTACGACGTGCACGGCCAAAACCTCTGCCTGTCGAGTTGCCTCACTGTTTCACCCGACGTCAACGAAAGCCGCCAGTTGATTTTCCTGCCGCCCGGCCGGATCACGACTGACTGGCAATACGCCGGCGCCATTCTCTATGACCTGCCCAAGGCCGCTATGACCTAACTCCACGGAGGTTTTATGACCGAATCAACCATCTCTTCGACATCTCTCCCTGCCGCTACCAGCACCGCAGCGCTCACGCCCCTTGAACGGGCGCAGAACAAGCTCTACGCAATCGCCGGCGGCTCCATTGACAGCGGCAACGTGCAGGCGGCTCGCCTGACCACGAAGCAGCGCATGGATTACTTCCGCTCGCCCGAATTTCGCGACTGGGTCGCTTCCGAAAACGCCGCCGGACGTCAGGTCTTTTGGCTCAAGGATGTGGACAAGACCCAGGGTGCCGGCGACCTGTTCACGTTTTTCTACAAGTGGCGCGCCGACAACAACAAGTTTTCGCCCCGTCAGCTGCAGGTGATCGCTGATTTCCTGCTTGGCCTCGAGAGTCGCTGGGGACGCTTCGTAGCGCGCTTCCAATCGGCTCGATTGAAGGCGCCTCGCCTCGCCCCCGAAGCCGTGATCAAAACCTGGCTGGCCAAAGAAGACGGCGGCAAGGGCATCGGCATGCTCGACTTCTGGTCGGGTGCCTACTGGCCCTCGCAGATCGGCCTCAGCCGCGCGGAAAAACTGGCTCAGGTCCAGGCCTTCGCCCCGCTCTACGCTGCCCGCGTCTACCCGGGCGTGCGCGAGGAGAACGAGCTGCTCGAATCGATTGGCGTCAACGTCGTCATCGTCTCGAATGGCGACCAGGAGCTGGCCATCGCCTGCGCTCCCTATCTCGGCGTAAAACCGGAGAACGTCGTCGGCTCGCACCTGATCTACGACAGCAACGGCCTGGCCACCGGCGTCAATCACACCTACGAGGTGAGCGGCGGCGACTGGCATACCAAACCTCAACCCGGCAAGCCCCTGAGCTTCCACTACTGGCTGCACGTCAACCGCGCACGCTGGGGTTGGAAGCGTCTCGACGAACGCCAATTCGTCATCGCCGGACGTGACGGAGACTCGGCTGCCACCGACGGCGGCATGATGATCCTCATGCAGTCGGCGGCGATCGGCAACTTCATGGTCAACACCCCTGGTGAGCCGAAGCGCATCGAGCAGTTTTACCAGGTCGCTTCCAAGTACGGCTGGACCACCGGCCAGTTCATCACGCTTGATCAGGAGCCATCTAAGCTCGGCCTGCGGCCCTGATTCGGGCAAATCTATAATCTGAAACCGGACCGGCTCCAGGGCAAAGACATCGGCAGATGTCCACGCACCTCGGAGCCGGTCTATTTTTTTCGTTCTCCCCGCCAAAAGTCCCCAGATTTTTTTGGGCTTGACACCAGACAGACCTGTCTGTATAGTTGTAATATGAAAGCAGCAAAGACCACCGCCAAAAACCAGGCAAAAAGTGCCAGCCCTCGCCAGAGATTGCTGGAAACAGCCGACCGCCTTTTCTATCAGGAAGGCATTCGTTCGGTCGGCATCGATAAAGTGATAGCTGAGGCCGGCGTGGCCAAAATGACTCTGTACACGCATTTCCCGTCTAAAGACGACTTGATCCTGGCCGTTTTGCAATACCGTGAAGCGCGCGTCGGCGAATTTTTCGCGGCGGCAATTGCCAGGCACGCGCAGAACGAATCGAGCAAAATCATGGCCTTCTTTGCCGCTCTCAAAGACTGGATGGACACGCCCGACTTCCGCGGTTGCGCCTTTATCAATGCCACCGTCGAGCTGGCTAACGCCGGCCATGAGGGCAGCGAATATTGCCGCAATCAAAAGAGTCGCTTCAAACAGATGCTCGCTGGCTTTGTCCAGGAAGCACTCGGCAAAAGCGAACCGGAGCTCGTTAACGGCCTATCTTTGCTGGTCGAAGGGGCGATTGTTACGGCTCAGGTGGAAGGCACCTCCAGGGCAGCAGAAAGCGCGCGAGACATGGCCTCACTCTTAATTGAGATCTATCAAAAAAATCCTTGAGATGCGCAGCCGCCAATCTTCTACTTTCCCTTAGCTCCTCCCCAGACAGACCTTTCTGTATAGCACCGCAAAACAAAGCCCCGAAAGCTTTTCAGCCCTTCAAACCCCCGCTTTAGACAGACCTTTCTGTCTGGAATTATAAACAAAACAACGGAGAGAAAATCATGCCGACAATAAAAAAACAGAACGGCCAAGCAGTCAGCTATCGCACCATCAAAATCGAAGGTCAGAATATTTTTTACCGCGAAGCCGGACCAAAAGACGCCCCCACGATTTTACTCTTGCACGGCTTCCCCAGTTCATCTCATATGTTCCGCAATTTGATTCCCGCCCTCGCCGCGAAGTTTCATGTCGTCGCCCCGGATTATCCGGGCTTCGGCCAGACTTCAGCGCCATCAGTCGATTCTTTTGAATACAGCTTCGACCACCTGGCCGCCATCATCGAACAATTTACCGAAGCGCTAAACCTCAACAAATATTCGCTCTATGTACAGGATTACGGCGCGCCGATCGGATACCGCCTGGCCAGCAAACACCCCGAGCGCGTCCAGGGCCTGGTCGTGCAGAACGGCAACGCTTACGAAGAAGGCCTGGACAATGATTTCTGGAAGCCATTAAAAGCTTACTGGCAGGATAAATCCGAAGCTAACGCCGCACCCCTCAAAGAATTTCTCAAAATCGACGGCACGAAGTGGCAGTACACCAATGGTGTGCGCAATATCGAAGCGATCAGCCCTGACGCCTGGGTGCACGATCAAGCCGGACTCGATCGCCCTGGTAATGAAGCGATCCAGCTCGAGCTTTTTTATAGCTACGGCACAAATTCACCGCTCTATCCGAGCTGGCAGAAATATTTCCGCACCCATCAACCGCCCGCACTGATCGTCTGGGGCAAAAATGACGCTATATTTCCGGCCGCTGGAGCTGAGCCTTACAAGCGCGATCTAAAAAATATCGAATATCATTTGCTCGACACCGGCCACTTCGCTCTGGAAGAGGACGGAACGGTTATTGCCGATTTGATTGATGCGTTTTTAACGAGAAACTTTCTCAATTAGGTCGAATGGTAACATCACAAGAGCGACGCCCCTGGCCAGCCGAGGGGCGTTGTTTATGCTAAAATCGTTCCAGTCTTCGTTCATGCTCGGCAGGTCACTCAGGGCGCAGCAGATGATCCCCGTAAAATTATTGATGCTCATCGTGACGTTTGCATTTTTGTGGACTGGAACATTTCTTCACGACCAGTTTGCTTCTGCTAACTTACCGGCGACTGAGACGATTCAGAGGAGTGCTTTTGGGGCTTCCGACACAGCACTGAGCGCCGGACGTACCGACCGCTGCCCCGCCGCCTTGCATGTCCATAGCGCTTCGCTCGCAAGCGGCAAAGAATTAGAAGAAGTCTTCGCTGCAGCTGAGCTTATGCCTGTTTGGCTTGGTTTGATAGTTGCCTGTTTTGCTCTTTTTAAAGCGATCGCTACATCGGCAGTAAATTTCCGACGCTCCTGGCCCGCCTTTTTGAGAAAGCCTCGCGTACCAGCATATATTCGCTTGCGCGCGCTCCTTATTTAACTAGCTCCCCGATCTGAATTGACCGACTGGAAAAGATGTCCTCGTGAGTCTTTCGATACGGTAGCTCAGCTCGGTACAGTCAGTACTCAATTTTGCGTCTTTCCATGCAAATGGACGGACAGGAGCCGATCATCATGACAAAACGACTGAAATTGATCAGTCTGGCCTGCCTTATGCCAGTTGCAGCTCTTTCTGCAGGGATAAAAATATCGGGCATGCAGACACAAATTTCCCCCACCACAGATGGTCCTGCCAAATCATCCGTGACAGAGAAAAATCCGGGACAGAAGATGTCGGACAATGTGGTGCACCTGCCGGCCGCTGCCAGCAGCAATGGCATCGTTCTGACCAAGGCGCGCCGGGGTTCGGTGGAAGAAACCAAAGTCTTTTCTTCAACCGTAGAATCGAGAAATCCCGGCACAGCTTCCGTAACATCGCTCGTGCACGGAGTCGTGACCAAGGTCCTGGTCGATGTCGGAGACAATGTCCGAGCAGGCCAGATTGTGGCGTACATAAATTGTCCGGAAATTTCAGAAGCGCAATCTGCATACGTCGAACGTAACGCACACAAGATCGAAGCGCAGGCGAACGTAGAGCTGGTAAAGACTCGACTGGATCTAGCAAAAAAAGAATCGGACCGACTCGCCACGCTGCTTAATGAAGGCATCGCCGCAAAAAAAGATGTTGAAAGTGCTCAATCTCGGGATGCCAGCACTGAAGCTGAATTGCAAACCTCAGTGGCAATGTTGGCGGCCTCAGAAAGTCAGCTGACTTCCGCCGGCTCCAAACTACAGAGCCTTGGCATCAACCCCAAAAGCATGCAGGGAAATCTATCCACAGAACTGCCATTAAGGGCCCCTATAAGTGGATTGGTCAGTCAAAAGTCCGCCCAGCCTGGCCAGCCGGTGGGACCTATGAGTGGAGCACTAAATCCGTCTCTATTTACGATCGTTGATCTTTCCAAAGTATGGGTAATGCTCGAAGTGCCTCAGTCGGACATTTCGTGTATTCAAAACGGCGCCACGATAACCTTCACCTCCGAAGTGGCACCAGGCAAAACATTTGTCGGCCGCGTCACAAAACTTGGCCAGACCTTCGACGCCACAAGCAGAACGGCTTCAGTGCGCACAGAAGTGGAAAATCCAGAATCGATTCTCAAACCAGGCATGATGGTTTTGGCTAATGTCAACATGCGACGATCGATAGCGCAGACAATCATTCCCAGTACAGCCGTGCAAAAGCTCACCAATAAAACTGTCGTGTTCAAACAACTGGCACGTGCCAGTTTCAAGGCTTGCCCTGTAGCAATCGGTAAAACCGATGCAAAAAATACTGAGATTATCGCCGGCATTTCCCCCGGAGATACGGTCGTGACGAAAGGCTCTTTCCTCCTCAAGAGCGAGCTTATGAAAAGCTCGATCGGCGGTGAGGAATGAAAAGCACTTCGGCGAACTTACTCGAGACCCTTGTTTCTCAGGCCGTTGATTCCCGGGTAATGGTCATATTCGTCACCCTCCTACTCTCCGTTTTAGGGTTGATTTGCTTCCAGCAGTTGCACATCGATGCCGTCCCCGATGTTTCAAATATTCAAGTGACAGTGACGGCAAATGCCAGGGGCCTGGCTCCGAAAGAAATTGAACAATATGTCACCTACCCGATAGAACTGGCTTTACAAAGCCTGCCTAAGCTGAAACAAATACGTTCTCTCTCAAAATTTTCACTTTCGCAAGTGACGGCAGTATTTGAAGACGGTTGCGATATCTATTGGGCCAGGCAGCAAGTCAGTGAGCGGTTGAAAACAGCCCAGGAGCAGCTTCCTGCCTCAAACGAGATCAAAGTCAATCTCGGCCCGATTGCCACCGGTCTTGGTGAAATCTATCAATTTCAGGTAAAAGGCCAGGGTTACAACATGATGACCCTGCGGGACGTTCTCGACTGGCAAATTATTCCCGCCCTAAAAACTGTCCCAGGGATAGACGAAATCCAGGCCATGGGCGGTGACGCGCGAGAATATCAGGTCGAAATGGCTGCCGAAAAACTACACGGCTATCGTATCAGCCCCTCTCAGGTGATGGCAGCGCTTTCGCGAAACAACATGAGCAGCGGTGGCGGCTACATTGTCGAAAATGATGATCAGACTTTGATCAGAGGCGAAGGCATGCTTCATACACCGGCCGACATCGAAAATGTCGTCCTGCGCCGCTCCGCCAATGGCGTCATCAAAGTGCGCGACGTAGCCAATGTCATAGTCGGCCATAAGCAGGCGCAGAGCATAGTTACAGCAAACGGAATCGGTCCGACAGTGATTGGCGTTGTCGTGATGCGTAAAGGCGAAAACTCCAAAAATGTTCTGGAATTGTTGAATTTACAGATCCAAGCAGTCGCCGCGACCCTGCCAAAAGGTATAACTATCGAGCCATTTTACGACCGTAGTATTTTGATCGATCAAACAATCGATACGGTCTGGCACAACTTAGCCCACGGCGCTATTTTTGTAATTTTCGTGCTGGTTCTTTTGCTCGGTGGTATCCGAGGCGCGATCATCGCCGCACTTGCGATACCCCTGGCTTTGCTAGGCGCACTTTCATTTTTGTCGATAACAAATATTTCAGGCAACCTTCTGTCGCTTGGGGCGATAGATTTTGGCATTTTAATCGATGGCTCAGTCGTCATGGTAGAAAACATAATAAGAAGACTGGCGGAACATCCCGACGAAGATAGACTGGAGAGCGTCAGGAAATCAGCGGTCGAAGTAGCAAAACCGATTTTCTTTGCCGTGCTGATTATTACTGCTGTTTACTTGCCGATTCTGGCACTGCCGGGAGTATCCGGCAAAACTTTCCAACCGATGGCCTTAACTGTAATCTTCGGGCTATTGACGGCACTAATCGTCGGGCTTTTAATCACACCATCACTGGCTTATTTCCTCTTACCAGTACGCCCGAATGAACATGACAGCTTTGCCCTCAGCCTGGTACGGCCAGGCTACACGCGTGCCTTACTCGCCTGCGTCAAGCACCCCGTCAGAGCGATCGTCGGATCGGCGCTGATTTTCCTTCTCAGCCTGATCACCATTCCTTTTCTGGGAGCCGAATTTGTACCCACCTTAAAGGAAGGTTCAATGGTCCTGACAATCAATCGTCCGGTCTCAGGGTCTCTAGCAGCCGCCGCAGCCGAAACGACTCTCATCGAAAAAGCGGCACTAAAAAGCCCTGACGTCGAGACAATCGTCTCTCGAACCGGTCACTCCGAAATTGCTTTCGATCCGATGGGGCCGGATGAAACCGACATGTTTATCATTCTAAAACCGCCGGCAAAGTGGAAATCCGGCAAGACGCAGGCTGAAGTAGAAGATGTAATCGTCAATCGCATCAGAGATACTGTACCGGGAGCGCTTTTTTCCGTGTCTCAACCGATTGAACAGAGGATGAACGAGTTGATTGCCGGTGCAAAAAGTGACGTCGCTATAAGAGTCTTCGGACCAGACCTGGACAAACTCAGAGAAATAGGAGGCAAGATCGCCAAAGTGCTCGGCACCGTTAACGGTACCAGCGATCTCAAGCTCGAACAGACTGCTGGACTGCCCGTGGTCACAGCAAAAATCAATTCCGCTGAGCTGGCAGCTTATGGAGTCAATACACAAGAAGCACTAGATACGGTGGCGGCCTCTCAATCTGGAAGGATTGTCGGCACGATCTATCAGGGCAAACCGAGATATGACTTAGCGGTCAAATTTGGCGGCAGTGGTTTGACGAAAGCCGAGGATATCGCCTCATTGCCAGTCGGTACTATGGGCGGCGAACTTGTGCCGCTCGGTCAATTATGTTCGATTACTCGCACAGAGGATGCTGCGCAGATAACACACCTACAAACCGACAGAAACTACACGGTGCAAGTCAATGTGCGCAACCGAGACCTGGGAAGCTACATTGAAGAAGCACAAAAAACAGTGAGCAGCAAAGTACAGTTGCCGAGCGGCTATCGGGTAACCTGGGGAGGACAATTCGAGAGCATGCAAGAAGCTCGCAACAGACTATTTGTACTGGTTCCCCTCGTGCTACTGCTCATCTTTATGCTACTGTACGCCTCTTTCGGCAAAATGAAGCCAGGGTTGTTGATCTTCTCCAACGTACCTCTGGCGCTTTCAGGGGGACTTTGCGCGCTCTGGATCAGGGGTATGCCTCTTTCCATCACATCAGGCGTCGGCTTTATCGCCCTATTCGGTGTGGCTGTCCTGAATGGTGTCGTTCTCGTATCAACAATCCAACAAATCGAAGAGTCTGAAGAGCTCTCCCCTCGCCAGGCCGCATTGAAAGCGGCTAAACAGCGGTTGAGGCCCGTGCTGATGACGGCGCTGGTTGCCTCTCTGGGCTTTATGCCGATGGCCTTTGCCACCAGTGTCGGAGCCGAAGTACAGCGTCCTCTGGCCACCGTTGTGATAGGTGGATTGGTCACATCGACGTTGTTAACACTGCTTGTTGTGCCTGCCAGCTATGGACTGCTGAGCGCCGTATCACTATCCCGCCGAAAAAAAAGACGCATCGAATGGACCCGGAAGCCAAAAGTCGACATCGGTAACCGGCGTTAAGTAGGATTTGGCGTCTAAAACTAGAAAGGAGGGAAGACTTCAAGGCTTCCCTCCTGACTTGGCTATGGCCAATTAGAGCGCCTAGCCCCAATCTTTAGCACAAAGTATGGTGGTCTGAAACGGGTGGGTGACCACCGTTCGGATCGTTCCACTCTTACCCACTTTGATGTCACGAGGTTCGGGTAATTGTCGCGACAAATGACAGGTTCGTTTGTCGGCTTACAAGCCACCAACCAATGTGTTGTGTTGTCCGCGCCGTGTTGGGGTAGGCCGCACTGTGGGAGTATTTTGTCTTTAACAATTTTTGAGCTGGCGAGTCTATTTTTTGTCCCGTTGTTGTCCCACGCGACAGTTACCTTTGCGACATGAGCAATCGAAATCGGTTGCAGCACAAAATCAATGGAGGCAAATGAAACCATGTTACAGATTGAATCACAAATTACAGATTCGACAGTCCCCACAAAAAATGCAGTCGATTCAGCAGCCAGAGATATTGCAGCCAGCACGTGGGCTAAACCAAATAAAGAGGTTACTACGGGCAGCTCTGAATCAATCGCAAAAGAGCGCAGCACCGCAACATCAAACGACGTAAGTCAGAGCACCAATAAGGCCCTCCAGAAACACGAGCACCCTTTAGATAGCGCTTCTCAGCACTTACCAGGGCTTTCAATTGAGCATGAAGATGGCCTTAATGTCAAAAAATCATTAGGCAACACCTCACTTCCCATCGGCAAGGTTCTAAGGTCTAATCCCCAAGGCGATACCAATAATTCACAGCAAACAACTGAAACTGCGATTCCCAATTCCGTGGAAAATGTAGCAAAGGAAAAACCGAATGATCACCTATATGAGAAGCGAAGCAATCCCAGTCAGTCCAGGGAGCAAACTCCTTTTGATTATGGTCCGCAACCTGAAAACTTCAAAGGCGGCTTCGTCAAAATATAAGTGAAAGAAACATTCTATTGAGGTGTATATGGCTACTGATCCATTAACCGGGCATCAAGATGCTGCCACAAAAGGCGAGAGAGTCGCGGATAGACTCCGAAATCAAAACCAGGAAGTAGCGGAGAATGCTGCAGACAAACTGCGCGCTGATAGTCTATTTGGTCCAGCCCCGCTTAAGACTGACAGAAACACCCGCGACAACCGCGGTGAAAGCGACCATGTTGCAATCACAAATGCGTTCACTCGGTCACAAAGCAAACAGCGATGGACAGTAGCCATAGACCTCAGCAGCTCAGGCGAAGATCAGGGAGTAAAGGAAGGGGGAGACCGCCAATCGGCTGAGTTAAAACAA
This sequence comes from Cyanobacteria bacterium REEB67, assembly GCA_018971775.1. Lineage (GTDB taxonomy): Bacteria > Cyanobacteriota > Vampirovibrionia > Obscuribacterales > Obscuribacteraceae > REEB67. The sequence continues at coordinate 15,675 of JAGXAB010000008.1, read as the reverse complement.
TTGGCTGAACAGACCAAGGGTACACAAGTCACTTTAATGGTGCAGGTTACTCACGCCGACAGAAATGGCCGACCAGGGCCAGATGGCACTCTTCCAGGCACCCTCGATCGCTTTTCCATACATGACGGCAAAGTAGACAGCTTGGCATCAGTGCAGTCTCATGGTGTCGCTATTGATACCACGAGTTTACTGCAATGGGCAGGCAGAGCGGCGCCCTCAGACAAAATCGCTCTCATTAGCCAGGGGCACGGTCACGGTGTAGACGGTATAGCCGGTGATACCGGCATGGCTTCAATGTCCGGCCTCCAGGCCGCCATGAAAGATGGACTAAAAGGTACCGGCCATAGCAAACTGGACGTGCTGGATTTTGATCGTTGTCTCATGGGAGCAGCTGGCGTCCAATCTCACTTTCACGACCTCGCCGAACATATAGTCAGCTCGGAAGAAGAAGAGCACAATAATGGTGCAGACTTCGATGCTCAAAAACTGAGCGCTCCACTGAGCGCGCTTCTGCACAAACCAGAAATGACACCGAGTCAACTGGCCGACTCATTTATTGACAGCGCGGCCAGCGGTGCCAATGGCAAGGCTGAAATAGGTAAAACCAACGGTCCTAATCCTCATGGCGGAGTGGATACACTGGCCCATTTCGACTCCACTAAGTACCCTCAATTTGCCCAAAACCTGGACAGGCTAGGATCCGCATTGGCAAGAGCGGCAAAAAATCCACAGTCCAGAGAACAAATTGCCAGAATAATTGCCGAAACCGAGGGTTTTCCAGAGGGGCAGAAGATGAAAGGGGATGGAGAGAGAGACTTAAAGTCCTTTGCCGAGAAGCTTATAGATGCAGCCAATCGCGGCACTCTCGCGGATAAAGACCAAACAATTGCTCATGCAGCCAAGCATTTACTTGACGCTCAGCAGGCCATGACGCCCTCCTACTACGGCGAAAAAAGCAGTACCAGATATGATCGGTTTGGTGGTTTGAGTGTATTTCTACCACAGGGCACAATCGAGGAACAAGCTCATTCATTGACCGATATTCACAGACTGGCAGAAGGATTGGACGGCGAAAAAGCGGAGCTTGTTTTTGCCAATAAAGAAGCATGGAGCAGACAAGTCGATAGCATTTTGGCCAGCGAAAGAGAGACGGCAACCCCGGCGGCACAAAAAGAGATCGATCGGCTTCAGGCAGCCCATCTACGTGTTAACAAGGCCACAACCCATGATGAAGTGCTGAAAGCCTTAAAAGACTTTACCGACACAGCCAGACAGCTAGAAGAAGGTAATCTGGACAGGGAGGAAACGGCAGCCATGTCGCCTCAGGTGGCGATGCGCCGCCAGAGACTCCTCGATTCTACACAAGTTAGTGGCGCCCAGAGCTGGAATGACTTCGTCCGAAAAATGGCCAGCTGAAATTATTCCACCTGGACCCTGCGTAGATTTTTATTGTCCCGTTGTTGTCCCGCAGACCGGATATCGTTGATTTGTTGAGAGACATACCCGCAAAGCAAAACTGTCGGCAGTCTAATAACAAAAATTACAACCCTTTTTCTTAAATCAATAGGTGATTACAATGAATGACGAAATTTCAAAAGAGGGCGACGCCCATATTTCAGTCAATGACAATACAGCTACTAGGGCGCGAGAGGCTCTCAGCCAGCAAGCATTGTCGCTGTTTCAGTGCAAGGATGGCTCTTTTGTAAGAAATCCCCAGGAATGCCGAGGGACTTTGGATCAATTAAAGTTGCCCGGCTTATCGATTGGATAGACCAAGCTCAAAAACGGCTTAGAGCATCAGCTGTCTGCCAGAACGGTTCCGCTGCCATGCTAACAGTAAGGCAATGGCATTTGGGCAGCACCAGCTCATCCTCCTGGAGAACGGTCCTTGCAATCTTCTGCAGGTCTACCGATTAACTACTCAGCTGACGGCAGGTGCTTTCTTGGCGTTTTCTTCCTTGACATGGATGCGCTTGCCGTTCGATGATTTGATGATGGCTACTCCTCCGCAGTAGGTTTTTGATTTCTCCAACAAAACCATCCCAGGCTGGTCCTGTTGGAAATCACCTTAATTTTGGCTACGCTCGGGACAGGGTCGATGGTTCTTAAACTCTCGCAAAAAACTGCTCTGCTCATCGTTTTACCCTTCTGCTTCGAAGTAACCTTCGTGACTGTTTTGGTCAACGCCCAGAAAGCCCTTGAGGCTGAGTATGAGCGCGAGTTCAAAGCAAAAGACGAGCTCAATCTTATCAACGCCGAATTGAGAGTAATGCTAGAAGCGGGTGCCAGTCTGGGAATGTATCACGCTACTCGGGACCAAAATTTTTTGGAACGATTCCGCCGATGCCACGCAGATCTGCAAAAGTTGCAAAAAACATTGCTCAGTAAATCCACACTCGAAAACGAGCTTGATGTTAGTGAATTTAACAAAGGCGTGCAGGAAGTTGTCACGACTTTCGACCGCATGGAGGTCCTGGTCAATAGTGGCGATCGACTGGATCTCATGCGCAGTGTTTTTGCTGGTAACGCTTTAGCGGGAAAAATCTCCGCGATGGGCAATGCCATTTTGGCAAAGGCAAATTCGGTGAACGAAGCCCAGCGCAAGAACGAGGCAAAATTAAGGACGGCACTCGATTATGTCGTGCTCACTGGTCTCTTTTTAAATATCGTTGGTGTGATCTTGATGGCTGTCGTTTTCCATAAAAGCACCACGGGCAGACTTAATGTCCTCTGGAAAAATGCCAGGAACATTACAAGTGGATTGAGTTTGGAACCGGCCCTCACTGGCAATGACGAAATAGCAGCCATTGACAATGGTTTGCATCAGATGGCAGAAGCGCTGGCCGCAGCCCGCGACAGAGAATTGGCATTCACCGAAAACGCCGTCGATGTAATATGCGCATTTGACAAGAGTGGTCAGATACAGAGGATCAACAGGGCGTCTAGCAATCTTTTTGGATATCAGGCGAAAGACCTACTGAACACTTCCATATTTGACCTGGTAAAACCTTCAGAGCGAGCCCGGTCTGCAGAATTGCTGTTAAAGGCTACTGATAGGGAGGTGACTCCCTTCGAAGTAACTATGCTGCGCAAGGATGGCGCCGAAAGGATTGTGCAATGGGCTTTGCGCTGGTCAGGAATAGAAAGAGGTTTTTTTGCTGTTTTTCATGATATTAGCGAGCAAAAACGCACGGAGCGTTTGCGCCAAGAGGTCGTGGCCATGGTCAGTCATGACTTACGATCGCCACTGACGGCGGTTGACCTGAGCCTTTCAATGCTCCAGGCTGGCTCCTATGGAGCAATTGAGGACAAGGCAAAAATGGTGCTTGCTCGCTCGCGCGAGAGCTTGGGCCGGTTGATTGCTATGATTAATACTTTGCTGGATGTAGAAAAGCTAGAGTCAGGATCGATCAAGCTCGATTATTCAACGGTGTCATCTAAGGTATTACTGGACAAAGCAATAGATACAGTTGTCGCGCTGGCGGAATCTAAAGGCATTGGCTTCACAAGCACTGGCTCAAATACGGAGATCCGCTGTGATGCAGAAAAGATTATTTCCGTAATTGTTAATCTATTGAGTAATGCAATCAAATTTTCACCGGCAGATAGCGTCATCTCAATAAATGTGATTCAAGATTTAGCTTTCACAAAGATAGATATCAAAGATCAGGGCCGAGGCGTGCCTGCCGAAAATAAAGAGCTTATTTTCGAGCGATTTAAGCAAAGTGAAAAGACTGACGAAACCCAACTGAAAGGCTCCGGACTTGGTCTGGCAATCTGTAAAGCAATAGTTGAAGCACACAACGGAGATATTGGCGTGACCGACAATCGCGAAGGCGGCAGCTGCTTCTGGTTTTGCTTGCCCATCTAGGAAGTTAATTGAGAGCCTGAAATGCAGCCGCAAATACCTCGTCAAAATTTCAAGCCTTTCATCTTTTCGGCGGCGGCCAAATCAGCTTCAGCCAGCTTTCTGTACCCGAGCTTCGCATAGACTCGCGCACGTCCGAGTAAAAATTCAGGCACCGGCGCGCTCCCTTCGAGCAATTTATTATATTGCCGCAAGGCTGCCGGCCACAAGTTTTTGTCTTCCAGAAGTTTCGCTCTCAAAAGCATTGTTGTCGAGGTACTATGCTTGTCAGCTTCCACCAGATCAACATCTTTCAAGGCCTGGTCGAACTTGCCCTGCTTTTCCAGCGCCCAAGCTCTTTCCACCAAATAGTCTTTGAGCTGGCTACTGGAAAAACCAGGATTTCGGAAATCCGCTCTTTGACCGATCAAATGATTTAAATCATCAATCAAATCGGCAGTTTTTTTCAGTGCCTTTTCGGCCTCTATTTTTGCTCTTCTGGCTCGAAAAGTCAGGGCATTTTCACAACCACCTTTCAAGCAGGTGGCCGCACAAGCTAGCACCTCGCTGTAGCGCTTCTGCCGAAAAAGAAATGAAGCTTTATAGGCCAAGGCCAATTGAAAATCAGGGCGAAGGGACAGCGCTCTGTCAAAATCAGCCTCTGCCTGCGCATTTTGCCCACATTGGTCGAAAAAAATTGCCCTCTCAGCGTAGGTAAGCGGCGATTTTGGAAAAATTTGTACCAGCTGATCAAACTCCACCTTTGCTTTTGCCGATTCAAAATTTTCCAAATAGCTTTGCGCCAGGTTGTCTATACAAACAAACAACCTACCATCCAAGCTCTTAGCCCGGCACATTTCAGAGATACCACGGCTCTTGTCGCCGGTCTCAAATAACGTCCGTCCGTGCAGCGACAATATTTCAGCGTTTTTTGGCGCAAAATTCAAAGCATCATTAGCCATTGCCAGACTTTTCGCCCGCTGGCCGGGCCAGCGACAGGAGATTTCTCCCAGCCATGCCAATGCCCTTGCATTTCGCCGGTTTTCCACCACCGCAGAAACAAATTCTTGACCGCTACCCGGATGTTCGATCAACTGCACCCGACCGCGCAAAATTCTCGCAGACAGACTGGTAGAACGCCCCAGGGTTTTGAGGCACTGCGCAAATTGACCGTTTTCAAATTGCTTCTCAGCCTCTTGGAGAGGCTCACCTGAACCCAAGCAGGTTTCTCCTGAAGGAAAAGTCAGCATGCCCAGCGTGAAAGCCAGTTTTACCAGACGCTGTTTATTTGCAAAGCTTTTTTCCTTGCCCATTAAAAGTCAGACTTTGGCACAGCTAATTTATAGCCAAAGCCTTTCACAGTTGACAAATAACCGATTTCATTCGCTCCATCGATCTTACTGCGCAATCGGGTAAGGCATTTACGAACCGCAGCCTCGGTCGAATCCGATTCGGAACTCCACAAACGCTCAAGCAATTCTTCAGCACTAAATATCCGATTTCTATTGCGCATCATATACTCGAGAACGATAAATTCTTTTGGCATCAAACTAATTTCTTCGCTGCCTTTCAGGAGAGTGCGACTGGCAAGGTTTAATTGCAATTCTCCAAGCTCCAGGATCTCAGACACAAGCTGACTTGGCCGGCGCAATATTGCCCTTAACCGGGCTAGCAATTCCTCAGACACAAACGGTTTAGTGAGATAGTCATCAGCACCGGCGTCAAAACCGGAGAGGCGGTCGTTTACTTGACCTTTACCCGTCAGCATCAAAATCGGCAACTTCCCGCCTGACTTTCTATACTCCGCGCATGCTGACCGGCCATCCAAACCATCTACCACCCAGTCAAAGACGGCTGCATCGTATTGATAGAGGCGCAGTCGATCGATTGCTTCCTCGCCGGAAGTGACCCACTCGACTGTATGACCTCTACTGTTCAAAAAGGAAACCACTTGCGAAGCCAGACCCTGATCATCTTCAAGCAGCAAAAGTTTTGCCATTACAGAAAATCTCCAATTTACAGGGTTGCTCGGTCAGAATTAAGTAACCAAACCAAACCAAATCAAACCAAACCAAATCAAATCAATCTAGCATATTTTGCGGCGATCTCCGCCAGCCAGGCCCTGTAGGTCCTGGAATTCACTCCTGGGTCACAGGATAAAGCAGCAGGTGATTATTTCTTGCTTACTACATTTATTGCTATATCGCATAGTATAAATTATTCACCTAAACTATTCTTACTACGACCTAGGGACTCTGCAAAAGGAAAGCGAGACCGTGTTCCAGAGCCGCTCGCTCGCCAGCCGAATCATTGATCATGTTTAACTCAAAATCGAGGTTTTAAAGCTAGAAAAGGCTCGCAAAATGGCTCAGAATGGGTGGTTACGAAGCAACACAAACCGGGTCAAAAAGGAACCTTTTCAGGTGAAAAAGTCTACCGCAAATTCCAGAGTTCAACAATTAACATTTGATCTTCTGCCGCAAAAGCCCATCGAGCTGGCATTTGACGGCGAGGACGTCTCCGGCAGCGGTGGTCTACTCCTTGCCGCACAAGCCGAAAAGTTCACCGGCTTCCTCAAAGGTGCGGCAGCTCAACTGACCGACCATCGAACTCAATCGTTGATTAAGCACAACACCTTCGAACAAGTTGCACAGCGCGTATTCCAGATCATGGCAGGTTTTCCGGCAGGCGACGACAGTGATTTCAGGCGTCATGACCCAGCTCTAAAAGCGGCAGTCGGTCGCAATCCGCTTACCGGCAATGATCTTGCATCGCAGCCGACCCAGAGCCGTTTTGAAAATAGTCGCTCATACAAGGAATTATAAAAATTAAGCAAATGGCTCGTTCAATATTACATTGATTGTCATCCGAAAGCCCCTAAGCGTGTGGTTCTTGATTTTGACGGCAGCGCCATCGAAACTTTTGGACTTCAGCTAAATGCCTTCTACAGAAGCGGTCCATACCAGAAATTCATGTATTTTCCTCTATTCGTATTTGACGACAAAGGCTGGCTACTCGTCGCAGCCCTGCGTCCAGGCGATCATGGTGAAGTGCAACTGGCTTTGCCTGTGCTAAAACGTCTTGTGAAAATGTTGCGGAAAGCTTGGCCAAATGTAGAAATAGTCATCCGCGCAGATGGTGCATTCACAAATTCTGAACTCTACCGCTGGATGGATAACAACCGTGTAAAGTACGCCCTGGGCCTCAAACACAACAATGCTCTGCTCTCCAAAACCAGATTGGGTGAGATGAAACGAATACGAGGTATAGATGATAGAGAACAGCGCCTAAAGGCCGGTAAAGATTTTCATTCGCGACGTGCTAGAGCCTTTGGTGACTTCAAATATAAAGCTGAAAGTTGGGACAGGGAGCGGCGAGTCATTGCACGTTGCGACTACACAGACGACGGATTGGAAGTCAGATATATAGTCACAAATATAACAAAACCAGTCGCGAAACACGTCTACGAGCAGATTTACTGCAGAAGAGCACTCTGCGAAGGCTGGATCAAGAATATGAAAGAGACCAATTGCAGTCGTTTAAGTTGCAGCCAGTTCAAAGCGAATGCCTTCAGGCTACTTCTGCACGCGCTAGCTTACTCGCTCATCAACCAGCTTCAGTCAAAGTTCTCCGAGCGAATCAGCTTTGCACAGTTTCAACGGAGATATATTGCCGTTTCTGTTCAAATCTGCGAAAAGCGACAATCTGTGCAGTTTAAGATGGCCAGTAGTTACGCTCATGCGAAAGAATTTCGAAGGTGTGCCAAGAGTTTCGGCGCTCGAACCACAGTTGCAGCCTAGAAACTCTCTCACAATCGTGAGCATTAACCTCCTGCCGCCGCATTGGCGCAAACTTGCAAAACAGAGCGCCCTTCTGCTCTTTGCAGGTCAGAAAGGTAATTTTGACGTCTTAAAAGTGGAAAATTTTTGAAGATATCCGGCTTGGGAAGCCGGAATCGGCTGGAAGCTTCTCTTAACAACTATATGTATGAATAGACCAGGGAAAAGAAAAATGTAGACTAAAATACTACGTTAGCGATTCGATTTCTGGGATTCAAATTGATGGAAAAAAGCTATTTTATCTTGACTAAAAGTCCGGTTTATCTCGCAGCGTTTCTAATCTTGTGTCAGCTTTTGCTGACACCGACATTAGCCGAAACAAAAAAAGATTTGCTCGGACGCGTGTCGGACTGTACAGCTTGGCAAACAGAACCATACATGCAAGCTGGTAAATTGCGAGAGAAAGGTGATTGCCAAAGTGCCTTGCGGCTATATGATGCTGCTATAGCAAAAGCCGGTCCAGAAGCAGAGTCATCCTTGTTTTACCAACGGGGGGAAACGTATTTCCAAATGAAGAATTATCAAAGAGCGTTGGAGAATTATTCGATTGCTCTTTCAAAACATTCGGACGATTACTTGGCGAATCTACAGATGGCTTTCTGTTGGTACAAGCTAGGTGACTACAAAAAAGCGCGAATTGATTTGAGAGATTCTCAGAGAATTTGCCCGACGCCTTCAGCCCAGTGTTTAAATGGTCTTCTCTTTGCACAGGAAAGTAAATCAAAAGAAGCTCTAGCCAATTTAAAAGCTTGTCTCGCTAAAGACAGTGTCTCCTACCTCACGGAAGATCAGCAAAACGAGGCAAAAAAAACGATAGCTCTTTTAGAAAGAAAGTAGGGAGAAGCAAAAGCCTCTCCCCTGACGATCTAATTAACCGCCGACGTTATGATAATCCAGGCTATGGCTTGGAATACCAGGACCGCACTGAGGCAGCCCCAGAGTGGTGTAAGTGGCTACCGAAGGAATTGGCTGTAGATAGTACATGTAATACAGAACCCAACGTGTTGAGCAAACTGGGACATTTGAATTTCCATAGATGAAATAGTCCATATTTGGCGGAGTTGATTGATAGCCAGCCTGAGATTGCCAGTTTGTAGTAGCCAATACTACAAACTGTTCAGCAAAGAGTTCAGGATACATGTTCTGTCCACTGTTATTCAAAAGCGGACAATGGAAGGTTATCGGGAAAGCGGTTACATCATTCTGCCAGATGGTGCCTGGATTGCATAAACCGAGAGTAACGATGTCGGCGCCGAGAGCTCCAAAGTATTGAACTGAGGTAGTGCCCTGGTTTTGCATAGAGAGATTGATTGTTCCATCGCCTTCTGCTCTGTCAAAAGCATGACCAGCCTCGTGGAGCGCAGTGTGTTGAAGTTTATCGTTAATACCGATACCAACAACCTGCTGATGAATACATTTAGGCTTGCCGTACTGTCACGGCCGCGCTTGCTGACTTGCATTCAGTCATTCCTTCCTCCTTAGCCAGCGAGGAGTTACCCCCGCTTGTTGGATACGGTCCCCTCTACTTGAGGACCGGAGGGACTCTAACCCTCCTGTCACGCGTGCTGCCAGGCACGCACTACGGGTTGCTCCGTCCCTGTGCTCTGCATCGGTACTTTCACCCTCATGGCTCAGACGCCCAGCCGTATCATAAGCGCGGCTGAAGGTGCCGCTGGAGGCATCGCCAGCAACTATGGGCTTCGATGCGGTCAGCAAGCGACCGGCAGCATCATAGGTAAAAGTCACTTTCGGCTGGCTCGCCGGAGTGCGTGTAAGGAGACGGTTGCAGCCGTCGAAAGTCTGGACAATAGTCTTAGCTGCACGCGTTGTGAACGTCGTCACGTTGCCGTTTGCGTCAACGGAAGGGTAAACTTTTCAGAAGACCCGTCTGGAAAATCAAGTTCAGTCAGGCGAGCAAGATAGTCGCGCTGCGGAATGCCTTTTGCCTAGATCAGAAGCCCAGAAAACCACTTGTCTAATAAACGTCCGTTTTCTGGACCTGGTGGCACTTCCGCCACTCGCAGATAATTTGCACCGGCTGCCCGATGATTGCAGGCCCCTCGCAAATAATTTGCACCCGGCACCACGGATAGTTGCAAATAATTTGAGCCCGAACTCGCCGATGATTGCGATCCCATTTCTACGATCTCAATTCCTTAACCGAATGATCGCAGGTCGCTACATCTAAACCCTTGGAACCAAGCTACAGAAAATGGGCCGGTAAACATTTTGATTTAGGTAAAATATTAGTCAAAGCAGAGATCAACTACATGCTTGTGCCCCAGCCAGAGTAAACAGCATCATTTTCTTTGCATAAACGCAAAAGAGATGAGGTGCATCGGGTAACCGCTGCAGGACTTGCAATTTCAGTGGTTTCTAAAGTGACAGAATTAGTATGTATAAATATGTTCGACTTTACGTGCCCCAGTGGTTCCAAATGCTTAAGCAGATTGATAGCGTCATTCTGAGATTTAACAGTAAACGCATAATCTATTTGAACCGGAGCGTTCAAGTCGTGACCTGAGTGATAAAGGCGACTCATTAATTGACGATCGGAAGGATGCCATTGAAGCTCTAGCACTTCGAAATTTAACGCCATTAATTGAGGGAACATTAGAGGCATTATTTTGAAAACAAAGTCCTGAAATTCCAAGTCAGTTTCAGGATAATTACTAATTGTTATTGGCGCCAATAACCGCGAAGTAGAACCCTTTCTGGCAAAATAGATTGGAGCTATAATATCAATCAGAGACTTACTTGGTAGCTGAATTTTAAAGTTGACGATGCTATCCGGATTGTCAACAATTTTCTGTACATTGGCTTTCCCTTGGAATAATAGCCATGAGCACAACAGGTCAAGCTGCTGCGTCTCCCAGTTTGTAAAATCCACCATTGCTGTTAATGCAAATAGGACAAAATATGACCTTACAATAGGAAATATTTCACTTACTAGGAGCTCGTCTAACTTGACCAGTTCAGTAGGTGACATTTTCTCCACCTGTGCTTGATACACTTTCATCTGGATGTCTATGCTTTCCGGTGTACTACGCACGGTTTCAATAGAATTCCAAAATTGTTCAATAATCATATTTTTCAAAACCTCCTAAAAAGCGCACCACGCCTTGACATCCAGCAACGCGCGGTGCTCTTTCTAGTTATACATCACAGATGCAGAAACACATCTAATCCCTAAGTTTTCGTGCGCCTGGAGCAAATATTTTGTTAGAAGCGTTGGTGTCAGGATTCGCAGACATCGGACCACCACGCCAGTTTATAAATGTGTTTTCCAGGTGGGTATCGCCCGGACGGACGGCAACGGCTCCCACATCGCTACGACTTAGCTTCCCACTTTCAATGTGTTCTTCCAAGCGTCTGCCAAGATCCACTGCCTTGCCCTCATATATCTTACCTTTGGCTAAGTTGTCGGGGAATGCGTAAGTACCTGAAACTCCTCGAACGGAATCAATAACTGAGTCCATGGCATCCTTTACTCCTCTAGATTTCGTTATTGAAGTGGCCAATCCAACTGCTTCCTCGGCGGCGCCTTCTAGATTGACATCCGTTCGTCCAAAGCCCTTTGTGATTGATTTCAAAGCACTGGGGATACCTGCGAGGCTTCCGCCGCCAGTTTCAGGAGAAAACATAATCTCGGAACCGATAGCAAATGCGGCAGCCACTCGTTCAGAATGCTGCTCGTCATAGGCAGCACTGAAGCTTTTCCAGAAATCGACCGTCCCCATCGGATCAGTTCTGTTAACCGGGTCATTGTGCACATATCCATACATATTCATCCCAGCGGCGTATCCAATCGGATCCGGTTGCAAGAACCGCCCAATACTCGGCTTGTAGTGCCGTGCTTTGTAATAGTAAAGCCCAGTTTCAGCGTCATAGCGCTGGCCGGTATACCCAATCACTGACCCCGGCAGCCCGGTATTTTCACCAAATGGCGAGTACGTGTACTTATTCAGCACCGTGCCGCTGCCGTTGGCCTGGGCGATCAACGAACCCTGATGGTCATTGAGCAGGTAGGTCACATTACCGCTGGCATCGATCTGGAAGATCGCCTCGCCCGGGCTGGCGTAGACGTACCGCCGGATGAGCGTGCCAGGCAAGCCGCCTGAGCAGTTATACTCTTCCATGAGCTGCGTGCCGGAATAGACGTAGCGAGTGACCGAGCTCGGCGTAGTCACCGTCTTGAGCACGAGCCGCTTGAACGGATCATACGCATAGCTTGCGACAACGGCCGTGCCGGAAGCATTCTTCACCTGCGTGAGCATGCCTTCGGTGTTGTAGACGTAGGTAAACGTCACGTCGTTTGTCAGCCGACCGGCGGTATCGTAAACTTGAGTGACACCACCCACGGTGGGGTAGGCATTCAGGTTACTTGCCGTGCCGTACGTGATACTGGCAGCGGTGCTCAGCAGCCACTCATAGGTCGCATCAGATGTCTTTTTATAAATCATCTGATTGACTTTGTTGTACTGATAGCTCAAACCCAGACTGGTGCTGCCAGAAACGATATCCGTTGACAGACGGTTGTTTCCGATGTCGAAAGAGTAGGCGGTTTCACCACCGGTCTTGGGGAAGTTCAAGGCCAGGCGCCTGTCCAGCCCATCATAGGTGAAAGTGGCAGCCGGCGTTGTGTCGGTATAGAGCGTGATTTTTGTCACCCGGTCCAATTGGTCATACGCTCTGGTGACGTAATACCCGCTCGGATAGGTGATGCGCGTTACGTTGCCGTTGGCATCTAGCTGGTACCCAATTACCGCCCCCTGGGAGTCGGTCTCGGAGATAAGACGGCCGGCGCTGTCGTAGGCTCGGCTGAAGCTGCCGCTCGACGCGTCTCCGCTTACAACAGACGTGCTGGCCGTCAGCAAGCGGCCGGCAAAATCGTAGGAATAGCTCACCACCGGCTGGTCCTGCGGCGAGCGCTTTAACACTCGGCTGCATCCGTCAAATGTCTGACCAATGGTTTTGCCACCACGAGTCTTGAGCGATGAGACGTTGCCGATGGCATCGAGAGTCCAGATCTCAGTGCTTGAGTCCGGATAGGTAATCTGTGTCAATCTGGCAATGCCGTCGCGGATAAAGGTGCTGGTGTTGCCCCCGGCATCGGCGATCGTGTGCACCGGACCGCCGGGATAGAGACCACGAGTCTCTTCGGCGACGCCGTTAGCATCGATAATCTGCGACAGGCGGCCGTTGCCGTCCAGAATGTACCGTCTCAGATGATTTTCAGCATCAAGAGTCGATATCCTGCGACCAAAAACGTCATACCCAAAGGAAGTAGGGTGCCCCAATGGGTCGACGACCTGCAGCGGCTTGTTCAACGTGCTGTAGCTGGTTGAAGTTGCCTGCCCAGCCGGAAAACCTCCCGTCTGCCTCGATGTGCTCGTTTGGTTGCCGATCAGATCGTAGCCGTAGCCGGTCTCAAGGCTAAACGGCGCCGGTTCTGTGCTTTGAATACGCCAGCGCGAGCTGTTGTAGAGGTAGGCCGTTGTGCTGCTATTTGGATTCGTTTTGGATTTGGGAATTGTTTCAGAGGGATATTGCCAGTGATGCGCCAAGAAGGAGGAAGAAAACGGATCAAGAGAAAATGATTGAGAGCGATGGTGGCATTGCTGGTAGCGGAATACTGTGACGTGGTGGTTGATGAATGGCAGCGGATTGTTGCCTAGCTTGAGTTTGCTCAATAGCGCGTGTAGTTTGTTTGGTGCGTCGAACGGGAAAGAAAGGACAGGGTAAAAAAAAGGCGCCGTCATCTTGCGTATGCGTATAGTAGGGTGCGCGCGGACAGAAAAAAGAGTATGCCACCTGCTGTGGTGACATACTCTTCATAGTTAAGCGCTTCTACTAGACATCCGTATATGAAACAGACGACGATCAATTATGTGGTCAATCAACCCACCGGACAGATTCCATCAAGCAATCTGGCCACCGGTTTTACCGCTGCGGGCAGGGTCCTTACCAATTCGATAGTAGTGCTGGCCACACCAGAGTGTTGGTGCGCAACTTCCCAGAAATGGAAACCGCTGAATCAATCCAGTGCTGTAGCCCGGCAATGCCTCTAACGAATCACAGTAGTCAAAAAAAACGCCGCGGTACGATAATTGTCCGCTAACAGTACAGTCAATCACCGAACATGATTGTTCCAAAGGTCTAACTTGAACCAACTTGGCACTTGCTTGGAAAGAAAATTCTGTTGGGTTGCCTTCTACAGCTGAAAAATCGACTGATAATACAACGCCTTTGTAGAATCTATCTTTGTACGACAGCTTAGCAGGACAGGTCTTCTGTGCCCTTTCCGTGCCAATTCTATTGAGAATCTCCAATAAAGAGTCACTGCTGACGGAATCGATTTCTAACCAGTCCCAACCGAAAAACGCTGGGCCTTCCGTGGCGCCTCCTTCTCCCAGAGATTCCAGGGCGACTTGAAAATAAAGCACCCCATCGGTCCAGATTCGGCCACAGAGCGTTCCTTCGTCATTGTCGAAAGCGAGTTTCGTTGCCTTGTATGTTTGTTCGGGAAGTGGCGAAAAATTCTGCATGCATACACCTACTCATTCCATACAATATACGAAAAGCGATTCGAGGTGGCACCTTGAGGCATTCCAAAGATCATAGCCTCCGGATCCGGATTTCTGAGATCAACTTGCAAAAGGGTACTTGCTGTGCCTAATTCAAAAATCTCTGCGCTCTCCCGGCACAGCACAATATCCTGATCCTCTAATACACAGGGCTTCACACCATGAGGCTGAAGAGTAAATGGATTAAATATGGTGAGTGAAGCACCGTTGGCGAAAGCTATTGCTAGTGTATTGGATTCATGCCGCATCCAAGCGGAGATGATTGTCGACCCCAATATTATGTCTGTTACTGCTCCCCAAAACAGCGGATTAGTCATTGGCGAAAGCTCGACAGCGAATGGGTTTTGCAGACACGATTGGAAAGTAGTCCCATCAACAAGGGAAAGAATAATTGTATCTTTCGTTGAAGAGCACGACGATACCCGCACTCCTTTAAGGTTTGATGAATTACTCGCCCGAGAATCCACTACAGTCTTTCCGGTGAAGCAAATTTTAAATTCTGTCCCCTCGCTAGAAAGAGTCACGACCACAGATTTCGATGTCCGCATGACGTCTGCGACATGGCTGCTAAGAATCCAAGGCGGGATGTTGATCATGGCTAATCAGACCGAAAGAGGTAGAAGAGAGCCTGAACTTTCGTCCAGGCCCTCCAGAATACCGCAATCAGACATCCTTAGCTAGAAGGTCAGTGCGCAGGCTTCTTCCGCTATGGCGCGGGGGGGACATACTTGGCATGGTCAAAGTGAGGCCCCTTGACGTCGATGCCTCCGTCTTTTCCTGGAGCACCGAGACCATTCGGGTTATTCGTTTTGCCAGTGTACGGGTCAAGGTTTTGATGCCCACCGGCCGGGAGGTTCTTCGAGTAGGCCGCGTAACCCTCAGGATACTGTTTATTAGCATCCATGAATCTCAAGTCCATCTGCCTATCTCCTTTCGGGGTAGGCATGGTGCCGTCAACGTATGCTTGCCCGGTTTGTTTACCTGCTTTGTTAATTACAGCACCAGCAGATGAATCTTCCGGACGAATGAAAATTTCCCCGGATCCTTTGACAAGGAACTCACGAGCCTTACCTAGAATCTCCTTCGCTCCGGCACCCTGCAACTCTGCAGCAGCACCTGCAAACGATCCCTTGACGGCCATGGCCGGCAGGCCAGGGGTTGAACTGGGATGCTGCCCGCCATTTGGGTCAACCTTCGCTCCAAACTGCAGCCACCAAGGAAGATCATCCATCCCGTCCGGATCCGTCCGATTCACCGGTCGAGTAGGGCGCGGGAACTTCCCCCGCACCCTCTCTCAGAACCGTGCGTGAGCCTCTCGACTCACACGGCTCCTGTTACCCAGCTGACTTCACTCCAAAGCCCCAGTGCGCAAATAGCTTCGGGCTGGTAGTTGCCATGTCGG
>JAGXAB010000141.1 GCA_018971775.1 Cyanobacteria bacterium REEB67 | reverse complement strand
CTTTCGAGCGCACGGACCTGGCTCGTCTAACCGACTGCTTCAAACAGCTCCAGCCTCGCTACTGGATTTGTTGCTTGCTTGCAAGCAGCAGAGAAAGTATCAAGTCTGTCTTTTTGAACTGGCGGCGACGGGTATTGTGTCCCGACTGAGGAGCTCTTAAGGCTTGGGCGTACGGGGGCCTCTACAGGAAGGCCGGACCGCAATAGCTTTTCAAACATCAAGCCGCTCAAACGGCCGCCACCTTCGCCGGACAATTTCAGCCCTCCGGTGTTTGTGGCAAAACCCGCCTGCTACGGGTGTTTAGAATAAACCAGAAAGGTTTTAGTCTGGTGCACCAGCAATGCGCTCGCTCTCTGCTGCGACTTGTCCGACAGGCTAAACCCTGTCGCTTGCCCGCGCTTCAGAGTCTTTAAAGTTGGGCAAGGTGACCGAAATTCCCGGCATCTCAATACACAATCGAGCCTCCGCGACACCGATTTGCCAGTCTCTGGTTTTACAGAGACGCGCCTGCGCCTTAAACAAGCGCGGACAATGGCCCAGGCTGTCGCGGGGAAGACGCTCACCTGCGCATCTCTATAAGGCCTGTGCACCAGGCTATCCGCCACACTCCCAAAGTCCAAAATTCCATTCAATCCAAAAGGATTCAAACAAATGTCGAAGAAAATCCCCCTGGCTATCGCCATAGTCACAGTCTCGGTCGCCTTCCTGGCGGCATGGGTCTACAGTCAACCCGCCCACAATTCGGGCTGGTTGCTCTTCGTCGCCATCGTCGCCGCTCTATCCAGCGTCAACTATGTGCGCGACAACCTGATCTGCGCCTTCGTCACAAGCGCCCTCGCCGCCTCATTCGGCCTCGTCTGGTTCACACATCAGGGCACGGCCGACATCGGCTGGACGCTCTTTGCGGCAATCGTCAGCGGCCTCGGTCTGATCAACAGCCTGGCCGGGCTTGCTAAGGGTCAGTCCGTTCGTCCGCCTGAAGAAGACTGATCGTAATCAGCAACAATACCCAGCAGCCTGACTGAAGTGATATGGAACAATTCATATCACTTCAGTACTGCCGCCAACGCCTCCATGAGAAAAGGCAACGACGCGCTTCTCGACACTTGAAGCGGAGCGTGCCTGCCTTTTCTCATGGATGTGTCAAAGCATCCATGTGCCGCCTGCGTCGGCCAAAAGCCGGCACCGGTGGCAGTGGCAACCAATCTGGTCATACAAAACTAGCAGCCTGATTAGCGAGGGTAAGCACTTAATTGCCCTGGCTGCTAGCCCCACTTTCGAGCGCACGGACCTGGCTCGTCTAACCGAAAGCTTCAAATAGCTCCAGACTCGCTACCGGATTTGTTGCTTGCTTGCAAGCAGCAGAGAAAGTATCAAGTCTGTCTTTTTGCAGCGTCGGCGACGGGTATTGTGTCCCGACTGAGGAGCTCTTAAGGCTTGGGCGTACGGGGGCCTCTACAGGAAGGCCGGACCGCAATAGCTTTTCAAACATCAAGCCGCCTCAAAACGGCCGCCACCTTCGCCGGACAATTTCAGCCCTCCGGTGTTTGCGGCAAAACCCGCCTGCTACGGGTGTTTAGAATAATCCAGAAAGGTTTTAGTCTGGTGCACCAGCCATGCGCTCGCTCTCTGCTGCGACTTGTCCGACAGGCTAAACCCTGTCGCTTGCCCGCGCTGCAGAGTATTTAAAGTTGGGCAGGATGACCGAAATTCCCGGCATCTCAACACACAATCGAGCCCTCGTCGACACCGATTTGCCAGTCTCTGGTTTTACAGAGACACGCCTGCGCCTTAAACAAGCGCGGACAATGGCCCAGGCTGTCGCGGGGAAGACGCTCACTTGCGCATCTCTATAAGGCCTGTGCACCAGACTATCCGCCACACTATCGGCGCTATTTTCGACTACGCCTCCACCGCAAAGTGCGTTAATAAGGAGATACCTGTATGTATAAATTTACCGCCTGGATATTACTGAGCTTCCTGCTCTTTATCGACGGTACCCTGCTCGGCGCCGTCGCCGCCATACCGTCCATCGCCACCATGATCATCATGGCGCCTCTCACCCTTCTTTCCCTCGGCCTCGGGCTCGACATGAGCCGCGAAATCTGCACCAAAATCGCCAACAAGTGGCCCAGGATCGATCGGGAAGCAATGGGCACCTTAATCATGATTATCTGCCTGGCGATCATGCCTTTGCCCCTCACTCTTGTGCTGGCTTCGGCCGACATTCTCTTCCCCGGTCACATGGGCACGATCGTCAGCCTCTTCGAGGCCTGGCGCGTCGCTGCCGGCATGACCATCGTAGTTGCCTTCCTGCGCCTGGGCGATTATCCAATCAGCCTGCGCAGCATCAGCCGCTTCTTTGCTAAAGCCTATGTGGAAGAGGACCGCTAGGGTCCTGCCTCTCAGTATCTACGGAGAATGTGATGAACAGTCAAGAACTGCTGAACTTTTTCACTCGACTATCGCCGCACACCTATCTACTCACCGGCGGTGCGGTCGTCGGCGCCTTATTTTTCATCTGGTTCGCCTACTGGCAGCGCCAGGGCTGGCTGCTCTCGCACCGCAGCGGGCACTACGCGCCGATGATCTCTAAAGCGCCGCGCCTGCTGCGTTGGGCCACCGGCTGCCTGGGTGCGCGCCTTTTCGTCGGGCCGGTCAAGGTGGTCGGTTGGGAAAATCTGGCCAACTTCAAGGGCCGTCTGATCGTCACGCCCAAACACGTGATCGAAACCGACGCAGCGCTCGTGGCCAAACTGGCTCGTTCGCTCAAGATGCGCTTCTTGATCGCCATCAATCAGACCAGCGGTCTGCGCGGCGCACCACTGGCCTGGATGGGTGCCATCTCGGTCGGCTACGACAAGAACAATCCGGCACTTGCAGCCGCCAACGCCACCAAGAGCGCTGTCGAAACGATGACCCACGAAGAAGACAGCATCCTGCTCATGTTTCCCGAAGGAAAGCTGGACAAGGAAAATGTGCTGGTGCGTGAGAACATCCGCGCCGGAGCGATCCGCATCGGCAAGGCCTGCCAGGCCAAGCGCCCCGAGCAAGACTGGCATATCCTCCCGGTCGACGTGCAATACGTGCGCGATCCGGCCCAGGCCACGCCATTCCAGCGCTTACTCAAGAAGTTGCGCATCAATCGCGCCTTCCTGGGCAACACCGTATATGGTGCGACGGTCACCTTCGGCACGCCGATGCGCATCGCCGATATGCCCGCCGATGAAACGGCTTGCACCGACCAACTCTTCGAAGCCTTCGTCGCTCTCCGCAACGCCTGAGCCGTCCTGGCCAGAGCGTCCCGAAAACAGAATGGCCGTGTCAGTAAGCTCGAAAGAGTCGCGGCCGAGCAAAAAGGACGAGAACAAATGACAAAAGAGAACGCCATGCTCCCGGCCGTGGCCGTGACCCAAGCCAATGTCGTGGCATTGAAGACCCGCTTCGACGGCTTAAAAGAGCGCGCCACGGCTGTTGGCCTGGCCCTGCAAGCGGCTTCGCCTATCTCGGGCAAACCGCTCGACATTCAAGAGGAATATCTCCTCGCTTTTTCTGCACTACAGACCGTGGAGCGCCTTTGCGAAATCTGGGAGAACGGCTACAACGGCATGAATCTCGGCAGCGCCACACCGGAACAGCTGGACGGAGCAGATGACCTGACCAGCGCTCTGGTGGATCTGGTCAAAGAGCTGGTCGAGACCGTCGCCGAGCATCTGGACGTCTCGCAAGAAGCGGTCTTCCCCGCTATCTTCCGCGACCTGACCCGCCAGCTCGACACGCTCGAATCGGTCGTGGCCAGCGCTGAAGCGAGCCAGGCCATCTTCGCCGCCTGATCACAGCGATAACCTGATCGACAGCATCAGACTAGAAAGTAGGGGGATGCATTGTAAGTGCATCCTCCTGCTTTTTAGCCGGAGAACAAATTAAACATAAGCGCAGGAGTGTCAGAAAAAAAAATTTGATCTTTTAGGCACCATATACGGTATCACTAAAAATACCAGCGAATATACGCCTCTGATTATCTTGGCCGCACACCAAAGAAATCCAAACTCTTACCCCCCCCCCCAGCCTTCTGCTCTTGAGTCGTCCGAGCTGAAATGTGATAGGGCAGCGGTTCAATGACGCGACGCAAATCAGGTACTAATATCCTTTGTAATCGACCAGGTCAAACCAGTTTCCACTTCATGACTGCCGAAGGCATTGCCGCCGAGATAGTGACTGAAACCGTCCTGGAACCTTTCCAGCGGACCAACCTGGCGGCCTGATCCTCAGTCGGACTGACCAATCTGACGACAGCACTGATGCCGACAAAATCACCTGCGTGGATCCCAAGCAAAAGCACATCTGAAGATAGGGGAAAATCCCCATTGAGAACCGCTAGAAACTGATTTTACTCACGCCTTTTTCACGCCCGGACAATCAATCTAAGTAGTTACCTAAGCGGCGGATCGTGATCACGATCCGCCGCCGCTTGTTCAAACCCGCACCGCCTATAGTGGCTAGCGGAGCGGCGTCAGGCCTGTTGCGATTTTCCAGATCAGATTTTAGCTATTCAATGCGTGTCGGAGTCGTGACTTAATCGGTCACCAGATCAGAGTTCGAGCACCCCAAAACGGCAAAAGCCAGGCAGCACGTCAAAAAGAATGCCTGCCGGAAAAACTTACGACCTCGCTTAAATAATTAAGAGCTTTCTCGAAGAGCTAGGTGATCAAAGTGCCAATTGACTATTCTGAGAATATTCATCACTTCACGCAATTTTCACCAAGAACTTTTCATCGCGCCAACCATCCCACCTGCATTCTCTGGCTATTTTCAATTACTGTCCTCAGGGCGGTCGATCTGAAACGGCAGGAGATGCAAGTTGGCTGGTTGATATGAATCTCTAGCGTGCTCAGTAAAGCTTTCTTACGCCCCGCCCAACCGAAGTCGATGACTTTCCTCCTGCTCGAAAGGCAATCGCCATGACCGCACAGACGTTCGCATCGCTGACTTTTCTCGGCCTTGGCCTCTGGGTCCTCTACGGCATGTGCCGCTATTACGGCCGCAACGAAATCACCGTCCTCGGCATCTTCAGCTCCGATGGTCGCAGACTCGACAGGCAGTCCGCTGAGCTCAACCGGCAGCCGATACCTGCCTATGCGCGCTGCCAGCGCCATGA
This sequence comes from Cyanobacteria bacterium REEB67, assembly GCA_018971775.1. Taxonomy (GTDB): domain Bacteria; phylum Cyanobacteriota; class Vampirovibrionia; order Obscuribacterales; family Obscuribacteraceae; genus REEB67. The sequence continues at coordinate 4,803 of JAGXAB010000141.1, read as the reverse complement.
CCATCTCCAGGTCGAATTGCTCGGTCCCGATGCCCGGGTCGTGCGCAGTGAGGACGGTTGCATCATCAGCCTGCACGGCCCTTGCCGCCTCACCAGCCGCCGTCAGTAAGGCCCCTCGCGGACGCACCGCAGCCTCCGCGGCCACGCCCAAAATCGATACGACACTCAGTCAAGGAATCTGCGCATGAATCAAGATCTCGCCCTGATTTCCAAAATCCGCACCGCCGCCATCTCGCTCGTCAGCCTCAGCGCCGACGTCACCTTCTACCGCGCCGCCGGCGCCGATGTGGAAATTTACGCAAGCACCCCGGCCAACTGGCAACTGTCGGAGTCCGGCGCGATTGTTGAGGTTGGCGGCCCCCTGCCGGAAGCCCTGAAGACCAGCCCGGCCGGCAGCAGATTCAGCCAGGTCAATGCTTCGGTTTCCGGCAAGAACATCTCCATCGGCAATGTCACCATCGGCGGCATCACCGCAAGCTCTGTCATCTACAAAAACGGTTCGGTCTTCCGCTCGGGCATGGTTAACGGCAAGTTTTACGTTAACAACGAAGTCGTGGAACTGCCGGATCCGCGCGAGAGACTGCACATCGGCCTGCCCGAAGCGCTGGCCTGCGACGTCGATATCGAAGCCGAATATTTCGGCAGCATCGACATCCCGATAGCGCTGAGCGGCAAGCTGACCGGGCATGTCTCGTCGCAAGTGCGCCTCTTCCTCGGCGATCAAACGGCGCTCACCTCCGCCAGCCTAGACGCCAGCATGGGTGCGGAGATCAATGCCTCCGCCATCACCGCCGCCGGTCGTGTCAAGTTGAACGCCGAGATGTCCGACTCGAAGCTGACGACAGGCCAGGTGCGCGGCGAGGAAGTGATCGTCAAGGCGACGATGGGCGGCCGCATCGAGACTCGCAACCTGCTGGCAAACGGCGACATCAATCTGCACGCCGACGGCTCTGCCAGCAGGGTGGATTGCGAGCATATCTCCGCCGTCACGGCCACTACAAAAGCGGAGATGGGTGGTCGCATCAGCGGCAAAAACATCGGCGCCAGGACGAGCCTGAATATTCGCTCCGAGGGTTCGGATTCGCTAGTGCGCTTCATCGAGGCTGTCTGTACTGCAGTCGAGATGAAAACGACGATGTCGGGCCTGATCAAAGTGGAGCAGGTCAATGCCAAGCGCCTCGACGCCAAGGCCGACATGTCGGCCCGGATCGTGGTGCTCAAAGGCTCCGCCGAAAGCGGCAAGGCAAGTGCCGACATGAGCGCCCGCATCGAGCTCAGCGGCGATTTTGCCGCGCTTGTCTGCAAGCGCAGCATGAGAGGCGTCGTCAACGTCGTCGACCAGAAAGGCACTCCCCAGGAGCGCTTCAGCAACGCCGCCAAACGAGGCTTCAACCGCGACCTCTGGGGCAATCCGCACGCCGCGGCGATCGCACTGGCCATGGCCGGCTCGATGGCGACGGTGATGCAAAATGGACTGGCGGAGGCTCTCGAAGACGAGACTTTCATCACCGTTGTCTGCCAGGCGATCGAGCCGGCCTTCGCCGACAGCACAGTCGACGCCATCATCCGCAAATGCGGCTACCTCTTCGCCGCCCAGGTTACCCTCGACGATTTGGCCAATCAAGAGTTGGTCGGCAAAGCCTTCCAGTCAAAAGACCTGCTCGAAGCTTTTCAGCAGGCCATCCAACTTTTCCTGCAAACGGTCTTCAACAAAGCGAAGACCTTCACCGCTTGAACCGCTGCCGAACAGACGTTCGCCGGCGCCCTGTACTAGCATCAGACATGGAGAACGATCATGACCAATAAAAGCGATACCGCCATTTTGAGCGGAGCATCAAAGGACACCGATACCTTCGTGCCGACGCCGCCCACCCGCGAAAACCCGACGCCTGACTGGCGCACCCATCGCCGCCTGCCCGACGATCGGCCGCATCCGGCCATGGTCCCTTCGCATGAGCGCTATGCCGAAGCGCACCGCACCGGTCTTTTGACGGCGTGCAGCTGCGGCGTTTCGCATTCCGCGGCCGTGTACGCAGACGGCAGCTATCACTGCGAGGAGAGCAGCAAATATTTCGTCGCCACGGCCGCCACGCCCGAACTAGTAGCCATGCGCAAGCAGTTCGAGCGCGAGACGATCGAGCGCATTCGCGCCTGCGAACTCCACTAAATAACCAGAGGGGCACCGCCAATGGTGCCCCTCGTCCCGATCAATAATTTTTCCTTCCTTCGAGCAACTCCAAAAGAAAGAAATCGAAATGAAATACAAAATCACCGCCCCGCTGTGCGTGGCCATGACCATTGCCCTTGCCGGCTTGTTTGCCCTGGCCTGGTCCTTCCTCTCTTCGAACTACGCGGGCATTCTCTTCCGCCTCGAAATCGAAGACCTGTTCAGACAGTTATGGCCCTGGGCGCTCGCCGGCTCGTTCTACTGCGCGGCCGTCTGCATGATCACAATCGGTAGCTCGGCGGCCGTCAAAGCAGGGGTCAAAGCCTTCTTCATCAGCCTCGCTCTCGTCGTCGTCGCCATGGTTCTCATAGCGATCACCGCCGTCGGCAACTTCCACGGCTAAGCGCTACGTATCGAGAAACAGCCTTAACCTGAATGAAAGCGTATGACCGCGCATCGATTCGCATTGCCCCTGCGATCTGAATCGATGCGCGGTTGAGCCCCGCCAGGCTGAGCCCAAAATTTTTTGGCACCACATCTACCAAATTGCGTAGTATAAAATGAATTCTGAGAACATATTCAGTCTGCGGCGTGGAAGCAGCTTTCAGTACTCCGTCAAAAAATTGACGGGCGGGTTGAGCCCGGTGTCGCCGGTACCGGCCGGAAGAATATTTGGCCTTAATACCAGGCTATTGCAGCGTGTGAGTAAGCTGTGGCTCTGGTAGCAAAGACACGGTGATTTCTTGAGAGGTTGGCTGGTCTGAGATGGGTGAAGTTTCTACCTTCTGCTCCTTCCGCGACTTGTAGTTCCAGGGGAAGAATTTTTTCAATTCCCTGTCTGGGGGCGGCAAACCATTGTTGTTTGCGCATGCTGTGAGGTATTCAAACATCCATTCATGCGGATTGATGCCGTTTTGTTCCAGGGTGGCGTAGATGGTGAAAAGGTGGCTGCTTAACTGGCCACTCCACACTGAGCGGTTGCCGTAGTAGCTCTTGCGTCCGAGAACAGCCTCGCGCAAAGCGCGCTCGGCAGCGTTGTTGTCCATCGGCACCAGTGGATTGTTGACGAATACAGTCAGTCCGGTCCAGTGCCTAATTAAGCTCTCAAGCTCATCACGGCATTCCTTGGCCAGGCCCTCTTCCTTTAGCTGCGCGTCGATCTCCGCTTTCATCTGGGTAACCATTGTGCGAAGCATGTCGTCGGGAGCAGTGAATTTAGCAGCATCACCGAGCGCCGCCACCCTGATCTTGTTTTGTGCCATCAAGACGTCGATGCGATCAATCCAGCTCTGGGCCCACACAGCATGCTTCGGATAGCCATCCCTGAGCTTGATAAAATCGCGTCTTTGGTGAATCCAGCAAAACGCGATTGTAAACTTGGATTTTTTGCTGAAAGCCTTGTAGGCAGAGTATCTGTCAGCAATGATGATACCTTCGGCTACGCCGCGCAAATGCTCGGCAATAACTTCGCTGGAGCGCCGTGGATCAAGAATGAAGACGGTGGCATCACTGGTGACGGCCACCCACATGTACCAGTTATTCGAGTTCTTGCCTTCGCTCTCGGCAAATACCTTCCAACCTGTTTCATCCATATTGCGCTGCCGGTCTAGCTTGCTACGCTCAAGAATCGCCTCGTAGATGACTTCGAAGATTCGCCTTTCATGCAATAAGCTCAAAGCGTTTGTAAGAGTCCCCAGGCCGACATCAATACTGAATGCCGCTAGCCGCTGTTTGACCCGATTTAGTGGACGCTGAAGCCAGTATTTTTCCTCGATTACAAAGTTCCAGAAGTCCACCGAATACTTGCCGCGGGGAATGAGCTGGCCGGGCTTGGGTGCGGTTTTAATTTTGGCTTCCTTTCCGCATGATTTGCATCTGCGCTTGACCGTTCTGCGCCGATGGATGCGAAGAACTCCTTGCTGGTGGAGGTGCGTTTCGAAAGATTCTTTGGGCGGCAAATCAATCAGTTCAAATTCGCCACCGCAGCCGCATACTTTGTCGCACTCGGAGATATCGTGATTCATTGGTTCGGGCGGCAGATTCTTGTCCTTCTTCCGCCCGTGGCCCTTTGCGCCATGCTTTTTGCCACGTTTAGGTGCGGTGGTTGGACTGGTGCTTTCGTTGTCGCCGGTAGATGCTTCTGTAGCTGGCTTTTTCTTTCGTTCGGAGGTCTCTGCAAAGGCCAGCTTTTGCAGGTCAACGATCTGCGCTGACTGTCGTGCAACCTGATCTTCAAGTTCCTGTATGCGAGCGAGTCGCAGCGAATCCGTAAGGGCCAGCCGTTCTGCCTTTTCTTTCTCCAAGAAATACTTGTCTCGCCAGGTGGCTACCGCGTCGGAATAATCTAGCTGCAGATGCTCAGCCCACTGCAATTTCTTCCACAGCGGTGCCTCGGCATCAGCCCTTATCGCAGCCTCATATTCGGCCAGCAATTTCTTCGGGGCGCCCGTACTGATTAGCTTTGTTCTCAACTCTTTGATCATCACTGCTAATTAGTTCGTACTGAAAAATGAGGGCTGAAATATTCATTAGACGATATTGTCAGTAGGTATTCCGTCGCTGAATTTTTAGTGCGCCACCACATCTGGTATCTAGATGAAATTTTGAAAAAGGACGGGACATGGAGCGCTTTGTGC
>JAGXAB010000140.1 GCA_018971775.1 Cyanobacteria bacterium REEB67 | reverse complement strand
TGTCATCGAACATGCCGTTGATGACATTGGCGATGGCGCCGCAGATAAACCAGAGAACGAAGAAGTTGACGACCTGCTGGACGAGGAAGTCGGCAATCGGCGTGTGATCGCTGAGAGCCATTAACAGGCCGACGGGGAAAGCGAAGCACATCAGCCAGATGGCGAAGAGTAGTCCGCCCAGGGCACTGCGCGAAAATTTAGACATGGTTGCCTCTTGCAGCTGTTTCACTGCTAAAAAGATGGTTGATCGTTGGCCTCTGTTTGTATGAAGTTCAAGAGACGTCAGATTCACCGGACGCAGATCTCAACCGGAAGCGATTATTTGCTCCCGATAAAATCAGTGTGTGAATGGTCTGGCGTTTTGAGTGTTCTGAAAAGGCCGTAGATAAGAAAAAGGAAAAGGGTTGTGCGTACCCATGCTAGAGGCTTTTCTCATTGATAAACAACGCTATGCGGCGCTTGACGACCTCGGCTCGAAAAATAGACCGAGAAATATCCACTGCTGCGGGAACACGCAGGCACTCTCGTCGTCCCTACAAATATTGCGCGGCTGGCGCAAGCAGTGTTAGCCTTGGGCCTAGAAAGTAAATTGTTCGCAGTGGTGCCATGTCAAGAGGTTTCGGCATTTATCGTCGACTGCTGACTTCCCGGGCCGAAGAAACTCAGCTATCAATCAAGTAGGCAGTATCGCTTCTGGTGGCGGATTTGTCGCTTTGAGCGGCTGGATTTTTCCGGTTGTTTGTTTGACAGTGGTATCGCGCATGATGGTACTATTTCATCCTAATTGCAATTTCTTTTTTTGCTAGTGCCATCGTCAATGGTGTCTTTTTAAAAAATTTTCGCCGATTCAATCGGTTTGTGTTATTCTCTCGTTTAGTCTTGGAGGCTTCGCCCCTAGAAGGAGCAACTATGAAACGTAATTTTCTGAACAGTATCGTAGCTGGTGCGCTTGTCCCTGCCATTTTGGGATTTAGCTCGATGCTGCCGGCCATGGCCCAATCATACAATGGTCAGACCTTGCAGGGTCGCGTTACTTATGTACCGGTGGGCACTAATCTCGATGCCACTCTGACGAGTCCAATCGACAGCGGCTTGGCCAAACCCGGCGATGTCTTCAACGCCAAAATGTACTCTCCTCTCTACCTCGGTAATGATCTTGTATTGCCGGGCAACACCACTCTCGAAGGTCAGATCGTCTCGGCCGATAAGAGCGGCCTCGGTGGCAAGAATGGCGCCATGACATTGCGCCTCACTGCTGCCACCACCCCGGATGGCATCCGTTATCCTCTCTCCGCTGTTGTTACGGCTTCTCAGCCCAACGTCAAGGTCGCTCAGGATAAGCAGGGCAACCTCAAGGGGCGCACCACTTCTTCGACCGTCAAGTCTGGTATTGTCCGTACTGCAGCCTGGACTGCCGGCGGTACTTTGCTCGGTATCTGCTTCGCTCCAATTGTTGGTGGCGCAGTTGGTGCCGGCGCTATCGCTGGTGTAGCTACCGGTGGCGCTGTCGGCCTCGGCAGCAATCTCTGGCGTCATGGTAAGGATGTAAAAATCCCCAGCCAGACCAGATTGCAATTCGCCCTCGATCAACCGATGTCGCTTTCCAATAGCGTCGCCGGTACGAGCAGCGTCGCTCCGCACTAATTCTGAAGGCCGAATCTAAACACAAAAAACCGGGGGCGATGCTCCCGGTTTTTTGTGTTTCTGCTGGCCCGTCTCTAGTTTTAGTGTCCTATATATAGGGTAAGTATATGAGGACGGGTGGGCGAGGGTTGCTTCCTGGCAGCTCACAGGGTTTCCGTAAGGGTGTTTTGGGGTCTCTAATTGTGGTGGATAGCTTTCCCCAGAATTTTGATAAAGGGCTTGATAAGAGCGCTATTCCTCCGTCGGACCAATCTCTTGACAAGCCTGTTTCTCTGTACTTGTCGACTGCCTCTGCCGGGGGAGATGCACTGGCCGAAGCGGCGGCTATTGCGGCGGCCTCGACCGAACGCCTGCGCGACAATGCTCTTCATCATTCGCTCAGTCAAATTGTCCGGCCTCCGGCGGATCTTTCGCAGGAGACGGAAAAGACTCTGGCCGGCAAGGCTGTAGGCGCTGCCTGGGACCTGCTCGCCGGCAGAGGTCAGTGCGCTGCCGATCGCAGCTTTCGAGCCCATAAGGCTGACGAGTACGCCGAGATTGCCGCCGATACTTTTGCCTCCATTCCAAAGTTTGGTGCCCTTGCCGGTGGCATAGCCCGGTCGGTTTTGTTGATAGACGTCAGCGGTCAGAAAAGTGCGGCTGGAATTGCCCGCGGCATGGCTTTCAATTTTCTCGAAGGAGCTGCTTTAAATGGCGTCAGTCGCATGGCCTCCTCCGAAAGCGCCGTCGGGCGGATGGTCTCCAGTCGTCTGGGGGCGGGCATCACCGCTGAAGTCGCCACCCATGCTATCTCCGGAGCTGGCTTTGGCCTGGTCAAGACCGGCATGTCCGAACAGTCATGGTACGACGCCCAGGGCAGGGTCTCGCTCTCCAGCGGTTTGAAAAATATGGCGATCGGCACCTCAACCGGAGCGTTGATCGGTGTCCCCGCCGGCATGGCTGGTCTGCGCGTCGGTAAGGCCGTTACTTTTGGTCTGAGCGCGCAGCTGGAGCACAGCGCCGTTGCTTCCTCCGTGCAAAAAATTGCCACCGGGGCGGGTTCTGGTTTCGCCAGCGGAGCTGTCTTCGGCGGAGTGGACGCTGCCAGAGGAGGCAAATCTGTTGGCCAGATTATCGGCGCTGGCTGGCAGGGTGGTCTGGTTGGTCTGGCCACCGGAGGCCTCAGCGCCGGTTTTGATCGGACGGCACCTCTTGCCCGCCTGCCTCTGGCGAGCGCCGAGCATGCTCGTCTTGGCCAGATCGAATCACTGGCGGTCGCAGCCTCGGGGGGTTTACGAGAGGTGTCTGCGGGCCGCCGCGACACCCAGCCTTCGGCGGTCGGTGATGATGCGGCCAGGGATACGCGCGGTATTTCGCAGACTCAAAAAATGCTCGACCGGTCCGATCAGTTGAGTAGCGATGAGGCTCGTCGGGCGGCTTTTGAGCGATTTATCTATCAGCCCAGGGCGCGCATTGCTATTGAAGATTTCAGTGGCCGCTTGCAAGCGCCTCGCATCGAGGCGCGCCCTCAGGCTCGCCTGAAAGCGGACGCGCCGCAGACCAGCGAAGCGATGCAGGCGGCCATGGAAAAAATACGCCGCGGTGCTGAGCTCGATTTTGGCGAGCATTTTTGGAAGCCTTTTACCGAATCTTTGACTGTGCCGATGCGCATTTACAAAGTCGAAGGGCACACTGCTCGTATCGTCGTGCCGGAGTCCTACGCTGTCGCCCTCGATGAGGTGCGTGGTTTGCGAGCGGCGAATGAGAAGCCGACCGCCTATGATCGTCTCACCCTTGCCGATCGGGCTGCGGTGGCCGCGATTATGAAGAGTGGCGATGCCAGCGGGCTTTCGCGTTACATGAACGCGAGCGAAGTGACGGAATATATCAAAGTCTATCAGGCTGGATTGAAGCTGCTGGCGCACCCCCTGCAAGCCCGGGCTCTGCCTGAAGATATGATTCCCATTCTAGACGCTTTGCCTAATCGCAATCTGGTCAAAGAAGTGCTTCTGCTCGATAGTCGTAGCGTTGGTGACCTTTTCAGTGCGGTGCGCTTCAAGGCTCCCGGTTTCCAGGCGGCAGCAACGGTCGAGGAAAACGGCACAGTCCGGTTCTTTCAGGCCAATCACGGCACCAGGCTTTACAACACAACATTCCACGAATGGGCTCACCTGGCCAAGTGGGCCTCGCCTCCATTTAGTAAATTATTCGACCTGTCCTCCGTTGTCGACAGTCGCGGTATGAATATCGATCATCAGGCTACCGCCGATGCCAGGCGTGACAATCCCGCCCAAGAGCCGGTCACCAAACTTGGGCAATATTATCCTGATTTGCATTCCACTCGTAATCAGGATGAAAATTGGGCGGTTGGATTGGGTGAAGAAATGCTCGGCACCGACCCGACCTCTTTGTTTTCGTATGTCAACCAGGCGCCCGTGCGTGCCATGACCCTCGCCAGCGCTCTGGAGGCGCAGGTTGCCGCAGCGGGCAAGGAAAGCGCCAGCACGCTCGTGCGAAATCTTAAAGAGCGCGCCGAGCACGCAAGCGATGTGGTACGCCCCTACGCTCTCGGTTCAATACAAGAAAGGCTGCGCTTCGGGAATGCCGAGGAAAAAGCAGCGGCGGCGCAGCTGATGGTGCATTTCGGCACTCCGGAGCAAAGCGGTGATCTGCTTGCTGCGGCCATCGCTCCCGGTGGTGATATTGTACCGACCTGGAAGGATACTGCCGCTCAAGCCCACATGGCTAGCGATTCTCGCACGGTTGCCCAGCATGCCTTCGACGGCTATTTGGCACTGAACGGGCATACCGAGTCCGCTCGGCTGGACGCGGCCATGCGTCTTGTGGTCAGTGAACCTCAATATAGAGACGTTGTCCTCGATTATGCCAGGCGTACTAGCGATCCGCGCGGGGCCGATCTCGCCCTCTCGCTCAAGCATTTCAATGCAGAAGGTTCGCTTGCCGAGCGCGCCGTCGCCATCAATTTGATCCGGCAATTTGGCGGAGCTGATCGGGCCGAGCAGTTGCTCGAGATGGCGCTCGCTAAGAAAAATCGGGAGCGGCCCGAATCGCTTCAGTTCAAAAATAGCGGTAGCTGGATGGAGCGCATCGGCGAGCGCGGTGCTCACCTGCACGACAGCGCCGCCCGCAGTATGGTGCCCGGCACAGGCGGCACGAAGACGGTGGCACAGCGGGCTTATGATGCTTATATCGACGTTTCCGCTCGGTCTCCTGAGGCGCGCATTCAGATGGCCTTTGACCTGGGCTTAAGTAAACCCAATCATCGCGATTTGGCGGCCAATTATTTAATCGGCAGCTACAGCGAGCGCGCCCGCGCTTACGGTAATTTTCTCGAAATACATGATCTGCCCGGTCATGTTTCTCAAATGCAGAGCCTCATTGTCGGCGGCTTGCGTGCTGACGCGCCCACTCAAAAATTAGTTTTCGACCAGATGATGAAATTGACCGACGCCGACCCACGTAAGCAGATGGAATTGCTCCAGGCTAATTTCGAAAAAGTGCCGTCCTTGCGCAATGATGTCCTGATTAAAATGGAGAGTGTTTTGCAGCATGGGGCGACCAGTGTACAGCGGCGGCAAATCGGCGAGACCCTTGCCTCAACCGGTTCCGCCGGCGACATCTCGGGTGTTGATCCCGGTCGTATCGAAGCCTTAACGAAGCGCCTCAATCAGGACGCGAAACTAGAGGAAGCCATTATGCTAATGCGCAAAGGGCAGAACGATAGAATATTGGGCGTTCACGAATTATCTGCATTGCACGATCAGCGGGCCATTAAACCGCTTCTGCAGCAGGCCGTCAGTAACAATTCGACTGTGTCTCAAGAAGCCATAGGTGCCCTTCGGCAGTACAGTCCGGCCCTGGTTAAATATTATGCGCAAGAATTGAAGCGCGAATATTTTTCCAATCCGGTTATGACCGGCAAAATTTCCGACCTGCTCAATTCGCATCGATTGTCAGCCTCGCAATGATTTCCGCTTAGCTCCCTTCGCCTCAGCAATAACGCAAGACAGGTCATGACCAATCACACTTTTAAATTGCACCCCTGGTGGAATAAGGCTCTCCCTCTGCTCCTCAGTCTGCAAATCGGTTGCGCTCTGAGCGGTTGTGGGCAGGCCATACCAGGTGTCGGGCCCCTGACCAATCCCTTTGCCAGGCCGGGTGTGTCCACCACCACAACCACGACATCCATTCCGGCCAGTCTCAGCCTGGAAGTCAAAGATCCGTTTTTCAAGCGCTTCACGGAGGCCGCCGAAAGCTTCGATGTGGTCGCTTCCGGCGAGTTCAAGCCCGGCATCGTCGTCGTGCATGGCGTGTCGCTCAAAATCGAGAAGGCAACGAAATTTAAGCTGTCCCTCAATTTGCCGATTACCGATCCAAGTCATATCAACACGGCAAATGCTACAGGTCAACTCTGGACGTCAGAACCAATGTCTCTGGCTGGAGCGCCTTTGCCGACGACGATCAAGCTTTCCAATGGCACTGCCAGCGGTGAATGTGACGTCATGCACACGATTGGTGTATTTATTTTCAATCTTCTTCAAAACCAGATCGTAGATAGCTCCGGTGGTGGGGGCATCCATGACGTTTTGCAGTCGATGGTAGTGGAAAAAGCGGTAATTGCCCTGCGGCCAAAGGCGGCGGTGGATTTTGGTAAACTGCATCTCAATATCGGCGCACAGTCCACTGTCCAGTTCAGTAATCTGACTATTGACGCCGGTTCTAATTATGAGGGAGAGTGTCATGCCGATCTCAATCTTCTGCCGGGTTGCGGTTTCGACGGAGAGAAAATCGACTTTTTCTTCGAAGGTGGACGGGCGCAGTTTCCTGTGCACTGCAAACGGGCTAACTCTGTCCTTACTCTCGAGCTAAGGGCTTTGAAAGGCCTGAAGCCAATTACGTTAAATGCCTGTGTCTTCAAATTCGGCAAGGACAAGCAGTATTTCGTCAAAGCTGACAAGGTAGATTTCAATTTCAGGAAATTCAACTGGTTGAAAAAGGAAGATAGTCAACAACCTGAAATCCACATGGATACAGCCATGCTGATGAACCATACCAATCTGACGATGAAGGATAAAAAACTCGACATCGTTGCCGATTTTTTGCATACGGTGCCGGCCGATCTGGTCATTAACCGCGACGACAAGATTCACGAACATCTTTTCTCGACCAGCGGCACGAATATTGCCGATGCTTTCGCTATTGCCATCCGGCGTGGTGGCTCGAACATACTCATCGATCTGGCCAAGGCCTCAATCGGACCGGTCAATTTGAATAAGACCGGTGAGTTGGACATTTCGCTTACCGAAGGCGTCGCTGCTCTCAAGCAAATCGAATGGAGCAACAACAAGCGCAGCTTTAAGCTGACTACTAGCGGCGCCTCAACGCTGGCAATCACTAAAGGTAGTTCGATGGAACTGACCAGGGATCAGGGGGCGACAAGTTTTACTCTGCCGATCACGATCAAGGCCGGCACGGCTACCCTGGCCGGCACCACGCGCAAGCTCCAGCTTGATCAGCTCAACGGCAACGCTCTGATCGCGGTCGATAAAGACGTGCAGATCGACGGCAACCTCGATCTTTCAGTCGCGCATTCCAAGCTCCTCGCCGATCATGGTGCTGATATCAAAGTACGCGGCATCAACCTCTCTTCGAAGAGTGGCCAGGCCCAATTACTGATGAAACAGTGCACAATTATCGTTCCCAATAAGGCCTTGCTGGCCGAGTTTAATGCGCAACTTCCGAAGAAGAAAGTTTTTGAAATCCACAAGACCGTTGTGCAGGACCGCAAGTGGCGCTACCGAGACGCCGTGGTCGAGACTGCCACAGTCAGCGCACCAAAGATTCAGGAGTTGACTGAGCTGCCCACCAATGGTTGTTCATTTAAGGCTTGTGCTGACGTGCTCGTCGACGGTACTATCGAAAAAAGCGGTTTGCTTGCCATCATCAAAAAGACCAGTAAGTGGGACACCAAACCATGGTCGGCTACTGCTCATCTCTTTGGTGAAGGTAGTGTCAAGTACAAATTTGTCCCCAACGCCAGCCTTTCGGATAGCACTCTTAACTACGATTTGCAGATGGATCTGCTCATGCCCGATGATATGAATCTCGACTGGAGCCAGGTCAATGACGGCTTCTTGAGCAAAACGGAGAGCTCGACGATCGTCAGATCGGTGAGCAAATTAAAACCGGTGCCAATCAATTACACTGGCAACTTCAAATTATTTTCCAAAGGCAATACTCACCTGCAAGCGCTCAAAATCAAAGACTTCAAGACAAAGGCCAATAAGGACAATATCGAAATCGACTTTGCGGCTAGCTCTGATTTTTAGAAAATTTCATTTAGGCTGGATGGAAAAGCTCGAACAGTTCAGGCATCGTGAATTTCAGGCGCACCGGTCTGCCGTGTGGGCAGGTGTCCCGGCGCTCGGTTTTGAGCCAGTCGCTGACGAGCTTGAGGATGTCTCTTTGGGAAAGTGGCATGCCGTTTTTGATGGCGCTCTGGCAAGCGATCGACTTGGTCGCTTCCAGCTCCATATTGGTGGCATTTACGGTGGCTAGCTCGTCGACCATTTTCTGAATGACAGGCACGTAATTGACTTGTGCAAGCTGCACGGGTAGCTGACTAACGGAGGCCCGATCGCTATCGTCCCAGTTAAATTCAAATCCTAATTTCGCCAGTGCTTGGCTCGATTGCTTGAGGACGTCGTTTTGATCTTTGGTCAAGTTGAGCGGCGCCGAGACGAGCAGCTTCTGTACATGCTCGTTCAAGCGGCCCGGGGTCTCGCTATTTTGACCGGCGAGTAGGCGCTCATAGAGCGTGCGTTCATGCGCGATGTGTTGCTCGATAATTTCCAGACCTTCATGGGTCTCGAAAAATATGTAAGTATTTTTCAGATAGCCCATCATGCGATAACCGGCCGGTAGCTCGTAAGCCTCGGCGTAGCCTGGCTCGGCGATGAAATGCTCGCCGGCGGCCGGCAAATTGTCGCTCTCGATCTGCTCACCGTTTCGCTCTTGCCCAAGGTCATCTTCACGCAAGCTGAGCGGATGGTTGCCGATGTCCCGCTTGTAAGGCGCCTGATGATGGGTTTCTTCCGATACTTTGTAAGTGAGGCTATCGGTGAAACTGATCTGATTGGCCGCTTCGACTAGGCCTATGCTGTCAAGCTGATCTGTCTGATTGCTTCTGGCCTGGGGGAATAGATGACCAAGGGCCTGCATTTGAGCTGGTGCGGGAGTTTCTTCGGCGGCAATGTGCTGAGGATTAAAACTGAGCTGCGCCGGACGAGCTTGTGATGAAGACGGTGACGTGCGCAAAAAAGAGCGATCCAGATCGCTCAATTCTTTTTGCATGACCGATTGCACGATCGATTGTTCGGCAGTTGCGTCAGCATTTGCCGCGACTGTATGTGTTGCCGGAGCTGGCATGGCATAAGCGGCGGCAAAGGCGGCTTGTTGTTCGCTGGCGCGGGCGGCGGCAATATCCATGGCTTCCTGACGCAGAGCGCGCGTCAGCGCTCTCTGGATAGAAAGATAGATGCCATTGCCGTTGGAATATTTCAGTTCTTTTTTAGTCGGATGAATATTGACGTCGACCTGGGAGGGATCGAGTTCTATTTTTACGACGGCAAGCGGATAGCGCCCACGCGGGATCAAGTCGCTGTAAGCGTAATCCAGAGCTTTTAATGTGAGCGGGCAGCGCACGGCGCGCTTGTTGACGATGGTCAAAATGCCTTTGCGGTCGCCTCGAAAATGCGTCGGTTTGGCCAGATAGCCATGGATCGAAAAACCATTCGATGATTCTTCGACCAGCACTTCCACGAGCGGTTCGCGACCGCTGAAGAAACCAGCCTGAACGATGGTGCTGTCGAGAGCTCCCTGGCCGCTGGTGCGCATCACCACTTCGCCGTCATTGATCAAAGTAAAAGCGACATTTTGATAGGCGATGGCCAGACTCTGGACTATTTCTTCGATGTGGCCAAATTCGGTAGCTGCCTTCTTCATAAATTTGAGACGGGCGGGAGTATTGTAGAAAAGCTCGAGCACTTCCATGACTGTGCCGGGCGAGCAGCCGGTTTCGGTTGCTTTGAGCTCGCCATCGGCACTGGTGATTTTTGTGCCGGTGGCTGCTTCGTGTGTGCGGGTATAGCAGGTGAAGCGTGATATAGATGCGATCGAAGGCAAGGCTTCACCGCGGAAGCCGAGCGTATTCAATGCCCAGAGGTCATCTGCCGAGCGCAATTTTGAAGTGGCGTGCCTTTGGAATGCGAGTACGGCATCCTCGGGCTCCATACCCTGGCCATTGTCGGCGACGCGGATGTCCCGGCAATCAGCCGAGATGGCAATTTCGATTTCGCTGGCGCCGGCATCGAGGCAGTTTTCAACAAGCTCTTTGACAACGGACGCAGGACGTTCGACCACCTCTCCGGCGGCGATTTGACTGGCTATATGGTCGGGCAGCACAAGTACTTTGGCCATGCCAGCATCTTAGCAT
>JAGXAB010000056.1 GCA_018971775.1 Cyanobacteria bacterium REEB67 | reverse complement strand
CGCTGCGTCATCGCACCAGTATTGATTTTGGCAATGATGAGCTGGCCGCCATCGGCAAGCGTCTACAAGCCGCCGCCTACGAGCTGATCGATGCCGAAGATCAACGTCAGGAGCTGGTCAATGCAATCGCCCTCGATATCCGCACGCCCATTGTCGAGGCTTCGTCCACGTTAGAGCGATTGGCTCAAGACCTTGACCCTGCTCATCCGGCGGCGGCGGTAATTGTCAAAAATCTGCGCTCGACGCGTGGAAATTTTGAAAAAGTGCTTGTCCTGGTCAACGACCTGCTCACCCTCGATCAGCTCGACGCCGGGCACATTGAGCTCAATCTGCGCTCCGAAAATATCAAGGCCGTCGTCAACGAGGCGATGCATTCGATCGGTAGCCTGGCCGGCGCTAAGGATATCGCACTGGTGGCCGATTGTGATGATTGCATTCTACCCCTCGATCGCAATCGCATCATTCAGGTCCTGACGAATTTGATCAACAATGCCGTCAAATTTTCTCCGCGCAATAGTACGATCAAGGTGCAGGCCCTGGAAGACGGTGCTCGCGTCATTGTCGCCGTCGTCGATCAGGGACCGGGCATGACACCAGATGTGGCGGCACGAGTCTTTGATAAATTTTACCGTGATGAAAATCAAAAAGGTGCAGCTTTCGGTCTTGGTCTGGCTATTGCCCGACTGATCGTCCGCTCGCACGGCGGTGAGATTGGTCTCGATACCGCCGCCGGGCAGGGCAGTACGTTTTACTTCACGCTACCTAAAAAGCGCTCAGTCTAATAGTCTTCACATATTTTGCTTTGTTTCTTCTTGGGGCGCTGACTGACTGCTTTCTGTTAGAGTTGTAGGAGGTATCTCCGCGGCAAGGTGTTTTGTGTCTGATTTATTGTTGCTACTCGTCGAGGACAACGCTGATGATGCGCTGCTCTTGATGAAAAAAATTACTTCCATGAAAGACGATGCCTTGAACGACTACGTGTTCAAGATTACGCATGTCACGACAATCAAAGAAGCATTAGCACACCTGCATAACACAGACGTTCACGTTGTTCTGCTCGATCTGGCTCTACCGGATTCACTGCGTCTGGACGGATTGCGTGCCGTGCAAAAAGCCTGTCCATTAACGCCGATCATCGTCCTGACCGGCAATGAGGATCAAAGTGTGGCCCTTGATGCGATTGGTCTGGGTGCGGTCAATTATCTGGTCAAGGGCACAGTCAGTCAGGAAAGGGTTGCAGTCGCCGTCCTGGCGGCGGCCAAAAACAAAAAAGTTAGCTGACAATCACCAGCTTGTCGCCGGCACTTTTGACGAATTCATCGGGCAGGCTGATTTTGAAATCACCGGCCAGGGTGAGATAGCAAATCGGTTTATGACCTTCGCCCATGTCTATTTGTTCGGCTTTTTCTACATCAAAGAAAGGGATGCGGATCGCTGCGCCGGTTTTGGGCTCTATGTAGATCGCTTCACTGTTCATGCCGAGCTTGCCCATATTGCCGCTGTCGCTCGGTGCGCCGAGATCATAACGACCCTCGGTCCAGGTACCGTCGAAGGGCGTCGAAACGGGATATTTCAGGGCCAACTCGGCCCAATCCGGGTTGCCATTATTGAAGACCATTTGGAAGCAAAATCCCAGGAGGACCAGGCCGCCCAGAATGGCAAGCAGGACGGTGGGTGTGAGTATCATTGAGCCTTTGTCCTCCGGAAATTGTCTTCGCTAAATATTGTGCCCAGTTTCGCACCCTGCGCCGGATAAGTGTGCAATTTTAGATTAAATGGTAGCGGCTGATAATGAACCCGTCCCTGTCCTGCTCTCGGGGTTTTATTCAAAGATTTCAACCTGCAGTTTTGTCAGTATGCGTTTGTTCGGTGGACCGATAAATGATGCCATCATCGCCGATACCAGATTTTCGCCATAGCCGTACAGTTCGGTTGCCCTTTCCATCTTTTCTTCGGGCTGCTTCTTACCCTCGTCGATGAAAATATCGCGGGCCAGATCGCCTGCCAGGCGCCTTTCGAGCTTGCCGCGCCGCAGCAGCGCCAGAGCAAAATAGTGTCTGGATCGGTTAAGCTCGATAAAAAGACAATGAGCGCGGTTATATTGTCGCAGCAATTTTTTGACAAGCGGATGATCGAGGTCTTCGATGCAGCCGTACATGGCATCCGGAAAAGAGAAATACAAACCGCGATCGTAAGCGCCAATGGCAAGCTTATCATCGGGGCAGAGAGCATCTTCCAGGCTGACCACTTTTTCCGGCACGAAAATACCAAGCTCGAGTTGATCGACGATTTTTTGAGCGCGACTGCGGCTGTGTCTCGGACAAGCGGCAAAATAAGCCGGTTCGCTGTTCGAGATAAATACCGCCGACGCCTGAGAGATCAAAGCTTGAGCGACCCGGCCATCGTCCAGATGCTCTTGTTGAAGAGACGGGGCGAGGACAATCCTGAATTGTAAAACTTGCTTTCCTGCTCGGGGGTCTGACCCATGGTGAGCAGTTCGCGATCGAGTCGCCAGTAGGCTTCGTAGATGTCGGCGATGGCAATGGCCTCTGCCTTTTTGTTAATCGCCGCCGCTTTTGCGAAGAGCAAGACGGAGAGGATACTGGCCGTCAAACAGTTGAAACCGGAGAGCACCGAAAAACCAGCCGCCGCCGGACCAAAATACGATTTGGAAAATAATTTGAGATAGAGCCAGCGGTGAAATAGCTTATCCGTCTCGTCGTCGATCGGGGCAAAGTCCTTGCTCAAGGCTGTGTTTAAGCTGACATTGCCGAGCAGGGGCAGACCGGCCTTGGCCATCAAAATGGTGTTCAAGCCGGAGCCAATATATTTACTAAATGCCTTGGCCACAGTGATTGCCACTTTGGGCTCGAAGGCGCGCTTGCGCTGCATCTGCCAGAGGCTCGTATCGCTTGTGCGCACGGTCGGATAGACAAAAAAGCGATAGTAGAGCATGCGCAGAGTCATCAGTTCGGTGCCGGAGGCCTGCGGCTCGGCCGGGATTTTGATCTCTGGCTCGAAGGAGGCGATGTCGGCGACATTGCCTCCGCTCACTTTTAATTTGCGGCCCTGCATCAATATTTCACCACATTGCAAAAGCGTGTTGAAAATATTTGCGCCACTGCCAGCGGTGCCTTCGTTTTGAACGTGCGGGCGGCCTTCCAGCACTTCGGCACTGGTTTTGATGTCGAGATTGCGCAGGCGCGAGAGTACGAGGCTGATCATGCGGTCTTCGATGAGCAAATATTCTTCCCAGGTCAGCTCGCAGGCGGGGGTGATTTTGACTTTATCGAAGGGGCTGACCGGTGCCACCATGCTGCCGTCTTGCACGGCCTTAATCTGAGCATCGAGCTCGCCTGGGCGCATCGAGGCGTTTTTGTGCTGGATGCTCAAATTGAAATACTCGGTCAACTTCTCGCGCTGGGCGCTAAGTGGTTCACCGATATTGCGCACCGAGGCCATCGAATTGTAGACGACACCTGTGTAGACACCGGTCGGTGTTTCGACGAAGGAATAAGGGAAAACCCGACATGTGATTGGTTTTTCGTATTCGCCTAAAGTGCTGTGGATAAAGCAGAGATTGTTGATCAAAAATGGACAGGAGCCATCATCCCGCGGTTTCGTATAGTGCGGATAGGCAGCGGTGCCTTCGGCAAATTCCTTTTCGCGGTGGAAAAATATTTCTTTGCCGGCCAGCTCCGGATGCAGCGATTGCCAGTCGGTGCCTTTGACGCGGCCGTAATCTTCCTCGGTCAGGCCGACCGACCAGCCGGAGCAGCAGCGTCCGCAGCCCTGGCAGTTGTAGCGGATGTCTTCGGGGATGAGCAGTTTAAGGCCGGGATGACCCGCACTGGTCGCTTTATTCACGTCTACTTCATTAGGTTCCACTGGGCGCTCCTTCTTCAGTAAGCATTTGATTTAGTAAGAGTTGAAGCCGAGGAAGTGCATGAGGGGTTTGTCGAAGAAAACACCGAGATAGGTGCCGAGTGCGATGGCCGGGCCGATCGGTATTTTCGCCTTACGCGCTTCATCTACCTGGGTCGTGTCGACTGTACCGGAGAGATCGACACCGACCGAAAGCCACGATTTGACGACGAGCCAGAAGCCTTTAATCTGATCTTTGGGAATGGCTCTGGCGATCAAAATCAAGGCGATCAGGCCGTAGGTGAGCGAAAAATAGAACATGCAAATGAGCATTTTCACCCATCCCAGGCAGGCACCGACCGCTCCCATCATTTTGACGTCGCCGAAGGCGATTTTCTTACCGGGGTTGGGCAGGACCATGATGAAAGTAGCGAGGAACCAGCCGGAAAGCGCCATCATGAACCCTTCCAGATGATTGGCATTGCTCATTGTGTTTAGTAAAAATCCAATCGCCGCCGTCGGAAAAGTGACGACGTTATAGATTTTTTTTGTGATCATGTCGGTAACGGCGCCTATTGTCACGGCCACCAGGATCACTATTTCGGCATAGCTAAGTTGAGGCATTTAGCAGGCTGCCACCAGTTCGATTTCCACTGAGACATCGCGCGGCAGGCGCGATACTTCCACAGTGGCCCGGGCCGGTTTGTGGGAGCCGAAGGTTTCGCCGTAGATTTTGTTCATGGCCGCAAAATCATTCATGTCTTTGAGGAAGACGGTCGTCTTGAGCACTTTGTCCAGACCGCTTCCGGCCGCTTCAAGGATAGCGGTCAGATTTTTCAACACCCGGGTTGTCTGAGCGCTGATATCACCACCGACGAGCTCGCCGCTGGCCGGATCGAGGGGGATCTGACCGGAGATGAAAACAAGACCGTTGTGTTTGATTGCCTGCGAATATGGGCCAATCGCCTGGGGGGCGTCAGCCGTCGAGATAATCTCTGCCATTTAGTAAGTTCCTTTAGCCTGCATTTTGCACGCTTAGTTTAACTTATACCAATGGATGAGCGATAGCTTTGCTTTAGAAGCCGGCCGACGAACCCATACCGGGGACGTAACCATTCATGGCGCCCTGCACGGTGCTCTGCATCGAGTTCTGGGCCGAATTATCGGTAAAATTCATCGTGCCATTGTCCCAGAGGTCGAGGACGCTGATCACGACCGCTTCCAGTAAATCCGCCGCATTCAAGGCGGTGGCACCGATTTGACGGGCATTGCCGTTTGATGAGCCGGCCCAGCTCCATTCATTGCCGATAAATTCGTCGGCGCCCCAGGCATCGGGCAGGAAACTACCGTGGCCGGTCGTGATGCCGGCGTCCCTTTGACCAAAAATCCCGGCGTTTATGCGGTGTTCTTGAGAGAAACCAAAAAATGGCGGCAGACCATTCGACTCGTCGCCGTAAATGAGGTCGGCCATGCCGCCCGCTTGATAGACGAAACTGTCAGTCGTGGTCGGCGGCAAGCCCATGCGATTGCCGGTGGTGGCCTGATTGTAAATACCCAGGCCCTGATTGAGTATGGAGGTGGCATTTTGCGCCTGGGCGGCTTGACCAAAGGTCGTCGCCAGGGTTAGAGACGAGAGCAAAGCGAGGAGGCGAGCTACGTTTAAGCCTTTTGTCGAGCAGCTGTGGCGAGGCGAGTTTTTAGAAATTTGTGAAATAGACATATTGATACTCCGGACTAAAAACCGCTGAAGCCGCCATTTAAAATACCGCTGCCGATGCCGTTCAAATTGACGCTGGTGCCGCCGACGGTGATGCCACCATTGACACTGCCGCTACCGATGCCGCCAACCGAGGTCACCGTATTGCCGGTCCTGGTAAAGACTGTGCCTGTGGTCGGATCGATGCTCATCCCCGGTAGATTGATCGGGTCATCGAGCACGGTCGTGAAGCGTTGTGGAGCGGAAAATTGCGGCCCCATGCCGAAGATGCCCGCCTGAATAGCCGTGCCTGCATATGGAAGGGTCAAGTGCTGCATCGGGCGGCCCAATTGTTTGGTGGTAACGCTCGAGGTATTGCCTGACATACCGGAAAAGCCCGGAGATTCGCCTGTTCTGTAGCTGGTCCGGTTAACATCGCCCTGAGCCCCGTTGGAGGCAAGGGCCTGGCCGCCGTTAGCCGGTACGGAACCGCTGTCTTGCGCGGTCACGCTGCTTTGCAAGGAAGTGGTGTCAAAAGTCTGTGCCAGCGCGCCGTTTGCGCTGAAGCCTGCCAGAGGCAGCAGCAGGGCTGATGCGAGGAGCACTTTTTTTATCGCCGAATTTGAAAACATAAGATTTTTCATGATGGGTTTAATACTCCAGAAATCATTTCCCGGGAGGCCACGAACCGGTGCTGTTCAAATCGATCGAGCCGGTGGACGTGACGGGCAAGCGTGGTCCGCCAATAGTCAGGATGCCGCCGCCGAGGTCATTGACGACGTTTTGAATAACCTTGTTGACGCCTGTAGCCATGCTGTAAACCTGGTTTTGCGGATTGGCATTGAAGCCGTAGCCGGCGCCGCCCCATTGCCGCAAGGGAGCGCCACCGACGCTGTTGGGTGCCATCAGGCCGTTCACCGCACCGCTCATGTTCGGACCGAAGTTATTACCCGGTCCATTAATAGGATAGTTTTGCGAGCTTGGATTGCTGATCAAGCCGGACATGCCGGCGTCTTCCGGCGCCTCGCCGCTTTTGTAGGTGCTGCGCCCAATCACGCCTGTGTCGCCGAGACTGTTCATTGCGGGGCCGGCGACGTTGGAAGGAGTGCTGTTTTGAATGGCAGGCATATTAGCTACCGGACCATTGGCACCAAAAGTGACGTTGCCTGAAACTTGAGCCAGAGCTGTCGGCTGCCACAAGCCCCCGAGCACCGCGACGACAATCAAGCCGCCAATCGCGTCTCTTGAAAACGCTGATGAAATCTTGTTCTTATCCATGCGAGCACCCTCAGGGCTGATATGCAGCAAATTGTTTAGTAAAGGAAAAACGCTCAACCACTTCTAAAACATGCGGTTTTCGCGCTCAGAACCCTCTTTATATGTGTACCCATAAAAGTGGGCACTAAATCGGTCCTTAATAGGCAAGATACTAAGCCTGGCGCCATCGCTTGTCAATAGGCGCGCTGACGAAAGCCAGGTTAATTCTCGGTCTGTGCTATTTTGAGAGTGTCACCCCAGGTAACTATCGTGCTTTATCTCGGTATCGAAACGAGCTGCGACGAGACGGCCGTGGCTATCGTTGAAGACGGTCGCAAGCTTCTTTCCAGTCGTATCGTCTCGCAAATCAATCTCCATCGCCAGTTTGGCGGTGTCGTGCCTGAGGTGGCTGCCAGGCGGCATCTGGAGGCAATCAACGATCTGGTCGCCGAAGTCTTCGACGAATCTGCCATCGCTCCGCGCTCGCTTGCCGGCATTGCTTGCACCAATGGGCCCGGCTTGATTGGCACGTTACTGGTCGGACTTTCCTGCGCCAAAGCTCTGGCCTGGAGCTATGACGTGCCTTTGCTTGCCGTCGATCACATTCTTGCCCATGTCTGCGCCAATTACATCGGCTCCGACCTGGAGCCGCCCTTCGTCGCTCTGGTCGTCAGTGGCGGTCACACTCAAATCATGCATTTCCAGTCGTACAAAGATGCCTTAGTCCTCGGCCAGACTATCGATGATGCTTCCGGCGAGGCTTACGATAAGGTGGCCCGTCTCCTAGGCCTTGGCTACCCCGGCGGGCCGGCCATCGACCAGGCGGCAGTAGGGGGAAACCCCAGAGCATTTGCCCTGCCCGAAGGGGTGGTAGCCGGATACGATTTCAGCTTCAGCGGTCTCAAAACAGCTGTTTTGAGGACACTGGAAAACCACAAAGACAAAAACATAAGCGTTGATGATCTTGCTGCGTCATTTCAAGATGCAGTGAATCGGGTCCTCTTTCGCAAGACCATGCTGGCAGCCCAAAATCTTAATTTGGACAAAATTGTCCTGGCTGGAGGCGTCGCGGCCAATTCTGATTTGAGACGACGATTCGAGACCGCCGCTGGAATCCGGTTATACCGCCCGGCGCCCAGTCTTTGTACTGATAATGCGGCTATGGTAGCCGCCGCTGCACACTACAGTGGCCAGCCCGTGCCCCTTTCGGCATCCGCATACTCCCGTCGATATTGAGTTTTCAGCTTCCTGGCTCGTTTCCAGCGTAATCGCTTGCATAAGGAGATTGCCATATTTCTATGGTGATTCCCTTAGACTGGGCTTTGGCGATATCCCGCCTGCAACCTTTCGTGATAGCATGGTAATACTGACTGGTTCGAAGTAGATGTTGTCGGATATCTCGACACGGTCATTTTTTTTTCACTAAGGAAACCCTATATCACAGGTGGCACGCTATGGTTTTCCAGGACAAGGATATAAGCTGTCGGGATTGTAATAAGTCCTTCGTATTTTCAGCGGGAGAACAGGAGTTCTTCCACGCCAAAGGCCTTATTAATGAACCAAAGCGCTGCCCGAACTGTCGGATATTGATGCGCGTTCAGCGCAATGGCGAGGATCCGGGTCGCACCGCCGAGGTCAATTGCGCCGAATGCGGCGCTCCGACTCGAGTCCCCTTCCAGCCCAAAGGCTATAAGCCGGTCTATTGCACCTACTGTTTCCGTACGCGTAAGGCCGAGGCCGACGTGGACAATGAAGGCGATGCCAACGCCGATGGCGACGTTATCCAGGTCGCCAGCGCCTAGGCTTCAGGGTCATTCCACGCTAGTTATGGCCAGTTTGCTCTGGCCTTCTCAAGCCTGAATTGAAAATCAAGCTCGGATTGAAAATCGAAGCCTAACTGCCTGATTCAATTTTTTAAATCGTTGCATTAGTTTGCGCTTCATCGGCGATTCAAAACTTGAATCGCAGGTCGCACTGTTTGCACGCCGGTTTACCGTTGCAGCGTTGTTACTGCCCGTTGATCCATGGGCACGACCACTTCACAACGCTTGCCAGTATCTAATGGCATGTTATCTAGCCAGATCTGGTGCGTATAATAAAACATGTGTTTGTAGAAGCACTTTAGTACCGAGGAAGCTAAGCGCTTCGACTCTTTGACTAGGAGCCGCATGCCAGATACTACAGAACCATGTCCCAGCTGTGGGCGTCCAACCCCTATGGGCACTCGCTGTGTTTATTGCGCAACGGTGACCGACCTGGATTTGAAGAGTTTGCAGCTTGACTATCTCAAGTCGGCTGACGGCAAGCCGGCCGATGACGCCATCACTCAGACCGTTGTCGTCGTCGTGCAAAAAACCGGTCAGCGTTATGAGCTGAAGAGTTCCAAGGTGAAAATCGGCCGCGATCCGACCAATCAGGTCGTGATTCCGGACGACACTTTCACTTCTCGCCACCACGCCTGGATCACTTTCGAAGAAGGCGACTTCTGGATCGAAGATCTCGGTTCGACCAATGGTTCACTTTTGAACGGTCATCCTGTAGTCAAACGGCAGGTCCTGTCGGCGGGCGATAAAATCAGGGTCGGCCACACCGAACTCACTTTCGAAGTGGAAAAGAGTTAGGCCGGCAAGGACTTGTGGCTGGGAAAAATAGCAAGCAAAAATATCAGGGTAGTTAATTTAGAGGTAAAAGCTTACCAATGGCCGATGCTGGTGGCGCCAATCGAATCGAGCTAGAGAGTCAAATTCTCTGTGCTGCTCTGCGCCAGAGTTGGGCTGACTCTGATACCAGCGGACAGGTCAAATCGTGCAGTGAGCTGTATCAACTCTTCCCCGACCTCGTGCCCAATTTAAAATCGCCTCAGACCGAAAGCCCTCGCAATAACTACGAAATTCTGGGTATCGACTGCGATGTGCCGCCATCAGTGGTGGTGGCAGCTTACTTCCGTACCGCCAAGAAATTTTTGCGCGAAAACAATGCGCGTGAAAAACGCCTCGATTATTTTCATATCCTGGACGCCGGTTTTATCCTGCGCAAGCCGCGTCTGAGACTCAGTCACGACTTGATCGTCAGTCGCTCCGTCCTGCTGCAAAAGGAAATCATTCCGGAAGATGGTACTTTCGAAATGATCGACGTCGAACAACGCGCGCCGCAACCTGTCTTGATGGTCACCCAGCCAATCGTCCAGCAGCCGCTTCCGACCCTGATCGAGCTGCTGCGTGTCGCTCAGATTATCGCCGCCGCCGAAGTGCAAGCTCTGACCAACCAGATGCGCAGCTTCCCCGACGTGCCGGTCAAGGACCTCGTCCTCTCAGCCGGTTATGTAACCGAAAGCGAAATGTTCTCTTTGCAACTTGGTGAGGATTTACTCAGCAAGGGCCAGATCGACATCGGTCAGTTTTGCGTGGCGATGTACGATGAGCGCACTACAGGCGTAAAAATGGCAGAATCACTGCAGGTTAGAGGTTGGTTATCTACGGACGCGAACTATCGCCGTCCCGACAAGTAGTTTACAACTTGCCAATAGATGTTAGTATGGTGGGGCTCTAACAAGGTCCTGGGCCAGATTTGACTGGTTTCATCTTTGTTGACTCTGCCCCCAAACAGTCATGCTAGAAAAACGCCAACCTCGACACATTCTGAGAGCACAAGGCAGAGCGCAACTCGGTGAGCGTGTAAAATCCGAGCCTTTAAAAGACAAGCTGAAATACACCCGACTGCTCGATTACCTGTCGCAGAGCGCTGCCGGCTCCAATCGCACCATTCTCGATCATGCCACCACCGACGCCGTCGTCTCCAGTTCGAGTGCCGCGCAGTTGCTCGAGGCGTGGTTTGCTAGAGGGTCAAACGCAACCGATATCGCCGCCGAGGGCGAGGATATCGATGGTCTGGCCGCAACTGATTCTGAAGGATACTGGCCCGCCGCCTCCGGCTCGGGCTCGACTTACAGTCAGCAGGACGAGCTCGATCTTGAGAGCAATCAGGGACGTTACCCGGGCAATTATTCCGGGGGCTACTTCGGCACGGAGAGCGCTTCTTATCGCGCCGGCGCGAGCGGCCAGTCGCGCCGCGTCCAGAGAGAAATCGACGGCGCTCACGGTGAGGGCGGTCCAGGTGCTTATTTGCGCAGCCTGCGTGCCTTGCAGCAAGGAGCCGAGCGGTCCGCTAAAAACATCAGTGCCGATTCCAAGCAGAGCCTCTCTCGCTGCGGGTCTCCTGTGCAGGTGACGGAAGAGGCGGGCGGCTCGCGTGTGGAAACTTTCCCAACCGGTGCGCGCGTCCTCAAAGACGGCCTCGGTCATGTCCGTGAGATCGTCTCGGCCGGCGGTGTCACAGTCATGTTCAAGTACGATGACAAAGGTCATCTCTCCGCTTTTATTCGCACCGATGCTCGCGGCACCATTCATTCTCTGGCTGAAGCCGACCGCAACGGCGTCATCCTCCGCGATGCCGGAGGGCGAGTCAAGGCGCAGGGCGAATCGATGCAAGTCGACGCCTGCGGTTGCGTCAGCATCGCGCGGCAGGACGGGCAGTTCTGGAGCCTTGATCTGGTGCGCAACGTCAATATCGAAAGACGTCTTTTGCCGGACGAACACGGCAACTGGTTTTCGATGACCGCCTTGTTTTCCAGTGATGGATTTCGCATGGCTACTCGCTTCCGCAAAGTCAAACCGGAAGATCTGGCGATCAATCAGCACTCGGTCCGTGCCGTCGTCGGGGGCGCAATCGCCGGTGCGACAAGTGCCGGTGCGGCCAGTGTTGTTGCCACTGCATCTGGTGCCAAGCCTTCTTCTTCTTCTTCTTCTTCTTCTCCCTCCGCATTCGGCTCCCGAAGAAAGCCGATGGTTGACGGCACAATCGCTACTCTCGCTCCCGGTCGGATTGATTTTCTCTCGGAGGAAGATTCCGGCAATTATCGTTTTTACGGACGCGATGGCTCGATCATCGACTTTGCTTCCGACGACGAGCTCAAGCAGCTCAAGCCCTCTTGCGTCATGCCTGCCGCTTCGCGGCGGGTAGAGGCGGAGCATCGCGGCAAGCGCCAGGCCGGTACCGCCTGGGAAGCGCTGCGCGAATATGTGTTTAACTACCTGGCGGCATTATGAGCGACTCAAAATCAAAAGCAGGGGAAGCGGAAGTAATCCGCTTCGGTACCGACGGCTGGCGGGCAATCATTGCCGAGGACTTTACCTTCGCCAATGTCGAAAAGGTCTCCTACGCAATCGGGCTTTATATTAAACACGCTTATGGCGATAAGAAGACCGGCCGGGTCGAGATCCCCGTTCTGGTCGGCTATGACACACGTTTCCTGGCCGATAAGTTTGCCTGTCGGGCGGCCCAGGTCTTGATGGCCATGGGGCTTTCGGTGAAGCTTGCTGCTCGCGATATCCCCACGCCGACGATCGCCTGGGCTACGTGCAGCGATCATTTTGGTCCCACCGCCGGAGCTTTGCAATTTACCGCCAGCCACAATCCGCCTGAATATTGTGGTGTCAAATACATCCCGCACTACGGCGGTCCGGCCACCACGGCCATAACGGCCGAGATTACCAAAAATCTCAAGAAGTGCCCCCGACCTGTGCTCTATAGCCATGAACAAGCGGAAAGATTTGATGTTGCTGCACCATATATGGAGGCAATCAAAAAACTGGTCGATCTGGACAAGATTCGCGCGTCTGGTCTGAAAGTGGCTTTTGACGCTCTTTACAGTACTTCTCGCGGTTATCTGGACAAAATTATCCGCGAGACCGGTCTCACTCTCAACGTGATGCACAATGTGCGCGATCCGCTTTTTGGCGGCGGCATGCCGGAGCCTACGGCAAAATATCTCAAAGAGTTGATGGCCACCGTCGATTCCGGACGTTTCGATCTCGGTCTGGCCACCGATGGCGATGCCGATCGTTTTGCTGTGATCGACAATAACGGCTACTTTATGACGCCCAATCAATTGCTCTGTCTTTTGACTGTGCACCTTTGCAAAAATCACAATATGCGCGGGGCCGTGGTGCGCAATGTGGGCACCACCCACATGCTCGATTTGCTGGCGGCCAGATATGATTTGCCTGTGATCGAAACTCCGGTCGGATTTAAATATATCGGCGAAAAGATGCGCAGCGAGGACGTCTTGATTGGTGGTGAAGAGTCTGGCGGCGTCTCGATCAAAGGGCACATCCCGGAAAAAGACGGTATCCTGGCCAATTTGCTGGTCCTGGAAATGGTCGCCTATGAGAAAAAACCGCTCAGTAAAATCTGGAGCGAACTCGAGGCGGAGGTCGGCACGAGATTTTTTCAACGCCGCGGTGATCTGCATCTGACGGCGGTCGTACAAAAGCGTCTGCTTGCCCATCTGGCCAGCCATCCCATCGATTCACTGCTCGGTCGTAAACTGGTTAAAGTTGATGCGCTGGACGGTCTCAAGCTTTATCACGATGCCGACAACTGGCTTCTAATCCGCCCGAGCGGGACAGAGCCTGTAATTAGAGTTTCAGGGGAAGGCACCTCCGCCGAGCTCATCGATCAACTTATGCTTGACTTCAAGACCCAGATTGAGCTCATAATAAGTGGATTCGAAAAGACACCGTCCGAGCCGGCCGCCGCCGGTATCTAAAAGATAGTCAGTCGATATAAAACACATTCGTATTCACTCACTTTGCCGGGGAAAATCGTGTCAGGACCAGTTGCACCAGAATCAGCGTCAGGGCCGACTGCAGTCCCTTCCATGGGAAGCGCCACTCATAATTTTCAACCGGCCGGTGCTCCTCCATCGCCTACTCAGGTCTTTTTGCAGAAGATCAAGCCCTCTAACAACACTTTGCGTCAAGCGGCGATCATGTGCATCACGATGGTGGCAATTTTCCAGGCCGGTCGTTCGATCGTGGGCTCTGTGCAAAGACAGTGCTATCTAAACAAGCAATCCAATGTTTTGAAGGACGGCCAGAAGCAGGCCGAGGAAATAAACAAAGAATTGCGCGACGGCTTGACCAGCTATCGCAGCTCGACCGGCATCGAAAGATTGGCCCGTGAAAGGCTCAATCTCGCCGGGCCCGATGAAGTTGTGATTCGCATCGGCAAATAGGCGCTAATTGCCGTTGTCCTGTCGGATTGTTTGTAGATCGCTTTTGCCCTTGACGATTGAGTCCTTGTCCTTACTCAACGCTTGAAGCGCCTCTTGCTCATACTGGATTTGCTGTTTTTCGATTTGCTCGGCTGAGTTTTGTTTTTCCTGACGCAGTTCGCGCTTCTCTTCTTGGCGCATCTCCGCTTTCAATTTCTCGGCATTTTCACCACCGTCGCGACCCTGTGTCCAGCCTGGCCCAAGCGGGTTTGGGCCATCATCGACATGCTTGTTGGCCCCTGCTTTTGTTTGCAAGACATCACGGCTGGCATTGAGACGATTTTGCAGATCGCGCGCTTCATTGGGTTTAAGCACGCCACCATTGCGGGTGCGGTCTACTTCTATTTCTGCCGCCATTGCATCGAGCGAATTTTTGAGCTGGCCGGCCTGATCTTTTTCCAGAGTGCCCTCGCTCACCTGCTTTTCGATATGCTCGCGTTGTTTGCGGATGCGCAGCTCGAGATATTTACCGGTCAGTTTGCGCTGGATGCCATCTGGGTCCGCCGGTTGGGCGCACAGTGACGAACAACAGGCGCCACTTGTGAGGGCTAAAAGGGTGAGCAAAGCAACTTTAGAAAAATTGGCCATGGTTCTGAGATTCTCCCTGAATGACAATCAAATCAATCCTAGTAAGTTAAGCCCAGAGCAAAGAAAAAGGCCACCCTTTCGGGCGGCCTTTTTGATGTCTTTGAACGATCCTGTATCAGGAGCTCATCTGACCAGAGCGCGTGACAGCCAGAATGCTCTCACTTGCCTGTAGGTATTCAGAGCCGCAGCTTGCATGCTGGCGGTGCTCACATTTGCAGTCATTCCGACTTTGGTGGTGGGCGCAGTTACGGGACCCATCATAATGGGATTTGCCATACTGGCCGAAGTCAGTAGTCCAAGTCCAAGTGTGCTGGCCAGTAATGCCGCTGTTAATAGACGCTTCTTCATAAAAATCTCTCTCTACCTCCGAACTTCCGTTAATTCTGTCGCTTGTTTCATTTATAAAATACGTCTTGAGAGTTAGCAAATCTATCCCAAAACAGTTTTCGGTTTGCGGACCTTCTTTGCTGGACGTCTATCCTTTTACGTTGTTCCCAAGATTTGGGCTAACTTATCAGTTTGCCCCTATGATAGAAGATACTCACACTTTCGGACCTTGACAATATACTATCATGCCTTTTATAGATTAAAACTGTCTCTTTCACTCATTTTCGCTTAAGGGGCCTCGAGCGTGTCCGAACTTATTCCCATCGTAGTCTGCTGTATCCTCGGCCTGATGGCTCAGGGTGCAACCAAGCATCGCTGGCTGGAATGGCTTCTGCGCTTGTTTATCGCCTTTATCGCCCTGCTTTCCGGCCTCACTTTTCTGATGCCGGCGACGAGCGCGAGCAGCGCCTGGGTCTATCAAGTAACTAATTGGATGGCCGTTTCCTGCGCGCTTCTGCTCTTCCTCCCCTTCCGCAAAATCCTCTCTCGTGTCCTTACAGTCGTCGACGGTGTAGCTTCCCTGCGTGTGCTCACCGGTCCCCTGCGTCACAAGATGAAAGTCTGGGCCTCGGTGATCGACAGGCGTATTTTCGTACCCACTTCCATTCCTCATATGGTTGGCGCCTTCATTTATGTGACTACGTTCGGTCTCTATTTAGCCAATACCGATTTCAGTTCTTTTGATGCCCCGGCCATCCCGCTGCCAAGTATGCCTCTGCCCATTGACCAGCTCTTCAGCTACAACGGTCTGGGTCTGGTGCTGGTGTCGCTCTGCGGCGCCGGCATGTGGGTGGCACGCAATTGGGGTCAGCTTTTCTCCAGGCTCGGTTGGGAAAAGCCGACGACCACCCAGGTCGGCATCGGCCTCGGGCTGGTCGCTTTTACTTTTGCTTTTGACCTGGTCTGGTCCCTCTTCACCCATGATCGGGCCGGCAATATGGCCAGTCAAATTTCCGGCTATAACTCCGGCACTTTTGCCGCCACCGGCCTTGGTCCGGCCATCGTCCTCGCTCTGGCGACGGCGCTTTGCGCCGGGATCGGCGAAGAAACCCTGATCCGCGGCTGTTTACAGCCGGCTCTTGGTATAGTGCCAGCCGCTTTCTTGCACGGCATTTTGCACGCCCAATTTGCCCATGCGCCGATCTTGATCATTCACGTCGCCCTCTGGTCTTGCTGCATGGGCCTGGTGCGTCGCTTTACCAATACGACGACGACGATAATCGGCCACGCCGGCTTCAACCTTGTGACCACTTTCCTCTTTGCTTTCAACCCGCCGGGTTAGTCCCTTATCTAGACGTTTATATAGATGAAAAAGCTTCGTTGGTCAGGTCGGCTACCCAGGTATCGAGGGTGAGCATTGGCTGGCGGAGCGAAAATTCGAGCAGGCCGATACGCTGGGCCGCCGAGTCGAAGATCAAATCGCCGAGGGCCAGTACCGCTTCCGGTCGACTGGCGCCGAGATCCAGTTTGTGACAGAGATTGAGAGAAAGAGTCTGCAATGTGGCGATGATCCCTGCTTCCACCGGGTAGGTCTCGAAGACGTCGGAGACTGCCGGTTCTTTGGCCAGTTCATCGGCGGCGCGGAAGGCGTTATGGGTAAAAGTGCGATACCACTCGGGCACGACCTCGCCGCAGCTCTCCAGAAGTGTCAACCATATATTGATGGTGAGAATTTCTTTGGCGGCCTGGTTGAAGGTCTTTTCGCGGGTGGGAAAAGACGAATCGTCCGGTTGGGTGGCCAGGCAGTAACGAATATAATTGGTCAGTATGTTGGCTGACAGTGCTGCCGTAGCCGTGGCAAAGAAGATGGCCCGGTCTAAAGAATCGCGGTCGCCATTGGGCTGGAAGTGATCCAGCGCCTCGATCGGAGGATTTTTGGCAATATTTGAGTCGGGTTCCATAGTCATCAGCCCCATTTTAATCAATTAAAGGCTCTTGCTACGTATTTTTCCCAATGACATAAAGTGTGGTCTTTGTCACACTGGAGATGTCAACTCATGTTTTGTTCACCTGGCAAGTTTATGGTCCCAACGTCACTGGCGCTGTTGACTAGTAAAGTAGTTTCCCCGGCGGCGTTGTCCGGGAATAACTGAAGAGTCCCCCGCTCTCTGTTTTTTTTGAGGAGTCGAGAATATGTCCGAGCATCATGGTAACGAAGAGCTGAAACCTGAAGTCCAGAAAGCAGTTCAGGCGGGCAGTGACCTATCTAAAGGCTCAGATCAGGCCTACAATGCGCTCATGAACGAGGTTTCTCAGGCTCAGGCCAAATACGGCAACGATACGGCAGGCTTCGACAAATATGGCAATGCTGTGGCCAGGGGGCTCGAGAAGAGCGGCACGCTCGAGGAAATGTCCGAGCAATTTGCCAAACATAATATTCGCGAAATCGCCACCTCCGATGAAAAGCACATCAAGGCGGCCGATCTCAATCCGCAATTTGGTACCAATGCCCTGGAGAAAGCTTTCCTCAGCAGCTTGCAGTCCAACTACGGCGACCTGCAACAGAGAGCCGGTACGACGTTTTGGGGCAATCAAAAAAATGAGTTTAGCGAAAAAGATCTGAACAAAGTGCTCGAGTCGAGGCAGGCCGAGCGTGACACCGTTGAAAATCAGCGTCTGGCGCAGGAGCAGCAAGCTCGCGAACAGGCCAAGTTTGATCACGTCACCAGTGATCTTTTCAAAAATGACGGCGATCCCAACCACAGTCTCTATTCTGTCCTGGACGGCATCAAGTCCGGCGCCGGCGATACCGACGGTAAAATCAGCCATGGTGATCTGAAGCGTTATCAGGAAGACTACGCAGTGCGAGCGGCGCGTGGCGATTTTGGTTTCAATAAGGAAAATCTGGACACCGTGCGCACCCTCGATCGAGAATGGGACGGCAAGCTCGGTGTCGCCCTGCGCGGTACAAGCCCGAGACAGGGAGGCTATAATAATGGCGAAGACGAACAAACTAATTATTCGATCAATTTAAAAGCCGCTTCCGAGGCGATGAATCGTCCAGTCGATCAGCTTTTTGCCTCTTACGCTCCGCAAGGCGCTCAAGCCGGTCGCATGACTCGCGTTGATGCGGACAATCCGGCTCCAACCAGTGCCGCTCCCTTGCCCGATGTCGGCCCGATTCCTGATCAGCCGGCCATCCCAGGCGCTCTCCGAGCTCAGGCTCCCGGAGCCGGCGATCGTGTCGCTGCTCAAGCCGCAGCTCCACCCGCCGATCCAGTTTTGCAAGCTAATGCTCGATTTGATGCCCAGGGCAATCCAATTGGTGCTACCGGTCGCGTCGCGGATAGCGCCGCTCCTCCGCCCGCCCCTTATCAAGGCGATGGCGCATCGGTAGTCGGTCCCAACGGGCAGGTCCTGCACCGTCGTCCGCTCGGCGCCGATAACCGTCCTCTGCCGCCGGCTGCTCCTGCGAACGATGCCTCCGATCAATACGGGCCCGCTCAAAGACGCGCTCCCGGCAGCGCTTATGACGACTATTATGGTAGTGGTGGTGCCAATGGTGCAGGTAGTCCCGGTCCCGCCGGTGGCGAACGCGTCCATCGTCGTGCTCCTGCCCCTGGTGATAACGGCGCTGGTCCAGCTCCTTCCGATGCATCGGCTCCGCCCGCTGCTCCGTATCGTCGCCTCGAACGCGCCGCTGCCGGTCCTGACCTGAGCACCGCTCCAGAACTCAAAATGCCCGAGCTCAAAGCCGGCGATGATCCGAAAAAAGTCGCCGCTGACTTCCAGAAAGCAGCAATGGAGCACTTCACTGCACTCTCCAGATACACCGTACAGCCTGGTCAGGGATGGGATCGGATCGCCCGCGATGCGATGCGCAAAACTGGTCAGGATATCTCCTCTGAAGCAAATGTCGAAAAACTCTCGGATCAGCTCGCCAAGCTCAACGGCGCCGGCGGGCGTCTCGACAGATCTTTGATGTTGCATCCTAATGATGTGGTCAAATTGCATGATGACGCCTGGGTAAAAGCTCAGGTAGAGCAAGCCATGACTGAATTCAACAAAAAAGTGACAGACGCAACCGGACCGAGCGGCGCCGCCGCTGCTCCAGGCAGCGATACTCCCGATCTCTACAGCGGCGATCGCAACGGTGAAGGTGATATAACGCCGCCTGCAGCGCCTCCGGCCGGTAAAGATCAACCAGCCGCGGCAGCTCCTCCAGCCGGTAAAGATCAACCAGCCGCGGCAGCTCCTCCGGCCGGTCAAGATCAACCAGCCGCGGCAGCTCCTCCAGCCGGTAAAGATCAACCAGCCGCAGCCGCAGCTCCTCCGCCTCCCGGTGCCGACCAGGCTGTCATAGCACCACCAGGATCGGATACGTCCGCCGCCAAGACTCCGGCTCAAATCGAAGCTGAAGCCGACGCCAAGCGCAGAGCCGCAGCGGCCGCTAAAGCACCGACACCGGCTCCGACTGCAGCGGCAGCGCCCCCTGCTCCGGGCACCGCCCAGGCAAGTGGTAATGATGGACTGCCCAATATCTACGGCAATCCACTCTAGATCAGGGTTTTGCTTGACTGATGAAATTGAAAGAGGCAGGGTCGGCCCTGCCTCTTTCGTCTATATCTCGCCGCGACTGCACTTATTTTGCTTTGATTTCTATTTTTCGTGCTTTCGCCTTCGGTGATTTCGGCAAGACTAGCTTCAGGACACCGTTACTGACGGTCGCTTCAATATGCTCCCGGTCGATTTCCTCGGACAGAAGAAATACGCGGCGATAATTACCGTCCGGGCATTCGCAGTGGACGAGTCGCAAGCCCTCTTCTCTTCTGGCGGCGGTGAAGCCCTGAATGGTCAGGACATTTTTTTCGAGAGTGATATCGAGCGACTGTTCGCTTACGCCTGGCATGTCGGCAAGCACAAAAATTTTATCGTTGGCTTCATAGATGTCTGCCGGCGGTGCATACAATCTACGATTTTCAGTGCTGTTTTCACTTTGAGTAGTTGTTACTTCTGCTGTGTGTTCAGCAATAGCTCCAGTCATGGCTGACCTCCTGATCAATTTTTTGCGTTTTAGACGGTTTTTTGTAGGAAAGTTATTTGTTTCAAGCTGTCGTAAAAGGCCTGTGAGCAAGCCTATGCGCTAGCCTGGACAGCGATGCGTTTGGGCAGATCGACGGCGGCTCGGGCAAATTCTACGCGCAAGACGCCGTTCGTAAATGAAGCGTCGACGTTATCGGCGTCGATGGCATAAGGCAGCTCGAGGGAGCGTGTAAATTCGCCATATCCTCTCTCTCTGCGGTGCACAGTCGGTGTTTCGTCAACTACTTCTTGCGTGCGCTTTGCTTTTAGCGTGACGATTTGATTGCAGACCTGCAGGTCAATGTCATCTAATTCAACACCGGGAATTTCCGCCGTGATCACAACACTTTTGTCCGAGGCCCATACATTGATCGGTGGGTATTCATTTCTGCGAACGTCTTTTGCGTTATTCACCAGCCTGCTCAGCCTGTCCTGGAGCACTCGCATCTGTGCGGGAGAATCAAAAGGCGATGCAAAATCCTGGAAGAACATAACCAATGCCTCCTTGAAAATTTCTGATTGTCTAGTATTCGGACGACCTTTTTTGTCGCGGTCGCCACACAAATTATTAAACACAAAAGCGAAAAATCACCCCGCATTTCTCAATGTTTTTTTTAGAGATTTTGTGTTGCCAGAAGGAAGATTGCTTGTATCAGCCATTCTTCCAGCTAAATATATTTGCAAGCATCAGGGGCGCACCAGTATGGCTTCCACTAAGCCGGCCCGTCCTTCTTGCAAGCTGCGCAGGAAATTTGCCGTGCGCTCCGCCAGATCCGGGCCAACGATCGTATTCAGACCAAGTGGCTGGGCTGTCTTCGTCTCGTCGGGTGTGGCTCTTTGCTTTTGTTTCTGTTGGAAATCCTCGAACCAGGCGATACCGTCAGCGGTGCGATTCAGCCAGGAGTCGATTTTAAAGCCTGCCGCCAGCAATTGAGTTTTCATCTCCTGCTCATTGAGCAGGAAGCTCGTCTCCGGGCCGTTCGACCAGGGTACGGGGAAATGTACCGAGCCCTCCGCACCGGCGATTACGTCATAGATGGCAAGCTTGCCACCTGGTTTGAGGACGCGCCGCGCCTCGGCATAAAACGTCGACCGATCCTCGATATTCATCGCCACATGTTGTGTCCAGGCTGCGTCGAAGCTTTCATCTGCATAAGGCAATGCCGTGGCGTTTCCGCACTCAAAGGTGACTCGCTCGGCCAGTCCTGTGCGCTCGGCCAAATAATTAGCGATATCGACATATGACTGGGTCAGGTCTATGCCCTGCACTGTGCAGCCGTAATTTGCCGCCAGATACCGGGCCGGCCCGCCCAATCCCGAGCCGATGTCGAGAAAATTGCTCTGTGGCGGCAGGGTGAGGAGCTCGGCCATTTCCTTTGTGGCCGCCAGGCCGCGGGCGTGGAATTGGTCCAGTGGTGCGAGGTCGCGCCAGGTGAGCGTCCCTTCGCCAAGACCGGCAGCGGCCAGAGCGGCTCGCACGCGCTCGAGTAGTCCGTCTTTTTCGTAATAGTGCACGGCTTGCTTTACTTGTCCCACTTAACAAGCTCTTCTTGAGAGTCATCGACCACAAATTGATTCATTCGCCCCATATTTTGGCGTTGCGCAGAGATGCTTGTTCCATCGCATCCGCGGGCAGACCAATGGGGAGATCGGTAAGTTGGATAATTACCACGTCAGGAGCAAATTGAAGCAGTGCCTTTTCGACAGCATTTGTATCAAAGACGTCAAGTACAATTGGCTCGACTCCTTGAGCGCGGAGAGAACTGACTTTCCCTTCTTGTCTTGTGCTGCCGATCACTTGCCATTCATCGTCTACCAGGATCGGGCAGAGTCTTGCTCCAACAGCCCCAGTCGCTCCGAAAACGAACACAGATTTACGCACCATGCAAAATGTACCACTTGCTCTGCGAGGATCGCATAATTGTAGCGTGGATAGGTGCCGACCCTAAAGTTCCAAATATTGCGAAGGTTTAGAGCCTAGATGAGCAGATCCTCTAGTTGGGGTTTGAATACAAATGACATTTGGCACATTGTCTGTGTATCCGGTACAAGGTACAATTCGCGAGCAATGGAAATTAGGTTGCAAATTCATGGATGATCTGCAAAAAGTTAGTGACGTCAAAGCAATACTAGAATAACAATCCAGGAGGATTACACCATGAAGCCCGGAAGACACATTTGCACAGCATGCAATGCAATTTATGAAGAACCCCATGAGAAGCTCGATCCTAAAAAGGCATCATTCGATTCGCTTCCTGAAGGTTGGAAATGCGATTGTGGCGCAGGCAAAGATACATTTCAACCCTGCTCATGCGTCTCCATAAAGACAGACAGCGCCGAACACAAGCATGAAGATAGTTGTTTGCAAAAAGCAAAATGAACGGTGATACGAAGCTTGCCGAAGCGCTGACGTATAACCCGGCAATTTTGGATTACCTAGTAAGTCTCAATCCGCACGATTTTGAGCGATTACGCAATCCGCTAATGCGGCGGGTTATGCCCGCTCGCATAACGCTCAGACGACTGGCAGCCATGGTCAATATTCCAGACCAAGAGTTTCTGGATAAGATCAATTCACTTGCCGGGCAGCCGCTAGAAAAAATACGGGATAGTCTAGCGGCTGTGCCAACTTCATCTGAACAGCCGCCGGTTTGGATGGCCGACTTAGGTGAGGCTCAAATAAAGTGGGTAGATGTTTTGCCAGGTGATCAAAAATTAGACGATCCCATGCCACCAATAAATATTGCCGTAAATGCGTTAAGGCCTGGTGAGGTAATTGGAATTAAACACAAGTGGCAGCCACAGCCTCTTTTCGATATATGGGAATTACGTGGGCTACAATACTGGACACAGAAAATCGATACAGACGAATGGCACATCTTTGTTCATCGTCCTGAGGCGTAGCAGGCCGCGCTGAATAAGCTAATCTGTATATGTAGACTGTTTCTGGTATGAAAGATGGCGACAAGGCGGGATAATTGGAAAATTGCTGGGTGCTTTTCCGCGGCTGTATTTGGCTTTCTTCTCAGCGGATTGCCGATACCGGAGCGTATCATCAACGGTATCGACCTGCCCTTGTTAATCTCACCTGCAATTGCGGCACAACTTACCACCAAAAGGCCGACACCGCCTGTGGTGTCACACCGCCCATCCTTGTCCGGTAAAACTGAGCCGGTCGCAAGGCCGGCTAATATCCCCAAAGCTTATGCCGACATCTCTACAGACGACCTGGTCAAAAATGCCCGTCTGCTTGCTCGTCAGTACAAGCATAAAGAGGCTGACCTCCTCCTCAGCGAAGCTGTGCGCCGCGAGCCGAAGGTGGCGAAATTTCATTATCTCCTCGGCAGAGGTTTGACCGAGGAAGGACGTTTCCAAAAGGCTGTCGAAGAATTTCTCGAGTGTACTTTTCTCGATCCGAACGACAGTCGGGCGCGTTTCGAAATAGCTCAGGTCTACGTTTATCAGGGGCGCTTCAAAGACGCTATTGCTGTCCTCGAACAAATCAAAAGCAAAGCCGGACCGCTCTCGCCCGAGTCTCAGATGGCGACTGGTGCGCTTAACAGTATCGCCGCCTTTTATGAGTTGGGCGATCCCTACTCTGCCTCTTATGCCAGTCCGACAGCCGATCTTGCCTGGCAGCGCTCGGACTTTCCGATCAAAGTGGCGATCTGGTCGGACCCGGAAATGCCGGAGCTGAAAGCACCTTTTCGGCAGGCGGTAATCGATGCTTTTACACGCTGGCGCGATGCCAGCGGCGGCTGGCTGCGCTTTCAGATAGTCGACGATCAAAGGCAAGCAAAAATCGTCTGCAAATTAGTCGGTGTGATGCGCGGCAGCAAATATCAGGGCGGCGGCGTCAAGCTTGGCGAGACGCTCGGTGATTACGATTCAAAAAACGCAGATGTGCGGGGCTTTTCGCGTGTAGAAGTATTCTGGGACGAGGAATCAAACCCGGCTCATTTTAGACATGTCGTCATCCACGAGGTCGGCCACGCCCTTGGTCTGCCGCACTCGAACAATACGCTCGATATCATGTATCCCTTTGTCCATCCGCCTTATGTCGAGTACCCGAGCAAGCGCGATGCGAGCAGCATACGTGCCTTGTACGAGATCAAATAACTAGCCACAGTCTTGCTCCGCGCCTGGCATCTGGCTGCGAGGTTTTCGCACTATTGGGAGCTGTTTGGGACTATTTTTATTTTGAACGCCCGGGGGAAATATAAGCGCCTGTCTTTTAATACCTGGTTGAAGTTGCCGCTGTTGTCGCAATAGGTGAGCAGGAGATCGCCGTCTTTTAGCAAATATTCGGGGTGGGCTTTGGCGCTGTAGTAAATAATATCCCGGCTTCTGGCGGGAAGCTTATACACAGCGATAGGAAGGCTCCAGGGGCCCTCCGGACGGTCGGCATGGCGCATCATGATAGCCTTATTGCCGAAGGGCAGATAAAAGGCAAAGAAGCCCTTCAGGCCGGTTAGTTTTGTCACGCTCATTTCAGAGGCGCCATCTTCCCAGAGTGTGCTGAGAAATTCGCGTTTAGCCTGCCAGCCGTTTGAGTACCATTGCATTTTTGATTCGAGGCTTTGCGCTTTTTCGCCGATGCCGACTTTCAGATCCGTCAGACGAAGGCGCGCCAGCGCGGTCGGGTTTTTGTTCAGGCCAAAGCCGCAGGCGCAGTTGGCACAATAGATGTAGAGATAATCACCTTCTTGCAGGCAGGCGGTACCGATCTGGATCTGGGAGGCGCGGTTGCCCAGGCGGATGTCTTTGACCTGCCAGGTTTGAGGGGCAGCTTGTGGATTTTGGACGACCAGCAAATGATCCGTGAGTGGACTAAATTGATACGGCGGCGGATTTTTAGGTGCGTTTTCGGTTTCGTGCATGAAGAGATAGAGTTTGCCGTCCAGCATCAGGCCGTCACCAGGCCAGTAGAAATTTCCGGACGACGGTGTGAAAAAGCCCGGACGCTTGAGATAAAAGCGAGGCTGACTGTCGGCTTTTTGAGGATTGTCGATGGCGATGCTGTTGCGTATCATCGAACAGTGTTTGCGGTCTTTTTCTCGGCGATCACCGGACGAATTTGCGGCGCCTTCTGCGTTTTCTACATCTACGAAGGTATCGCCGAAAAGCCAGAGCGATTTTGTCGGCGAGAGTTTGATGCTGTAGGCTGCGTCAGCGCCGGCAAATCTTTGCGCCTGCTCGAATTTTTTATCGAAGCCCGGCAGTGACCTGACGTCAATGATCCGGAAAGGGTTAGACATGGCGTGCGTTTGCATCTTCTCGGGCTGAGATTTTTCAACCGGTAATTGCCCTGGTTGCGCCTGCGCTTCTAAAACCAAAAATGCAGTGAGCGCTGCTATCGTCGCGGCGCTCACCATGGCTTTGTATTCTAGACAGGAGGCCATACGGAGTATTAGCCGTCTTCGTTTTTAGGCGGATCGAGTTTGAGAATGCCGCCGTCACCACCCGGGGCACTGCCACCAGGGCCGCCACCACTGCTGCCCGCGCCGGCCGCTGTGCCGTTGCCATTACCGGTTGCTCCCGCGAGTCCGGGCATAAAGTCGAGATTGACGACGGGCGGTGTGCCGACCAGTTTGCGCTCCGACATCGAGGCGATTTCTTTGTTGATTTCATCTTCGGTGCGATGCGGTTCTAAAATTGCGACCAGATCTTTGTAGTAGAGGGTTTCTTTTTCTACGAGAGCTGTGGCGATTTTATCGAGCTCGGCGCGTTTGGAGAGCAGGAGCTTACGGACATTCTCGAGTGAATCGTCGACGATTTTTTTGATTTCGCTTTCGATTTGCGCTTCAGTGCCTGTCGAGGCAAAACCGGTGCGGGAGCCGGACGACGGCGATATATAGCCACCGTAGGCGACTTCGGTATTGAAGGCAAATGAGCCCATGCCCCAGCTTTTTACCATCTGTCTGGCGACGCTGGCCACTCTCTGCAAATCAGAGCTGACGCCATTTGTCGTGGTCTGTTTGTAGATATTTTCAGCTGCGAAACCGCCGAGGCTGACTTCGATGTCGATGAGCAGATCCTGCTTGTTCTGGGCACGCTGGAAGCGATCTTCTTTATCGACGGGCCACATATAGCCAAGCGCTCCGCCGGTGGGGACGATCGTCACTACCTGAATGCGCGCTCTTTGGTTGCGCACGTAAGCAACGATTGTATGTCCGGCCTCGTGGTAGGCGGTTTCCCAGAGTTCTTCCAAGCCGATATTGCCGCTGCGGCTCAGGCCGAAGTGGACACGCTGGATGGCATTAACCAGATCTTTGTGAGTGATTGTCAGAGAACCTTTGCGGATAGCCATCAAGCCAGCTTCATTGACGATGTTGGCCAGGTCGGCACCGCTGTCCATAACGGTCATACGGGCGATCTCGAGCGGATGCACCGTCGTATCCAGCTCTTTTTCCTTGAGATAATGAGCGAGGATGGCTTCGCGAGCTTCGAGGTTGGGTAGGCCGACTTCGATCTGACGGTCAAAACGACCGGCTCTGAGAAGGGCGCCGTCGAGGAGATTCGGATTATTGGTGGCGCCTATCGTCAGCACTTTGTGCTTGCCAAAGCCATCCATTTCGACAAGTAGCTGGTTGAGTGTTTTGTTGGAATCTTGAATCGCTCCGCCACCAAAATCCTGTCCGCGCTTGCCGCCGATCGCGTCAATCTCGTCGATGAAAACAATGGCCGGTTTCCCGCTGCGACGCGCTTGTTCGTAGACCATGCGCACACGGTTGCTTCCCACGCCGGCCCACATCGATTGGAAGTCTCCACCCGACAGAGCGTAGAAGGAAACGCCCGCTTCATTAGCGATCGCCTTGGCCAGCATCGTTTTGCCGGTGCCGGGCGGACCGACCAGCAATACGCCCTTGGGCGCTTTCAAGCCGGACTTGGCGACTAGTTCGGCATGTTTGAGCATGGCCACGACTTCGGCTGCTTCAGCTTTAGCTTCTTCCATACCTTTGATATCGTCGAGTTTGACGTTCAGGTCTGCGACACGAGAAAGATTCATACCGCCGGTATTCATCTTATGTCCGGCCGTAACCGAGACCTTGTCGATTGCATCTTCCAGATCTTTTTCGGTAACGGTCGTCTGACCGTTGCGCACCGCCAAAATAGCCGCTTCGTTACAGCAGGCCGCTACGTCGGCGCCGGAGAAATTGACTGAAAGTTTGGCCAGCTTGTCGAGATCCGGTTCAGCAGCAAGTTTGATCTTGCCGATATATTTTTTGAAAAGCGACTTGCGTGCTTCTTTGTCGGGCAGGCCGATGTAGACTTTGCGGTCGAAACGGCCGGAGCGGTAGAAGGCAGAATCGAGAGTAGCCTCTTTGTTGGTGGCGCAGATGGTGACAACATTGCTGCGTCCCAAGCCGTCGAGCTCGACGAGGATCTGGTTGAGCTCGGTCGAGCGCTGGCCGCCTAATGCCCCTTCCACACCTTCACCGCCGGCGATGGCATCGATTTCGTCGATAAAGACTATTGCTGCCGGACTCTTGCGTGCTTGCGTATAAAGGGCACGGATTTTCGCCGCCCCCTGTCCTCTAAACATCGAGATCAGAGTCGAGGCGGATAAGCCGAAAAACGGCACACCGGCCTCATTGGCGATCGCTTTGGCCAGCATCGATTTGCCAACGCCGGGTGGTCCGATCATCAGTGCGCCGGCAGGCAATTTGGCGCCGATTTTGCGCAACTCATCACCGCGTTGCAGGAAGTCGACGATTTCGGCAATGTCTTTTTTCACATCGTCGATACCGACAACATCGGCGAGTTTGATCGTCGGATCGTGATTGATAAGCTCGACGCCGGTATTGCCGACAGAACGTTCGAGGCCGACCGAAACCCGGTCTAGCGCCTGTAAAACCATCTCGGTGTTAACCGTTGACGGATTGCCTGGACGTCTCGAGATAAGAGCAGCTTCGTTGACGACGTTGGCGATTTCTGCCGGAGAATAACCATTGGTCAGCATCGTAATCTGCTCGTAGTCGATTGACGGATCGCAGACAACTTTGCCGAGATAATAACGGAAAAGTTCTGTGCGCTCTTCTGTCGTCGGCATCTGGAAGTAGATGCGTCTATCCATGCGGCCTGCACGCATCAGAGCGGGATCAAGCATCGAGTCATTATTGGTGGCACCAATGACCATCAAACGCGATCCGTGAAATCCATCCATTTCGGTGAGCAATGTGTTCAGGGTCATGTTCATGTCGGCCATGCCGCCGAAGCCCTGGTCCTGCTGTCTGCGCGAGCCCATCGATTCGATTTCGTCGATGAAGAGGATGGCTCGGTCGTGATTTTTCAATTTATTAAAGAGAGTCTTCAACTTCAGTACGCCAAGACCCATGATCAAACCGCTGAAATTGCCGCCGTCGACAACGTAAAAAGGCACGCCGACTTCGTTAGCGATCGCTCTGGCAAAGAGAGTCTTGCCGACACCGGGAGGTCCGATGAAGAGCATGCCCTTGGGCACGAGCGCTCCGGACTCCTCGTAGTGAGTGGACTTGGCGAGGATGTCGATTACTTCTTTGATTTCAATCTTGGCTTTATCGTTGCCGGTCATTTCCGCAAGGGTTTGCGGAGCCTTAGGACTGATCGGAGATTCTTTGAAAAGCCATTTAAATGATTTTTTCCAGACACTCTTTGGCGCTTTGGAATCGGCTCTGGGAGGCAGTGGAAAAATGATCTGAAGGATGATGTAAAACTGAATGATGATGAAAAGCGCGCCATAAACGCCGGCCGCTACCACCGACACTACCGTGTACTTGAGCAGCGCTCCGACTGAGACGAAGGGGTTCCAGAATTGCGCCGTAAAAATCAGGAGCAGCGTCCAGAGTATAAGAAATGT
Source organism: Cyanobacteria bacterium REEB67 (assembly GCA_018971775.1). Lineage (GTDB taxonomy): Bacteria > Cyanobacteriota > Vampirovibrionia > Obscuribacterales > Obscuribacteraceae > REEB67. Next base: position 13,870 of record JAGXAB010000056.1, on the reverse strand, counting down.
CCATTTAACCCAATTCTTCATGACTTAGAACTAGCTCCTAATTATTGCCAAAGTGAGGAAAGTCGGCTGTTTCCCGGCCTGGGTGTTTATCGGTGATTTGTGTCGCATAGTGCGTAGTCCTGGCTGCTTCTGTCACTTTTATCTCGCCAATGCCGCTTTCCGGGCGGATGAGACCCAGCGATCCGGGTTTGATATCGGCGATGCTGGCGGGAATCGCTCCCACGTCATGCAAATTGACCAGGGCGGATGAAGCAATGGTGACTAAGACAAGGATAATCAGATATTTCATTGTGTTTACTGGTTGGTGGGAATATCGAGCTCTTTTTTGACCCAGTTTTCAAGGTCTTTCTTCTCCATTTCTCCCGAGGTGCCATTTACGGCCTTGCCTTCTTTGAAAAGAACGAAGGATGGATAGCTTTTGATGTCGTAGCGCTGAGTCAAGGCAGCGTTTGCATCGGCGTCGATTCTGACGATTCTGACAAAACCCTGACTCTCGGTGGCCAATTGACTTAGCGCCGGTTTCATCGCTGTGCTGTGCGGGTCGCTTTGTGTATAAAACTCGGCCAGGACAGGTGTGTGGCTGTCGAGCACTTCGCCCTGGAAGGTGCCGGCGTTGACGTCGTTGATCGGATCCGGCAGGCCGAGATTGGCGGCACCGAAGTTCCAGCCATTCTGAAACGGCGCTGGAGCGTTGCTGTTCATGTAACTACTGACGAAAAGAGCGATCAGAAAGCCTATTACTAATTCTTTCATTCTTACTGTCTACTTCCCTATCTGGGCCGGCCTCAAGTACTGGGCTCTAAATTGATTTGGGCTCTATATTCATTTAGCCGGTTAACTGGCTTAACTACCTATATATTGGCACAGCCTCATAACTTTTACACACCGCCATTACCGACATTTACCGGGGAAATACCCTGAGCTTAGGTTATAAGCAAAAAAACAGGCGGACAAAATGCCCGCCTGTTTTCATTTATTCTTTTCGCTTCCGTGCTGAAAGCTACGGGCAGAAGGCTTTTGGCCTTATTTGCCGCGCTCGGGCATGGCAACAGCGTCGATCAGGTGGACGATGCCGTTGGAGGTTTTGACGTCGGGTGTGGTTACGATGCAACCATCAACAATCAATTTGCCGTCTTTATTGTCAAGCATCAAATCCTGACCTTCAAGGGTCTTGATCGAACGTTTGCCGTCGAGGGCAGCAGCATCAAATTTGCCTTTGACTACGTGGTAGGTGAGGACATCTTTGAGACGTTTGGGGTCATTCATAAGACCTTCACGTTGATCCTTGGGCATTTTGGCCCAACCTTCGTTGGTCGGAGCAAATACGGTCAGAGGACCAGGACCGCTGAGGGCGCCTACAAGACCAGCCTTTTTGATGGCGGTGACAGTCGTGGTGAGGTCCTTGTTTTTAGAAGCGACGCCGACGATGCCGTTGCCGAGGTGGTTGCAGGCTGCTGTGTGATGATGATGTCTATGATGTTTTTTTGTCGCCGCTTCACTGGGTGAGGTGGAAACAAGACCGAATCCCACCAAGAGCGCTGCAGAAAGCGCCAATGAGCGAAGATTCGACGATTGAAATTGCATTGAAACTACTCCTTTCAGTCCCCGCCGGGGGATAAACCTCTTATACGTGCTTGTTGATAGCGGAGGCGAGGGTTGATTTGGGAACGGCACCCACAACTTCTTCAATAACCTGTCCGCTTTTGAACAGGAAGAGGCTGGGGATACCACGGATTTTGTAGGCCTGAGCGGTCTTGGGGTTTTCGTCTGTATTCAGTTTGACTACTTTGAGTCTTCCTTCATACTCTTTCGAAAGGTCCTCAACGACGGGAGCTACGGCTTTACACGGACCACACCACGGAGCCCAGAAGTCTACGAGCACTGGAATATCAGCTTTCAGTACTTCCTGCTCGAAGGTGGAATCGGTAACGTTTGCGACGGACATTTCTAAACAGGACCTCCCTGGAGTCAGAGCACTTGATTAGATTCTTGAGGCTGACTAACCAACAAAAAAGATTATAGTGATTATGGATTAGTTTCCCACAAAAGGGGGCCAATCCATTTGAAAGATCGCAGGTCAAGCAGTACAAGTGCTCTTGTTTCGACGTCGGAAAGCCGGATGATAGCGCCATCCTGTGCCTTGTCAGCGCTCTTGTAAAAACGAGGTTAGACTTTCTTCCTGTCTCCCGGAGGCGACAGGCGGCTGCCGGCAATTTGACCCGTCCTTCCTTATATGAAGCGCCATGAAATGCCATGAAACGCTATGGACCGACATGGACCGATATGAATTGGCCGTGCTCAATCTGCGCTGAAATCAATATTTGCCCTGAAATCATTAAATGTAGATAGTTTGAGCTCCACCGGCGATAATGTCTTCGAGTAAAACTGGGGCCAGACAGCTTTTGAATCTCCTCGACCGTATTTTATACAAGTGGTTATTTCGCAGTCTCGCTAACCAACTGCTGATTACTTATCTGCTGGTGATCACGATTGCCCTTGTCGCGGTCAGCCTGTGGGCGCTCGTCGCCATCCGCAAAGAGTCGCTCACCGACCTGCAGAATACGATGGAAGTCGTCGGTTTCAACCTCGGTCTGGAAATCGACAATGACCTCGTCATCGATTCGCCGCTTTCGCGCCAGCGCATCCAGGCCGCCGTCGACAGGCGTGCTTCGCGTCTCGGTGTCTCGATCGTCGTCGTCGATAAGGACGGGCGTTTGCTTGCCGATTCGCAACCAATCACGCAAAAAGAAAATCTCTCCAACGAGCAAGAAATCAACGAAGCCCTCGCCGGTGTCGTGTCGAAATCAACGCGCAGCGAGCCGCAAAACAATTTGAACATGCTCTATGTCGCCTGTCCGGTGCGCTCCATGGGTGCCACCACCGGTGTTATCCGCGTCGGCGTGCAGCTCACCGACATCGAGCGGCGCTTGCAAAAAGATCTGATCGTTTTTCTGGAAATTATTTTCGGCACCGGTGTAATCACAGTTTTCATCAGTCTTTTCCTGGCCCGCCGCGTCAACAAACCAGTCCAGGAAATGAGCGCGCTGGCCAAGCAGATTTCTATTTCAGGCGACTTCTCGGCTTTCTTGCCGGTGCGCAGGCAGGATGAAATCGGCGAACTCTGCCTTTCTTTCAACCAGATGATTGGCCGTTTGCGCGAGCAAGAGAGAGTGCGCCAGGAGTTTATCTCCAACGCCAGCCACGAATTGAAAACGCCGACGATGGCGATTGGTTCTGTTGTCGAAGCACTGCAGGCCGGCGCCAGCGAAGATCCAAAGCTACGCTTTCAATTTCTGCAGTCGCTCGAGCGTCTCGTCGAGCGTCAGACCAGCTTGATTCAGGATCTGCTCGATATCTCCAAGCTTGATGCCGGTCTCGATTCCAACTATCAAGAAGAAGTAGATATCGTCCAGCTCGTCAACGATTCCATCGAACAACTGCGTCCCCAGGCCGATAAAAAGAAAATCTCCATATCCACTCAAGTCACCCTCGACAGTGCCGGCGGCAGCGATCTCAATGTCCTAGGCAATGGCAGTCAGTTGCAGCGCGCTGTGATCAACATTTTGCAAAACGCCATCAACTACACTCCCGATGGCGGCTCGGTGAGCGTTTCGGCCAGACCCCTGAGCGGCGAAAGAGTAGAACTCAAATTTCAAGACACCGGGGTTGGTATCGACCCTGCCGATCTGCCGCACATCTACGATCGTTTCTACCGTGCCGACAAAGCGCGCACCCGCGAAAAAGGCGGCACCGGTCTTGGTCTGGCCATCGTGCGCGAAATTATCGCCCGCCACCACGGCGCCATGGACGTAGATTCGCAGGTTGGTCGTGGCTCGACTTTTACGATTCAATTGCCGCTGCGTCGGAGCGACGGCGAAACCGGCTAGACCGGCGGCAACCACCGCTTGCACCGACAGCATCGACAGCACCGGCAGCACCGGCAGGACCTTTTGATCAGGCTAAAAGGAGGAAGGATGACCGATTCACCAGAAATTGAAAGAGTGGCTAAGACAAATAAAGCGGCAGCGACAAATAAAGCTGCAGCGACAGATAGCAAAAAGTCGCCGCTGGAATTTGCCCGGGCTCTCAAGGCGATCAAGCGTGAAAAGCAGGAGGCGGCTCGTTTAGCAGCAGAACCACATCCCTGCTGCGATAACGTCGTGCACATCGCCTACCGCGGTATCAGCGACGATCGCATGTATGTCAGCCATGACCGTCAGTTTGCTGAAATCAAATATTTTCGTCCAAATGCCCTGCGTGTCTTTTGCGCCGGCTGCCGCAGGCGATTGATACCAGTGGTTTCGGCTGAGAAACCCTCTTTGCCTTCACGCCAGGTGACTGCCCCGCCGCTATCAAAGTCAGCTCCACAGTCGGCTTCAAAGTCAGCTTCAGAGTCAGCTTCAGAGCCTATCTCGGAGTGACTTGCCGGTGAAACTTTCGCGCGATCAAAGGGAACGTTACAAACGCCAAATCATTCTCGAACAAGTCGGTGACGACGGCCAGCTCCGTTTGCTCGCGGCTCGTGTCTTGATTGTCGGTGTAGGTGGTCTCGGGGCGCCGGTTTCGTCTTATCTCACCGCCGCTGGTGTTGGCACAATTGGCTTAGTAGACGCTGATACAGTCGACAGATCCAATTTGCAAAGACAGGTGATTTTCAGCGAAAAGCAGGTCGGTCAGGCCAAGGTGCAAGCGGCTAGAACCAGGCTTATTGCTCTCAATCCGGACGTCAAAATCAATATGCACAGAGCATTTATCGATGAAAAAAATGCCGAGACAATCCTCGCTGATTATGATCTGGTTGTCGACTGCAGCGATAATTTTGCCGCCAGGTATGCCATTAGTGATGCTTGCCTGACCCAGGGCAAGGCTTTTGTCTTTGGTTCGCTCTATCGCTTTGAAGGTCAGGTCAGTCTCTTTTGTGCCGGTCTGGAAGGACCTTGCTACAGATGCTTCTATCCGCAGACGCCCCAAGCTTCGTTGTCCGCCGGCGCCGATGCTCCGGCTTGTGCCGCCGGCGAAATCCCAAATTGTGCCGAAGCCGGCATCTTGGGCTCGCTTGCCGGAGTGATCGGCAGCTTGCAAGCGACCGAGGTAATTAAATATTTGCTCGGTGCCGGCGAGAGTCTTGCCGGTCGCGTGCTCATGTATGACGGTCTATCTATGCGCTTTTCGAGTATTAATTTGTCGTGCGCCCAAAATTGTCTCTGTCGCCAGTCGGATATGCGCGAAGGGCGGGAACAGGCGACGCCTATCTCCGAATTGCTGCGCGAGCGTGTCTCCTTTTGCTCGCCGAGTGGTGATCTTGTTGTGTCCTTGAGTGAAAGCGCACACCCCACACTTGACTCACGGGCGGGGCGTTTTCGCGCAGCCAGTAATAGTGGCAGTGGCAGTGGTAGTGGCAGTGGCAGTGGCAGTGGCAGTGGCGGTGGCGATAAGTCAATTTCTGCTGCTGAGCTGGCCGCGATTCTCGAAGAAGACGACCAGTCTATTGAGCTAATTGATGTGCGCGAATTGAAGGAGCACCGTGCCATGCGTTTGCGCAACAGTAACTTGCTCCCGCTCAATGAGCTGGTCGAGCGCATCGACGAAGTGCACGGCGAGCGTCCGATCGTTGTTTATTGCCGCTCTGGTACTCGTAGTCGCAAAGCATGCGGAATTTTGCGCGATTGTGGCTTCTCCGATGTGCGCAATCTGACCGGCGGCATAATGGCCTGGTATCGAGAGTTTGAGGAGAAGAACATCGATACTGACGCCGGCATGTAGTATTAAATTTGTTGTTTCCAAAACGGACATATAATCAACTTCAAAAGAAATATTCCCTATAGGAGAGCCTTACGGACTATAATTTTATTACAGGAAACCTTCGACGTCTCTAAGTCAATTAGATTACTCAGGACACAGAGTTATTACTGAAGTCCATACTCTCGAATCGCCCGAATTCTTGAGCCGCCTTTCGAAAGCGGCTCCGGATGTCGGTTTTGTTGAATACCTTTTTATGGCATGCGCGTTATGAGTATAGGCAAGATTCCCGAGTCGTCCGGGACAGAGACCGATGAGCTCTTCCGCCTTCTCGTCACTCACGTCAAAGACTATGCGATTTTTATGCTCAGTCCCGAAGGGTTTGTCACGACCTGGAATGATGGTGCCGAGCGCATCAAAGGATATTCGTCCGAAGAAATAATCGGCAAGCACTTCTCGATTTTTTATCGGAGCAAAGATGTGCTGGCCGGCAAGCCGGAAGAGGCATTGCGACAGGCTCTTGCCCACGGCACATATGAAGATACCGGTTGGCGCAAACGGAAGGACGATTCGCTGTTTTTTGCCAATGTCGTCTATTCGGCAATTAAAAATGATAGAGGCGAACACGTCGGCTATTGCAAGGTCACTCGTGATGTCACCGAGCGTATGCGGGCCGATGAAGCGCTCAAGGAGCTGATGCAGCAGCGAGAGGACTTTGTGGCCACGCTTGCGCATGATTTGAAGACTCCGGTGCGCGCGGCTAATATGGCCATAAAGTTTATGCTTGATGGTGACCTGGGAGCAATCACAGAGCAGCAGGATGCGATGCTCAGTACGATGCTTCAGAGCAATCAAGACATGTATAAATTGGTGGTAACTCTGCTCGACGTTTATCGTTACGACAGCGGCAATAAAGAGCTCAACCTGTCATTGAATGACCTCAGTCCTGCCATCCACAATCTGGTCGAGGAACTGCGTCCTTTTGCAGAATCACGGCAGATTTCAATCGATCTTGTTTTGCCCCTGACGAGTGCACCGGTAATTTGCGACATCGATGAGATACGCCGAGTCATGCAAAATTTGCTCGACAATGCGATCAAATACACGCCTCCCGGTGGGCTGGTATCTGTTCAGTTGCAGCAGTCTCTGGATGCTACCACAGTCCTGTTTCGCGATAACGGCAACGGTATACCACTCGACGAACAGGCTTTATTGTTTGAGCGCTTCCGGGCTCCGGCCGCCAGCGGTCGTGACTATGCCAGCACTGGCCTCGGTCTATATCTCTGTCGCAAAATCGTCGAATTTCACGGCGGAAGCATCACCTGCGAAAGTCAACCGCGTGCCGGCAGCACATTCAGTTTCATCCTTAAAAACGCCAGTTGATTTATAGTAAAGCGGCTGTAACAGGAGAACTGGTTAGAAATGGACTATGCCGCCGTTGTCAGAAACTTGAATGAGAAGAGCGTCGGTCGGCTTCCTGGTTTGTTCGGCCTGGAAGTATTGAGCGCTGGACCGGGCGTTCTCAAAAGTCGGTTGAAAATCAAGGACGAATTTCTTGCCCCTAATGGCTATCTGCATGCAGCTACGGTAATTGCCCTGGCCGATACGAGTTGCGGCTACGGTACGATCGCCAACATGCCTCCGGGCGCAAGTTTATTTACGACAATCGAATTGAAAAGCAACTTTTTAGGCACCGCCACCAGTGGCTTTATCGAATGCGAAGCGAAGCTGATTCACGGCGGCAAAACTACACAGGTGTGGGATGCGACTGTGGTCGGCGGCGAGTTTCACAAAGTGCTGGCGCTGTTTAGATGCACGCAGATGCTGCTTTATAAATAATCTCTTTCTTCAAGAAAAGTTTGTGTTCTTGGATAACCATTTCTCGACGAAGAGGCGAAACGCGCTTGCTTGTGCCTTGATTTGCTCTATTTCCGCATTGCTAATGCTTCCGGCGGAAACGTATTGAAGACTGTGACGCTTCCTTCGGCACATCTCAAAGAAGTTGATTGCGACTACCGCGTCGTCCCCTAGAATCTCTCCCGCTATTTCCAAAGTAACCTTGTGATGTCCGACTTTGTTAGCATTTATGCGATAGCCGGCTGCTGCAAGCACCATATGTGCCAATTGGAGAGCGGCGTTGTAATAACAAGCGAAACGACGATCTGTGGATAATTGTTCAATGGCAGCGTCTTTCAATTCTCGAGATACGACTTGGCGCAGGCTATCCAGCTCAGACTGTGAGGTCTTGTGCGGCTTCAGTGTCTGATCTTTTAAAAGCTCTGCTAAGTTTATCGTCATTACACAACAGCATTATCTTCGGTGCGGCCAATACGGTTTTAAAAAAATGGTTGGGAAATTCTAGCAGCTTGTTTGCTTCATCGATTGAAAACAAGTGTGGATTTATTTCGCGTTTCAACTTCTTTTCCGCGCTTGCCAGCGGCTTTACGAGCTTTATAAGCTCGACATCGCCAATGATCATTAGATCGATGTCGCTATCTGATTTTTGCTTCCTCAGGGCTACTGATCCGTAGATGAACGCAACGGCAATACGCTCTGAAAATGGTCTGAGGAAGGCTTCAATGGCGGTTGCCAATCCGGATGTTTTCTCAGCCAGTCCGAACAATTCTCCAAAAATTGGACATCGTCTATTTGGACGGAAATATAGTCGATTACCTTTTTGGTCAATCTCCAGTATTTCCGTCGCTATCAGCTGCTGGATCTCTTTTTGCAAACTTGAAGGTGAAACTTCTAGCTCACCGGCAAGATCGTTTTGATAACGCCATAAGTCCGGGTGAATGAACAGCGCCCCAATAACTCTCTGGCGAGTCTTGGGGAATAGAGCATCAAGTAGTTGCAGGTTACGCATATTACGTTTGATTATACGTGATTCAGGTATGATTCTCCATTCATTGAAAAAACGCCCGACTCATTAGGAGCCGGGCGTTTTAATTTCAGTGGTCTATCAGCGTTCGGCCTTTCGGCTCAGTTATTTGGTCAAGCCCATGGCGGTCATGCGAGGGTGTTGATAGAGCTGATACTCGCCGGCTGCGTGGCCTGCGCCTTGCAGTTGGCTCATGATCGCAGTCGTCTTGGCCAGGTGACCGGCGAGGCGCTGAGCTTCCGGATGCTTGGAGTTGAAGAGCTCTCTCAATTGCTTGACGTTACCGAGGGCGCTGGGCATCGAGAATTCCGACGAGAAGGCTTGCAGGCCGCCGTCGAATGTCTTGGACGATACGTTGCGGTGGGCGACGCCTTCAGCGGCGTTGACCATTTCGAAGGCAGCTACTTCACGCGAGGTGACCGTTGTGTGGCGACCCGGTGTGAGAGTTACCGACGAATTGCCGATGCTCACGACGACGCTGTTCTTGCGGCTGTCATCGAGGTTGAATACGGCAGTACCGGAAGGCATCGCCATAATCAGGGCCATCGACTTGGCGGCGACGGTTACTTTACCGAAGGCGGTTTCGACAACGGTGTCGACCTTCGGAGCTACAACCATGTTGCCTTTGCGCAGGGTGAGAACGCGCTCGTTGGCGTCGCCTTTAGCGGAGTATTCGACAACCTTGCCGCCGCTCAGGCCCATTTCAGCGTCAGCCATGACAGTGGCGTCGATTTCGCCGACTACACCGTGGCTTCTGCCTATGAAGGTCGATTCGGACGGTACATCAGCGGCCGTTTCGACTGCTTCAGCCTTGCCGTAGAGGGTGCGTGTGCTCGATGCCGTGGTGGCATTGGAGGCTTCGGCGCCATTTACGATAGAGGAGCTGATTGCACCGGCGGTGGTGAGAGCGCTGGTGTTTACAGTAGCGAGAGGAGCAGTATTGATCAGCGATAGCGATACGGGAGCGCTTGCGTTCGAGCTGGTGGCGACGCCATTTTGTGTAGCTCCCTGGGCAACGCCATTAGTGAATGTGGCGTTGTTGTTTTGAGTCGGGGCTGGGTTGATGGCGTTCATCATTTCAGCTCTGGCCTGCGAGACTGCAGCTGCCGAAGGAGCGGCTGAGCCTGCGGGCGGGTCGGCCGTGATTACGGTTGCCGGTCCGCCGGTTACACCGCCGTCTATTTGGATGGCGGTCTTAGCAGCAGTTCCGGTATTGAAGATTACCTTGCCGCCGGCGATCGAATTGACGTTAATCAGATTGGTCGCGGTGGAGTTGAAGGTAACGCCGTTTTTACCGAAGTAGAAGCTGGTCGCAGGAGTCGTCGAGGTCGTGAAGGTCAGACCTGGTTGTACCGGCAGGGTGCCTGCTACAGGCGAACCAGGTACAGCTCCGATAACGATGTTGACGTTGGTGCCGGTTGCGCCCTTATTAGTGATCTGGGCGCCGGCGCCGACTTCAATCGTACCGGTCGTGGTGTTTTTGTTTTCGAGAGTGATCGTTGCCTTGGCTGTAGCGTTGGCATTGATTACCGCTCCGGCATCAACGAGGAGCTTGCCGCCGGCGGCTGTCACCGAGATGACGCCGTTTGTGGTAGCCAGGTTGTTGACGCTGATTGCACCGGCTGTTGTCGAGGTGGTCGCCAGCGTGATGGACGTACCGGACTTGATGCTGCCCAGTTCGTTCATGGCATTGAGCGAGGTTGCTTTGACTAGAGCGGTGGTCAGGCCGGTGCCGATCGAGCCTATTGTCATGCCGCCTTTGGCAGCGCTCAGTGTCACCGACTTGGTGGCGCTGATGTCGACTGTCTTGTTGAGGGCTACGATACCGCCCGAACCGGCGTCGGTGAGTGTGGCCACACCGTTAGCAGCGCTGACGGAGATATTGCCGTCGACGAAGATACCGGATGTGGTGCTGCTGTTTCTTTCGGTCAAGGTATTGACGACATCAACGGCGCCCAGGTTGGTGATGTTATTCAGAGCTGTCAGGATGACTGTTTGAGGAGTCTTGCCGAGGGCACCGATACTGCCGACCTGGATGTTGCCTTTGTTGGCCGTGATGTTGATGTTTCTGCCTGATCCGATGTCGGTGCCGTTCAGAGCGATTACACCGTTCGTGCCGGCTGCCGTCAAGGTGATACCACCGATAGTTGTCGATGAGGAGCTGGTCTCCATGTTGCCGTCGACGATGATGCCGGAGGCTCCGGTACCGGATTGACGCTCGGTGATTGTCGTCGTCGCCTGGACAAGTCCGGTGTTGATGATATTACCGGAGGCCGTTGCACTGAAGGTGGTCGGAGCGGTTGCTACGCCGATCGTGCCGACTGTGATGCCACCCTTGCTGGAGGAGAGCGTTACCGCTTTGCCGCCGCTCAGGTCGACGCCGGGTGCCGCGGTGATGCCGAACGGTGCGGTCACCGTCGTTACACCGGCAACTGCGTTGGCGTTGAGGTTAGCGCCGAGGGCGATGCCCTTGGTGGTGCTGGTTGTTACCAGAGTCAGTGCTGTACCGGCCGTGATCGGTGCGGTAGTGGCGATGCCGCCGACGCCATTGAAGACGAAGGCGCTGTTAAGGCCGGTATTGATACTGGTCTGACCCTTCACGGCCTGGATGGTGACTACGTTGGTCGACTTGTCGGTCAATGTGATTGAGCCGGAAGGCGCGTTGGCGGCGACTATACCAGAGGTGAAGGTGAGCGGTCCGACCGTACCGCCGGCGGACGATACCGAGAACAAGCCAGTGGCGGCATTGGTCAGGATGGTCTTGGTGCCGGTGATCGAGCCGGTGCCGAGCGTCGCGAGAGTGATGCTCGAAGTAGCTGTATTACCGATGTTCTGACCGATGATCACACCACCAGCGCTGCCCGCCGTCATCGACAGTTCACCGACGTTGAGGATGGCTACGCTGTTGGTGACAGCGCCGCCGAGGTTGATCAAGTTGATACCGCCATTTGCCCCACCGTTGCCGGCTACGTTAAACGAGCCGAGCACGCCGTTGGTGTTCTTGGTGGTAGCCAGTCCATAGTTGAAGATCGTGGCGCTATTGCTCTGGATGGTGATGTTCGAACCGTTCGTGCCGGAGCCGGAAGCGGTGACGTCGATGCCATTTGTATTGACGATGACGGTGCCGTTTGCGGCGAAGGCTACACCGCTGCCGGTGAGAGCTGTTGGTGCAGTAAGGGACGGGTTAGCGCCGCCTTTAGAGATCAGTTCGAAGTTATTGCTGCCGGTGCCGATGACGGCATTGGCTGCTCCGGTCTGGGTGATTGAAGCGAAACCGGCTCTACCGTTCAGGCCATTGTTGGCTCCCGAGGTATTGACGATGAGGACGCTGTTGCTGCCCGTACCGGTGGTGACACCGTGATTGTAGTTATTTGCCGTGAGGATGATGCTACCGCCGTTGCCGTTCAGGCCTGTCGGAGCAACGTTCAGGCCGGAGCCGGTGAAGGTGCCATTGTTGACGACATTGCCGGCTGCATCGGTGACGATGTTGAGGGCGCCGGTCGTCGAGAGGGCGACGCTGCCGCCATTTACGCCGCGAGCGGTGAGGTTGATGTCGCCCTTAGTCGTACCGATGGTCACCGCCGGTGCCGCAGCACCTGTGATGGTCAGCGATACCGAGCCGCCGGTGCCGAGGTTGGAGACATCGCCAGAAGTCAGATTGAGCGACGTATCGCCTTTGCTGCCGTCAGTACCGAAGGCGAGGCTGGCGCCGGAGAGGGCGATATTGCCTTCCTGGGTGTTGACCGTACCAGCGGAGCTGACGTTGATTGCTCCACCGGCGACATTGCCGTTTACATCGGTGACGATGTTGAGCTTGCCGGCTGTTGTGTAGGAGACCGTACCGCCGTTTACACCGGTCGCGCTCAACTGGATGTCACCAGCGCCGGTGCCGATTACCGAAGTATTGGCAGCGCTTGTGATGTTGATTGTGATCGAGCCGCCGTCACCGGTGCCAGTGCCGTTGGCGCTGAAGGTAATGGGCAGAAGGCTGGATGTGTCGGTGATCGCTGAAGCTGTCAGGCTCAAAGTACCACCCTTACCATTGACGTCTACCGTCGGGCTGAGGGTGTTGTTGGCATTGATTACGTTGATCGTGCCTTTGCCGTCGTTGATTGTGATGCTGTTGGCGGCGACATTGGTGGAGGTGACATTGACCAGCGAGCCGTTAGCGTTGCTGGAGGCGAGGTTGATCGTGCCTACCGAGACGTTGCCGACATTTACTGTCGCCAGGTTGTCGGAGATGTAAGCCTTGCCAGTATTTGAATCGGTACCGCTTACATTGATTGTCGCTACGTTCAGGGCGAGCGGAGCAGCGAGGCTGCCGGCGGTGCCGGAACCGACTGCCAGGTTTGCCGTGCCGGCTGTGACGCCGCCGGTCGAGGTGATCGTGCCTGCACCGCCCGTCGTCAGATTGACGGCGGCATTACCGGCTGTGATCGAGCCGAAGGAGACACTGGCGTTGGCTACGCCGACTCCGAAACTACCGTTGGTCAACTGACCGGCGATGATTGTCGGATTGCCTTTGGTTACCGCCGCTGCACCGGCTACGGTGACTTTGCCGTCAGTCGCGCCGCCTGTGCTGTGGGTATTGATGGCACCGCTGACGGTGACACCACCCTGGCCGATCAAAGTGACGCTACCGGAGCTGCCTACTGGTCCGCTGCCGACTACGCCGGTCGATGATGTATCGATCGACTTGATGGCGATCGTACCGGCGTTTGCTCCCAGTCCAGTGCCGGCTGCTGCTACCGCTACGACGCTGCCGCCATTGGCTCCGGCGATATTGCTACCGGTCTGGATGGTGGTGTTGCCGAGCTCGATGTTGCCACCGGTGGTCGAGGGGCTGGCGATTGTGTAGGTAGTGAGGTTCGGTCCGACCTGTCCTGCTGTCGCAGGGGTGAAGTCATAGCCTGCGAGCAAGGTGAGCTTGCCGCCGTTCTGGCTCGTCGAAGTATTGGACGGCCGCAAGTCGATGGTGTTGCCGCCGGCCGCCTCGATGATGTTGCCTGATGCAATGATAGCCAGGTTTTCACCATTGAAGGTAAGGGTCTTGACCGTAGAGAGATTGACGTCGCCGGTAGAGTTGGCGATCGTGCCGACAGCGTTCGGGCAATTGAGGATGACGTTTGGCGCCACTAGATTGCCGTTCAAGACCAGGTCGCAGGTGTTGAGCAGGACCGTGCCATTGGAGTTAACGGTGACACCGGCGTTGATGACGACAGCGGTGCTGCTGTCATTGCTGATTGCATT